>NZ_JAUCFT010000005.1:0-591 GCF_030348195.1 Bacillus sp. DX4.1 | reverse complement strand
TTTCACAATATAATACTCCCCATAGTCTTCCACAGACCACGCAATCGGTTTGCCATGTTTTTTCCTATTCTTACAATGTAATTGGTTTTTAATCACTTCCTCAATGATTTCTTGTCCATACGGGAATGTGACAGCTGGAAACATAAGCAGTTTTCCTGTACTTGTCGTCATCCACAATTCCTGCTTCTCAAGCATATACTGAAACACAAAATTTCCGTGTTTGGCATCTTTACGGCCAGATAGAATGAGTTGTTTATTTCGAGCACAGGAAAATAATGTTTTCCATTTGTCATGGTTACGTATAAACTCATCGATTGTAAATTGAGACCGAAATAGTTTTTCACTCCCAAACACCGCGCTCGGAATATGCGTTTGGTACGATTCAAGCTTCTGCTTTAAACGGTATTGCCTGTGAGTCAAACGACCGATTTTTGCTTGAATCCTTTTGATTTGAACATCTAAGTACTGGTGCTCAAACAGATATTCATTCAGCCAAATGAATGTGTCCTCTTTACGAGACAAGGAGATAATATTATTGTTCTTCGAAAAGCGGGAGTTTTTGGGAAACGTAATCTTTCCTTTCACACAGCT
>NZ_JAUCFT010000004.1:0-1004 GCF_030348195.1 Bacillus sp. DX4.1 | reverse complement strand
ATTGAACTACCCCCACCTACCTCTACACGAGCTTGAGGTGGGGGATTCTACTGTTTCTGCCCTAACAAAAACACTTCCTCTCGTTCAACAAAGAGGATACAACGATATAGAAATTCGGTAGTGTCCTTATGCAAGACGACCTCTTTCTATCCTCCGAGGAAAATAGAACAGGTACAGCTACTTTCTTCCTATATCGAGGCGAAGAACACCCTGTCATTCATCCAGTTCCTAGACCTGTTATCTGCTCTGGTGACAAGCGTAAGAGACTGGGACAAGGGATTCTTTTTTCATGATGCAAACAGTTTTGCTAGTTTTTTCTTTTCACTTTCAAATAAGTCTAATCGTTCTATTTGTAAGGCTTCTTTCGGCTGATTCACATGGTATAACTGATAGAAATGATGGGTCCGAATATCCAATCGATTGTTTAATTGATGCCAATGGGTCCAGTGGTGTGCTTCTTTCTTTGGAATATAAGGCTGAAGCACCTGAGGTACTTTTTCTTTATACCCTAATCCACGACGCCCAATCGTAAAAGCCGCAGATTGATGAATAGAAATGCCAAGTTTCCGCATATATTTCATCTTCCCTGAAATCGAAGTGTAAGCTGAATTAACTTGAAAGACAGCCACGCCCATTTTATCCGCACAACCCAAAATCGCGCTTGTCATCTTCTTATAAGCGAACATACTCTTCATTCGATTCACTCGCTTATTTCCGTATCGATCACCTGCCCTTGATTGCGTGGTATCTAACTTTTCTATTACAATCGGCTTGTTATACCGATACGCGAGATCAACTAAGCGAATGACTTCCGCTTCGATTATCTTTGTGATTTGTCCAGTTGATTTACCCATAATAGAAAAACGGAGGGAACCACTTCCTTTGTAATTCCCATCCTTTGTTACATTCGCCCAAGCAAAATGATCTAGATTGCAATCCACACCAATTACACCATCCGATTTACTATAATTTGTGTGAGGGTGTTCCGGTACATCGATTAAGCA
>NZ_JAUCFT010000003.1:0-8136 GCF_030348195.1 Bacillus sp. DX4.1 | reverse complement strand
TTCCTTTTCAAGATCATCATGCTTCGATATCTATATTCAAACGTGGTTGGGGAACCACGGAATTTTTCTTTTCAAAAGAACAATTTCATAGAGTTCAATCCAGACCCTTTGAATTTATCAAGGGTTTTTTTTATTTCAATTTAGGTAAATCGCACACTCTCCACCATAACACATTCCAGAATATGGTGTCAAGGGATAAAACTTGAAAAATAGATTTTTTTAGGTGATAATCTACCATTGTGATTTATTTTTCCTCAATATTAATTGCAACGAATATGCCCATACCTCAAGCAAACTTAGCTATATCTTATGCCTACATTACACTATACTCACCTTTAATTAATTTAATGCCTATATTGGACATTTTTTTACTATTATTTATTTACCTGGTCTTTAAAAGATTTTCACATAGTATAGTCTTTTAAACATGTAAAAAAACAGGTTCTGTATCAATCGTTTTTTCTTCATTCTCTCTTTATTATCTAATATGGGGTAGTACCAGGATTTTGCGGATTTATAACGTTAAGATAAAAATCATTGTCTCAATAGGGTTTAATCTATTGAGACTTAATTGATTTCACGTCAAATAAAGCTTTCTAGTGTTTCGTATGACTTGTCTCAAAAATCTTAACGTTGTAAATCCGCATTTTCGGTATGCTCCCCCTACATTGACTATTCTTTATTTTCTTCTTTATCTATTAAAGTAGGTGGAAAGAAGTCATCTTTTTCCCCATACTGAACCTTAGGAAATTCTTCAAGTCGCCATTCTTCTATATTTGTTAAATTTATTAGCAAGCTTGCCATTTCTTCCGCACGTTGATGATGATCAGCCATGATATCGTGTTCTAATGCAATTCCAGTCACATTTTTATTTTTATATTTAAAAGGACTGTTAAATACAGAAGTTTCTTCAACGAACAGTTCATTTATACTTAAATGTTCAGATTTTGTGAGACGATAAGTATGTCCAATTAAAACATCGTTATCTCTTCTGGTTATAATTAATAATTCTTGGATGCTCTTTTTATTGTCAGGTTTTCCTTTTTTATCACTTCCCCAATAGAATAAATGGAACACGTTTAAAACCTCACCGTATAAAGGTTCTAATCCTTGTAATTTAGAAATAAGGTCATTTAAAATACTTTGACTATTTGAATGTCTTTTTAATAACGCTTTATGCTTAATAAACGTGTTGTTATAGGGGATTAAGTAAGTTGTATGTGATTTTTTTCCTTTTTGTTCTCGATAAATTAGTTCTTTTTCTACGAGAACTTTAATCCAGTTGTCGATAGTCCTTGTTTGAGCGCCAAAAAAATTAGCAATACTTGAAATGCTATGCCAACTATGCCCGTAATCATTATTTGCAGCAAAAGCGAAAAATAAGTATAACTTTAATGGTCCAGCTTCAAGATCTCTTAAATGTTTTTCCTTAAATGAACTATATAATGCAACAAAAGGTATTTTTTGTTGTTGGTTATTTGAACGCCAACTTTGATAATAATCTTTTAATGCAAAGTCTGTTTCATCCACCGCTTCTATTGCTAGGTTTATTTTAAGTCGTTTATTAACCATATTCATCCTCCTATTTTCCTCTTTAAATCATGTTACCACGAATCAAAACGAAGAAACAAATGCGTAAGAGCGCATTAAATGTTTAAATTCATTGCGCTATAATTCGTTATAATATGGTAAATATGTTCGTGCAAACTAAAACTAATACTACAAGAAAACTAAAACCACTAAGTATAACCAATTAGATAAGACGAACACCAACCGCGAAAATAATATCGAACAGTAGTAGTTTTTTTTTTTTTTTTAATTCTATGGTTTTAAAACAGTAATATTGTTTTATAGGATAGGATTTCTCTATAATTTCGAAATTTTGGATCGTGTTTGATAACACAATACTTTTCCTAATTTCCATTCAGTATTTATGCTAGCAACAAATACTTGAATGCTATTAGAAATAATAGGATAATTACATATGTTGGGTAACATAACGCGGTTCATTCAATCAGCAACCATCCCCATTTGGTCAATTTAGTAGTTTAGTTAACTCTGAATTATTGAATAATGACGATCCATTTTCAAATGTAGATCAACCGATTGACATTTCGGACAATGAAGAGAGAAATAGACATGGCAGGACGTAAAGGTGGACTTCTTTGCATTTGGTAAGTTGCAAAGAATCGATAAGGGTAGGGGTACCCAAAATACGCTGATAAATAATGAATCGCGAGGTGAAAAGATTGATTAAATTCAAGATGAAGAAGCATGGTGAAAACACTGAAATTGATTTTACTTGTAATTTTGACAAGATTATCAATGTTCTTTTTGGAACTAATGCTACATTGCAAATCATTCTGCATTTACTCAACATGTAGAATAAAAAAAGAGTCCTTTTTACAGGGCTCTTTTTTATTTAATTGGTAAAAATCGCAAAGGTTTGGAACAGGTGGTTGCATGTGTTGGTCAATCAAAACGGACCTAGCGAAGCGAAGGGAGTATTTGACTTGACCAACTGGACTACACCCGAACCCTCTCGGCATTGAACAAACTATTGTTTGTTCCTGCCAACCGGCGAGGGAGCCCCTCAAGGATTGAGGGGTTGGGGAGTTCGATAAATGGGGTCTGGGGAAGAGTTCCCCAGTGGGTTTGGGCAAGGCCCAAGGTTTTGTTTTTGCCACGTGAAATGTGGCTCGGCGTAGCCGAAAAGCGTCGCAGACCCCTATCGATTTTGATGCGTTAGCGTCAAAATAAGTATAGGGTTACTCTAATTGACTCCATTTCGTCGCTTTGCTAGACTTATGGTATCAATTAATCTAGGGAAAGTGGTGGCATTTTATGTTGGGTTCTATCTCATTTAATCAATCTCACCAAAGTTCATTGAGCCACAATAACAGAGAAAATATTCATGGAAATTCTGGCATAGATCCATCCAGATTAGAGGAGAATATTTACTTTGTTCAAAAGGATATCCGAAGTGTATACAAGGATGTTTTTCAGGAAGCGGTGGACAAGTATAACGAGAAACAAAAACGGAATGACCGTAAGATAAATGACTACTATGACAAAGTACATAAAGATGATAAGACACATGAGCAACGAGAATTGGTTGTAGCGATTGGGGAAGGTAAAGATGACCCAATGTATAGAGGGGCGAAAAAAGAAGCACTGAAGCGCTATGCTGAAGCGTTTCAAGAGCGAAATCCAAATCTAGTAGTTTATAACATGGTTTTACATGATGATGAAGCTAATCCGCATTTACATATTAACTATGTACCGAATTTCGAAAGTAGTCGAGGATTAACGAGGCGTGTCGGAATGGATAGAGCCTTGCAACAACAAGGTGTAGAAGGAACGGGAAGAAAGTTAATTGCACATTGGAGAGAATTAGAAACGGCCTATATTGAGCAATTGGCTAAAGAGCATATTCCGAATTTTGAACGTGCTAATGTAGGTTCTCATAAGTACATGAAAGTCCGTCAATACAAGGAGTATGCAGAAGCAAAGTCAACTATTGAAAATCAAGTAGAAGAAAAAGAAACACAGTTACAAACGATTGACGATTATTTAAAAAACGTTGAAGAGAAAAGAAACGAATTAGAAGTAACGAAAACGTGTTTGGAAAGTGATGTCGTTGATACGTACAAAGAATTAGAAATAGTAAAGCAACAAGTAGAGAGTGAAAATGAAAAGCTGCAGTTAATTGGCCAGCGTCATATAGAGTTAGAAAAAAGAGTAGAACAAATGCAAAAAGGATTAGATTGTGCTACGGATCAAGTGCCAAATGAACCTATTAAAATTCCATTTTTGCGTAAAGAAGTAATAACAGAAGTACAGAATAATAAAACGTTTGGGAAAGCTGAAGTCACGAAGAAAAAGACTGGAAATTATGTGTTATCACCAGAACAATATCAAGAATTAACAAAACAAGTGAACGCAGCGGTTACTATCAAAAAGGATTATGAGCGTTTGAGAAAAACAGACTTTGTGAGAGAGTATCAAAGTTTAAAAATGACTGCAGAAGGTTGGATGGAAGAGAATAGGATATTGAAACAAGAAAAAGGTCAGTTAAAAAAAGAAGTTAGTGTATTACATAAGGAAATAGGGTCTTTAAAAGCTCATATAAAGGATTTACAAACAAATATAAGGGTTTTATACCAACAAACGAAAGCAGCTTTAAAAGAGCAATTTCAGGCGTTTAGAGGGCTTGTTAAAAATGAATTGGTTGGTAGGGAAGTTAATAATCATTTTGAACAGGAACATAAGAGGGAAATGAATAAGCAGAGAGGGTTTGATATGGAAAGATAGACGTGATAATGGTGAAAAAGAGAATTGATTTTTAGTAGATGGAAACCTTTAGTAACGTATTTCATGTTATTATAAAGAAAGATGTAATAAACGAGAAAAACCGCCCATGCTTTGGTCGGCAGGCGGTTTTTCATAATAAGGTTGGAATCAACCAATATATATTCTATATACATTCTAACATATAAAAGTTGATTCCTTCCACTAAGGGAGAGAATTATTTTATGACAAAAGTTGTAGATTTTGGACAAGCTGAAAGAAATGCTAGAAAAAGAGATTTAGAAATTGAAAATGAACAATTTAAGCAAGATCATAATGAGGTTTCAAAAGCTGAATTAGAAAAAGCTATGGAGATTATGGCTAAAGCTACTGGTAAAGAGCTTTACATAGGTACTAAAAAAAGTCCTCAATCGAAAGTGAGGTTTGTTCAATTGATTCAAGATAATTGGAACTATGCTTTGGAGACAGGATATTTTACTGATGAAGAAATACTATTTTTAATGCGCATTCAACGATTTTTACAATTTAAGAGTAATTGTATAGTTGATGATATTCATTCTAGAAGTGCAGTTCCTATGACTCAAACGCAGATTGCTGAACGTCTTGGAACGAGTAAACCTAAGGTTAGTCGAGTATTAAAGCAATTACAAGAAAAAGGTATTGTAGTAAAAGCAGTAGGTCAAGAAATTGAAGGTAATAACGCACGTACTAACGCAATTTTTATTAATCCTAACATTATGTTTTCTGGTGAACGTGACAATATTGAAGTTACTTTAAAAGCATTATTTATAAAATCCAAATCTTTATTAAAAAAATTTCCAATAGCCCTTTTTTAAGGGCTATTTTTTATGTTTTCGTAGTTACCTAATTTGATAACTAATGTTACCTAATTTGATAACTACGAAAATACCTATAAATCCTTGATATAACAACATTTTTATAACCAAATAAGGTTAATTTACTCTCACTCTCTATATAAGGCTAAAAGTTCCGCAAGGAACAGGTAGTATTTTTGAGCAAAGAACGCTCAAAAATCTCCACCTTTTTCGCTACGCTCCATCCTGGCAAAACTTTTTTCGGCTCGTGTGCTTTTCTCGCCAAGCCGACAGACAAAAAGCAAAGCAATGGTTCTCGACTTGGACAAGCAAGTATACGAGCCGAACCGCCTAGATCATTCGTCCCGAAATAGTTTTTATTCAAAAATTGATACGCAATACGTGGGGTTTCGTCCCCACACGACGAGCCAGCACTCTGCCAAAAAGCAAAGGGAAGACCAAAAGACAATATAAAACCAGACTAATAACAAAATAAGCTGCCCATATGGACAGCTCATTTACATAATGTTCGTTATCAAAAGTAAAATTTAACTCGAAAATAGCTAATTTTATCAGTTGTTGAATGTCTGAAAAAAATCAAACCAATGATATTGTCGAGATCCTTTGGCAACTTCTTGCTGTGATGACTATCATAGTGACTTTTTCTCCAGCAACCACTATTAGTGGTTAATTACCATAAGGACTTATTTTTGAAATTTGCTATTTTTTAGAAAGTATGTTAATTTAAGATAGACCTATTTTTGTTCGGTTTGAGATTAAGAATAAATTTTGTTTTTCGTCTAAGGTATTTGAGCAAGAGTAGTAACATATGTGTGGGTATCCACACTAGGAGGCAACAATTATGGAACAAGGTAAAGTAAAATGGTTTAATGCAGACAAAGGTTTTGGATTCATCGAGCGTGAAGGTGGAGAAGACGTATTCGTACATTTCTCAGCTATCCAAATCGACGGTTACAAATCTTTAGACGAAGGACAAAGTGTAACGTTTGAAGTAGAAAAAGGACAACGTGGCCCACAAGCTACTAATGTTCAAAAAGCTTAATATTAGCTGATGAAAGACCCTCTTGTAGGGTCTTTTTTTATTTTGTTATAATATTCCGGATACAACTTTTTCAAGGGGATCTGGGGTGCTTAACTTTTAATGAAAAAGAAGATGTTAGAAATCATAATTTTAGCATTATGGGCTTTTTCTTTTAGTTATCTTGCAATTATATTAAGAATACCAAAAAAATGGATTATATATAGTCGTAGGATTTCCAATCTTATTTGTTGGTGGACTTTTGATTGTGCATCTATTTCAAAATAAGAATGAAAATGAAAAATAACTTTGTTTGATTGTATATCTTATACACGTCTAGTTAACATAACGTCCCATTATCGGTAGCAAGGAAAAAGCACAAACCTTTGATATGATTGGGTTTGTGCTTTTTCTCTTTTTATCGTACTATACATGATTTTATACATTGTTGATATAACAATGATTTTTAGGTTTATGAATTTCTGTATTAGTACAAAAATCTGTATAGAATTATGTATAAAAAAAGTAGTTGGGTTATTGTGTTTTACTCTGGTTAATTTTAAAAGACAATTGGAAACTCATCTTTATATTTAAAAAAGAAGGTGTTATCTTTTTTAAGAAGGAAAACACTATATAGCAACTGAAGAACAGCTTAGAACAGAGGGAGGACAAAATATGGCTCAAACTTATTGGGGATCTGAGGTTGCCAAGAATTTAGGAATTGGCTCAAGTACTTTGCGTAAATATTGCCTTGCCCTAGAGGAATCCGGGTATCCTTTTGAGCGCGGCAATAATAATTCTAGGATTTTTTATCATACAGACGTAGCAACTATAGAACGGCTAGTAACAGCTATGAACAAGAAGAACGTAACACTAGAACAGGCTATAAATCTAGCAATGACAAGTGTTGAAGAAAATAATATAGCAACTGTTGCTATAGATAGCGTAGCAGATACAGAACACATAAAAGCATTAACTGAACGTATAGAACGATTAGAACAACTTAATTTAGAGTTAATTCAAAGGTTGGATCAACAAAATAAATTTTTACAGGAAACTGATGCTCAAAGGATAATAAGAGAAGAGAAAAGAGATATTCAATTAATGCAAGTATTAAGGGAAATACAAGATAGTAAGCGTCTAATAGCAGCTTCAGAACAGAAGAAATCACTCTGGAGTCGTCTATTTGGTAAGTAAGAAGGAATTTAGAGAATGCATAAAAAAGATATAATACAAGAGAATAATTTAGATGTATTGTTTTTATAAATATTGGCTATACTATCTAATGTTTTATTTTTTTACAAATAGTCGAACGATTTTTTGTAACCTTTTTTGTTTTTCTGCATAATCTTAATATTGGATCAGTATGTTTCAAAAAGAGTGTAATTTTTAACATTGTACTTATTTATTCTTGACTTCTTAACACAAAATGGTTAGAAATTAACAAGTTTTCGTTGCATAACATGGGGTAAAAGTGTTAACATAATAAAGTGTTGGGTTTTTGCTCAACTAACTTACTAAGAAATTTATTTAGAATTCTAAACTTATTCGATTAAAAAAGATAATCACCTTATTGGGGAATAAGATGATTATCACTGGAATTAAATTCTGTCTCACCAGAATTTTTTAGCACAATTCCAAATTCGTTTTCCGATTGTATAGATGAATTTCACAGTTTTAACCAAGATGAAAAGTAACATTTTTAACAGATACTTTAGTATGACTGGAATTGCGACTACTAAAATCAATGCAACCAGCAACGATAACTCAGTAACACCAAACGCGGTAATTAGTACTGTTGCTAATAAACCGACAAGTAATCCAAGGTACAAACCAACGAATAACAGAATGGTGTCTTTTTTGTTCATATTACGGACATACTGCATCTTCTTTTTCCTCCCTTCATTCGCATTCAGCGAAAAGAATGGAGTTACAGCATGTCGAGTTGTTAATTAACTGTACTTTAACCAC
>NZ_JAUCFT010000002.1:0-8490 GCF_030348195.1 Bacillus sp. DX4.1 | reverse complement strand
TTTCTCCCATATAACTTGGATTTAATTCAAAATACAATTTTACATTTTTTAATCGAACGATTTACAAAAATAGGTTGTTTTACTAATATTAAGAAGTTAAATGAAAAAGGAGGAAATTCATGAAAAAAAGCAAATGGATATACCCTTCTCTAGTAATAGGGAGCATTCTAATTGTAATGAGTGTGTATTTCTTATTTTTTAAAAGTGGATTTGATATAACAATTAAAAATAAAACAAATCAAAATATAACAGGTCTTACAATTTCTGATGGTCGTGAAATTCAAAATTTCATAGTTCCTACTCTTCATTCAAATGAAAAATATAAGACTAAAATTAAACTAAAAGATATGGGAGAAAATGCTCTCAAATTACATTACCAAGATAAAAACGAAAAAAAACACGAAGAATTTATTTTTGGTTATTTTGAAGGAGAAGGAAAAGGAACAGCAAAGATTATTATTCAAGCTGTTCGAGAAGACGGAACTTTAGATATAAAAGTAAACTGAGATATACCGAATTTCTATCTAATTTTACTTTTATAAAACGATTCGAAAAAAATAACATAATCATAGCAAGGGAATGCATGTATACTGATCTATACTGCATTCCCTTATTGTAATTGTATGTCCACTATATTTTTATTCTTCCTTTTCTAAAATTAAAAAACTAACATCCAAATTTCTTAGTTTTCACCTCTTTCTGGATCCACTCCATTGTAATGCAAACTCCTCATTAAATGTCCAATCTATTAGCTACTGCTCCCCTCCTGTAAACCATAATAACTTCTAAAATAGTGATCCCAACTGTTATAAAAACAACAAATTAAGCTTTTACAAAAGAAAACAACTTGGATAAAAACAGGTTGTTTTCTTTTATAGGGTAGAACAAAGAAAGAGTGGAAAAGCAATACACAAACATGTCAATCAAATGGAGTAAACCGACCGATAAGACTAAAAATTCAGAAAATTTAATTCACTAAGGGTTTTCGTTTACTCTTTCTTTGTTGTTATGAGTTTAGCATTAAAAATAAAATAAATCAACAAGAAAATACAATATTCTGATAAATTCGACATTTTTTTGGGGGGAATTGCTTTACCCTCACTTAACTGCAATAAAATAAAAAAGGAATCAACTCATAAAATAATGAGTCAGTTCCTTTTTTATAATGTATGTAGAGTTTCATAATAGTAAAAAACAATATAATATTTATTTCTATCCTGTCCATAGTATTAGCCCCACCTACGCTAAATACCCTGATAGCCACTCGTGCCATCCAACCCATTTATTATCATAACAGAAAGCGCTTTCATTGTAAAGAATTTTCTGATTATTTAGGATTGATTGTCACTTCGTTAACATCAGACTATAACCTAAATAAAAACAAAAAAACTTTTTTCTAATAAAACCCATACAAATGATCCATATATTGAGTACACTTCCAATACATGAATCATTTGTATAAGTTTTATTAAGAATAATTCTGAAAAAAATTATATTACATAAATGCTTTTAATAAAGTTGTTACTAAAGGAAGTACTCCACCTAAGAAAGTTAAAACTGCTGTTGCAATTGCCATATTAATCACTCCTTATATTTTTCTGAATATTTAATTATTTATATTGTATTTTGAAATAACAAAATTAGCAACTCTTTTTAATATGCAATATTGCATCAAAATATAATATTTATTAAATTTAATATTATATTTTATAAATCAAAATCCCCCCTTATTGGGGTCCCGTCCACATTTTAACGAAAATATACGCTAAGCAAATTTCGACATGAAAAAACGTTGATTTTACCACTCTAAGCGGTATCACCAATCTCAAAAACGTAGGTATTTGAGACAAACGTACTTCAATGTAAAAGGTACTGAAAAGAGCCTAAATAGTATCCCAAAACTCATCTTTAAATCAAAATCTCAATTCAAATCGTGTTATTGAGTTTTGAGAATCCCTTAGCGTATAAAAACGTTAAAATGTGTATGCTACCCCTAATAGAATATTCCGTGACTTCTTTGAAAAAAGAGGATTGCTATAAACCCTACATTTTGTGGGGTTTTATTTGTGTTGTCTTAACATTAACGTTATTAATACATATTAAAAATGTTACGTTTTTGTTTTGGAACAAAGAAAAAAGCCCTATCTTGTGGGCATTGATTCTACATACGAATTTTGTTACATACCATAATTATTGCCTGTTACCTTATAACTTTTCCCAACTTCTGCCGTACATTCGGGTGTGCTGTTTAGTCAGGGAGGAGTTACTTATTATACAGATGTTTTATAAATTCCTGCAAAGAAAAAACCAACTCGTATGAGTCGGTTTTAAATAGTTAGTTTACTTGAAGGGGTTTTGAAGCCGCTGGGATAGCTCTGTATAAGAACATAGCTAACTGTTCACGTGTTGCAACCCCCTCTGGATCAAATTGATTATCGCCTACACCACTAGTTATACCATTACTATATAAAATTTTAATCTCTTCACTTGCCCAGTGACCTTGCGTATCAGTAAATTGATGATCAAATTTCTTAGTCAAACCAAAGGCAGTTCTAAACGCAACTGCAATTTCCGCTCGTGTTATATTACGCTTAGGATCAAATTTTTCATCCTTTAGATAAGGAAAAATGCCATTATTGTATACTGCTACAATTTCCTTTTTGAAATTTGAACCATCTATGTCATTGAAAGGTTTAGGATTCTTATAAGGACCGTCAGGAATCTTAATCATTCTGTATAAAAATACTGCTAATTCTTCACGTGTCACTTTATCTTTGACACCAAAATAACCATTACCAAATCCTCGCATTATATTATGATCAGCCATGTACTGAATCTCTTTATACGCCCAATGCGATTGAGGTACATCTATAAAACTACTTGTTTGAACGCTCGCTGCTTTTATATTCTGATTTGAGTTATCACTTGTTGTTTCAGCAAAAGAATTCTGCGCAAAAAAAGTCGTACCAAATACCGCTGCACATACACCCGAAATAATTAATTTTTTCATTTCTTTCTCTCCCTATTACTATAATAATGATTATCTATATATAATTATATGCATATATAATCGTATAGCAATAAAATTTTATTTTTTATATTGGGATAAAACAAATATATTAATCGAAAAAAAGAATCCCTTATTTCTTTTGGGATTCTTTTTCTTTTTTAAACATTGCTCATACAAATGATCTGCACATCAATTCATCTTTGATATACAGATCATTTGTATGATAATTTTTATAAATAATTGCGGGATAATAAACTTACATTACTGCTTTTAAAAGCTCTTGTACGAATGGAATGATTCCACCTACAAATTTTAAAACTGCCATTGCGATTTCCATGTTGTTTCCTCCTTTATTCTTATATTAAGATTTTGTGAATCTCTGTACCTTTATTATAGTAAGCGCTTTCAAAAATAGCAATACTTTTTTGGAATATAATATTTTATGTAATAAAACTCAATGTTTTATGTAAATAAAAGTATACTTAAAAAACAACATTTTAATAGCAAGGGAATGCTTGTATGCTGATCTGTACTGCATTCCCTTATTGTATGTATGCTATATCACCTTTTTCTAACAGTAGAACCACGAATCTTGGCGAAGACATTGGTTTTTGCCCTGTCCTGGGGTCCGTCCTCGCTTTTTATTCCACGGTTCCCTTGACCACGAGCCTCCGAACCCTCAAACTCCCAAAGCCAACCCCAGCGGGCAAAAACCGCCCTTCCGGGGCCACCTCTGGCGAGTTTGCATGAGGGTTCCCCTCATCGTCAAGGAACTTTCGCGGCATAAACGCCAGGACTCAGCGATTCCACATGCGCCGCCACCACGATTCCTTCTTAATCTCTTGTACTTCTTCATTGTTTACTTGTTGTTCAGATGAACCTATTTCTAATATTGCTTGCTTTTCTTCTATCATAATTCTTTTTAAATCTTGAATCTCTCTCATTAAATACATAATTTGTTCATCTTTCTTATTTACTTGATCTTTCATTGCTTTTTCTAATTCTTCCGCAACTATTTTTCTCACTTCATCTAAGGTAAACATAGTCTGTTCAAACGTTTGTTTAGAAGTGTTTTCTTGAACAACTTCCATATCAACAGCAATATATTTTTTAAAACCTTCTTTATCTAATACTTCTAGTATCTCTTTATGAGGAACATTCTTTTTATTTCGAAGTTTATTAATAAATTTTAAAACATCCACACATTCAGAAGAAATATAGTACTTATTTTTCTCCCCCTGTTTGAATAGAATAAATTCTTCATAAGTATTACAATTTCGTTTAATTGTCATTGAAGATACACCAACTTGTTTTGCTATATCTTCAGCCGATAACCAAATTAATTCATGTTTTTCCCTAATCATTGTTTAAATCACTCCTATCTAAACAAACAAACAGCATCTGAACAACACTCATAAACACTATTATATCAAGTGTTTAGACGCTGTTCAGATAAATTCCTTGTTCAGATGAATACTTATTAAAACTATTTAAACAAACAACTAAACAACATCATCAATTTTGTTCCCAAATAGGGATCCCCTAAGCCTTCTTACATACACATAAATTAACTTTTTGTTTTTTAACATAATAATTTTTGATTAAAAAACAAACCATTCTATAAAATTGGAAATTCCGAATCATAAAAGAGAGAAGAGCATAAGGGGTTTTTGGGCCCAACTAGGTGTTGGGGCTAGGCAGAGCCTAGCTTAAACGTGGGTACACGAAAATTCCCAGGATGTCGACTCACTGACGACACAAAACCTTCGAATTGTCCCCATTAAGTCCCTAGGTGTAGACTCAGTGAGTACACAAAGTCCCCTTGATGGCTCCATATGTGTACTCACTGAGGACATGATATTTTTAATAAATTGCAATCGAACATTACTTTAAAATACTAAAACAGATCAATCGAAATTGAGTAAATATAAAACTATAATCTAGAAAAAGATAACAATAAAACACAAGATGCTATTCAAACGCTCCAAAATCCTTTTTAAAGAATATAAATCTAAAACAATACTATTTGTCGTAAAAACAAAAATACTCGCTTAAAAAGCAAAATAAACGGTTTTAAATGGAGGTTTTCGTTTGCTTTTGGGGTTGAGGCTGGTTCGTCGTGTGGGGGCGAAACCCCACATATAACGTATTCTATTAATTTGGTAAGTGAAATTTTAAATCGAATCACTAGCGTTTCGGCTCGTATAATAGCAATTCAAGCCGATGATCCCAAATAGTTGCTTTTGGATGTATCGGCTTGGTGCCGCCAAAACTCGAGCCGAAAAAAGTTTTGCAAGGATGTAGCAAAGCGAAAAGGGTGGAGATTTTCTGTAGCAAAGCGAAAGAAAATACGACCCGTTCCTTGCGGAACTTTTAGCCATTTCTATATAGAGTGAGAAGGGACAAGCATAGCAAAGTAGAAAATACCCAGTAATATCAAGGGTTTCAGGATTTTTCGTACTTACCGTTTTTGGTAAGTAAACTTACCGTTTTTGGTAAGTACGAAATCAACAAAAAAAGTCTACTAATTAAAGTAGACTTAAAATAATTTAATAGGTAAATTTTTAAGTTGTTTAGGAACCTTTCTAAACATAGCTTTAAGTGTTGGATTGACTTCATCTCTATTCCCTGAAAACATAACATGAGGATTTATAAACAAAGCATATGCCCTAACATTATTATCATCAACACCACTCTCAGAACGAGCAATAATACCTTTATCAATTAATTTTCTAACCAAAGGACTAACTTTCGTTTCATGTCTTCCTATTTTTTTTGCTAATTCTCGCTGAGTTAATGGAATTTGTTCTTTAGAGTTAATATCACTAACTAAACAATTACTTAAAAAACCCACACACATTGAAATATCTAATAAAAATACCTTCTCAGCATTTGTTAAATAATCAATTTCAAATAAATACTGGATATTTTGTTGAATAATCTGAACAAACTTCGCTTTATTCTTAATTTTACGTTCAGGAACTAATTTCATTCCTCTCGAACCAGCCTTTGCTTGAAGTTCATTTGCTAAATACATTTCTTCTTCTGACAAGATCTTCGAATCCTCGATATCTCTCAATCTTGCATTTTTTTCAGCTTGTTTTAAATTGATGGTATTTGTCATAACTTTTCTCCTCATTCCTAGTATTTACAACTAGTACGGAGACTCTTTTTATGCTATTATGTAATTAGAATTTTATAAGAATAAAAAAGCCTCTTATGTATAGTTGTAGCGTCGCAACTCAATTATATCATGATTGGCTTTTTTTGTTATAACTAAGTAGAAAAAGAGTCCCTATTGTTTAGGACTCTTTTTTCTTATCATCGAGGTAACGTCAGGAAAATTCTAAAAGAGAAAAGGGAAGGGCAAGCTATGGGAGTGGGCGCCCACTCCCCAAAAAATATGTTTTTGTCTTACTAGGAAGTTTCCTAGTACCTTTACCGTTATTTTGTCCTCGAAATTTCATTTCTTCGTCCTAAAACGGTTGTCGCTTCGCTCGATTTTCTATCTTTTTGAAAATAAACTTTTGAATATTAGTTTACTTTCAATTAAATGAAAAAGAAGACTGAACTAGATTAACTCTCTAGTTCAGTCTTCTTTTTCTTGTATAAACGATTTATTAAATCAATAATCCAGGAATTAATAATAACTACTATGAAAATAACTAAGATAGCAACAATATTTTGATTCGAAGATATGTAGGGTATCAGTGGACCACGTACCACCCAAAAAAATATAAGAGCAAAAACTAAAGACCAAATAAATTTCAGCATTAATTCGTCCCCTTTTCTAATAAATATAGCACAAATGAATTAGAAAATAATGTAAAATAAACGAATTAAACTTTTAAAAATCGAATGTAAACTTTAGTATATTAGTTTACATTCATTTCATTGATTTTATTGACTCTATCGCACTCTAGTCATTTTCTTCAAAAATGACTAGGAAAGTATACATTCAAAACACTATACATAAAGAGATTGAACGACCTATGGACAATATAAGTATCTCATTGAAATTAAAATACTTATACGAAAGACATAATAAATTATTTACTTGATTAATACTCTTCATTTCCTTATAAATGGTAAAAAATAATGGTATCCTATAAAATATTTTCTATACTTATATTAAGACCTAACTAAGGAGGTTGTTCTTTGCTGACATTATTAAAGATTATATTTGGATTAATTAGTTGTATTTTAGCGGTTTACTCTTTAATAACTGATAAGTTTGAAATAATGCCTTTTATGTCTTTATTTATGGGATTGATGATTTTAATGACAGGACTTTCTGACTTAAAAGAAAATCGAAAAACTTCAGCGTATACGCTATTTTTAGCATCAGGATTTATTATCTTTGTTGCAGTCTATACTTTCATTTTTTAACATGTATGTACATAGAAAAAAATTCAAGTTAACATAACCCCACTTATCGGTAGTTCATATATCTAAAAGCATATATAATTTGAACATAAAAAAAGCTTCTTACCTAAGAAGCTTTTTTTTACGAAATTCTAAATTGTTCTTAGCCTTGTAAAGACTAAGGCAACCATAAAAAAAGAAATTAGATTGCTATTAAGTATTATGCTTGTTCAGATTGTTGAACATGTAATGGAGGCGGAATAATCCAACCTTTTTTCTTATTCAGACGAAGTAATACAGCACCAGCTTGTGCTTTTTTCATATGGAATTGACCAAACATCATTCCTACATCTTCTCGAAGAGATTGTCCCATGGCTTGGCTACACGCTACTAAACCAGCAGCAAGATCTATAGAAACTTTAGCTGCAATTTCCGCATCATTAACACGAGCTCCAGGAGGGATAGTTTCAATAGATGCAACTGGTCTTTCTGGAGGTGCTGGTGGTAATGCAACACCGTTTAATTTTAATAAATTTTTTAATTCTTCAACTTCGGATTGGATATCATTCTCTACAAGGTTTTCTAAAAATTTCTTTAAGTCCTCATCTCCTGTATGGTTAATGAGAACCTGATAACCAGCAATTGCACCTTGTGCCGCTGCAAGATAGCTCCAAATTCCAAAAACTTCTCCGTAGTGCATTGGTTCATGTTGTGGATTTCCACTTAAAACGCCCATAAAAATATTCCTCCTTAAAGAAATTACACTCTTAATAACAATGCTTACTATAGAAAAAATTTTCCCAACCATGTTCCGGATTAAAGAAAATAAATTCTTATAACTCATATGAAACACCTTACCCAAATATAGTAATTACCTCTTGTAGGATATACTGTTATAGAAATTTTATTCTTATAAATAACATATATATTTTAATTAACATAATCTATCATTATCGGTAGTGACCAAACAGGCAGAACCCTTCTCCCACAAAGGTTCCGCCTGTTTCTCTTTTCCTTACTGTATACAGGTTTTTATACATCCTTGATCTGACAGGAATTTCACATACCTGATTAGTTTATTTCCCATCCCAAACCTGCATGAAATCTTGTATATT
>NZ_JAUCFT010000001.1:0-15324 GCF_030348195.1 Bacillus sp. DX4.1 | reverse complement strand
GTTATTTTTTTATTTTCCTTTTTCAACTCA
Organism: Bacillus sp. DX4.1; assembly: GCF_030348195.1. NCBI lineage: Bacteria > Bacillati > Bacillota > Bacilli > Caryophanales > Bacillaceae > Bacillus > Bacillus sp. DX4.1. The sequence goes on along the minus strand of NZ_JAUCFT010000001.1, from coordinate 15,294 downwards.
AGATTTTCTTTCTTTAAATCTTGAGTGTTACCAACTAATTTTTTATTTCTAAGTTGCTCTTTTGAAAGAGAATCTTTCAAACTATTAATTTCTCTATTTTTCCTTTCCAGTTCTTTTTCTTTATCTTTAATAACAGTTGGTAATTGAGCAACTCGTTTTATCACTTCTTGTTGTCTTTCAAATTCCACTGAATCTACCTTCACATCATTACTAAACATTGCTCTTTTGGCTTCGACTTTAGGAATCTCAATTTCACTATTTTTTATCTCTTCCAAACGTCGTTCAACTTTATTTAATTCATCATGCAAAGTTACTTTTCTCTCATTAAGTTGCTTTACTTCTTGTTGCGAATCTTCTAAATCCACCACTAGCTTTTTTAATTGCTTTGTTCCAGCTACCACCAAATTTTTATTTTTATGCATAAGCTTTTCCATAGTTGATGCGGCATCCGCATATTCCTTGTACTGACGAACTTTCATGTACTTATGAGAACCTACATTAGCTCTTTCAAAATCCGGAATCTGCTCTTTTGTTAATTCTTCAATATAAGCTGTTTCCAACGCACGCCAATTCGCAATTAATTCAGTTCCTTTTCCTTCAATGCCTTGCTGTTGCAACGCTCTATCCATTCCAACACGTTTTGTTAACCCACGATTACTTTCAAAGTTTGGTACATAGTTAATATGTAGATGCGGATTGGCTTCATCATCATGTAAAACCATGTTATAGACAGCTAGATTCTGATTTCGCTCTTGAAACGCCTCAGCATACCGTTTTAACGCTTCCTTTTTCGCTCCCCTATACTTTGGGTCATCTTTGCCTTCCCCAATCGCTACGACCAATTCTCGCTGCTCATGTGTCTTTGTATCTTTTTTTATCTTGTCATAGTAATTCTTGATTTTACGGTCATTCCGTTTTTGTTTCTCATTGTATTTGTCTATCGCCTCTTGAAAGACATCCTCGTATACAACTCGAATGTCCTTTTTTACAAAGTAGATATTTTCGTCTAACCTGGATGGATCGATACCAGGATTCCCATGAATGTTTTCTCTGTTATTATGGCTTAATGAACTTTGGTGAGATTGATTAAATGAGATAGAGAACAACATAAAATGCCACCACTTCTCCTAGATTAATTGATACAATAAGTCTAGCAAGGCGACGAAATTGTGTCAATTGACGTAACCCTATACGTATTTTGACACTTTGTATCAAAATAGATAGGGGTCTGCGACGCTTTTCGGCTTTGCCGAGCCATGGCCAGCATGGCAAAAACAAACCTTGGGCTTTGCCCAAACCCACTGGGGAAATCTTCCCCAGACCCCGTCTCACAAACTCCCCCAACCCCCTCATTTTTTGAGGGGGCTCCCTCGCCGGTAGGCAGGGTCAAAAGGGTACCTTTTGACAACCACTAGAGGGTCTGGGACAGGCGAGTCTGTCAACTCCTTAATGCTCACTTCGTTCCGCTTACCGTTGACAGCCACAATATATAGTTATTTTCAATAAGATTTTTCCAACCCTCTTTGGCTTATCGATATGGATTGCTCATTATCGAATATAAAAAATAAAAACGAATGTAGACTTTTACATATTCGTTTATTTTAGAACACCTTAAAAAATCACCATAAAATATTTTACACAGGTACATGCCCTAACCAAATCTATTAATCTAACATATTATGTAGAAGCGACTTTAAATCTATAAAAAAGTTGCTAAGGAGGCGCATATAAAATGGCAACATTTGAAATTGGGGCGAGATGTCTTTTCAATTTTCGAGACGAACGCTTTTTCCTATTAGTTGAGGATGAAATTACAGTTCCAGATAAAGGTGTGGAGATTGATCCACTTAATATCTATGAAATTGACCAGCAAACTTTCGATTTTATCAGAGATGAAGGAGATACAGACGTGTGTGTACCAGTTACTACACTTCCAACTGTACCACCTGGATTTCACTTAGAACGAAAATGTATTTTTACAGTTGATAATGCATTCTGGGCAATCTATGAGTTAGAAGATGGAACTGATGACATTGTTATATTAATCATCACTGCAGCTTTATTTAACTCATTGAGAAATTCTGGTGTTCGTGAATGTTTTCCTCAAAGTTTCATTCAATGAATTGATTAGACCTCAAATAGAATACTCTTTGAAAAAATTGTCCCCTCGTAGTTTTCTGCGAGGGGTTAATTTTTTCAAAGTTCATACAAAAAAATGAATGTAAACTTTTATATATTAGTTTACATTCAAATCCCCGAAAATATTGACTTTATCCAGATTCCCCTGATATCCTCAAATTCACCAATAAAAGTATACATTCAAAACACTATAAATAAAGAGGTTAGGAAACCCATGAGCAAAAAACACAAAATCCTGACGCTATCCCGTAAAGAACTAAGAGTTTTTCTTTTCTAAATAAATATTTATTGTGACATATAAACAGACACTATTTCATTGCCAAACATATTATATGTTACGGATGACATCCAAAACATCTAAACCCCTGCCAAGAAATAAATCTACAAAGTATTTCTTGGCCATTTTTCATAATTTACTTTTTAAGATTTCAATAAATAAAATGCTTAAAAAGGTTAAAGATAAGAGCCCTATCCTCTCTTATCTTTAACCTTTTTATTAATTAAGAAATTCTTTGAATACTAATAACATCTAAACTTGTGATATTAATATTTACAGACTCATCAACCCAAACAAGAAATCTATCTTCTATGCGAATAAAAACACCTACTCCATCGATTTGATCTCCACCAGAAAAGACTCTAATTTTATCGCCTTCTCTTAAACCATCTAATCTTCTTCTTTTTCTAATACACTCATCACATTCACATCTACGTTCAAAAAACATTTAACATAACCCCTTTTTCAAAAAATTATTAGCACCATATTTTATGAAACTAATAAATTAATTGATTAATTTATTAAACTTTTTTCTTCTATCAAATGTCCAATCAACTTAATTTGTTAATTAAAAATCACTAATTTTAATAATTGTACAAGCACTTTTTTCATTACTTACATATACCATCACTAGGATGAAAATTATCCAAAACCATAATCCCACCCTATAGATTACCTATTACGACTGCTGTTTATACGAACAGCAAAAAAAGGACAGTCAAAAATACTGTCCTTTTTTTATAAATCAAAACTCCCTCCAGCAAAATACATTGGAGCGGATCCTAGTTCACATAAGACCATTTATTTTCCTTTATCTATACAGCAATCACTTGAACTTGAACCAACAACTCTTCGAACACTAATAACATCTAGACTTGTGATATTAATATTTGCATGATTATCAACCCAAATAAGAAATCCATCTTCTATACGAATAAAAACTCCTACTCCATCAATTTTATCTCCACCAGAAAACACTTGGATTTTATCGCCTTCTCTTAAACCGTCTAATCTTCTTCTATTAATCTTTCCATGCCCCATGATTATCCCTCCTTTATTCAAACTAATACATATATCTGAACGCAATAAAATTTATACTTGTACATTCATGAAAAATTTATAAACATGTCTACCTATAACAAAATAAGATAAGAGCCCTCTTATCTTTGATTTTTTATTAACTAAGAAATTCTTCGAACACTAATAACATCTAGACTTGTGATATTAATATTTGCACGATTATCAACCCAAATAAGAAATCCATCTTCGATATTAATAAATACTCCTGTTCCATCAATTTTATCTCCACCAGAAAACACTTGAATTTTATCCCCTTCTCGTAAACCGTCTAATCTTCTACGTCTAAAACCAGAATCTATTTCATCAATTTTTCTAACTCTATGTCTTCTGTCAAAATCATCACATCTATCAAAATCATCACATCTGTCAAATCTATTTCTTCTGTCAAAATCATCACATCTTCGATCAAAAAACATCTTAAACAACCCCTTTTATTATTTAATTACTTAATACTTTATGAAAGTAATTAAATAATTGATTAGGCTTATATCATCTTTTAAAAAAAAAGGCTAGATTTCTTACTAACAAAACACTAAATAGACAAAAATAATCATAATTATACAAGCCCTTTTTCATCTTATACATATGCTATTACTAGGATGAAATTCATCCCAAACCATAACCCCCATGTCCCATAGATTACCCGTTCGTGCACACAGCTATCTAAATAGATAGCAACAAAAAAGGACAGTTTTTTAACTGTCCTTTTTTGTTGTACTTAAAAATATATATAATGTATCAAACTCCAATTGCCTTTCTTTTTTATTATTATAAGGATTCATTTACATAACCTCAATTATCAGCAGTCCATATAGCGGTTCAGCCGAGATAATACATCCTATAACCTAAAATTACATGTATCTCGGTTGCCCCCCTCGTTCATATAAACAGCAAAAAAAGGACAGTCAACAATACTGTCCTTTTTTATAATCTCTCTATTTATTTTTCTATACTATCCATTAACAAAGAACTCTTCGAACACTAATAACATCTAAACTTGTAACATTAATATTTGCACATTTATCAACCCAAATAAGAAATCCATCTTCTATACGAATAAAAACTCCTGTTCCATCAATTTTATCTCCACCAGAAAAGACTTCAATCTTATCGCCTTCTCTTAAACCATCTAATCTTCTTCTATTAATCTTTCCATTTTCACATTCTTTACTATTCCCCATGATTACCCCTCCTTTATTCAAATTAATACATATATATGAACGTAATAAAATCTATGCTTGTACATTTATAACAAATTTATAAATACTTAAAACAAAATAAGATAAGATAAGAACTCTCTCCTCTTATCTTTAATCTTTTTATTAATTAAGAAATTCTTCGAATATTAATAACATCTAGACTTGTGATATTAATATTTGCACATTTATCAACCCAAATAAGAAATCCATCTTCGATATTAATAAATACTCCTGTTCCATTAATTTTATCTCCACCAGAAAACACTTGGATTTTATCGCCTTCTCTTAAACCGTCTAATCTTCTACGTCTAAAATTAGACTCTCTTTCACATTCAAAATCTTTTTCTCTTTCGTCAAATCTGCTAAATCTATTTCTTCTTTCAAACTCGTCACACTCGTCACACTCACATCTTCGTTCAAAAAACATTTTAACAACCCCTTTTATTATTTAATTACTTTATATTCTATGAAGGTAATTAAATAATTGATTAGACTTATATCATCTAAAAAAAGGCTAGATTCCTTACTAACAAAACACTAAATAGACAAAAATAATCATAATTATACAAGCCCTTTTTCATCTTATACATATGCTATCACTAGGATGAAATTCATCTTAAACCACAACCCCCATGTCCCATAGATTACCCGTTCATGAACACAGCTATCTAAATAGATAGCAAAAAAGGAAATTTAAACTCTATTCATAAAAAAGTTCACTCTTCTAAAATAAAGAGTGAACTTTTTTATAATCTTCAAATTTAAAATTATTTACCAAATAAACGATTCCAAAACGATTTCTTCTGTTCTAAAGCTGCTATTAGGGGTACCGCCAACATTTTAACGAAAATATACGCTAAACAAATTTCGACGTAAAAAATGTTGATTTTACTACTCTAAGCAATTTACCAAATCTCAAAAACGAGGGTATTTGAGACAAATGAAATTTAACCTAAAATAGGATGAAAATAGCTTGAAATGTGTCTCAAAACTAATCTCTAAATCAAAATCTCAATTGGAATTAGTAGCAATGAGTTTTGAGAATCTCTTAGCGTATAAAAACGTTTAAATGTGCGCGCTACCCCATTTAAATCTCCTTAAATATTTACTTTAATTTACATAACACCACTTATCAGTATTCAATATATCTAAAAAACTATAAGACACCCCCTTCAGATTTTCTGAAGGGGGTGTTGGTTCACATAATTTCCGTTATCGGAAGTTCATCTATCCGTAAAATAGGTTTTTATAGACATTTTAAGCATAACAAAAAGGCTTCAAATTGAAACCTCTTTGCTCTTCTTATGGCTGTAATGAGGAATTTTAACGAAATTCTCATTTTTAGATTGTTATGGTAGTTCCGTCAAACTTGGTAAGAGAGAAACCATTAAAATTCTCATTGAAGGCAGCTTTATAGTCTTGAAGAATTCCGATGGCGACTGCTTCTCCTAACTTTAGACCCTCCACCCCATCTGAGCGCCAGTGAAGACCGGCAGTATCGCGCCCATGAGTGATATTGGAGGAAAGTTTGTTTAATTCCCCGCCAATGGTTAAAGGTGCCCCTGAATATGGTAGTAATGAAAGACCATCAGAACTAGCTACAACTGGATTAGGGATTACAAATGATTCGTTAAAGAACGCCTTCAGCATAGTGACCCCAGCTCCAACAAAGCTAGCATGTCCTCCAGGATAGGCAGGATGAGCCGGACAACCTTCTGCATAAGCTATAGGCAACAAATAAGTGCCGTACTTGTCAAAAACCTTGGAAATCGCCTGTGAATTTAATAATTCTGAATTAATTGGATAGCTGGCGGCATCGGTCTTGGTGTTGTGAACGCGTCCTCCGAATTCTTCCGGCCGAAGCCGGCGATGAACCAGAAATTTTTGGAACCAAGCAGCTTTTAAAGCTGCCTGAGCAGCTCGGGCTACCATATCTAAAATGTGTGGGGCGCCAAAAGTGGAAAAGCCAACCTGTGTTGCCGAATTCAGATAAGGATTAGCTGAGTCTAATGCAGCTTGTCCAAAACTCAGCAAAATTAGACAAGCATCGAGAGTACTTTGGTAGGGAAAATCTTGGTGAACCCATTCCCCTAAATTTCTACCATTTCGGATATAACGAAGAGTTGGGTCAAATACATTTGATGTAGTCGGGTTCGATCCGTTTTGAATGTTCAACCATTCCTCATATGCGGTCATGTGATCGTCTCCAGCTGCTGTAGTACGATATTTTTGAACAATCGTTGTAGCTCCAAAAGGAATATCCTTCCACAGAAATTGAGAAATAAAAGGTCCAACAAGGTCACCGGTTGTACCTCCACGGAAAAGAGTACCTGTAGTGACTACCCCATTGATTTTAGGTCCTCGAAAATCTGAAAATCCTGATAGTTCAGAGGCAGCCTGGAGGGTAAGTGGATTAATGTCAAATTCTGTGAAAGATACATCTCTCGTCAATGCTCTCCAATAAAGCTCAGCCATCTCACTCGCTTCCCAGGCACTACTAAAGGCTGGTGGTACAGCAATACCCAAATGATGACTATCAGGTCCTGCCAGTTCGAATGCATAGGCAGCTTGAGGATTGGTAAGCTTCACAACTCCACCAAGAGGGATATCCTCAAAATTGTCCGAGTTACCTGTTTCTAATGAATGAATTAAAGCTTTATAAGCATTGAGATTAACTTCACCCAGTTGATTGTGTAGCAAAGCCTTAGAGAAGTTGCCTATTTTTTGGGGATACAAGTTTTCGTCACCATTACATACATGATTCGGGAGAGGTTGTTTTTTTTGGAAATTCGCTGCTTTTAAACGAATTTTAAAAGCTTCATTACGACGCTTTTTTGGAGTTAAAGATCCGATTTTACACGACTTTTTTGTGTTTACCGTCTGTTCCTGATTATCATTCTCTTCATTAGTTTGATTATTTTCCATATATTATCACCTACTAATATGAAGTGAATTCAAGATATTAGCTAGTTCTTATAGAAATTTCCTAGTTTCCTTAAGTTCTATCAATTTTGAATTCTAATTTAGTATATTCGCATTGATTTTACTAAGTATGGTTTCTTTTACTAATTTAATTGTCTATTTCATTTTACATAAATGAACTGTATATCATATTCATGTCAGGTTAACATAACGTACCATTATCGGTAGTATCTCATTCCGTTCATTGATTAGAATGATAAGGTACTTTTCCCTTAGTCTACGAATATTCTTTGAAGTTTGACTTGGCCTATATTACCGACAAATTTCACATTTCAAAGGTATTTCGTTTTATCATGTATAATGTAACTTTAGGAACGTCAATTGGAGCATTAAGAGGAGCGTGAGGAACGATGTCTAATGGAACGCGGAATGGTATACAATCCGAGCCACTCCCGGCTTTCCTAACCAAAGAAGTAGCAGAAATGTTAAGTATTAGCGAAAGCTATTTGCGTAAATGGTGTTTAGAGCTAGAAAAACATGAATACATCTTTGTAAAAATTCGTGATCCTAAAAGTAATCGCGAGTATCGAACCTTTACTTCAAAAGATATAAAAGCTTTAAAACAATTTCAAACACTTATGAAAGATGCCGGATATAACAAGGCGGATGCTGCCAAAACCGTAGCAATAACCATAAATAATGAAAATTGGAACACGAGTGGAACGTCCCATGATCCAGTGGATTCCCAATCCTTGCTTATTACGAGAGATAAAGAAGTATTGGAACGCGAAAACAACACTAATTTGTTACGTGAATTATTGCGTGAGGAACGCGAAGAAATAACAAAAGAACTCCAATCCATGAGAGAAGAACTACGACGAACTCAAGAAGAATTTCAAACATTGAAAGACGGTATACAAATATATCAAAAACACCATGAACAATTGTTACAAGAAAGAGATGAACAACTATTACATAACATACAATCTATTCAAGAAACTAAACAACTAGTTGCTCCTACTGCAGAAAATAAACATCATTGGTGGAAATTCTGGAAATAAAACAAGCCTTGCATATAAGCAAGGCTTGTTTTATTTCACATGTATTTGAACATCTTATTATGCTGTAGAATTCTTTTCTACAGCAATTATAAAAACATGCCCAAAGACTAAGGCAGCAATAAGATACATGTCTGTAGACATGATTAAAAAGTCGATATAGCTTGGTAATATCAAGATACCTGTACTGAAGTAAAGTAAAGGATAAAAAGCAGTATACAGTGCTGGTATACCTACAAAAATTAACTTTTCTATTTGGAAAGACCATCTTCCTACTTTCCTATTTTCTTTAAGAAAAGTCGGCAATCCAAGAAGTATTCCAATAGCGATGTATAACAAAGGAGTACAAATGAGATATGGAAACCTATTATACGTTGTAGCTCCATGCTCTTTTAACAAGCTTGAAGTACGTATAACGATGAAAAGTGATGTAAAGAAGACAACAGAATATAAAAAGTAACCAATGGCTCTTTTCAATGAAATAGAAATCCCTCCTTTTTTTAAAAGTTTAGGATTACATATTCCCCAGATTACAACTTATTCCTTTTCACTTTAGAACACAGTAACTCAACTCCTTTTTTATACAAGATTTTATACAAATTTTTGTACTAATACAGGAAATTCATAAGCCTGAAAACCCCAGTATCTCTACAATGTATAAAATGATGCATAGCATGATAAACAAGGAAAAAGCGAAATCCATTGATATAACTAGGATTTCAATTTTTCCTTGCTACCGATAATAGGGCGTTATGTTAACTTCACATGAATACGATATTCATTTCTATAGATTATAATGGAACCAGCCTGGACAAACGTACAAACAAAAAAAACATGCGACATTGAATGTATTATCTCTCATGAATAGAGGAGGTCAATTATTTTATCTTCAAATTGCGGAAGAAATTTCAATCTTTCTGCAGTTCCTTGTCCTGTTCCTAGCCCTATTAGTTGTCCTATTTTCAAGGACCACCAAGACCTGAGCTACAATCAGCATTCAGGGATGTTAGAAATGAAACTAATACTGCTATAGATGTTTCTGCAGATACTACTGTGCAAGTTTTATATCCAAATGAACAACACGATTTAATAAATGAATATAATACTCTTATCTCCACATTTATTCCAAGAGATACCGACACCACTGAATAGTGAGGTTGCAAAAATATTTTTAAGAAAAATAGTTGACACCCCTGCTACTCAGTGTTACAATGTACATGTAATAAGCAATACTTAATAGCGTGATTTCCCAAAAGCTATTAAGTAAAAATTTGCCTTAGTACTAAGTTATACTGAATATAAGTCAGACAGAATAGAAGAGGCTCTGAACATGGAAAATTTAACTGAAATGCTGAAGGGTTCACTAGAAGGCTGCGTGCTGGAAATCATCAGCCGCCATGAAACCTATGGCTACGAGATTACCCGCCGCCTGAACGAACTTGGGTTTACTGAAGTCGTGGAAGGGACGGTCTACACCATCCTCGTGCGATTAGAAAAGAAAAAACTAGTGAACATAGAAAAGAAACCGTCAGATATGGGGCCGCCCCGCAAGTTTTACTCACTTAATGAGGCTGGCCGTCAGGAACTTGAATTGTTTTGGAAAAAATGGGATTTTGTATCATCAAAAATCAACGTCTTGAGGTCAATCTAGCTTCATAAGATATTCCATACGATATTTTTGGAGTGTCTTGTTCAGCTTTATAAAAAAGGAGGAAAAATAACATGATGGAAATGTTCAAAAAAATGATTGGTGATAAAAAAGAATACAAGATGATGATGGCACGGGTTGAAGCCCTGCCAGAGGACTACCAGTTTGTATTTAAGAAAATTCAAAACTACATGTGGAATTTCTCAGCGGCGGGCAGCGGGATGGATATGCTGCACATACAGTATGAATTAATCGAGTTGTTCGAATCCGGTGCGGCGGAAGGCAGACAAGTGCTGGAAATCACTGGGGACGATGTGGCGTCCTTTGCCGACGAACTAGTGGCAAACGCTAAAACCTATGTCGCCAAGTATCGTGAAGATTTGAATCAGAGTATCATGAAGCGATTGAGAAAAAAATAAATTCAATAGATAATACCGACTGATTAGCTGGTTACAAATGTGAATTGCTGCCTTCGCTATTCAGTTATATTTTTAACCCGGTAATAAGTAATACAGATTATCAGTCAGACTAAATAGAAGAGTATAGGCAATCTAGCTCCGCAAGGCACTTTTTATAAGGAGGAAAAAAGTATGAGCAATGCAGCGATTTCTGTAAAAGGGTTAAAAAAATCCTTTAAAGACAAGGAAGTCTTAAAAAGGGTGGATTTTGAGGTGCAGCGTGGCGAAATTTTCGCACTGCTAGGCTCAAATGGAGCGGGCAAGACAACGACGGTCAACATCCTCTCGACACTGATGAAGCCCGATGGCGGCGAAGTAGGTGTTTGCGGCTTTGACGTCCAGCGTCAACCGGATCATGTTCGCCAGAGCATCAGTCTAACAGGGCAGTTCGCAGCTTTAGACGGCATGCTCACCGGACGGGAAAACCTGATAATGATTGCCAAGTTGCGTGGAGTTTCCGATCCCGCTCAAGTCGCCGACAATCTGCTTACAAGATTCAGCCTGACCGATGCGGCCAACCGCCGGGCAGACAAATATTCCGGCGGGATGAAGCGCCGGCTTGACATCGCCATGAGCCTGATCGGGACGCCAGCAGTCATTTTTCTCGACGAACCGACGACAGGGCTTGACCCCGAAGCGCGGATTGAAGTCTGGGATACCGTCAAGGAGCTTGCTGGCGGCGGTACAACCATCTTGCTGACGACCCAGTACCTGGAGGAAGCCGAACAACTGGCGGACCGTATTGCCATCCTGCATGGCGGAAAAATCATCACGACCGGTACCCTTACCGAACTCAAGGAGATGTTCCCGCCAGCGAAAGTGGAGTACATCGAGAAGCAGCCGACATTGGAGGAAATTTTCCTCGCGATCATCGGCAAAAAGGAGGAGATGTAAATGAAAAGCAAAACAGGGGTATTACTAGGGCGTTTAATGCGCAACATCATGCGCAGCCCGGATACGATTATCACGGTGGCGATTACACCAATTATGATGCTGCTGCTGTTTGTCTACGTATTTGGCGGCGCCATAGAAACAGGCACGGACAACTACGTCAATTATTTATTACCGGGAATCTTGCTGATGGCTATCGCATCCGGCGTCGCTTATACTTCACTGCGGCTGTTTACGGATGTAAAGAGCGGGCTGATGGCGCGTTTTATTACCATGCCCATCAAGCGCTCGTCGGTATTGTGGGCTCACGTGTTGACTTCGCTTGTTTCCAATGCGCTTACTATCGTGGTTGTTATCCTCGTCGCCCTCTTGATGGGCTTCCGTTCCAGCGCTGATATCCTGGATTGGCTCGCGGTAGCTGGGATACTCGGGCTGTTTACGCTGGCGCTGACATGGCTGGCTGTCATTCCCGGATTGACAGCGAGATCTATGGAAGGGGCGACAGCCTACTCGTACCCGCTGATTTTCTTGCCGTTTATCAGTTCGGCCTTTGTCCCCACCGAAACCATGCCTAAAATTGTCCGTGCGTTCGCTGAGAACCAGCCCGTGACTTCAATAGTGAATACAATTCGTGCCCTCTTGTATGAAGGGTCTGTTGGCAACGGTATCTGGATCGCGCTTGCCTGGTGCGTCGGCATCATGATCATTGCTTACTTCTTCGCCAGTAAAGTATTTAAACGTCAATTAGGGTAAGTACACCATTATGGGATTAGCCATATCATCGGTTTTATTCTTATCTTTTGATCTGAAATTTGCTTTTTAACTATATATAAAGAATGAGAAAGGGAAAATGCAAAAACTCAATGATATCAAGGGTTTAAAGAGGGTAGGGTGTGATCAAATGATCACACCTAAAAAATGTAAAGTTTCCATACCCCAACTAGTCCAACCAAGTCATTGGGTGATACCCCAATCTGAATTGGTTAATACATATCTAGTCCCCAAAAAAATATATAAACATATTGTATTATAGTACAACTCTTTAACAAGCACTCTAAAAAAGGAGCTATCTATATGCTTGAAGACAAATCTAAAGTTAATTACCCATATGAATTTGCTGAAACTACAACAACACCAATTAAAAAACCAAATTATACAAAATTTAAAAATAGTACAGACACACAACCTCTTACTATTTCAAAACATTACGTTGAAAAACGTCTATACTCCGAAAGAATTGATATTCCTAAAAACAAATAATTAAAATTCATTACGAAAACACGCCACACATGTATGTATGGCGTGTTTTCCTTGCTTTTAGGCAAGAGTGTTGGCTGGAGATTTGGGGGCTAGCCCCCAGGAACTTCGCGTTATATAAAATATCGTACATATAATTATAAAGAAAATGGAGGGATAGAAATGAGAATTGCGTACACAGAAAGTGATATAGACTTGTTAGCTCGTCTAATGAGAGCAGAAGCAGAAGGAGAAGGGCAACAAGGGATGCTAGATGTTGGTAATGTCGGTGTGAACAGAGTGATGTGTGATTGTCTAGACTTTAAAGGAATCACAAACATTCAACAAATGGTGTACCAACAACAAGGTGGAAATTATTCATTTGAAGCCGTAACAAAGGGATATTTTTATCAACGTGCAAGAGAAATTGACAAAGATCTGGCAAGAAAATGCCTAGAATATTGGAGAGGACATCCAGCAACCAATTCCCTTTGGTTTTTCAATCCCGTAGGAAATTGTCCGCCTGTTTGGTGGAATCAGACATTAGCAGGACAATACAAAGAACATTGTTTCTATCAACCAACGAGAACTGATTGTCCAAAAGTATATTGATATACATCACTATAAAATAGATTCTTCCCTATGTTTCGCTAAAACTTTTATATCTTTCCCTTGCTTTTGGGCACGAGGCTGGCTGGGGGTTTGGGGGCTAGCCCCCAGGAACTTGGCGTTATATCAAATATAGCATAAGAACGAATCTTGAACGGATGAACTGGCGGTTTGGCTCGTATAATCGCTTGTCCAAGCCGAGAACCTGTTTGCTTGCTTTTGGTCTGTCGGCTTGGCGATAAAAGCAAACGAGCCGAAAAAAGTTTTGCAAGGATGTAGCAAAGCGAAAAAGGTGGAGATTTTTGAATGTTTTTTTCAAAAATACTACCTGTTCCTTGCGGAACTTTTAGCTATATATATAAGAGTGAGATAGGGGAAATGAAAAAAGTTAGTAATATCAAGGGTTTATAGAAGATAGGGTGTCAAAAAAAAGCGACACAGGTGTCAAAAAAAAATGACACCTAAAAAAAGGTAAATAGCATAAAAAAAAAGAACGCAAGAAAATTTTTGCGTTCTTTTAAAATAAATAAATGGGTAGTTTATGTTTTTTCTTTCCTTGATTTTCGACTTTAAAATTTCTTAATGAATCTCTAAAAATATGTTGAGTTGCTTTATCTATTCCATCTTTAGGAGAACAACACATAACATTTGGATTTACAAACCATGTACGACTAGTACAAACCCGTCCATCTTCAGTTGTAACACCTGATTGTGCAACTGCTAATACTCCCTTTTTTAATAAACCATTCATAACACTAGAAATACTTTGACGAGTCATTTTAAACTTTTCAGCTAGATATGTAGGTGATGCTGGATTATTTGTCTCACGTTCTACAAGAACATTGGTTTTAAACTCTACAGATGAAGTTAATTTGAATAAAAAAGCTTCTTCCTTACTACTTAAATAACCTATTTCAATCAAATAATCTATATTATCCATTATAATTTGCACAAATCTCACCCGATCTGTAGGCTTTTTCTTTTTACCTATGAAATATTCTTCCCCACCAGACATTTTACTTAACATCTGTAAAAGCATAGCTCTTTCTTCTTCTGAATATCCACCAGTTTGCAACTGATCATAAATACTATCAATCTTACTATCTCTTATTTTCGCTTTTTTTTCAGCTTGTCCAAAATCTACAACTTTTGTCATAAAATAATTCTCTCCCTTAGTGGAAGGAATCAACTTTTATATGTTAGAATGTATATAGAATATATAAATGGTTGATTCCAACCTTATTATGAAAAACCGCCTCGCCGGCCAAAGCTAGGGCGGTTTTTCTCGTTTATACGTCTTTCTCTATAATAACATGAAACACCTTGTTAAAGCTTTCCATCTCTTGTAAAAACATAACATTTATCACTCATCATATTCATGTAATTCAATAATGTCCTCTGAGTTACCTATCATTCGACCATATTCAAGACCACCATCAACTGCAATTGATCGACACGAACAATACTTAAAATCACGAGTAAATTTTGATTCAATCACATCTCCACATTTTCTACATTGGAGTGCATTTTTCTTCAATTTTTTCATCGTTATTGCCCCTATCTTTCTAATTCATCTTCACGTTCTTTTCTTTTCGGTTTACTTTGTTCTTTTATTATTTCTTTTACTTCTTTTTCAGCCAAACCTATAATATCATCCGCTAACTCTTTCGAAATATGATTGAACTCTTTTCCTACACCTTTCACAACTCTATCAACAAATTTAGCAATATGTTTTCTTGCCATTTCTATGACCAGTATTAACCGAACCGATTCATCT
>NZ_JAUCFT010000007.1:0-236137 GCF_030348195.1 Bacillus sp. DX4.1 | reverse complement strand
GAAGACTATCTGTATGCATCTTACGGCTCCAACGTTTTTCCCGAACAATCGTTTGAAATGCAAAGCGTTTCGCCCGATTAAATGTTTCCATTGTCTTTGTCAATGTATCTACCATTTCATACGGTACATCCCTTTTATAGATCCGTTTCGAAAAATACGCTTTCTTCACCTGTTCTCACCTCATTTTGTTTGATAAGACAATTATACAACAAGACGGAACGTATGTTCTACAAAAAAGATGGTTTTCTTTAAAAAAAGAAAAAACCGATTCATCCCTCACCTTTACTTCGTTTAGAGGAGGGGGTCTTCTCGGTTGAAATGATAAAATGTTCGTTTTGGTGGTACTTCAAAAGCTTAGCGTGATGGCGATGTAGTGGTACTTCTATGAAAGTTAATATACAAACAACATCAATACGCTTGTAACGATTCCGACCCAAATACAGAGAATGAAGCAATAGCCCATGATGTCTTTAATCTTTAGTCCTAGCACCCCTAACAGAGGCAATGCCCAAAACGGCTGAATCAGATTTGTCCATGCGTCCCCCCAGCCTACCGCCATGGCGATAGTGGCCGGATCTACGCCTAGCTTCATACCTGCCGGGACTTGCAGCGGTCCTTGTAAAGCCCATTGTCCCCCACCAGATGGTGCCAATAAATTCACCAATCCCGCTGACCAATATGTAAATATATCAAATGTATCCTTTGATGCGATGGATGTCATCCATTCAATGATAGAGCTTCCCAATCCTGAACTTCCCAAAACGGCGATAATTCCTGCGTAAAACGGAAACTGCAAAATAATCGGAGAAATGGATTGTGCAGATTCTTTGAATCCTTGTGCAAAGTTGCCGAGAGAACCATGCAGCAGCAAACCGAGTGACAAGAAGAATAAATTAATGATATTTAAATCCAAGCTGTGATTGTTCATGAATTCATATACACAATACAACGTACCGATTGCACCTAATAATATTCCCAGAACCGGCGTCCATTCCAATTTTTCCGCGGCGGTTAAATCTTTTTGAGGAGGTTTTACAAAAGAAGTTGTATCTGTTTCGGCAGCTTTATAACCGATAATCCCGCTTTTTGGAGCCATAAGTACGATAATAATCGGCATCGTGATGAACAGAGTGAAAAAAATAATTAAAGTAGAGAAACTAAAGATTGTTTGCGAGGTAGGGATAATCCCAATCATCTCTGCAAGAAAATGACCCTTTGTGGCAATCGTCAAGCCAATAGAGCTGGAAAGCCCGGCACTGTATAAGGCTGTCGGAGCATAGGCAGCTGCTACAAGCAAAGGAAAATGTGCATCCGGATTCTTTTTCGCCACTTCCTTCGCCAGGATTGCCCCTACAACCACTGCCAATCCCCAATTGATGTAGTACGCGATTGCACTGATCAAAAATGTCATCGCATAAGCCTTTTGAGGTGTATCGGCTAATTTGGCGACGGACTGCAAACCTCTATTGATGAACGGGACGGAAGCTAACGTCATCCCTGTAACCATCAGCAATACCATTTGCATCGTAAAAGTCAAATAAGTCCAAAACCCATCCCCCCAAGATTTTACGATTGCGTATGGCTCGGAGGGGTTCATAAAAAAGGCCGCGATGAAAGTGAATAGAGTGAGCAGCACAGCAATAACGAAGGCATCCGGGACATACTTCTGCGACCATCTCGAAAATACATTCGCACATCTTGTAAGCAATGATTCTCTCTTTCCTGGATCTGCACCTGTGTCTTTCTCCAATTGGGAATAGTTCATAAACATTCTCCTTTCCAAATTGTAATAAGATTAATATACATACCATTCCACAAAAGAGAATAAATTCCTTTTGTAATCCAGGTTTATCGCCATCAATCTAACAAAATTAAGTGCCCTAAAACAAAAAATGCGCTATTTTTTGTAGATTTATAGAAAAGGATAGCTTTTTTTCGTTTTTGGAGTATGATTTTATCTTATCTTGATGGATATGAGGTACGGCAACGATTCACATATTAACCCCACCTAACTTCTTTGCTTCTTGCAGAACTTTTGGACGGGGGATTACTGCCCGCAAATAGCGGAATAAAGTATTATGTCCTCCTTCGTTCTAGCTTTTAGAATTATCCCCTAATCATTTTCGTATCATTAATTCAAGTTAATTGACTTTCTTATTGTTCACTTTTTTGCCATAATAGAACGTAAGTATAGAAAAGGTAGGGATTCGATGAATATTCGCGTAACTGATGAAGCAAAAGCAGTATTACATAAAATAGACTCTGATAATAAAAGCATCATACGAATTAGAGGCACAATGACGAATTCTTGTAGTATATTTGTTGATGTTGATCTAATCGTAGACAAATACAATGCGAGTGATGTTGTATTTGAAGACGAACGACTCATTATACAAATCGATGAGTTTACAAAAGACTATATTGGGAATACATTAAAACTCGACTATAAAACGACAGGATTTAGTATTATGACTCCTAGTGAAACACTTGTCTATGGATTGTCGATTAAAAAATAAAAAATGCCCTTGTTTCTTCATAGAAACGAGGGCATTTTTTTACAAATAATTTTGCATATCACAACTATCAGTTAAATATATCGATTATCATTTGAATTCATTTTAATTTTTAACACTCTATCCGAAAGAATTCTCCTTCCTCAAGCGTGTGCAGGGCGATAGCCCAACGCTAGGTGGGAGATGAATTTCGGTTTGGCACAACCAAAAGATTTTTGATAAACTAGACACATGAAGTTCTTTGATAACTTGATATATAAGGTTGCAGGAAGAAAACACAGTGCGAAAACCAAGCCGTTCGGTTCCTGCGTAAAATATCAACCGTAAAAAAGAACGTCCAAGCGTTGGACATCTAGGGGCGGAATAACCCGAAGTAACGCTCAGGGAGACGAAAGGTTGCTTTCGTCGTGGAACTGAGAAGCCCCCACTTCAAAATTCATTAGAATTTAAGTGGGGGTAGTTCACAAGGTATTATACATCCTAATCATGAATGTGAGTTATAGGCTATAAAAAATACGGCTATCAGGAGTGATTAACTATGAAGAATGATAAATTATTTTTAGCGTTATTAGAAAGTGCGAATATTCGCTTTTCTATGCCTTTTTTCTTTTAATTACCAATACACATGAATAAAGGACTAGGCTGTTTAAACCTAATCCCTACTTATTTTAGCTTTGCTTTACATACCTTACTGTACTAAATGATACTCCATCGAATAATTGTAAGTTCTTACCATCATAATCTTGAACTTTATATGCCATATCTCTGTCTTCGATTGTATCCTCTACTCCATTGATTAATAGTTTATTGATGTGTATATGGATTCTAAACGTTTCTTTATCGTATTCCCAAGTTCCTTCGATATAGTTCTTCTTATTTGGATACTCACCTTTACCATAAGACTCAAATGTCTTATTACCATTTAAAACGAATGACATAACGAAACCGTCAGACCCTTGGAATCCCCAGTTACCAATTAACTCAGTACCGTCTTTCACATTCTTCATTACGTTATCAGTGTTAATTCCGGCTTTCTTATCTAACTCTTTCAAGTCTTTAATAGATACTGTACCGTCACCTACTTTAATATCGCTTTCAAGGTCTTTGAATGCTCTAATCCAGTATACGTCTCCATCTTTAACTATCTTCTCTGACTTTTCAATTAACTCTTTATCAGTCTTTTCGCCTTTTTCTCTTTTTGTTTTTCGAGTGAATACTTCGTTTATCAAGTCGAAAGCCTCTCTATAATGACTAGTTGCTTTTTCAAAGTCCTTTTGTTGGTCTATATACTCTTTAGGAGGGTCTATAGACTCAAACTTATCTAACACTTTATTCAATTCTTTTACACTATCTAATAAGTCTGATTTCTTTTTCTTCCCTTCTAAGAGTTCTTTTGATAAGTTGTTATGCTCTGCAAACAACTTATCAAACTCTACCCCTAATTCATATACTTTCTTAGGATAGTCTTCCTTTGAAACTTTCTCTTTCTTAATAGTAGACTTTGATTCCTCTGATTTAGTAGATTTAGATTCTTCCGTTTTTGCTTGTTTAGAAGCGTCCGTTTTCTCTGACACCCCACAACCGAATAACAACATGACCGGAATTGCTACCCCTACTAGTTTCTTTGCATTCATGACTGATATACCCCTTTTGATTGATTATTAGTTCTTACTCTGTGTTTGTTATCTTGTAAGTAAAGTTATAACCCCAATAATCCATTTTTATAAAGAATAATGAATTACGCTTATTAAACCTAACCTGTTCACCAGTTTCAGCATCAATGTAAACTTTTTCACTTGGTTTATTAAAGTACTTTCCTAAATACCAAGATATAACCCCTGATATAATCAACATTACTGTCAGTGGCCAACTATGTTCTTGATAATATTGATCGTCTCCCATTATAGATTCAAAGAAAAACTCGCCAAAAAGAGTATTAATAATTACAATAAGTGCAACTAAAAAGCCCCAACCAGACCAAATAATCATTTATTTCCCTCCTAAAAAAAGTATAAATATGAATTTTTATGTTAATTTTAACTAATTATACAACAAACATAATTATTTTTGAATATACCTATAATTAAAAATAAGTCCCTCTTAAAGAATAATGCATACTTGAGGTATCGCCACATCGCTATCAAGCTAATGCTTTGAAGTATCCCCAAAACGAATTTTTTATCTCTCTACAGTTATTTATAGGAATTTAGCTCATTTTTTCGTTTTTAGGAACTCTTGACATTCCCCCGTGGGGAACCTTTAAAATATTGTTACGTATATAGTTTTAAATAAATTAATAGATAGTTTAATTTCAAAAAATAAGAGGGGTGATACATTGAAACTATTTGAATCAAAGAATGGTTATGAGCCTTTGCAAAATTGTAGTTCTTATGTTGCTACACCTCTAGGTAGGATTACTTTTGACATTAATATTAATCAAAATCTCCTATCTGAAATTCCTGTGGAAAGAAACTGTTTTCGACTATCAAAAGGTGGATCTTTAGCAAGTTATTCTCATTCAGACTTTTTAGCAGAATTAGTTCTTTGTAAGCCTATTGTTAGAATTCCGAGCTATATGAATGTAGAAAAGGCGTATGGTGCTGTTTGGAGAGTGCAATCTTTTGTGGATAATTTAAGTTGTGACTTTCTTACTGCATTAAATCCTGTCAATACTCTTGAAATAGACAGTGGACCAGATAGTGGAGAAGGATTAGAGGCAATAACATGGGACTATAGAGAATATAGACTTACTCTAGGAACTCAAGACGGGACTTTACTTGTTCATAGGTCAAAGATAAATGACATGATGCCAAACCGATTGAATGCGGAAGATGAAATAGCTCAGCATAATATCGTCCAATATATACAGAACGGTCTTGTTGTTCCCTTACCACCATTACTAAAAAATGAAATGTGCCAAGTCCACTTTGTTATTGCTTGGAACAAATATGAAGATAGTGATGACGTTTCACCATGGTTTGCAGTGGATATGGATGGAAAAAGTATTCTTTCTAAGGAAGGTTTGTATTAGGTTACTTTTTTACTAATGGGTACGTTAGTTGAAGAAAAAGTACGAAGAGGAACGTCTTGTGAAAGGCGTTTTTTTCATTATTTGAAATCATGAAAAGTAAAGATGGACGTAGTAGGGGGAATTCTTCATCCCCCACTTAACTCCTTAACTTCCTGCCGAATTTTGAGGTGGGAGTATTACTGCCCGCGAATAGCGGAATAAAAAAACCGAGATAATTTGCTTTTATCTCGGTTCTCTATTTCATCTTTTAAAAATTGGTCACAAACTCGCTGATTTTCTGCTGAAATACATAATCAAAATTATATTCTTGCCCTGTTAGCTCTTGATTCACAAGAATCGTTGTCGCCCCTATTTCTCTCTTTGCAATTTGCGGAAACGAAGCAACTGGCTGTACTTTTAACGAGGTTCCCATCACGAGTAATACATCTGTTTCGTATAATCGTTCAATCGCTTTTTGAAACTGTGGCAATGTATCTCCATATAGAACAACATCAGGATTTAAAATAAAATTACATGTTTCACAACGTGGCAACTCATGATCAATCATGTATTGTAAATCGTATTTTGCACGACACTTCGGACAATGAGCCGTTTGAAGCGTACCATGTAAATCAATCACATGTTTGCTGCCACCTAATTGGTGAAGCCCATCAATATTTTGGGTTAACACCGCAATATCTTTTCCTTGTTCTTCTAATTGCGCTAGAAACCGATGACCACGATTTGGTTTGTATTGATGAAATGTATTGATTTGAAATATCGCTTTATAATGCTTCCAAAATTCTTTCGGTTTTCGGTTATAATAGCCTCTTGATAAATACATTTCTACATTCGCATCTGCGTATAATCCATTTGCTGAGCGAAAATCTGGAATCCCACTTTCTGTACTAGCACCAGCACCAGTTAACACTGTAATTTTATTTGCCTTTTCAATAACGGAACGAACTTCCTCATATTGCTGCACAACTCTCACCTCTATGTATATTTCTTCCTTTATTATAACAGGCAGGTTGTATTTTTGCTTAATGCGTTGCTCCGCCGCTCTCTACAATGTCTATTTCCACTTCTAATATGGTTTGCACTAATAATTCAATTCCTTTTGTAATGGTAGAAAGTGACATACTCGGCTGACCCGGATGGTCACTCGCTTGTTCTGGTAAAAACGGGATATGTACAAAACCACCACGAGCTCTATGTTGTTGCTTTTCCAACAGATGCATTAACCCATAGAACAGATGATTACAAACAAATGTACCCGCTGTTTGTGAAACAGATGCTGGAATTCCTTCTTCCCGAAGTTTTTTTACGATAGCCTTCATGGGAAGTGTAGACCAATAAGCGACTGGTCCTTCTTGTACAACAGGCATATCAATTGGTTGATTTCCTTCGTTATCAGCGATTCTTGCATCGTCTATATTAATCGCAACTCGCTCCACTGTAATATCAGGACGTCCACCTGCTTGACCGATACAAATAACAAATTCTGGATCTAATTCCTCTATATATGTTTCTAATACATGTAATGAGTGCTGAAAAACGGTCGGAACTTGTTTACTTACAATCTGATATTTCCCAATTACCTGTTGGTGGAGTAATTGTGCAACTTCCCAAGCAGGATTAATATCCTCTCCTCCAAATGGTTCAAACCCAGTCAGTAATATGGTTTTCATTTCTCTCACTCCTTATTAGAATCGATACACTAATCCATACATAATAAACATATTGATAATAAAGATTGTAATTGCAACTGGTACCTGTGCTTTAATAACAGCGTGTTTATCCTTTAATTCTAGTAACATTGCTGGCACAATATTAAAGTTTGCAGCCATCGGTGTTATCAACGTACCACAGTAACCAGCAAACATACCAAGTGCTGCCATAATCGCCGGATTACCACCATGCATTTGTACAATGAGCGGCAATCCAATTCCTCCGGTAATAACAGCAAAGGCTGCAAAAGCATTGCCCATTACAACCGTGAAAAGCATCATCCCTAAACAATATGCCATCACAGCAACAAATGGATATTCTGTTGGCAGCACTTGACCGACTAAATCAGAGATAACTTGACCTACACCAGACTTTGCAAATATACCACCAAGTGCAGCAAGCATTTGTGGTAAAATAACCGCCCATCCAACAGCCTGTAATAATCGACTTCCTTCTTGTACAGGCGCTGTTATTTTTGCCTTTGTTATCCCCATTGCTGCTACGAAAGCGAGTAATGCTCCAAGTGCCAATGCAATTAATGTAACTTTTTCAGGATCAACAAGAAATACATTTCCAAACTTTAACTTCCCTAATGTCAATGTACCAATAATCGTGAAAATAGGAATTAAAATAGCAGGCAGGAAAATTTTATTTCTCAGTTTTTCTGCATGTTTCACACGCTCTTGAGTAGGTGCTTCTTGTTCATTTGATTTCGTTACCTTATTTAATGATGCTAAAACAACCATCACTAATACAATACAACCGATATAAAATGATGGAATGATATTTCCAAATAAAAATGTAATGGAGAATAATGCCCAAAACAAACTAGAACCAAAGCGATTTGGATGCTGGCGATCTAAAGCAACACGAATAGAAACAAAAGCAACAATAATACCCAGTAAATAATAAATTGTATCCAGTGTAATGAGATTCACCTTACATCGCCTCCTTATTTTGTTTCGGTTCTTTTTCCATAACAGTTGCGATATGCTTATCTATTTGTCTAAAACGAATCCAGCTCACAACAAAAGCCGAAAGTGCAGTTGGAATTCCCCAAAGTGCCATATCCCAAACGTCAACATGCATACCAACAGAATCAAAGAATCCCTTCATTAATAAAATCGCTCCTGTTGCAATGAAAATATCTTCACCAAAGAACCAGGCTGTATTTTCTGCCGCTGCAGCATTCGCTTTAATCTTTTCTTTCAATTTTTCTGGAAGCTTTCCGTAACGACCTTGAGCTGCCCCTTCTGCCATTGGTGCAACAAGTGGCCTTACAGTCTGAGCATGTCCACCTATATTCAACCCAACTGCTGCGAACGCTTCACGAATTGTAAAGTATGACATTAACACGCGACCAGTCGTCGCTCCTTTTGATTTTGTAATCAACGCTTCTGCACGTTCCTTCAACCCGTAACGCTCTAAAATCCCAATAACCGGAAGCGTTAATAAAATTGGCATGGACATATAGCGATTTTCTATAAAAAACTTTCCAAACATACTGATTACTTCATAAAAAGACATGCCGGAAACCATGCCAGTTACAATTCCTGCAACCATAACGACTAATAACGTATTTAGTCGAAATAAAAACCCAACAGCCACGAGTAAAACTCCTATTAATTTCACCATCTATGTAACTCCCCCTATTCTATTTCGGTGCACAAACGGAAATGTTCTTTAATCGGAATGTTCTGGAAATTTTCTCTGCAAATTGAACTGCATGCGCTCCATCTCCATGTATACAAATCGTTTGTGCTGCTATTGGCACAGTACTTCCATCAACTGCTTGTACACGCTCTTCTTGTACCATTTGAAGTACCTGCGCAATTGCGTTATCTTCACTTGTCACGAGGGCATTTTCTTCTGTACGGCTTGTCAATGTCCCATTAGGCTGATACGTACGATCAGCAAAAGCTTCTTGTATCACTCTAAGGTCATATTGCTTACCAGCTTGTACAAATTCACTATTTGCCAGTCCATATAGAAACAAGTCAGGGTTAACTTTATACACTGCTTTTGCAATTACATCTGCAATATTCGGATCTACAGCGGCCATATTATAAAGTGCTCCATGCGGCTTTACATGATGCATACTTCCTCCTGCTGCACGTACAAATCCATCTAATGCTCCGATTTGATAGATCATATAATCATATACTTCCTCTGGTGAAACACGCATCATTCTTCTTCCAAATCCCATTAAATCTTGTAAACCTGGATGCGCCCCAATGGCCACTCCATGCTGCAAGGATTTCTCAACTGTTTGGCGCATCACAGACGGATCACCAGCATGAAATCCACAGGCAATATTGACAGATGACACAAATGGAAGAATTTCATCATCATTTCCAATTTGATATGCCCCAAAACTTTCTCCTAAATCACAATTTAAATCAACTGTAACCATCCTTATCCGTCCTCCTTATTTACACTTGTAAGGCAATGAATCTTTTTAATAAATGCATATTTTGTTCTTGTTTTATATAGAGGTGCTGTGCTTCCTCAATAGAAATCTTAGAAAAAGATACATAGTCACCTGGTTTTAATTGTGCAAGCAGCGGTATATCTGTTGAAACCACATTACCAATGCGAGGATATCCTCCTGTTGTTTGTCGATCAGCCATTAAAATAATTGGCTGTCCACCAGATGGCACTTGAATTGTTCCAAATGTAACCGCACTTGATAATAGTTCGATCTCTTCTGTTCGTAAAAGTTCTTCTCCTTCTATACGATATCCCATACGATCTGCATAATTAGATATTTTATACTCCTTCGTAAAAAATGCATGCAGACTCTCTTCTGTAAATTGATTAGATTCAAATCCAGGGACCACTCGAATGATTGGGCGATAACTGTATTTTGGTAAATAACGAGAACATACACCCCAATTTGTTACCTCTCTGTTTTTATTCTGTAATTGCTTCATTACAAGATTTGCAAATTCTGAGGCTGTACCAATTTGGAACTGATCACCTTTTTTCAATGCACGACCTTTCATCCCACCTAAAGCACCACGTACATATGTACTTTTACTCCCCATTACGCAAGGAACCTCAATACCTCCTGCAAATGTTACATATGCTCTACATCCAGATTGCGCCTTTCCAAAACAAAGCATACTTCCTTCCTCAGCTAAAATAGGGCGCCATAACGGAATTCGTTTTCCATTTAAAAGAGGTTCTATATTTGCCCCTCCAACAGCAAGTAACGTTGGTTTTTTTATAAGAATCTTCGGTCCCGTTATCGTAATCTCTAAACCTGCTTCATTTTCTTCATTTCCGACTAGCATATTAATTATTCTTAATGCAACTTGATCCATGGTGCCGCCTACAGGTACACCGTATTGTTGATAATGATATCTTCCTAAATCTTGAACGGTTGTATACATTCCTGCATGTAAAACCTCGGCGTTCATGTGGCAAGCCCCTCCCAATCTTGAAACTCGTCTTCTGTTATTGATACAAATCGTAAATACATTCCACTCTTTACATAGGTAGGATTTTCTTCTTCTGGACGAAACAAAGAAATCGGTGTTCGCCCAATAATATTCCATCCACCTGGCGTTTCAAGTGGATATATACCTGTCTGATTTCCACCAATCCCAACTGAGCCAGCTGCTATTTGTAAACGTGGTATTTGTTTTCGGGGAATTGCAAGCTCCTCTGGCATTCCGCCTAAATATGGAAATCCTGGAGTAAATCCTAGCATATAAACAAAATACGTCGCTCCGCTATGAATACGAATAACTTCCTCTATACTTAAATGATGATACACTGCGACATCTTCTAAATCAGGACCATATTTTCCCCCATAACAAACAGGAATTACAATACTATCATACTGTTTTATATTTTTAGACTGCTCATCTTGTAAGAGTACTTCAATATACTGACATACATAATCATATGGTGCGTTCCTATCATTTTTCTTCCATAGCGTATACAAGTCATAATAAACAGTCACAGATGTATACGATGGAACACATTCAATCATTCCAGGAAATGGATTTTGATTTAACGCATGATATAAACCTTGTACATTTTCATATATGTTCCTATCAATCTCATTTCCAAATGTAACAACAACTGCCTGATCTCCTAATGCTGCAAATTTCATCATATCCCTTCTTTCTCTTCCCTCCAGCCAAGCTCCATTGAAATACATTTTGCCGTCTCCGTTAATTTTTCAATAAATTGTGGAATTGTTGCTTCGTTATACTCTATTTCTAATCCTGAAATACTAATTCCAGCAATCACTTTTCCATTGTTTGCAAAAACAGGTGCTGCAACTGCCGCTGTATGATTTTCAAGTTCAGAATAACTCATTGTATACCCATCACTTTTTGCTTTTCGTAACATGCTTCGTAACTGATTTTTATCAAGTATAGTTCCCCTCGCAAATTGTATAAGGCGGGCCTCTTCTATATATTTTTCTTGTTCCTCTTCAGAAAAATAAGTAAGCAAAATACGTGGACACGCCCCGGCATATAAAGGTGCACGTCGTCCAATAGCCGTATAAACGCGAACAGGCTGAGCTCCATCCACTTTTTCGATATAAATCGCTTCACTTCCATCTTGAATAATTAAATTTACAGCTTGTCCAATATCAGCTCTTAATGTTTCCATATATGGCTTTGCAATATTTCGTAACGATAACCTGTCAGAAACAAGTTGGCCAAATCGTAAAAATACTAAACCAAGTTTATATGTACCATTCATTGTCTTTTGTAAAAAGCCCATTTCTTCAAGCGAACCAATGAGTCGATATACAGAAGTTTTCGGCATACCTGTAAGTTTCACCATTTCCATCAGTGTTAAAGCCTGATGTTCATAAAATAATTCTAAAATATCCATTATTTTTACTGCCGTCTTATTTAAACTCATGCCGCCTCCCGTTGTTCCGAAAAATGGAACGAAAATTCCGTTTTTTGAAACGAATGTATAATTTAAAATTATAAAATATTCTTTCTATTTTAACAATATATTTTTTCAAAGTTATAAAGTGAAACTTTGATCAGTGTGGGAGTCTTTATCCCCCACCTAACTTCTTTGCTTCTTGTAGCACTTTGAAGTGGTGGTATTACTGCCCGCGAATAGCGGAATAAATTGATTTATTGAATCTACTTTTTCATTTCTACTAATTCGTACATGTTACGAATTCAATTAAAAAACACAAAAAATAGGTATAGATCAACTTTCGATCTATACCTATTCTTTAATAGTTTTATATTTTAGTAAAACATTTTCTATATAAATCCATTTTGATTTTTCGACATATAAGCCATGGCTATGGATAACAAAAGGTGACCTGCACTCGTTTTCTCTCTTTGTTTTCACTATGTCTGGGCAGGAAAAGGATCTGACCGCTTCTATGCATGAACGGATGCTCTCTCCCACCTAAAAAAAGGTTTTATGTCGGTTTTTTAATTTGGATTTACATATACAACTTACTACAGCGCTCTTGCTTGTTGCAATGGCCAAAATACAACTTCACCTTTTCCAACAATTTGTTCTTTTGAAACAAATCCAAACATACGGCTATCTTTTGAAACTTTACGATTATCTCCCAGCACAAATACATACCCTTCCGGTACTTTCTTCTTACCAGTTATTTGTTCCATTGAAAAATCAGGTGTCAAATTCCCCGCAGATAATTGGTCTTTAAATTCTTGTAGATAGGGTTCTTCAATCGACTTTCCGTTTACATACAGAACGTCATTCTTATACTCTATGTTATCTCCTGGTAAACCGATTACTCGTTTTACTAAATCATATCCTTCTTTTCCATGAAACACGATAATATCAAAGCGATTTACACCTTGTAAATTGTAGCCTATCTTGTTCACGATCACTCTTTCTTCATTCTTTAAAGTAGGCATCATGGATTCTCCTTGTACAAGGGAAGGAGTGAATAAAATACCCCGAAAAACAAAAGCAATTCCTACCGTGATTACTATCGTTTTAATCCATGAACGTGCTTCCTCTTTTTTGCTTTTTTTCATCTTCTTCCACCTCCTCTACGATCATTATCATCGTGTTAATTTTGCTAGTTCCTGTACACGCTTTTGGTCAATTTCGGAAAAACAAGATTGTCCTTCTCGAACAGCTGTACCAACGTGAGCTTCTGTAATTCCTGTTTCATGAAGCAATTGTCGTACATTCTCTTTCGTCACACCACTACCAACGATGAGTTGTATTTCTCCTTGACTCTCTCTTTGCATATCATGCAGTACAGTAATGTTCTCCTCTATATTTCCCTGGCCACCCGATGTTAAAATATGGGTCACCTTTCCAAACTTTCGTAATACTTTTACCGCTTCTACTACATTATCCACTTCATCTATCGCACGATGAAATGTTACATTCATTCCATCCACTACAGATAATAAATCTGCTAATTTTTCTTCATCAATTTGACTGTGCTCATTTAAAACACCTAAAACAACGCCTGCTGCACCATGTTTCTTTGCAATTTGTATATCCTCTTTCATCATTTCGATTTCTTCTGCCGTATATACAAATGACTTGGCATGTGGGCGTATCATAACATGAACAGGGATTGTTACTGCATCCACTGCTTTTTTTATAAATGCATAGCTTGGCGTTAATCCGCCTTCCGTATATGCTGAAATGAGTTCAATTCGATTTCCGCCACTTTGCTCAATTCGTTTCACATCTTCTAAACATGTTGCAATAACTTCTAGCATGAAACTACCTCTTTTCGTACTTTTTCCTCATTATACAGTAAGCTGAAATAAGAGGCCTAGTTTTCTCATAAAAAACACAAAAAAGACGCTTTAAAAGAAAGATTTTTAAGCGTCTTTTTCAAATGAATTATTTTATCCCGCTATTCGTGGGCAGTAATACCCCTACCTCAAAGTTCTGTAAGAAGCAAAGAAGTTTAATGGGAGAGAAACTGCTCGTAAAAGCCCGATTCGTTCAACTATATAAATCCATTTTGATTTTTCGACATATAGCCGCGGCTATGGATAACAAAAGGTGACCGGCACTCGTTTTCTCTCTTTGTTTTCACTATGTCTGGGCAGGAAAAGGATCTGACCGCTTCTATGCATGAACGGATGCTCTCTCCCACCTAAAAAGAAGGGGTTTATGTCGGTTTTTTAATTTATATTTATATAATAAGCAATAAGAACTAGTCTACTAAGACTTTATCTTTTATCAATACGTGCAGCAATCTTATTTCCAATAAATTGGACAGATTGAACAAGAATGACAAGCATTAATACTGTAACAACCATAACATCGGTTTGGAAACGGTAATAGCCAAAACGAATAGCCAAATCACCAACACCGCCGCCTCCTACAACGCCAGCCATAGCCGAATAAGAAATAAAACTCACTGTTAAAACTGTTAAACTTAAAACAAGACCTGATCGCGCTTCAACAAGTAGAACTTTCCATACAATCTGAAATGGCGTTGCTCCCATTGCCTCAGCAGCTTCAATTACTCCTTTTGGAACTTCACGTAATGCTTGTTCTACCAGCCTTGCAAAATATGGAATCGCGGCTACTGATAATGGAATCGTTGCAGCAATTGGACCAATTGTAGTTCCTAATAGCATACGGGTAAGCGGTACAAGTGCCACCAATAAAATAATAAATGGAAATGAACGAATAATATTTACAATCCCATTTAATATACGGTGTACAATATTTTGTTCCAAAATCTGTCCTTTACTTGTAAAATATAGGATTACACCTAATGGAACACCAAAAATAATCGCGGCTCCAACAGAAAGTCCTACCATTAAAAATGTTTGCAAAATTGATGTCCAAATTTCGGGAAGTAGTGGAATGACATTATTGAACATATGCGATTCCCCTCTCTTGTTCCACACCTAATAGAAGTTTCGCAATTTCTGATTTTGGTTTGATTTGATGATCGTTTAAGTTAAATGATTCCACAACTTCTCCATCTTCCATAACTGCAACCTTGTTACAAATTTGTTTAATCACATTCATTTCATGCGTTACGATTACAATCGTAACCCCTAATTCTTTATTAATTTTTTGTAAGAATTGTAAAATAGAAATCGTTGTTTTAGGATCAAGCGCTGATGTTGGTTCATCACAAAGTAATACTTTCGGATCATTTGCTAATGCACGAGCAATCGCAACACGCTGCTTTTGACCTCCACTGAGCTGTGAGGGAAACTGCTGTGCCTTATCACTTAATCCTACGATTTCCAAACATTCTCGTACTCGTTTTGCTCTCTCTTCTTTTGGAACTGATTTCAACTCTAGCGGAAGAGCAATATTATCCGATACATTTTTATTGTGCAAAAGATGAAAGTGTTGAAAAATCATTCCGATTGACTGCCTTGCTATTCGTAAATCTTTCTTCGATAACTGTGTTAAATCTTCACCATTTACAATCACTGCACCTGAATCAGGCTTTTCCAATAAATTCATTGTACGTAATAAAGTTGACTTCCCTGCGCCACTTAACCCAGCTATTCCATAAATATCATGTTCTTCTACTTGAAGAGATACAGATTTCACACCGTGAAAAAGCCCTTCTTTCGTTTGGAAAGTTTTTATTACATCACGTAACGTAATCATCCTTTTCACTCCTTTTTACATTATTCAAAAGCACGATCAGCTATAAGTGAGAGCGTTACATCATCCATCGGTGGATTGTGTAATCCAGCACGAACATTTAAATAGTAGCGATGCAACGGATTTTTTTCTGATAAACTTCTTGCTCCAACAATCCGCATGGCCTTATCTACAACAGATATCGCGGTATTCGTCGCAATGTATTTTGCTGCCGCTAATTCTGCCCGTAATGATTGTTTATCTTCTACCTCATCATATTTCGATGCAACTTGATATAAGAACGTACGAGCTTGCATCAACTCTAATTCTAGCTCCCCAGCTAGCTTTCTTACATTTGGTAGTGAGCTAATCGGATGATTTAAACTATTTGGTTGATATGTTTTCGCAAATTCAATTGCATAATTTCTTGCGGCTTGTGCAATCCCTAAATAACAAGCTGGTATATGAAGCAACCACCCTATCCCTTTTGGTTTTGTACGTGGAACCATCGTGTCAGTAAAGTATCGTTCAGGAATCTCAACATTTTGCAACACAAGGTCGTGACTCGCAGTTCCCCTCATCGCCACACTGTCCCATGTTTCTTCAATTGAAACACCTTTTTCATGACGAGGAATAATAAATTCTCCTACCTCTTCTCGTCCTTCGATACTAGCAGAGACGATAAAATAATCGAGTACAGGAGCCATCGTTGTAAAACTTTTTCTTCCACTTACAACCCATTTTTCACCTTTTCGCACCGCTAACGTTTCAGGTTTGCCACCACGTGTCGGACTTCCTGTCTTCGGTTCTGTCGCAGCACGGTTAAAAAGAGCTCCTTTTTTTACTTCTTCACAAAACCAAGAAAACATATCAGGGTCCCAAGAGCGATTTTCAGCAAGTTCTTTCACAATTCCAAGATGCCATCCAATCGATAGCGCTGTCGCTCCATCCCCCTCGGCGATTTTCTCTTGAAACAAGACAAAATCATACAATGAGATTGCTGGCCCTCCAAAATCTTTCGGAAGTGTTAATGTTGTATATCCTATATCTTTTAAATTTTTTATATTTTCAAACGGGAAAGACCCCAATTCACTTAATTGATGTTCCCTTTCCGCAAATTTCGGGATGAGTTCTTTTATCTTCTCTATTATGAGAAGTTGTTCTTCCGTTTCTACAAATGAGAGTGTCATATCACTATCCCCTTTATTTTAAGTAATCCGGTAAGACAAAACCTTCAAATTGTTCCTCTGTTTGAATCATCTTTTTAAATTCAGGTGAATGATATGCATCGATTAAATCTTTTACAAAAGTTTTATCTTTGTCTTCATTACGAACTGTAACGATGATTCGATGTTGTGCAGGTGTTTTTTCTAATTCAAGTGATTCTTTTAATTTATGTCCAGATGAAATGACAAGATTTCCGTTAATAATGCCATAGTCTAAATCTTTCATCGCTCTTGGAATTTGAGGTGATTCAAGTGGTACCAGTTTAAAATCTTTCTTTTTATACGTCACATCTTTTTCAGAAATTGTTAAAATATTTACATTCCCCTTCAATTTCACCCAACCAATACCTTCCAAAATACGAAGTGCACGTTCTAAATTAACTGGATCATTTGGTACCCCAATTTTCATACCATCTTTTAAGTCATCTAGCGATTTATGCTTTTCAGAATATACACCTTGTGGCGCGGAAGGAACTTGAAGTACACTCGTGATTTTCGCATCATTTTCCTTTGCATAAGATTCCATAAAAGCGGTGCTTTGAAAAATATTTGCATCAATATCTTTATTCGTTAATGCAGGGTTTGTTTCGTTTGGTGAATTAAATTCTACAATTTTTATTTTATACCCCTTTTTCTCTAAATAAGGCTGCACTGCCTTTTTCACTTGATCACTATAGGGACCTGGAGTAAAACCTAAACGAATTTCCTTTTGATCCGTTGCAGATGATTGTGTGCAGCCAGTGATGACAAATAA
This sequence comes from Bacillus sp. DX4.1, assembly GCF_030348195.1. Taxonomy (NCBI): domain Bacteria; kingdom Bacillati; phylum Bacillota; class Bacilli; order Caryophanales; family Bacillaceae; genus Bacillus; species Bacillus sp. DX4.1. Next base: position 218,338 of record NZ_JAUCFT010000007.1, on the reverse strand, counting down.
ACTGCATACAATACTTACAAGTGTAAAAAATAAACGCTTCATCTTTTCTCCTCCTAAATGAAAACAACCTCTAATATAAGAGGTTACAAGTATCTTTCCCCTCTTATCTACTGCGGAATTAGCACCTTCTATTTACATTTAAGGTTGCTGAAGCTTCGTTGGGCCGTTCCCTCCACTTCTCTCGATAAGATTATATATTGGATTATATTCCCTATTTTTACACTATTCCGATGAAATTACAAGGTTTTTAACAAAAAAAAGATTCCTATTATTTTAGGAATCTTTTTTTACTTAATTGTCTCTTTCAAAGAACGTATTGGCAACGATGTAACATAACCAATATAAGAACATAATTCTTTAAAGAAAAACGGAATTTCCGTATCTAATGTTTTATATGCTGACGTCGGAGTCGGAGATGCATAAGCATCCATACCAATATGCTTGGCAATTCGCATCGCACGTTTCATATGAAGAGGATCACTCACAATTGTATACGTATGCAATCCATTATCAATTCCAACCTGCTGAGCATTCTTCAAGTTATCTTCTGTAAAACGCGACTGCGTTTCAATTAAAATATCTTCATCCTTCACGTTATGCTTTAATGCATACGCTTTAGCGGTGCGGGCTTCTTCTTGCTCTGCTGCAAACTTCGTACCACCTGTAAAAATAATTTTTTTAATACTTCCGCTATTGTATAAGGAAATAGCATGATTAATTCTTTCTCGAAATACAGGAGATGGCTTTCCGTTCCAAGAAGCTGCTCCGAGTACGATGGCAGCATCTGTATCCACCTCATCTGTTTTAAATCGAGAACTCCAAATATCATAAGCTGCATAACTTATAAATAGAATCATAGAGCTAATCATAAGTAAGAATACCTGTACGACTCTTCTTTTTTTACTTTTCTTATTTTGTTTCATTTGTACTAGCCTCCGTGCATCATCCATACTTCTAAAAAAATAATATATTTCAAATCATTATATTTGAGTTTATTTGAAAGAAGGTATTTTCCTAATCATTCATATTTTAAAGGGTTTTCATTCCAATAGAGGATTGTCAATTCATTTTTGTTTGCGGTTCATATTTCATTTGCATAATTTACAAATTTCATTACCATACAACTCCATTGTAACGAATTTTTTCACAGAAGGGAATGCTGAAACAAAAGTATATAAAAGAAGTAATCGTTTTGTAAGAAAAAAGAAGTGCTATCTTCCAACTATATGAAAGCACACTTCTTTTTCTCACCCTTATCTTACAATCCAATATTTCATATGATGTTCTTCAAGAACACACGTAAATCCTGCTTTTTCTAGCACTCTACTGGAAGCAACATTACTTATTAAACAATCCGCTTTAATTGTTTGTACTTCTTCATTTTGCTGCAACCACTCCACGAAAGCTTTCGCGATTTCAGTTGCATAGCCATTTCCTTGATACCTTGACACAATGCTATACCCAATCTCTACTGTTCCATTGGAATCAGGAGCACCTTTACATCCTATATCACCAATGATCACATTATCTTCCATATGAACAATTAGTCCACTCCACTTGCTTTGTTCAGGATTTTTTCTTAACCCCTCAGCAATCCACGGTAAAATATCTTTATAGTCAGGCATTGGCCATTCTAAAGATATTTTATATGGAACCATTTTTTTCAATTCTTCTCTTCCTTTTATAGTTGCTTCTACAAGCTCTAATGTAAAAGGAATCATCCTTAGTCTCTTAGTTTCAAGATTAGCCATGTGAACCTCCTATTTATACAAATATATTTTCTGTAGTAAACCTTCCTTTACACTTGGCCATTCGCTTGCAATGATACTATATACAACTGCATCTCTTACATGACCATTTGGCAACTTTCTCTCATTTCGTAATACACCTTCTTTTACAGCACCAAGTCTTTCAATTGCGCGCTGTGCCTTTTCATTTCGTAAATCTGTTTTTATTTGTACACGCAACATTTTAAGTTCTTCAAATGCGTATCGTAGTAGCACATATTTACATTCTGTGTTAATACTTGTTCGTTGTACGCTAGGGTGATACCACGTGTGACCAAGCTCAACCGTTTGACTTTCTTTTGATATACTATACAATCGCGTACTCCCTACAATTTCATTTATCTTTTGATCCACCACAACAAATGGTAGTTCTATCCCTTTCTCATATTGAATGATTGCCGTCTCAACATAACTCTCCATATCTTGACGACTATCCATCTTAGATGTTAAGTACGTCCATACTTCTTTATTTTTGTCAAAAATCTCGTATAACGAGTTCACATCACTTCTAGATATTAATCGTAGTGCTGCACGTTCATTTATAATTCCCATAAAAAAACCCCTTTTCTATGTATCTAACTATATAATAATATGATTTTTGACAATTTTCAAAATAAAATAGACGATACAGATACAACTGCAATTTGTTTTTTATTGATTTCGCTGCGCTTCCCGAAACTCTTCTTTAATTTTATTCAATGTCTCTTCCTCTGTAATCAAACGATATGCTGTACAAGCTAATGCTTTTGCCGCCGTAAACAAAGCTTGATCTCCAAGTTCTGAACGAGCCGCTTCTCGAAATTCATCTGTATGTGCGATTAAATCATCATGTCCAATTTTGATATACGGATGAATAGTCGGAACAACTTGGCTCACGTTTCCAGCATCCGTTGAACCAATTCCGATTCGTTCCTTACGATTTACATCTTCGCCAAATTGCTCTAATTCTTCTGCAACAATTTCATTAAACGTTTTTGTTACTAATAATTCATCGATTTCATTTTGAAATTGATTGATTTTTACTGTTGTACCTGTAGCTAGTGCTGCTCCTTTTGCAATGTTACGTACTTTTTCTGTAACCTCGGCACATCTACCGCGCGTCGCTGCCCGAATAAAGAAGCGTGCCGCTGCGTAATCTGGAATGATATTTGGTGCTTTTCCGCCCTCGGTAATGACACCATGAATTTTCACATCAGCTGGTAGCTGCTGACGAAGCGCATTAATTCCGTTATATAACTGAATGATCGCATCTAACGCATTAATTCCTTCTTCCGGAGCAGCAGCGGCATGTGCTGTTTTTCCGTAAAAATGAAAGTCTAGTGGGTCTACTGCTAGTGATGGACTTGTCGTAGCTGTTTTCCCGTTCGGATGAATCATCAGTGCTGCATCAATATCATGAAATAAACCTACCTTTACATAACTTGCTTTTGCACTCCCGTTCGGGCCACCTTCTTCTGCTGGTGTTCCAAAAACAACGATTTCTCCTCCAATTTCTTCAATCGTTTTTGATAAGGCAATCGCAGCAGCAACGCTAATTGTGCCAATTAAATTATGACCACAAGCATGGCCTAATCCAGGTAGTGCATCATATTCTGCTAAAAAGGCAATTGCCGGTCCTTGTTTGCCAGAGCTTTTCCGAGCAATGAATCCTGTTTCATGTCCAGCAATATTGTGCTGCAATTGAAATCCTGCACTCCCTAACAATAAACTTAATGTTCTAGATGCAAAAAACTCTTGATTGCCGAGTTCTGGATTCTCATGAATATCATGACTTGTTTTCAAATACGTTTCTTTGTTTCTTTCGATACTTTCTACAATTGCATTACGGTGTGACACTACTTGCGTTGTTCCCATTTTTCTATTCCCCCTTCAATTTACACATAAAAAAGCCTCTTTCTAAAGGATAGAAAGAGGCTTTTGAATACATATCAAAAAATCGCCATCTCTCTTATCTCTCAAGTCTTGCACTTGCTGGAATTGGCACAGTATTCATATTGAATCCGCTGCCGAGGTTTCATAGGGCCAGTCCCTCCACCTCTCGTGATAAGAAATTGTATATATTTTCATAAAATTTTATTAAATTATTTTCATTCTAGTTTTATTGCAACTAAAAGTCAAGGAATTTGTATCCTATCTCTTTATCCCACTATTTGCGGGCAGTAATCCCCTCACTGATTAAAGTTTCACTTTATCGTACATCCAAAAATCCCTTTAAAACACCGATTGTTTCAGGTGCTTGTAATCTTGCAGTGATATAAGGAAATTCAGGAGTTCCCTCAAATATTACGTTTGCTGTTAACGGGGCACCTGCCCACAATATTTCATCATCGATCAAAACAAAAGGCATAGCTTTATTTTTCCGACATACTTGTGCGTTTTTTAAAGGAATTGTTCCTTCACTATAAATTGTTACTTGTGCTGTTGTACGTGCTAGCGCCTGCCAAATTCTTTTATCTATTTGTCTTGTACTCGGAATTGATACAATGATTTTTTGTTTTGCCGAAAGAATATCTTTTAATAATGCTTTCGGTTCTTCTATCGTCATTTGTACAAACCAGCGTAAGCGTTTCGTCAACTTTCTTTCTAACAACGGACGTGATGTTGTTCGATCATATACATTCCCTTGTCTTTGTAAATGCGCTGTTAATTGTGATAATGCTTGCTTTCGAGAAAGGTTTTTCCTCATGTATTGACAGTCAGAAAGCTGAATAAATTTCCCCCTTGCTCTTGTTACCGCAACATTTACAAGGCGATGATTTTTATGATCAAAGAATAATACACCAGGGCGCTCGCTTGGATAACTATCCACCGTATCAAACAGCATCATATCACGTTCAGATCCTTGAAACTTATGAACAGTTGCCGCTAAAACAGGTGCATGTTGTAACTTTGTTTTTTGCAGCAGTTCTCTTATACAAGTTGATAAGAAACGTGCTTGGGCACGATATGGAGTTACGACACCAATAGATGGCATCCCGTCCAGCAAACCTATTAAAACAAGCTGCATTGCCATGAGTCCGGAAAGAATATTAAAACGTGAACCTGATGAAGCATCTTTTAAAGAGTAGGCACCCATTAAGCTTGTATCAAACAGAGCTGTTGCTTCATTCGCAAAAGGCTGTAGCTCTGCAAGCTCTTTTCGAACAGAAACAGATGGATGATCAAATACTCTATTATTGTATATAAATGAATTTGTAAAACTTGATATTTCCGGGTGCATGCGGCGCTGTTCTTGCAGCATAAATAAGTTTGGATGCTTCTGACGATGATTCACTGAATCAACAATACCCGCATGATAAAACATATCTTCTTTTAACCACTTTGTAACAAGTTCATGATTTGCTAAAGCAATCGGTGGCAATTGTAAAAAGTCACCACAGACAACGATTCGTTTTCCGAGTGAAGCTGCTAACGCAATTTGTGGCACATAGGCCATACTCACTTCATCTACAATGATTAAATCAAAATTCCTTTCATAAATAAGTGAATCAATCGCACATTTTGATAACGTTGCTCCAATTACTTTCGCATTCTCAATATATTCTCTTTCTACTTCCTTGATTTTCGCCTTTTGCTTACGAAGGTCGCCTTCTATTTCCTGCATACGTTTCTTTTCAGAAGCTGTCGCTTTATAAGAAAGAATCTTTTGGCGAAGATCTTGACGTAATTCTTCTAAATACAGTCTCTCTTCTCCCCATGATTCATTTGTTGTTTCAACTAATCTAGAAGCTAACAACGTTTCATGGTTACGAATGTGCTCATGTTGACTAAAACCATAACGGACAATCTCTCCTGGTGTCCATTTTTCTTTTTTCTCAATTTGCTTTGTCACTTCACTCATTAATACATCTACCGCTGCATTACTATGTGCTAACACAAGCACTGATTTTCCTTTTTGATAATGCGCAGAAATGATGCGTGATAAATTATAGGATTTTCCTGTTCCAGGCGGTCCCCATACATATGTCGTCGCATTATAAAAAGATCGATATGCAAGTTCGTTTTTCGGATTCTTCATTTTTTCAATATGCTTTGGCGTACTGTTTCCATCTAAAAGACGTTTTACTCGCTGACGCTTTTGTTTATCTTTTCTTACTTCTTTCAAACGCTCTTGCAATTGTTCTAATAATTGCCATGGCTCACTATATAAAATAGCTTCTCTTATTTCGCCTTGTATATAATCATTTAATTTCAGTTCGATTTCTAATCCATGTACAGATAGCACTTCTCCTGTTGCTTCCTCACCATCAAATTCAATACGAATTGGTGTACCGTCTGGTAAGCTCACTTCAGAAATAAGCTGAAATACATAAACCGTACTCTCATAATCTGTATATAAAAAACGACCATTTATAATGGATAGCTTACTGCCGCCTATCGTTTTCCAATGTGTAATTTCATATGTTAACGCTTGATGCCACTCTTTCATCGTTTCTGTTAATGAAGGAGTTTGTAAAGTTGTAGCCATACTGATGTCTCCTTCCGTCTCTCCAAACATACTTTCTCACTATATCATAGAACGACATCGTGTTTATAAGATTTATATCTTGCTTATTTTCTTAATATTCAATATTATGATACATATGAAATTTACGGAAAGAAGGAATGGAAATGCCAGTAAGAAGAATAGAACACGTTGGACTAATGGTTGCTAACTTAGAAACATCCATTTCATTTTATGAAGAAGTGGTTGGCCTAACACTTATAAAACGTATGGGACATCCTGATCCAAATCTAAAACTTGCCTTTTTAGGTGCAGAAGAATCCCAAGAAACAATTATTGAATTAATTGAAGGTTATAATCCTTCTCTTCCAACAGAAGGAAAAGTACATCATATTTGCTTCAAGGTGGATTCTCTAGAAGATGAAATAGAAAGACTGAAAAAGTTACATGTAACATTTCTAACAGAGGAAATCGAAACATTACTTGATGGAGCACGTTATATTTTCTTCTCTGGTCCTGACGGAGAATGGGTGGAATTTTTTGAGACAGAACGATAAAGTGAAACTTCCATTTCCCAAGACAAAAAGTCAGCACCGAATACCCCGGTGCTGACTTTTACTAATACTATTTTCATCATCTTTCTTTTGTTTTTATCCTAATGGTATGATTGTCCCTTAAGAAAAGAGAGATGTATTGGCGTATAACGCTGGGGCACCACCTGAATGTACAAATAAAATGTTATCATCCTGCTTAAAGGTACCTTTTCGGATTAAATCTATAAGCCCAGCTGCTGCTTTACCAGTATATACAGGATCAAGTAAAATCCCTTCTGTTTTTGCTAAAAGTTGAACAGCTTCAACCATTTCAGGCGTAGGCAACGCATAACCTGGTCCAACATACTCATCGAAACATGTAACTGCCTCACGAGGAATAAAATTTGGAATCCCAACATGTGCTGAAGTTTCTTTCACAAGCTGAAACACTTTCTCCTCCTGTTCTGCTTTTCCTCGGCTTACATTGATTCCAATTACCGGAATACCGCTTTGGTTCCCATAAAACCCAGTCACTAAACCAGAATGCATTCCCCCGCTACCACTTACACAAACAACAGCATCGAAATTGATTCCTTGATTAAAGGACTGTGCCAAGATCTCCTGAGCGCAAGCAACATATCCCATTGCACCAGTAGCATTAGATCCCCCAACTGGAATTATGTAAGGATGATGCCCTTTCTCCGTTACCTCTTTCGCTACTTTCTGCATTTCATCCATAAGATCCGTTCCATTCGGCACAACCTTAATGTTCTCAGCACCGAGTAAATGATATAAAAAGTAGTTACCGTTGAAATCTGGTTTTGAATCTTCTTCAAGCCCCTCTTCAAGTACAAGGATACACTTCATTTTTTCTTTCACAGCAGCTGCTAACGTTAAACGACAATGATTGGATTGAATACCCCCGCATGTAATTAACGTATCTGCACCTTTTTCCTGTGCATCAGCAACAAGGAACTCTAATTTTCTTGTTTTATTTCCACCAGCCGTCAAACCAAGTAGATCATCTCGTTTTAAATAAATAGAAGGCCCTCCAAGGACTTCAGAAAAATGATTTAATTTTTCGATTGGCGTATATGATTCTGTGTATTTTTTTCTAGGAAATTTTGCTAAATTCATAATAACTCTCCTTATTTACTCTTTATCTAAAATTAAAATGGTAATTCAAATATCCATCAGACATTATCTGTTCACTGATAATAACTCTTACACTTTTCATTAGAAAAGTCTTCAGTAACCAAACAACCCCAATGGATTTTTAGCCTGAATTATTTTCAGGAAACATCTCTCAGTATACTGGATTCATTACGGTAAATCGACTCTTATGATTAAAAAATATTTCTTTTACCTAACATTTAACGAATTCTTTTAGATACATATAAAAAAGAGCTTTATCAATATATAAAGTTCTTTTTATTTGGCTCTGTTAAAGACTGCTGTTGATTTTTTTGTTAAACTAACAGTGCAGTTTAATACAATAAAAAGAATTAATAAATTTTTATTTAAATGAAAATATAATGCGATTAACAGTAACGGGGTGCGATTATGGATGAACGAAAGATGCGTTTAAAACAAAAGTTAAAAATAGCTAAACAAAAGAGCCAGAGATATAAATTAATGAGCTTACTACCCCAAGATATGTCAACTGTTATAGAAAAAAGTGATGTAATCACATCTCCAGAATTAGAAACAATCCTTAATAAGGTTCACGAGAAATGGAACTTTGAATTACATAAATGGGATTTTGTAATTAATTATAGTAATTTCAGAAAGGAATTTAGTTGGGAACAAGAGGTTATTCAGTATGTGCAAGGGATAGATATTGAAGAAAAATTAGTTTATTTATTTTTGGGGATAGATGACAGTCCAATATTTCTTGTTAACGGAAAATGGGCAATAGAGAACTTTAGCATTCTATGGCAATGTATTAACAATAATGACATATGGATTATTAGTCAAGATTTTAGCTATGGTGTTCTAGTTTCTCGCTATGGAGGATATTTGGAACACGACCCCAATCCAAAAGAAATTCTTTATGCAATTACTAAATGGGATAATTAATTAAAAGGCTACTTCAACTAAAGCATCGGTTAGTTGAAGTAGAAACCAGAAAAGGGCTGAGTGGACCCTTTTTCTTTTCACTAGATATCAACATTATCATTTAACAAAGCTTTTTATTTAGAAAATATACAGTACGATTTTCATACTACTTTTCTAAATTATTTATCAGCCGAAAAGCGAACAATTTGCGTTAACCCAGGCTGTAAATAAGGCTGCCTTTTTCATACTTTCTCCCCCTAATAATGTGATGTATTAACTGTTCTTGTCGTTTTTATTCTTAGATGCTTGTCCCTATATCATTGTAAAGAAGAAATGTAAACTATATTTAAATTAATCTTTAAGTATCTTTTAACAAATCATCCCCCCATCAAACGATTCAACAAATTCCCCCAGCTTATATCCACATCACTAAAAAAAGATTACATTTTTGTAAAAATAAAGGTTGTAATTGCTTTGTTTCATGCTAAAAACAACAGAAACTACCTTGGTTTTGTGAAACTAAAAAAAGCACAGGAATTTTTCTCCTGCGCTTTTTACAAATGATTCCCCTATACTAATTTCCCATCACGTAACGTCAAAATACGATCACATACATCTAGCATTCTCTCATCATGCGTTATCATAATCGCTGCTTTTTGACTCTCTTTCACTTCACGCTTCATCATTTCTACAACTTCACGTCCGCGTTTTGAATCGAGACTTGCAGTTGGTTCATCAGCTAATATTAAATCTGGATTGTTCATGAAAGCACGAGCAATTGCAACACGTTGTCGCTCTCCACCAGATAATTGATTTGGATAGTGGTCTTTCCTCTGCGTTAAACCGAACGCTGCTAATAAGTATTCAACACGTTTTACCGCTTCTTTACGATTTTCTTTTTTTAATTTTGCAATGTAAAGAAGTTGTTCTGTTACATTTAAATACGGCACAAGATTCGCAAATTGAAAAATGAATCCAATACGTTTCAAACGAATATCTGTCATCTCTTTTTCGGATAAATGCGTAATGTTTTGCTCTCGAATATAAATATCTCCTTTGGATGGGGATAAAAGTGCACCAGCAATCGATAATAATGTACTTTTTCCTGACCCAGATGGACCAACAATTCCGATAAACTCTCCAGCTTTCACATCGAGTGAGATCGGATGAAGTGCCGTCACTTCTGTATTTCCTTCTCCATACACTTTACTTACTTCGTCTAATTTTAATAGTGATGCCATTACATGCCACCTCCAATTGCTTCTAACGCATCAACTTTCAATACTTGATATAAGGAAATGAGTGTTCCAATTACACTGATAACAATAAAGATTCCTGCATATTGTCCAATCATCGTTGTTGTTAATAAGAAAGGCATACTTTCTGGCAAAATCTGTTGTAATCCTGCAACCAATCCTATGCTAATAACCATTGCGACAACAGATAAGAATAATGCTTGCACAACTAAACTATTTGCTAAATACGAGTTTTTTGTTCCAATTGCTTTTAATACACCTAATTGCTGCGTTTTTTGCAATGTAATCACATAGAAGAATACACCAATTAATAAAGCTGCAATAACAAGTAAGAACGCAATGATCATTGTTAATGTTCCTTGTTCTTCTTTATATCCTGGAATACTTTGAAGAACTTCTTTTTTCTCAATCACATGTGCATTTTTCACTTCTTTATCTGTACGAAGTGCAATTGCACTATAATCCTTTTGATTTGGCTGAGCAACTTGCCCCCATACATCCTGATTTACATAAACAACAGGCGTATGGCTAAACATTTGACCTTTCGTAAATCCAACTATTTTAAATTCTTTTTTAGACACTGGATCAATAATTGTGTCTCCAATATCTATGCCTTTTTCTTTAATTGATTCGTCAGCAACCATTTCATCTTGCGCTGTGCCTAGTGCATTACCTTGCACAATCTTCGGTTCTAAAAATGTGTCACGTTCGCTTGCAAAAATTGCGATATCGACCTTTTTTGAACTATCCTTCTTTTCATACGTTGAAACTTTCACATGAAATGGTACAGCATCTTTTTGATCGACTTGCCCCATTACCTCATCGACATCTTCTTTCTTAATTTGTGAACGAAGTAACTTATTTTCCGCATCACTTGCTATTACAAATTTTGTCGCATCCATATTTTGAATGGAAGACGCATTATCATAAGATAACCCATTCGCTAACCCAGAAATAACAAGGACTAAAAATGATAATAGAATCATGATAAGTCCGATTAATCCATATCTTAATTTTGATTGTTTTAATTCACGCAGAGCTAAAAACATTTTGCTCGCTCCTTCCTACTTCTTTCTATGCCCTTATCTTAAAAAAGAAATATGAACGGAACATGAACAAAACATTACAAAAGAAGAGACCGCCTAGTAACCATCAAATAATACTAACAGGAAACCCTTTACTTTGTAAGCGTTTTCATTTATAATAAGAATGGGTTGGATGGCACGCGTGGCCATCAGGGTATTTGGCGTAGGTGGGGCCGGTACTATAGACAGAGTATAAACAATGTTCCTTTTATATACTATAAAACTCTACATATATTATAAAATCATAACAAAAGGATAGATGGAAACCGGATATATTCCGCTCCACCTATCCTTATTTTTATGGTACATAAAAGAATGCTTCATCTACTCTATGGTGGATAAGTGCCGCTTCAAAGTATATAAATCCACATTAATTTTACAGATCAGCAGTCTTCTCTTTCACTTTCGGCAGTTCAATCTGAAACTTTGTGCCTTTCCCTTTTTCACTTACCACTGAAATCCCCCCCTGATGCAATTCAATAATTTTTTTTACAATGGATAAGCCTAATCCGCTTCCTTCTACGTTCCGTGCTCTTGCTGTGTCAACTTTATAAAAACGTTCAAAAATCTTCTCGACTTCTTCCTTTTCCATGCCAAGACCATTATCAGAAATAGAAATCACCACTTTGTCTTCTCTTTCTTCTAATTGAAATTCGATTGTTCCCCCACTGTCTGTAAACTTAATACTATTTGTAAATAGATTTGTCCATACTTGATGTAATAAATTTTCATCACCAGTTATCGATATGCTAGGAACATCGAATTCAATTGCAATGTCTTTTTCACGCCATTTCCACTCCATCATAAAAATGACATCCTTAATTTGTTTTTGCAGATTAAACGTTTTTCTTTGAAGCACCTTTTCTTCTTTATCTAGGGATGCTAGTGTTAGTAACTGTTTGCACAAACTAGACATCCGCTTACTTTCTGATTCAATAATCTTTAAGTAGTGCAATCGTTCATCTTCAGTCATCTTATCCGTCTGTAATGTTTTTGAGAATCCCTGAATAGAAGATAACGGCGATTGAAATTCATGAGAAACATTTGAAACAAACTCTTGTCTCATTTGATCTAAATCTTTTATACTCTTCGTCATTTTCTGGAAACTAACAGCTAAAGTACCAATTTCATCTTTGCGATTATGTTCCAGTTCAATATCGTATTCTCCACTTGCAATTTTTTGTGTCGCCTTCGTAAACTTTTGAATCGGATGTACAATAAACCGTGCTGCAATTGCAATAAAAATGATACTTAATCCCACAATAAAACCAAGCAACACCGCTAAGAAAATTCTCATTTCACCGAATTGCTGCTGAATATCAGGACGAATAAATAAGGCATATTGCTTATCACCATTTTTCAGTGGAACCCCTACACTATTAATTAATTCATTATCAAAAAAGCCAGTTATAAATAGACGGGTTGGATAAGTAGAAACACCATTGTATACCTTACCTTGTAAAACTTCATCAATTGCAGCATCACTAATCTTTATAGTCCGAAAAGCATTTCCAATCCGTTTCCCCTGTTTTTGATCATCTACTACATAAATCTCATAACCTAATTTCGCAATAGAATGTAAATACTCATCCTTCGTTTCCTCAGTCTGTTTTTCATATAAATGTTTTACTTCCTCGGCGTAACGTAAAATCTTTTCACTATTATACGGTTTTAATTTCACTTGATAATAAACATTGGTTAATAAAAAACCAATGATGCTACTAAGAAGCATAATCCCCATGGTAATCAATACAAATCTAGAATAAAGTGATTTCATCTTATTTCAACTCCAACTTATAGCCAAGTCCACGTACCGTCTTTATTTGAAAATCATCTGTTCGTTTTGAAAATCGATCTCGAAGGCGTTTAATATGAACATCGATTGTACGCTCATCCCCTTCAAAATCAATCCCCCAAACAAGTTCAATCAGCTCTTCTCTAGAAAATATTCTTCCAGGATAACTTGCGAGTTGTGATAATAATTCAAATTCCTTTAACGGAAGCAAAATCGTTTGCTCATTACATTTTACTTCAAAGCTTTTTCTGTCAATCGTTGTCCCGTGCAACGTTATAACGTCCGCACTGAGCATTTGATAACGACGTAGCAAAGCTTTCATACGAAAGATAACTTCTGCGGGCTCAAACGGTTTGACAATATAATCATCTGTTCCAGAAATAAACCCTTTTTCTTTATCGACTAATTGATCTTTGGCAGTCAATAAAATGACAGGTATATCATAATATTTTCTAATTTCTTCACATAGTGTATACCCGTCAATAAATGGCATCATTATATCAACAATCGCGAGATGAATGTTTTCTTTTTCTAATAAGGATTGTGCTACCTTTCCGTCCTCAGCTCCAAAAACTTTATATCCTTCCTTTTGTAGATGGTAATGTAATAATTCTCGAATATGTTTATCGTCATCAGCTAATAAAATATGTATCATTTCAGTTAAGTCCTTCCTTGTTTATTCTTCTACACCATTACATTAAGAAACAATTTCGTATTTTGCAAGAAAAAGAAGATTCGCATCACACTAAATCAGTATATAATCAGATTGAATAATACAAATATAACCACATAAAATGGTTAGTGAAACAATAATTACTAGCTGAATATTATCAAGTAAATAAGGCAGCACTGTATGTGCTGCCTTACTCTTTTCTTCTATTCTAAAGAATGTATGAAAAGTCCACTACGAAGCTTCGGTTCAAACCACGTTGACTTCGGCGGCATGACTTCTCCCGCATCTGCAATTTCTAATAAATCTTCCATTGATGTAGGATATAAGGCGAATGCTACCTTATAATCACCAAGATTTACAAGACGCTCTAGTTCTTCTAAGCCGCGAATACCACCAACGAAATCAATGCGTGCGTCAGCACGTGGGTCATGAATTTGTAACACTTGACTTAATAAATGATCTTGTAAAATAGAAACATCTAAACATTTTACAACATCATGGGCATCAAATGTTTCTTCTTTCACAGTTAGTTTGTACCATAGATTATTCAAATACATTCCAAATGAATGTGGTTCGGTTGGCTTATATGGAGATACACTTGCCCTTTCCACATGAAAATATTGTGTGATTTGCTGTAAAAATTGTTCTTCTGATAAGCCGTTTAAATCTTTAACCACACGATTGTAATCCCAAATGGATAGTTCATCATAAGGAAATAGAACGGATAAAAAGAAATTAAATTCTTCGTTTCCTGTATAGTTCGGATATTGCTCTCTACGCATAAGCCCTACCTTTACAGCAGATGCTGAGCGATGATGGCCGTCGGCAATATATAGAGAAGGAATATTCTCAAACGATTTTACCAATGCAGAAATCACATCATTTTCTGCAATCTTCCATATTACATGCTCTACGCCGTCTTCAGCAGTAAATTGATAAATCGGTGCATGATTCTCTTGCCAATTTGTAATCTGTTTTGTTACCTCTTCTTTTGTACGATAGGTTAAAAAAATGGGTCCAGTATTTGCATTACATTCATCAACGTGACGAATACGATCTTGCTCTTTTTCATGACGTGTTCGCTCATGCTTTTTAATCGTGTTATCCGTATACTCATCAATTGATGTACAAACGACAAGCCCTGACTGAGATCTTCCTTGCATTGTTAATTGATAAATATATAAACACGATTCTTCCTCTTGTACAAGTACTTCATCTTTCATTAATCTTTGTAAATTTTCTCGTGCCTTCTCATATACACGGTCATCATAAGGAGAAACAGAAGAGTCTAAGTCAATTTCTGCTTTATCAATATGTAAAAATGAATATGAATTCCCTTTTACAACTTCCCTTGCTTCTTCACTATTTAATACATCATACGGCAATGCCGCAACTTTCTCAGCTTTTTCTGACACTGGACGAATGGCCCGAAACGGTCGAATTGTTGCCAATATCCTCTCTCCTTTACACAATCATTCGAACGGCTACAACACCTGTGATTTGTTTTATATTTCCAACTACATTTTCTTTAATTATATCATCAATTCCATTATCAATATCAATCATTGTATATGCCCAAGACCCTTTACTACGATTAATCATATCCGCAATATTAATATGGTGTTCTGCTAAACAGCCTGAAATTTGCCCAACCATATTTGGAATGTTTTGATGCATAATTGTAATTCGTTTCTTTCCTATATAAGGAAGCTCTACATTCGGATAGTTTACTGAATTACGAATATTTCCTGTTTCCAAATAGTCACGTAACTGACGTGCTGCCATAACTGCACAATTTTCTTCAGACTCATACGTAGAAGCTCCAAGATGCGGCGTTGCAGTTACATTTTTCATTTGTAACACTCGTTCATTTGGAAAGTCAGTCATGTAATGATTTATAACGCCTTCTTCTAGTCCTTTTTCTAACGCAATTTCATCCACCAGTTCACCTCTAGAGAAGTTAAAGAGACGGACGCCTTTTTTCATCGTTTGCATGGCATGTTCTCCAATGATTCCCCTCGTTTGATCTGTTAGTGGAATATGCAATGTAATATAATCGCACGTTGCAAAAATTTCATCTAAACTAAAAGCACGCTGTACGTGTGTTGATAAACGCCATGCTGTTTCAACAGAAATGTATGGATCGTATCCTACAACATCCATACCAAGTGATAATGCATCATTTGCAACAAGTGCTCCGATTGCTCCAAGTCCAATTACACCAAGTCGTTTTCCAGCAATCTCTGAGCCAACAAATTGTTTTTTCCCTGCTTCTACAAGCTGCGGGACTTCTTCCCCTTGCAGTTCTTTCGTCCATCCCACTCCGTTTATAATGTTACGTGATGACATAATAAAGCTAGCAAGAATGAGTTCTTTCACCGCATTCGCATTTGCCCCTGGCGTATTGAAAACGACGATGCCTTGTTCTGTGCATCGATCAACAGGTATATTGTTTACACCTGCCCCAGCTCTTGCAATCGCCTTTAAATCTTTTGAAAATTCTTCTTGATGTAAGGAAAAACTTCTCAGCAAAATACCATCTGGGTACTCTACATTTTCTTCAACTTGATATTGATCGTCTCTAAAAATATGTAAGCCTTTTTCAGCAATTTGATTCAACGTTTGAATGTGAAACATTTCTCCATCCCCTTATTTATACTCGAGCTCAAATTCTTTCATACAATGAACCAGTTTCTTCACGCCCTCTATCGGCATTGCGTTATATACACTAGCACGCATACCACCAACAGAACGATGACCTTTTAACGTAACAAGTCCCAGTTTCTTTGCTTCTTGTAAAAATTGTTCATTTAATTCTTTCGATGGTGTTGTAAATGGAATGTTCATTAGAGAACGATACGTAGGATTAACTGGTGAAGTGAATAATTTTGACTCATCTAAGAAATCATATAGAAGCGCTGCTTTTTGTCTATTTTGTTCTTCTATAGCGGCTACGCCACCTTGCTCCTTTAACCACTCTAGTACAAGTTTCGTTACATAAATACTGAAGGATGGTGGTGTATTATATAAAGAGTTATTTTTGCTATAAGTTTCATAGTTTAACATTGTTGGACAAGTAGACGGTGCACCACCAATTAAATCTTCCTTTATTATGGCGATTGTCAGTCCTGCTGGTCCTAAGTTTTTTTGAGCACCCGCGTAAATCAATCCAAACTTCTCTACATGATACTCTTCAGATAAAATATTGGAAGACATGTCAGCGACGAGCGGAATATCCCCTATCTCTGGAATATCCACATATTTCGTTCCTTCAATTGTATTATTTGTTGTAATATGCACATAATCTAGTTCCTTTTGAATGTTTGACGCATCCACATGTGGGATTGTTGAAAAGTTTTCTGCTTCAGATGAAGCAATGACGTCAACTGTTCCAATTTTTTGCGCTTCTTGCAGCGCCTTTTTGGACCATGATCCTGTTTGTACATATCCAGCTCTTTTATGTTCTTTCATCAAATTAAATGGAATCATTGAAAACTGTAGCGATGCCCCACCTTGTAAAAATAAAACATCGTAATTTTCAGGAATGTTCATCAATTCACGGAGTAGAGCACTTGCTCCCTCTATAATATCTTGAAAGTGTGAAGATCGATGACTCATTTCGATAACAGACATACCTGCCCTGTTATAATTCAAAAGTTCCTTTTGCACTCGTTCCAACACCGGCAAAGGGAGTATAGATGGTCCTGCTGAAAAATTGTATACTCTTTCCATTACATGAACAACCTCCCTATTTCTATAATTATAAATTTTAAAACTTTCTGAATTATAACTCATATACAATATGTGGTCAATTCGTTTTGCTTCTTTCGGGTGTAAGACGCAATGGAACCGTTTGCAGATACATTTTCATTCATAAAGTGAAACTTTGATCAGTAGGAGTTTTCTTCATCTCCCACTAATTATTAGCCCTGACCAATCGGGCTTTTACGGGATAAACATACAAAAAGTGTTAAGCAAATTTGCTTAACACTTCAATCATAATCATATAATAGCTAATTGCTCGCAAAGAACCGATCATAGATTTGATAAATTGCAGAAAGACCAACAAGCCAGTAAACAGTATCAACAAGAGCTGGTGTAGAACCGAAAAGCTTCTCTACTACATTGTAATCCAGCGCGACAAACAACCAATTCAAGCCGCCAAGAATCACCAAAATTGCTGTAAGGTAAGACAAAAATTTCATTATGATTGCCCCCTAGGTGATAAAATGGTGAAAGGCCTTTCACTAAAATATATGTAACAAATTCCCAAAATTGCATATTCATTAAAATTATTTTTTGTACCAATTCCAAAAAAAATTATTCATCTGACTACTCCCACAGCTAAAGAAATGGGCTTCCTGGAGCTAAATTTTGTAAACACCCGTAAAAATAATAAAAGGAGAGCATATGCTCCCCTACTTTTGATCAGTTAACGAAAAACCTTTTCCATCAATCTATATTGTTAACATGTTCAGCCTTATTTTGCTCCCACTGCAACACCCTGAGTCTCCAATTTTTCAAGTAACTCATGATATCTCTTCATCTCTTGCTCACTATTATCCCAATTTTCACCGTAAACGTGATTCATTTTTGTAGTTGAGCTTTCTAAAATAAAAGTACTATCATCACTTTGCAATAATACATGCATAATTGTTCCTTCTTTGTAGATTTTAACTGGACTTGAATTTTTTAATTTCTCAATACTTGGTTGTCCCGCCTTTTCCATTACAACTGGCACATAACTCTCCTCTACAAATTGACGAAGTGAGTTCTCGGTAAAATCACTTTTTTTCAATGAATATAAAATGGATGTCACCGCATACTTATTAAATATTTCTTTTTGTTCTTCGAGCGCTCTATCCTGAGACGCAACAATCGACTTCTGAGTTTCTTGGCTAATGTGCGGCATCGAATTTTTATTCAGATTGTACAACTTCTCAGTACGATAAATAAAGGTAAGAGAAAAAATTATTACTAGGAAAATACCCCATTTATTATAACGTGGAGATTCAATGTCTGAATACGCTTGAATTTTCTTATGTTCTTCCGATGATAGATGTGACGTTCTCACTGCGGTAGCCACTTCTTCCATTTGTTGTTTTTCAAACACAGCTCCGTTATTCCAAAAATTTGCTAATTGCGACTCAATTTCTTCTTTTGATAGCTTTTGGGTTGACACATCCGAAGGCTCAACTTTCTCAATCTTACGTGTCATTTTAGAAATTTCTTGTTCTCTTACCAATTGATTTCGACGTAGGTTATTTCTCCTATCTGATGGCATACTTAATCCGACTTCTTTATGTATCTTCCCTTTAATGATAGAAGAAATAAGACACATCACAAGAACGATAAAATAGATAATACCTGCATACCAACCTATTACATATACAGGGAGAATAAGCCACCCAATAAAACTTAATAATATTAAGAAAATATAAATATACCGATTTAAATTATTTACAAACCCAAATAACGAGCAAAATTTAGAAAAAGCTCTTTCTACAATTTGTGAAAAGCCCATAGTAAAAGCGCAAAGCTTATTTTTCGTTACAATTGTATCCCTATAAATTTTCCTAACATCTTCATCATTTGGGTCTAGTTTCATCGCAGCTTCAGCTAACATCCTTGCTTTTTTAAAATTCCCATTCTTCTTTGCTATATTTGCAAAACGAACAAGATTGGTCGTATTTTCTGGATTTAGCTCCAAAGCACGTTTTTCTGCTTTTAATGCATCCTTTTTTCGTTTAGAAAAGCACGTATAAAGAATATAGGCATACCTTCCTACATAATTTTCATTTTCAGGATTTAATTCCATCGCTTTCTCGAAATAAACAAGTGACTTGTTAATACTTTCAAGGCGCATAAAAGCTTCACCCATATAGAAGTAATACCCTCCATCTTCAGGGTAATTTTTTATGCCGATTTCTGCTATTTCTCTTAGTCTTGTAAAATTGTCTTGCGCATAAAAAATATCTATTCCCACCGAGAGAATAAGATCATCTAAATGATCAAGTTTAAGTGCTTCTTCCAAGTACTTACTAGCTGTATCATTTTTATGAAATCCATAAAAATATACAAAGCTTAAACAAATGTATCCAGTAGCATCTTCTGGATCTTCTTTAATCAAAAGTTCTGATTCTTCTTTTGCACGCTCAACATCGCCAAGCTTGAGCAAATAATAAACCCTTCTAAAATTATCCTCCATCACCTGACTCATCCCCTGCTTCTTATCTGCTATTTCAATCTATGCTCTTCCATATACTCTAGCACTTTATCAAAATCCTTATTCACATCACTAAATGTTGCGTAATTTTTCGCCGTTGAAAACCAATCTAAAGTCGTTGGCTGACGTTGCTTCATCGCTTCTAACAAGTCTTCATTTGAAAGCGGTTGTAATTGTCCTGTTTCAAATGAGCGTTGAATTGCTTGATTAATCGCATCTTCAACCAAATATGTTAAATCAGCACCCGAAAAGTGTTCTGCATATTTTGCAACAAAATCAAGCTGTAATTCTGTTTTAGGTTTATCCTTTGTTTTTAAATCTAATATTGTTAATCGTTCCTCATAGCTCGGCGGCGCAATAAAAACAAGCGAATTAAAGCGTCCTGGACGACGTAGTGCTGGGTCAATATACCATGGCGTATTCGTAGCACCAATGATATAAACTCCTTCATTAAAAGAATTACTTCCATCCATCTCTACTAGCAATTGATTCACTAACGTACGTTGATGATGAGCACCCATTTTCTGTCTATTACCGCCAAATGCATCTAATTCATCAATAAACAAAATACAAGGCTTTGTTTTCCGCGCTTCTTCAAAAACCTCATGTAAATTTTTCTCAGATTCACCAGACCACATAGAAAGTATAGTTTGCAGCTCCAAATGAATGAAATTCGCATCAATTTCCCCAGCTACCGCACGTGCTAAAAATGTCTTCCCGCAGCCAGGAGGACCATAAAACAGTAAACTTCCACCTATTTTCTTACCAAACGCTTGAAAATATTCAGGATTCTTAATTGGCATAATAAAATCCATATTAATTTTCTTCTTAATTTCTTCCATTCCACCAACATCAGCAAAAGTCATTTTACTTTCCTCTACTTCTACCATTCTGTTTTGTTCTCTATCAAAAGAGATTACTTTAATTTTTTCGCGATATTTCTCCATTTCATCCACCTTCTCTTTTCATTCCCCTCTAAATAAATACTTGGATTGTAATTAGTGCTATCATGCTATTTGTGAAGGACCATTTGAAGGCCATCCCACCAGAAATAATATAAAGAATAGCTAATAATAAAACTAATCAAACGATAGTAATAATACCATTTTTCTCAATACAAAAAATGAAATATTCCAAAAGGTATCATAACAAATAAAGTTTTTCTAAGTTGTCGTATTATGTCGAACATAACAAAAAAAGGGATAATTTCCCTATCCCTTTTTACATAGACATGACTATAATCTATTATTTTTCACACTTCTCTCTTCTCACCTTATGCGTTTCTAAATCTGCTAACCTAACTGGAATTGGTAATCTACTTTCTTTCCCTATTAAATTCGACACAATTTTAATGCTCGTATCTAAATCTATATTGTTTCCACAAGAGACAGAAATAGGTTTTACATTCTCTTTTGTTCTTAGTGCCCTTCCGTATATCTCTTCATCTATAATAATATCGCTAAAAGCAAAACGCCTTATTCTCTAGTATATTAAAGTCAACACCCTTAATTTTTAGGTAACTTTTCGCTACACCGATTGTAGGATTTTGTAAGAAAAAAGAAGCATGTGTTGCAATTCCCATATGTTTATAGTGTAAATAACCATTTCCATCAAACATGAAAATATCTAGATCAGAAGTAAGCTTTTGGGCTGCCTCTATTACTAAAGGTAACTCACGGAATGCTAAAAAGCCTAGTATATACGGTACTATGAAGAGTTTTTAAATATTATTTATACGTTATATTTGTTAAAGTATTATTGAAGAAAACGATGGCATATCAGCGATAATTTATATCTATTTCATATAGGTGTTAGCAAGTTTGTTTGCAAACTTGTTAGCACTTTTTTATATTTCTTCTATTATAATCTTCCCCCTCTTTACCTCTATTATCTCTTGTCAGCCTGTTGAAAACTACGAGAAACACATACGGTATAAACTGTACCCTTTTTAAGGAAAATTTATCCATTTATTGTTATGATTAAATTCGAAATATATTTTTAGGAAGGGCTCTATATGGAGCAGAAAGATAAGGGGTTTCCATATTTGTTACTCAATCCTCCTAATATGTTCATAAAAATATAGAAAGGATTTAAGCGATGGGACAATTTCAAAGTAATTTTCAAACGGCACAACAAATCGCTACGCAAATGGCGACAGCTTCTAGTACGATTCAAAATGCAACAAATAAATCGATAACCAAATCGAAACGTACTACGTTATCTATTAACTCAAAAGCACAAGAAGCAAATCAACAAGCGTTAGACTTAACCAAGCAATTTTGTGTCGCCTTTCAACAAGCGGTCGATAATATTCATTCGGTAGCTGAAGAGTTTGAGAGAATGGATCACGAACTTCACAACACTTTTCGCTAATGTGACCACCTTCGTAAAGGTAAAACGGTAGGAGGAAAAAAATGAGTCAGGATATTGAAAAACAAATCAATCAATTGAATCAAAAATTACAAAGTGTATTCAAAGAACAGGATCGGAATCAATCTGCGATTCAAACTCAGGAACACGCGGAAGCAGATTTTCACGAATGGAAAAATCAAAGTAATCGTTTATTTAACCGAATTCTAGAAACTTGGCATGGCGATAGAGAATTATCTCATTTTTTTATGAATATGCGTCAAGAAGCACAACACATTGAGCGAAAACTTACATTCGAATTGGAACACCAAAAAGAAACGTTGCTTAAAGAAAGACGAGACCTTAATGATTTAGAAAACGACCTTTCCTATCAACAACAACAATTAGCAAGGGAGGTCAATGCATGAATTTAAATATGTATTTAGGCGAAGTACAAAGCCAAACTCAAAGTATGAACACTGTATGTACCGCTACCATTCAAGGTATGGAACAAGCCATTCAGTCGATTGACGCTTTTGCAATTGATACTGTTCTTCAAGGACAAACATATAGCAGTGCAAAATCATTTTTTGTACAAACCTTTCGTCCTTTAGCACAAGGAATCATTTACTTATGTGAAGAACTAATCCGTCAGAATGATGCCTTTCCAAGCCAATTTCAATCAAAGGTAGCTTCAACTGATGTCATTGAACAAGAGTTACGAGAACAAATTCAAGAAATTGACCGAATGAAAGCAAGTATGGAAGCCATCACTCACGCTATGCCAATCCCGGGTATGGACGCTATGGCGAATCTTTTTACTGTCATGAGGAAAAAACTGCAAGAAAAGTTAGATCATCTGTATCAATTCAATCAGACCTCTAGCAATAACTATAGTACAGCAATTCAATTAGCCGCTAGCATTGCGACGGGTTTAGCGGAAGTCCAAAGCGGAAAAGGCTTTAGCCCTGCAAGTGGCACATTTAGTACAATAGAGTTGAATATGGAGTGGACGGCTTCCATTCAGGCGATTGAAGAAGATAGGAAGCGTCAGGCTGACAACCTTTTAAATGGTAGTTCAATTGAAGAAGGAGCAATGTGTGGTCCATTAAATAGTGAGAAAAAAGATGAATCTTTACTGGATAAGTTTAAACATGGTGTCGAAAATATTTATGAGGACTATAGTAAAATAAGTGGTGCCTTTGATAATAAAGTCGAATCTATGTATGAAAGTGCTTGGGACTTTATACAAGGTGCTGGCAGTGCAGTAGCAGAAGACTATATTGGACTAACACCACCTTGATAATGATAAATTAGAAAGCAAGGCAACTTATCAAGCTGGAAGGTTTACTGGACATGCTGTATCAACGGTAGGATCTATTGTAGAAATTTTTGAAGGTATTTCAGTCATAGGCGGGGCCAATTTCTTAACCCTCGTCGCAGAAGTAGGAACTGGTGGGTTAGCATCACCAATTGTTCTTCCATTAGATGCAGCTGCTACAGCGGCTGGTGTGGGTGCTGTTGCACATGGTGGATATGTTTGGCATAAATCAATTCAAAATAGTATTGATACTTTTCAAAAATTCCAGTCTTCTTCGTCTTCTGGTGGTGGAATTAAGAGGACGGGTAAATCTACAAAAAATACGACAACTTTATGGGATATTAAAACAACAGCAGATAAAAAAGTAAAATATAAATTTAATGGTGACACGGTTACTGCGTATCGCGACCCTAAAACAGGTTTATGGTGGGCGAAAGATACAACTGGGCACGGTGATTCTGCTTTTAAAGTCTTTAAAGAGGCAAAGGGAGGAAAAGAACTTCACTGGGTGGCAGACTCTGATAAATACGGGAACTTTATTCTCGATAAACACAAAAGTTCAACGGGAACTGTAATAAAAATAAAATAAGTAAAGGAGTCCGACAAATGACTTTATCAAAAACAGAGGCAGAAAGACTATTTGAATTAGGATTTAAAAGACCTAATTACGCTGATGAAGTGTACCCTCAGGATGTATATGAGTACCAAAATTCCACTTGGACAGTAGGAGGAAGAGTTGTCCCTTCTAGTAAACTACTATGTGATGAAGAAGTATATAAACAAGGAACATGGATTCCTTCAATGACAGATTTAATAACCTGGTTAGAGGAAAATGATTGTAAATTTACTTTATCTTATGATGGATTAAGTTATAAGGTTGAAGCATCTTACATCAATGAACATAGCTATAAAGGAAAAGGTATGTCAGCTGAAATGAGTTTATTTAAGGTTATTACTCAAATACTTCGCGAATTTGGGGGAGCACCAGTACAAAAGAGTTATAAAGTAATTGAGGCAGAATTTATTGAAAAAGAAGATCTCTAACAGTTATATTAACCTAGTTATATAATATTGATATTATTTAAAACTAAGAGATTAACCTTAATTGAGGTGATAAAATGAAGTGTTGGAATGAAGTAGAAGAAGATGCATTCTCATACTACAAATGGTTTAGTAAAGATGAAACAATCAAAAGGGTCGATAATTTACCAAATTTAAGTTTATTCAGTGTTAATGGATCCATGTTATTTAGCCCAGATGAAAAAAAACAATTCAAAGAAGTATGTAGCACTGAAATAAAGCAAGTATTTATGAAACATGATTTAACTAATGTCTATAAATTCTACTTGCTTGCAGCTATTGAAATTAAAGACAAAAACTCTAAGATTGAAAAATATCGAAAGGTATGGAAGGCTCTTCAAACCAAATGGCAACTTGAGGCATTTAATAAGGGACCAGAAGTTGAAATGGAAGTTGGAGGAACAACTTTCTACTCAAGCATTGCAGAGTTTTGTCTCGAGAAACTTCCAGCTGCCATTGAAATAGTTTCTAGTAATCCTAAAAGATTTACAATCATTGCAAGTAAAAGTAGTGATATGCTTATTGAGGAAAACATTAGCAGAATCTTCGGAAAAGTATTTGATGAATATAACCAATGGAAAGATGAAATAGATTATTTTAACCTTTCCATTCATCTCTGTCCAAAAGATGATATAGTTTTTAGATGGGGAGATTCATTAGAGGAAGCAGAAATAGCTGTTATATTTAAAAGAGATATGCTTACGCTTTTAAATAGCTAACTGCGAAACTTTGCTAAAAGTAAATGCATTTCAATTAACAATTATATCATTTTAATAGAGTTAAAGAAAATCCGACTCGAAAGAGCCGGATTTTCTTTTTATAACTTTTGAATCCAAGATCCATAGGTTGGAAATGCTTCTTTTAACTTAGCAAACACTCCATCTGTCCATTCTTTTAAGTTGAAATCACCAACAGTAATACGATGCGCAGCTCCTTCTAAACAGACTTCCCACACACCACTTATGATGAAATTCATTTGAGTAATGGTAAAAGATTAGATTCATATAATCCGCGTAAAGGAGAAATAGTTTCTAGAAAGGCAACGGATCTAGCGGATATTGATATTAAAACTTTTGAGAAGCATTTAAAAGAAATGAAAGATAAATATGCTGTTGGAACTAAAATTCGTTCAAATAAGTATAGAGAAATAGATGGGCAATTACTAGAAGGAAAACAAATTTTAGAGATTCCAGCATCTAATAAAAACTTTGAACGAATAGAGGAATATATAAAGCTAGCAAAAGAAAAATATAATATTGAAATTAGATTTAGGGAGGAATAATGGATGGCATATGCATTAAAACCAGAAATACAAGAGGTACTTGAGAAAATTGATTTTATGGAGAGATATAAAGCATTGTCAGAAAAATTTTCAGATAGGGAAAATACATTTGAAAACCATGAAAATGAAAAAGCAATTGAGGTATTTGAATCCCTTGGTTATAAAGCACGTTATATGAAAAAAGAAAACTTTTTTATTGTAGGAGAAGTAAAGAACAAGGATATCTATACTTTTAGATTCAACATCAGCTTAAAATACGGCCTTGTTGAGTTTATTTGGACTGCACGGCATAATGGAGAAGTAAGGGCTGGGACTCCATGGGCTATGTTTGTAGAAGTATTATCAAATGATACTGAAAAAGTACTCCGTCCAGAGTTCCACAGTTATGATGAACTAAAAGAAATCATGAAAATTGCTTTTGAAATGTACGAGGATTTTAAACGAGAATTAATTGCTATTTATTGTTCATAATTTTAGAGCTAGGTGGACATGTAATTAAAGATAGCAACGGTAAGGCAATTTACACGAAAGAATATCATTTTACTAATAAAGATGGAGAAAAGGTAATAATTCAGGACCATAGTGCAGGCCACTCTAAAGGTGGACAGGGACCACATTTTAATGTAAGACCTGCAGATAAACTGCGAACGGGTAAATTTGAAGGTACACAAGAGCATTATCCATTTAATAAATAATATATAAAGGTGATTATATGTGGTACAGTGATTTAGAAGGAAATAGATTTATATCCAATTTATATAACGAGGCTCCTTCATTGTTAGATGTACGTATTGTAGCAGTTAAAATTGAAGATGAAGGTAAAAAAATTTCTATAAATTTTAATATGCCTAAATTCGCAGATAATCCTCCGAAAAAATGGAAAGATTTAAACTATAATACTGTATTTGTCCAACTAGACTTTTTTGATATACAGGAATTAACATTGAAATCTTCCAATGATAAATACAGAGGAGATATTAATATCGAATTAGACAAGAATGGGAAATTTAATATTAACATATCAGGTTCTGTATGTATGAATCTTAAAGCTGACTACGGTATCATACAATCTGTCAGTGGCTACATTGATACAATCGAATAGTTATCCTTAATTGACTCTAGGATGAATGAGCAAACAGTAAAGAATATATTATACAAAAGAGCATCCTTTAAGATGCTCTTTTGTAATTCTTGCTTTGCATATACATGAGCTTCGTTTGCAGTTACATAATACATTGCATCTTTGCTGTTGTGTACTTTGTATTGCGGTGAACCATCCACCATAACCTTCGTATCGATTGTAAATCCTAATCCTACATCTAAAGTACTAGCCACATCTTTAGCCTGCCAAGATGGAGAGTCGTAGGACTTTAGAAGAGAAAGTTACAGATAAAGAATAATCAACATTGTTTCTCATTTCCTTCCCCCACATCACCTTTTAATAAGTGAAATGATTTTTAAAGTATTATATAAGCAAGAGAATCTATCCTACCTCTGTTTTTGCGTTAGATGCCTTGAGAAATATTATACCTATACTTCCCTTCTCTTCTCTTCTTTCACATGTGCTTCTTCTAATACAAAAGTATCCCTCCCCTCTCCTTCTCAATAAATTATGGAAGATAGCACTCACCAATCTCCAATTACAGAAATCGCTTTAAAAGAACAAAATTACACATGGTGGATTTGTCTGGTATAATACAATTCAAAATAGTATTGATACTCTTCAAAAAATCCAGTCTTCTTCGTCTTCTGGTGGTAGTAGTTCTAACCCATCGACATGGAATGAATTTCAAACTGCCAACAAAGGTAAATATAGTAAGGATGAAATGAGTAAGGCTTGGGATAAGTATAAAAAAGAAAATGGTATTGAAAGTGACTCAGGCGATAAAACTTACACAAGACCTTCAGGATATAGAAAGGGCGTCTGGGATAATGCTAAAGGTGAAGATGGTCACGTAAGGGATCCAATAACCAATGAAATAATGAATAAAGATGAGCCTTGGGATATGGGGCATATACCAGGTTATGAATTTAGAAAGCATAAGAAAAGTGCTCAAGAAAGAGGAATAACAAGAGAACAGTTTTTAGATGAACATAACAATCCTGATCATTACCGCCCTGAACTTCCGTCATCGAATAGGAGTCATAAAGGTGAAGATTTAACGGATGATTATTTTGGAGACTGAAATTATTAAGAAGTATTAGCGAAAGAGAGGAGAATATAATGGGGATATCAAATGAAAGTAAAATAATTGCTAAATCAGCTTTAAAAGCGTTTGGAGGTAATCCTGTTGTTTCTAAATATTGGGATGATAATAGTATAAGTAATATAGATATTTTATCAACAGGGGATAGATCTTGTGAGGGGGTTACATCGTATTCTACTATTGGCTTGTATATGCATTCAATAGGACGATCTATAGATGAAAAGTCTTTACGAGTAGAAATTGTTGGTGCGAGCGCAACAATTTCTAATAATTATGCAAATGTACTAGCAACATGTGCTTTTTGTATAATCAATTCAAAAATGCCAATCTATCCAGGTCAAATATTTTTGGATGTGTTGAAATTTTATTATCCTAACAGTGAAATGAAACATATGTTTTTTGTGCCACCATTTCTGTGGGAAGATCAGTTACAAACAATTGATTTCCCAGGAAAAAAAGTCGCATGGTTGCTTGCTGTCCCAATATCAGAAAAAGAGTATTTATTTGCTCAACAAAATGGTTCAAATAAGCTTGAAGATTTATTTGAGCAAAATGAGATAGACATTTTCGATATTGAACGAGAGTCTGTACTGTAATGTTATGCTGAATACTTTAAGTATAAGAGTATATTGTTTCTACAAATTATAACTCTCATTAAATAGCAAGTTTAAATAAATCAGACAAGTGGAAACCCACCTTTGGCTACCTTTTGGTCAGCAAAGAGGCTGCCTAAATATAACGTTAACTTTTGAAATTATATAAATGAATGGATTGTTATTGGTTTTGAATAAAAAGCACTTAATAATTTATGCAAAATGGATTTAATATGGAAAGCAAAAAATCTAAAGTATGATAAAAAATCCGACTCTTATGAGTCAGACTTTCACTTCACATATACAAAGGCTTCGCTTGCAGTTACATAGTATGTTTTACCTTTGCTATTGTGTACTTTGTATTGTGATGAACCATTAACATTTACCTTTGCATCGATAGTAAATCCTAATCCTGCATCTACAGTACCAGTCACATCTTTAGCCTGCCAGGATGGATAATTATAGAAACGTAAGTTGTCCCTCTTAGAAACAACACGTTTCCCTGCAATTGAATTCACCGTTTCTTTCTTTTCAAACCGAATATATGAAGGGTTATTATATACCCACTAATTCCCACCAAGATTTAGCTACCCATCTTTTTCGCGCCATACTTGGTATGCTTCCGGTTTATTTAACTGACGAATAACAGAGTAACTTGTATCTGCTCCTTTGCGAGGATTTACATTATAATCTTCAAAAATTCCAATCTTCTTCGTCTTCTGGTGGGCGTGTTAATAAAGTTAAAGGTACTGATAAGCTTGATAAAGAGGGAAATGTCACTAAGGGTACCGTTACCTCCCCATAACTATAGACCTTCTCCACTTCCTCTTTCGTATGATAATCAATAACAACAATACAACAAGTTCCATAATGCTTATCATCTTTTTCCCAATAAGCTAAATCTACTCCAGCTATTAAACTTACATCTTCTAGATGAAAGTCATTTTTCAAGTCTATATATTGATTTATCTTTAATTTCAGAAAACTATTCTTCTGAATTTAGATTAAATAAATGTACTTCTGTACCTTCCATGTTCTCATCCTCTTTTTTCTATTTTTGTTGTATTATTTATCCCGCATTAACGGGCAGTAATACTCCCACCTCAAAATTCGGTGAAAGCAAAGAAGTTAGGCGGGAGATAAACTGCCCGTAAAAGCCCGATTGGTGAGGGCTAATAATCAGTGATGGATGAAGAACCCCCACTGATTAAAGTTTCACTTTATATGGAACTGCCCCTATGTATTTCATTGTATAAAAATCTTCGCTTTTATTTGTTATTTCACCACTATATTCATAGTTATATATCATAATAATTGTGTTGTATTTCATCTCTAGTATATTCGAAGCACATCTTTTCATTTGTGGTATCACAACTTCTTCATACGAACACCCGGTTAGTAAAGCTTCTAGATTATCACTTCGCTTTAAATAAAATTCTTTTTCAATAAAGTCTTCATCAATATCATACATACAAATATGAAAGTCTTTTATAAACGGTGATGGTATGGAATCACCATCATCTGTATATTTTATACTGAAATAATCCTCTAAAAAATCTTGAGATTCCATATTTCCTAGCCATAATGAGACCACACCTTCTTTGTCCATGCATACAAACTCCATTCATATATAGTTCTTTCAGTACACAAAAGTAATTCTTAAACCCTTTACATACTACGCTTCAAAACCAATCACGATCCATTCATCTACTACATCCCAAAAATCAACATTATATTTTGGCTGATTGTTTGTAAACCATAATGTAGCTTTATCATATTTACAATTGTTATAATCAATAGCTACATAACCACCCATTCCACTTTTAAAAAATCCAAAAGTTGTTTTCAAATCAATTTGTAAGGGCTTCTCTAATTCTTCAATAATTCCCCACTCATCATCATCAAAATAAGTAACACATTCCAAAGACACTAATCCCATAGCGCCGCTCGCATAACAGTAAAAACCATTATGAACTTTTTCATAAAATTTTCGAACTGAAATGGAAATTCTATCCCACGAATCTTCTAGCACTTTATTATGAAATGTCTCCATAGGATTTCCTGCTTCATAATACTCTATCTCACCAGCCGACGTCTCCAGTGTATATAACATCGAATACATACCGTTATTTTCTATTAACTCCACATTGAAAAGGTGGTCTTCCAAATATAAGATTGTGTTTCTTAATTCTTTCCCTACGTATGTTCTCCAAATCTCTAAAATCATTTTTATTCTCTTGTTTCTATCGTGTTCTCTAAAAATTTCATACCAAATACTAGGTATGGCTTTTTTATGTATGTTATCTATTGATTGAAGCTTTACATTTCTTTTATACTTTCTTAAAAATGCAAGTTTTGGTTCCGTATAACCATCCCCTTTCATTTATACATTTAAAGCATTGAAATGAGTTCTGCTAAACTATTACTAATAACTTCAAAACTTCCTCTTTCATAATCTTCTATTTTCACTTGTCCATTTGCATTATCTACAACTACCAACAGCCCATTACACTCCATACCTATAGGAATATTCTTTAACTCATTATGGTGCGCTTTTTTATAGCCTTGTAAAGTGATATAAAAGTCTCGGAGTTCAATTCCCGGTATAACAGGATTTAGCTCCAGGTTATACTCTAAATAACTACCAGCTAAATCAAAAAACCAGTAAGAATTATAGTATTCTTTAATCGAATGATGTAATTGTATTGCTAATTTCTTTTCTATAACTGAAAAATCATGAAGCACATCTTTTTCTATAGGCTTCCAGAAGACGTATTCTTCTGCATCTAGTTCCCCTTCATATATAAAAGAATCTGCTTCTTCTATCCATGAAGATTTTGGTAATGAATCATTAAAATCTTTCCACTCCTTAAGTAATATATGAAAATACTGCTTCATTTCTTCTTTCATTTTTTACTTCTCCCAAACCATTTATTCTTTACTTCATTCACTACCTAAAAATTATTCCTTTTCTTATATCAAATTTCATCTTACTATTAATAGAAGCCAATTTTTGCTTCCCTATGAAATACTTTTCTAGTTATGTATGTTATTTTAATGGTACAAAAAATCTACAACTTCTTCCGTTATATTATCAACAAAATAACGCTTTCCATCCTCTACAACTAACTGTAAATCACTTCCGACCGGAAAGAAATAAATCGCTAAAATAGCAGGTTCAATCTGGGCTACCGTATTAAAATCGCATACTACTAAATTATTCGGATCGTTTACGTAATCGTCATCATCAATATCCGAAAAAAATCTCCATCCATTATCAATACTATTTACAGATTCATCTCTAACCAACCATTTCAATTTTCCATTTCCATCTAAAATATTTTTCGATACGATACAGCCGCCTGCATTTTCGGTAAATTCCGACTTTAAGTAATTGGACATATTTCCTCATCCTTTCTGTAGTTTCTTTTTATGATTTATTCTATTCCATATCTATCACTATACCTTTAAAGATCATAAATCCTATACGCTCTCATCGATAATTTTGAATCCACTATACTCAATCAACGCTCTGAACACATCGCTCCCGCCATATGGCCATCCATAGGGATAAAATTCAATTCTTCCCATATTGTTTGATGCCTTTTCACAAGATATTAGTTCATATTCCCCACAAGCAAACGCATCGATCATAGATTCAAAATCCCATGGGGTCATAAGCTTAGGATCTGTTAAACGTTTTTCTATGGGAGTTTGTTCCCATAACATCTGGTAGTTACGTAATTCTTCTTCAGTCGGCCACCAAAACTGTTTCAATACATCTTCTTCAAAATAATCTAGCCACATAGAATCACTAGAATCTATCATCTCTTTTTCTTTCTCTTCCTTAAGCTTGTAAAAAAATTCTCTTAGTCTATGAAAACGAGCCTCTTTATGTATTACAAATTCAAAATAACAATTCGTCATGTACTCACCCCTATATTTGTATGACCATGAAACTACATTTTCCTAAATTATAACATTCCATAATTTTATTATGGTATACTGTCGTCTTATAAGAAAGTTATTTCCACTTAAATATTTTTATTCAGTACTTATTCCGTATAATAATAAAAAGACTCCTACAAGAGTAAGAGTCTTTTACGCATTATTTAGGTGTTAAAGTTAACCTTTTTCCATCTAATCCTTCTGTATTAAGCCTAGTAATATGATAGCCATTAGACATATCCTTTGTATCTATCACAAATCGCCAAGATGCTCCGTGATTCACAATGCCATCATCTCCATAACTTGCCGCTTGAACCGTAATATTACTTCCTCCAACTGGTACAGGTTTTTCACGATTGAAAAAGAATCCAAGTAACCGCAAAAAAGAAAAAACATGCAAAATTCATCATATGGAAAGCGGAAATTAAAATAAATATTATTAATATAACTTTATCCTTAACTACATGAAATAAACTATCTTTATAAGCCACGAATGTCCCTCTCTAAGTAATTGCTCCATTATGTAATTAGGCTTATCCTACTCAATTCAATTCTACAATTTTATTGAGGTACTGGCATGAACAGATTGCTACCTCTTTTTTCTATATTAGATTATACATCGACAACCTCATTCCAAATATTAATATTATTTTCATCTAAAACTGCTTTAATTTCATCTTTTTCAAAGACTACCAGATATTCAAAAGGCAATGTTAAAACTTGAATAAGAGAAGGCCTCAATTTTAATAACTCATATGCATAAAACGCTTCGTACTCTTCTGTGTCATCCTCATCATTAACAGGACCTATATACCAACCTGAATCTCCTTTTTCACAACCCTTTGTTCTTTCCAAGTAAACATCATCTAACTCGAATACATTTTTTGCAGCGATGATTTTGTCACAAAAGCGTAGTAATTCTCCTTCAATTGTTAATGGTTTTAAAAAACTCACTTGTTTTAATAGTATCCATAAAGAAATCGTCAAATCATCTGTCATATCTTGAAATGGATTCTTCGTATAATCATGTACGATAATATGATAACCCTCTTCCCTTTTATCCAGGAAGTAAATCGACCAACCAACTTGTATAGAAAAACCATCTATTAAACGATCATTTTCTACTTCAGTTAGAAAACGAAATAAACCTTCTACCTGCATCGCAAAGCACTCCTCTGCCTGAGCAATGAAAGTTTTATCTCCGATATTCTTAATAAACTTTTTCACTTATCTTCTCCCTCTTTTCACAAGCACTTCAATATCATTCTAAATACTTACTCTATTATAATAAGTACTATTTTATTTTTGAATATTTTGGGTGGCTATAAATGCCTCCATTTCCCCTCACTTCTCACCAAAATTTTATCAATCAATAAATGATCTCCACCTTCCCAAACCTTTTCTATTATGCTTTTCATTTTTTCAATTCCATTACTAGCGTTACTATCACAAAAGATAAGAATATCTCTTGCCGGTATCGCAGCAGCATAGCCATTTGATACGAATTGTTTTAATGAATGTTCCCATAAGTCATCTAAAACAATTAAACTAGCTTCGAAGTTTCCATCAAGAATTAAAGCAAAACACTCTTCAGTTAATGTGTGAACTCGAAGCTCTTTTTCATCTGCTAATTTATAAAGATTATTTATGCCAATTTCTAATAATTGTTCCTTATCTAAGCCTTCTACTGTTACATGCCTATTTTGAACATATTGGAAAAATTCATTTTGACCATCCTCAACTAAAAAGGTAATCATTAAATCTTCATTGAAAAATGTATGGACCATACTATCTTCTTCAGATAAAGTAAGGCACTCTTCATCAAGATCCTCTTTTACTACTGGTTTTAAGTATGCCACCGCTTCCTTACAAAATTGTGTTGTCATATAAATACTCCCCTTTAATTTCTATAACAATACAGACCAATTAACAGATATAAAATCATCAAAACACTACCAAGTTCATCGGAAGCTTAATTTGGAAATGAGTTCCTTTAAACTTGTACTAAGATACCGACACTCTTCCGTTTCAAAATCTTCGACAACAATTTCTCCAGTGCGATTGTTCATAAGGATTAACATCCCGCTACTTTCAAATCCTATAGGAATATAGATTTCCTCTCTCTGTTTAAGAGATAAATAATCTTGGACACGCTCTGTAAATAAATACGGCTCAATGCCTGGTGTTACAGGAAATAAGCTAATATTGCAATTGCCAATCCAACCAATCATTTCAAGAAACCAATATGAATTAAAATATTCCTTTATATCAGAATGAAGGGTAACATTTAATTTTTTTTCAAACTTTTGAAAATCATCATATTCATCCTTCTCCCTTGGCTTCCAAAATATATAGCCTTCCTCATCCTTTTCACCAACATATAAATACTGATCAATCTCTGCATTAAATGGAATCTGTGGGAAAGTTCCATTCCACTCGCTCCATTTTAATAGGTAACTTTCAAAATAACGCTTCATTATTGTTTTCAAAACTTATCGCCTCTTCAAACTTAAATTCGAAATCAATTCTTGTATGCTCTCTGAAATGGTTTCAAATGAACCGCTTTCAAAATCTTCTAATTTAACTTTTCCATCTTCATTATCAATAACAACTAACATTCCGTTACCTTCAATACCTATTGGGATATGATTCAATCTATCTTGGTGGTTATCCTTATAGCCCTTTAGCCGTTCTTTAAATGAATTGAATTCAATATTTGGCAATACAGCTTCTAATTCAATATAATAATTTTTATAAAAACCATTTAATTCAGCAAACCAATATGAATTAAAATACGTAATAACCGTTTGATGAAACTGAACACCCATTTCTTGTTCTAAACGAATAAAATCGTGTACTATATTTTTTTCTATTGGTTTCCATAGAATATAACCTTCATCATCTATTTTTCCTTCATAAAGAATAGGATTAACTTCTTCAAGAACTGGTGTTTTTAATAGAAAATCTAAGCCTTCGTGTGTTAATTTTGTTCTTAACCTAAAGTATTGTTGCATTGCGTTCTTAATAGACACACACATTCCCCTTTACTTCACTTAATTGTTTCCCTACAAATCTATCATCAAAAATGGATTTGAATCTCTTCAGTAAATACCTATGTAAATATGCTTCAAAATTAGAAGCAATCCATTCTTGTTCACCTGTATCCATATCAACTCTTATAATTTCTATAGCTAGTAATTTACAACCAATTAGATTTCCTGCACCATCTATTCCAATTACAGAAAATCCGCTTTCTTTAACCCTAAAATAACAGCTTCAACAGTAACTGGTCCTCCGAATGCTTCCGGACATATTTCGGATTCCCTATCAATCGCTTTTAAAAGTTCTGTATTCATCTTATTTTCCTCTACCCCATAGAAAGATTCATATGTATTCTTTAACTTTCTTTTAGTTTATCAATGACCTCATTAGCTGTATCTCCAAATCTTCTTGGATTATCTGCTTTAATTTCATTAAGCAAATGAATTACTGTTGATTTCACTTCCTTATTCATACGTACAAGAATGTTGGCATATTCACTTCTATACATATCATTATTGAGGATTCTTTTATTCAAAATCATTGCCCACTCTTGCGCATTCTCCATCATTTTAGGCAAGGCTTTAGACATTCCTGTAAGGTAAATTTCCATTTGAAAGCTTTCAATTAAATGAATAAGTCCAAACATTATTTCTTCCTCTTCGGTTTCATCATCCAATATCATGCACAATTCTGTAATCATTTTTTCATCAGTACACTCCGCTAAATTTTCTAATACACGATCAAACATTTCACATTCCGATTCATTTCTTAATAATCTACATTCATATAATTTCTTAATCTCAAATTGAATATCCATCTAACCCTCTCCTTATCCACAACATTTCTCTATGTAAAAACAAATACAATTTCCTTCTAAACTCTCACATCTACTTATTTAAGTTATTCCTTTTCTTTCTTATAGCTTAATGCAATCTCTACTACTTCTTCAGGAGTTAATTCTATATCATTCCAAAATATTAGATCACTAGGTGCCGGATGGGGAACACCACTATTATTAAATTGATCCACATATTCGCTATGTTCTGCTTCTGGTAAATCAAGATTATAAATCTTTTTTACAAGTTCAATAAGTTCCTCTTTGTTCATTTTACTTTTCATATCATTCAACCTTTCGAATTGCACTAATCGCTCCACTGTTCTTTCTATTTCAATTAAAATTTATATTACATTTATTGTACTATATTTCCATCTTATATTTATTATTGTTTAAAAAATACGAAATCCCTAGGGACATTTCGTTCACTAGGGATTTCAATTCATCAAATAATTTTTCAAGAAACTCTGTATACGAGCTTCCTACATAAAATACGTTTTATCTTGCTGTGTTTTCAACTTATTCTGATAACATTTCAAAAAACTCATTCATATTATTCGCTATTTTTTCAGTAACCGGTTCAAATTCGCCTGAATCCTCATGATACCAAATACAAATCTCCGGACTCGTTTGATTTTTCTGATAATCTATACAAACAAAATCCCCCGCATATAGAGCTGCAAAAGGAACTATCTCCGAACTAGTTAAATCCCCGTTCGAAATCATTCGTTCATCCAATTGACTAAACACTACTTTTATATCATACATACCTTTTGAATTTTCACTTCGGTTATCCAATATACATAGAAAACGCTCTACCACATACCGATTATTTTTATATGTAATATACTTTGTTATTGGAATAGCCCCATTATTTTTCTTAATAAACGTACAAAATGCTGAAGGGAATTTAACCTCCAGATTCCCCTCTACCCTTTCTAACAACGTATCATCTGGGAGAGGATAAATAATACTTTCCGTTTGTATTTTCATTTTTTTCTCCTTGATGCTTTGATATATTATTAAACATCTAAAAAACGATTAATGATAAGGTACAGCACCAATAAATATAAATTCTAGATCCTCATATGTATCTTTTACTTTCTCTGCATCGTATTGAAAATCATAAAGCAATATAACGGAATTAATACTCTCCTCTACATTTTCTTTTTCTATCAAATCTTTAAAATTAGGAATAATAATCTCACTATGTGAGAAGTCCTTTAAAATGTCCTCTATTTTTGTTTTAGGTTTCTCATAGAAAATAACTTCCATGTTATCTTCATCGTAATAGCCAAAACCAAAGTTAACTCCAAATTTTGAATGTATTACATCTCCATCTTCTGTATATTCAACATCAACATATTCTTGAAGATGATTAAATGATTGACTTGTCCCAAGCCACAACGAAACCATTCCACAATGCTCCATATTGTCTCTCCTTATCATACTCTACATCGTGTAGAGACCTATTCCCTTGCTATGAACGCCCTTATCTTGCAAAACTTTATTAATATGTAAGTTTTCTCGTTCTACAGTTTAAATAACAACATCTTGATAACCAATCTCAACAACTTCTTCATTTTCAAATTTCACACCAATACCGTCCTCTTCCCAGGTACAATTGAATATTAATCCTATCCTTCTAACTCCATCTTCGAAATCAGGTAAAATAGTAAGTCCAATAGGATCAACCAACTTCCACTTCTACATTCCAAGAATGTTCGATACCTTCTTCAGTCATCTGAAATACTAAAATATTTCCATTTTTCATTTCATCAGTAAAATGCTGTAACAACATTTCTAATTCCCAATCCTCATCCACAAATGACTTGTATTGCTCCGCATTTACAAGTCCAATAAAATTCGTATCGCCATATTTCATACAAAACCACATCTTTATCCTCCTAGATATAAATAACCCTTATTTTTAATATCTACATTATGAAGAAGAAAAGAGAGTTGAGTAAATATAAGGTGTGGGGGAAATACCTAGTTTGAATAATAACAATTAATATCAGTTTTGTAATTATTTAGCCATTTACAATTTCCCCACCATTCACGTGCAGAATCTGCCCTGATATGTAAGATGCATCATCGGAAGCCAAGAATACATAAGCAGGTGCCACTTCAAACGGTTGACCGGCTCGCTTCATAGGAACATGGTCTCCAAATGTGGCAAGCCATTCTGGAGGTAAGGAAGATGGAATTAATGGAGTCCAAATTGGTCCTGGGGCCACACCATTGACTCGAATCCCTTGCGATGCCAGTGACAATGACAGCGAACGTGTAAATGAAACAATGGCTCCTTTAGCTGCCGAGTAGTCAATTGCATCTTGATCTCCGTGATAGGCACTAAGGGATGTTGTATTTATTATGGAGCTCCCTGAATTCATGTATGGCAAAGCTGCTTTCGTCAAAATAAACTGCGAAAAAACATTTGTGTGAAAGGTGCTTGCTCGTTGATTCGAATCTACATCAAGTAGACTGTTCCTTATGTATAGTACACCGGCATTATTCACCAAAATGTCAATACGACCAAATTGGTGAATCGTTCGCATTACAGCTTGTTGGCAATGCTGCTCATACCCAATATCACCTGGAATGGTAATGCAACTACGGCCGTACTTTTTGACATAGAACTCCGTTTCTTTTGCATCGCTGTGTTCATTTAGGTATGAGATTACAATGTCTGCACCCTCCTTCGCGAAGGCTACAGCGACAGCTCTCCCAATTCCACTATCCCCACCAGTTATAAGCGCTACCTTATTCATAAGCTTACCAGCTGGTTTGTAATTGGGATCATCAAATATAGGTCTGGGTACCATTAATGATTCAATGCCAGGTTTATTTTGTTGCTGAGGCGGGAAGCCCATCACATACACCCCTCTCGGCATTTTTCTATAATGTATTATGATATTCAGGAAAATATATCCTTTTCAAAAAATTAAATAGAGGAAGTGAGGGTGTAAAAATGAGTTTTTTCTACAATATGAAGCAGCTGTAGGAAGTAGTAATTATAAGGGGTTATACCAATTTTCGATGAGAGAAAATTTAATATGAATGAATGCTTGTTTTTGAATAGGGGAAAAATGACCGTCTTCTTTGCCATCAATACTCAAAATAATTTCTCTCTCTGCTCCAAACATGACGATATTTATTTGACCACTCCAATACAAATCAAAAGATATTTCACCAAATAAATCATCATTTAATTTCTTCAATATTCCTTACGCCTCCAGTTTTCATGCGTCTATACTCCCCAAATATTTATAAACACTATTCATTCTATTTACTAGGTAATTGATTATAAATTCAGTGGATTCATCCTCCAATTACATTACAAACTCGGTATACTTCGATAACAAAATATGCCAAACAATATTATTCTTCCCATTCTTCATAAACAACTGCGCCAGCAAAAACAATGTGTCCATTTCCAACAACGTTTGCTTCTTCAACAGCTTCGTTATGTTCAAAATCATAAACTCTAATCACTGCGTTATAACTCTCTAGCATATGCTCACCATAATGTTCTATGAATTGAGATACAACTATTTCATTATAAGACGCACCTTCTAATAACAGCTGTAAAGAAGCAGTTGAAATATCAATAAACGTTCTTTCTAATAAGTCTTCATTGTAATCGATAAAATCAATATGAAAATCTCTCATAAATTGTGATGGGATTCTATCTCCCTGTTCATCAAATTTTATTTCCACATACTTTTGCAACATTTCTTTACTCTTGAAATTCCCTAGCCATAGAGACATTACACCTGGATTTTCGATGTTAACCCTCCTCAAATTTTACATTTTATAAAAACTATTTAGGACCTTCATAAAATAGATTAGGAGAGCCCTATTAAGCCAGGAATTATTTTTTCTATTTTTGCCCAACTAAATAAGCATTCAACTTGCATTTGATTTCTACACTTAATTTTTAATAGCCCTTCTTCTTCAATAGCATTTATTTCAAATTGATGAATTATATTGTCTGTTCCTATATCTTTGATTATTAAATCTTGAATACAAAAGAATGAAATTTCTATATAAATTACATCCCATTTATTCCATCGCTTCGGTTTATTTTCAACAGGTTCCTTTGTCATGAGTCGGATAACTAAAGTCGGGCCATCTCTTCTAAGATGAACATCTAATAACTCTGATTGTTCAAACTCTGGTATCATTCCAAAAATACTTATAAGTGCTTGAGGATTTAAGATTTTAAGTTGATTAATCATTTTTATATGCCTTACTTTCTTTGATTTTCTTTTCAAAATAATGGGGCTTCATCTCAAAATCCAGAGAAAAACATGTAGAGAATCATCATTTATGAAAGCCTAATAGGTGCCATAAAGATAAAGTACATCATCAATAAAATACACTCTGTTATTCAGTAAGATTTTCAAGTTCCTCAGACCAAAATGTATTCTTTTCTACAGCCTTTGGATCGATACGCCTTAATTCATTTTCAAACCAGATACGCACTGATTCCGGAATTTCATTATCTAAAAAAGCAAATTCACCATTTAAGTGAATTGCTTCATCA
This sequence comes from Bacillus sp. DX4.1, assembly GCF_030348195.1. Classification (NCBI taxonomy): domain Bacteria; kingdom Bacillati; phylum Bacillota; class Bacilli; order Caryophanales; family Bacillaceae; genus Bacillus; species Bacillus sp. DX4.1. The sequence continues at coordinate 177,272 of NZ_JAUCFT010000007.1, read as the reverse complement.
ATTAAGTTAGAAAACAATAGAAGGGTTTCTGCAAATTGATGCATGGAAGAATTAATGAAGATTTCTTCATAATTATTGTCGTGATGTAAGTAGACTACCTTATTTGTTCTCTCATCAATACAAAGAGGATCACCAGAACCAGTCGTACCTATAAACCAATAAGATTGGTAATCTATTGGCATGCCAAATTTTTGTTTTACATTCTGCATCGGTTCAGTTACATTATCGAATTCTATAAATGGAGCAGCTGCTGTTGGAAGACCAGCTTCGCTTAAAAACCTTCTCGTATCAATAGATAAATTTGTATGCTGTAACATATTTCGATCCAATTTATTTAATGGCCCATCCTTTTTTTCACTCCATCTATCACAAAATTCTTTAGGCGAAATCATCTAAATACCTCACTCCTTTTTTCATCCCCATAATTTACTCCTGCATATCCTGTTCATCTTTATAAGTTCTAATCTTTATGAAAAAGATTTATTTCTTCATTCCAAAAAGTATTATAATTAAGACAGTCCCCATCGATTTCAATTAACTTTTCTATGATAACTTCTAAATCTTCCTTCTTACATTCTCTATTCAAATATGCATGTCTACCATTCACTTCTTTTATTCTCTTTATAAACTCACTATATTCTAAAATACATTCAGCTAATTGTGGTATAGATTGATTTACATATACTTCTTCCATTGTTTCATGATCTATACATACAACTATTCCTGAAGGCTCTTTAATGAATAAAATATTTCCTTCACCTGTAGATCCTAAATATATATTCCTCTCATAACTTGCATCTAAATTATATTTTTCCTTTAAGCTTAATAAGCTACCTTTATTTGTTGATTCAAAATTCAAAAATGGTGCTGCGGATTCAGGCAATCCAGCTTTTAATAAAAAATGTTTACATGCTACAGGAATATCTAAATTTTTGAGTTTATCTTCTTCATAATGAACAAATGGATATAATTTTTGGTTCCATCTTTTTCGAAATTCATTGGGATCTATCAATTTAAGCCTTCCTTTTCACTTCAACCTTTATAAATTTTCACTATTCATTATTAATGCCTTCCGCGCAAATACAACTCTTTATCTAGCAATAATACTCCTCTTCAGCACGAAAGAGAATACATCGCGTTATTCTGCTGAAGGATTATAATCAATCTCTACTTTTTCAAGACCTTCCAATACTTTATGTATTCTATTAGATAAATCTCTTATTTCTTCTTGAGTTAATTCCCCCACTGCGTCTAGTGGATTAAACTTGCTTAATCTCTTTGTTATACCTTTTATATATCCAATAAAAACTTTATCATGAGTTAACAATATTTCACCTACAGCTGTATCAGCAATAACGTCTTCTATTTTCCCTAGATTTATATATTCATCAGCAGCCCTTGCTATTGCATATCTATAGCCCCTATTTAATATTAAAAAATCATTATAGGCTTCTTTGATGTCTTCAAACAATTCGTTATATTCCCAGTTTTCCACTTTAGGTTCCTCCATTATATGTTAATTATCATAGTAGATTTGAATTTAGACATGGATACTCTCTATTCATTAGAATACGAAACACCATTTAAACAATTATTATGTAAAAAAACAGCAGAGTTTTTAAAATCTCTGCTGTTCCCAATTATTTAACTTCTAACGTGAACCAATTATTTATTGAATATACCATCGTTACTAAGCAGCCGATTACACCATACATAATAACATTAGGATCAATCATTGAACCAAATAACACGGCTATTACCGATACCATACACAATAGCATCGCTATACCATTAATCTTAATTTCGACTATATCGCCACTTTTTACTTGTTTTTCTTTACTTCCGAAAAACAATTGATTTGCTTTTATCTTCGCTTCTTTTACATCAGAAGGGAGCGTATACTCTTCATTATTTTCTAATTTCATTACAACTTCATTATCTACCTTTAAAGCCACTCTTGTAGCTCCGCCCATCATTCCTGTTGCCCTTATTACTTTTATACTCATTTTAAACTCCCCTTAAATTCTTGTTAGCCTAATAAAAATTCCCATACTTTTCAGTTCGAATAATTTTCTATAATCTCCCAAATGATTTCCATAATATACATATTATCATATTTAGAGTTAATTTGTTGATAGTAATATGAACGTTTCTATCTTTTACTTTATAGTTTATGATAAGAATCCTGTTACTCTCCCAATATGGTTATCGGATTTTTTAAGCAAGATTTCCTTTTACATCATCTATTCTTATTTGATCGGTTTTTCTGTTTTTAAAACAAATGAACTTAATGCAGGAACCTTCATCTTATTATCATGGACAACATAAAGCACTTTACTTCCTGCATGTTCACCATCTACTAGCACTTTCCAAGGACCTTTTGATGGAAGAATAATTTCCACGGCTTCTCTATTCGCATTGTGAGCTACAACAAAATGTTCGATTTTATTACCATTTGCTTTGCCATCTATTGTATAAGCTGCAACATTTTTTGGAGCATCAATGAACGTTAGATGTTTTTTAATTTGTTCAGCAGACGTCATGCGAAAAGCTGAATGGTTGTTACGCAACTCTATTAAGCCTTTCATATAATCTACTTCTTTATCGAATGCTGCACGGCGCACCCAATCCATCTGGTTAATAGAATCAGGAGATTTGTAGCTATTATGATCACCATATTTTGTACGCATGAACTCTTGGCCTGCATGTAAGAATGAAACCCCTTGCGATGTTAATATGATTGAAGAAGACAACTTATGCATTTGTTTACGTACTTCTTCACTGTCGCCAGGATTAGTCAACTCAAGCTTATCCCATAATGTATGATTGTCATGTGCTTCAACATAAGTCAGAACCTGCTCAGGATCCTGATAAGTAGACACTTTTTTATCATAGTCAATACCAGCCGTAATTCCTTTTTTAATGCGTTCTTCCATGTTTTGCTTTCCGTTCACAAAACCATTATCCTTATCCCCAAATACGCTGCCTTTCAATCCATCACGAATATCGTCATTAAAATGAGCGATTCCTTTCATTTTCTCCGCATTTTTTTGATTTGCTTTCAACTCAGGTGCAAGAGGAGTATTTAAATCCCATCCTTCTCCATGAAGGATAATAGAAGGATCAATTTGATTAACGGCTTTACGTATCGCATTCATTGTTTCGACATCATGAATCCCCATCAAATCAAAACGGAATCCATCTAAATTATATTCTTTTGCCCAATACATGACGGAATCTACCATGAATTTCCTCATCATCTTTCTTTCAGAAGCCGTATCATTCCCTACGCCAGTTCCATTTGCGAGTGAACCATCCTCGTTGTAACGATAATAATAACCTGGAACTAACTTGTGGAAATTGGATTCATCTGCATTGTACATATGGTTATATACCACGTCCATCACAACACGAAGATTATTATCATGAAGTGTTTGAATCATTTGCTTTAATTCAGTAATTCGAACAGTCGGCTCATAAGGATTAGTAGAATACGAGCCTTCTGGTACATTGTAATTTTTCGGATCATATCCCCAGTTATATTGTGGTTCATTTAAATTTTCTTCATTTACTGAAGCATAATCAAATATCGGTAAAAACTGGACATGAGTAACACCAAGATCTTTAATATGGTCAAGACCTGTTTTTACACCTTCAGGTCCTCTCGTTCCTTTTTCTGTTACACCGAGATATTTTCCTTTATGTTTAATACCACTTTCAGGTTGAATGGAAAGATCACGTACTTGCAACTCATAAATAATTGCATCTTCCGGATTTTTAAATTTCGGTTTTTTATCCCCCTTCCAATTTTTAGGATTTGTTTCTTTTAAATTAACGACTGCACCTTTATCACCGTTCACAGAAGCAGCACGCACATATGGATCAACGGCCTCAGTCCATTTGTCACCAATCTTCACCTTATATGTATAAAGAAGGCCTTTTTGATCCCCTTTCAGTTTTGCCATCCAAGTTCCTTTTTCGCCTTGTTCCATGTCTATTTCAGTACCTTTTTCATCATCCCATTTTTTATAAGTAACCAACTTTGCCTCACTCGCAGTGGGAGCCCACAAACGGAACTTTGTTTCCCGTAGCGTATATATATTACCTAAATCATTACCATCATAATAAAATAAATGATCAAATTCCTCGCTACGAATTACTTTACCAATTTCAGTATTAGCTTCAATGGAATTTCCCATTTTGATTTTGTATGTTTGTTTTAAATCAAGATTCTTTTCTGTAATTATTTTAACCTTATTGGTAATATCTCCATCATTTGTATCATAAGGACTAACTTTCTCAATGTTAACGCCCTCAATTTCAATTTTTTGCTCCTTAATATTGAATGGAGCATTGGTAGTTATAGTGATTTCATTGAAGCTATCAATGGTAGCTTTCTGAATAGAAAGTTCAGTGGAAGGCTTAGAATAATATACTTTATCATCACCCGAAAGAACCCACACTTCAGCACGACCATCCTTAATATTTTCAATCCAATGATCACCACCATCTTTTTCCCATTCATTCGTACGAACTATAAATCCTACACGACTATAATCACCATCTATGTTCACCTTAGCATACTTACCAAACTCATCTTCCCCAGCAAATTCATAGGATTTACCACTCGCATTTTCAGTCCACATCCAAAGATTCCAGTCTTTTGTATTTCCAGCCTTCTCCTTATAATGAATGATAATTTCAGTTGTTTTCGTATTTGATTCTGCTTGTACACTCTGAAAAGAAAAACCAGATAATAGCATAGCAATTACAGTAAGTAATAAAATCGTCTTGTTTATTAATTTTTTTGTAATATACACTCCATTCACCCTTTCTTAAAATATTACGAACTATTCATTATGAGTAACACTGTATAAGTTAATCTAGAAATTGCTTTTATAACACCTCCGTACTGAATGTTTTTACTTATTTATTTCAATGATCTTTTAATAGGAAAATCAAAGATAAAAAAGGAATCAGAAATTAACGAAAACGTTTGCATTAAACCTCAAAAAAAAGACTTTCTTATTCCTTGTTATACCTCTAAATATCAAAAGATCATGGTAAACATTTTTAAGAAAACGTTTGTTATCGCTTTCAATTTTATAGCACGAACCATAAAGAGGTCAATATATTATTAATTTTCTGTTTTTATTTCGTGAACATATTTCAAATTCTAGTAACATTTAAGGTTGTAACTCATTGAAGAAAGAAAGCATGAATATATTTTGAGTTTGAGAATTCATCTCGGCTTCTACACATAATAAATTTACTACCTACTAATTTTCTCCTACTTTGCATAAAAACTCCCTTAAACAAATCCACTTGTTTAGGGGAGTTTCGGATTACTTTATTTTTCTTAATCATGTACTTTTGTTTTGCAAGAGTCATATTTTGAATCTTTTTTCTTTATAATTTGCTTGCATTCTTTTTATATTCCTCGATTATCTTGAAATCACGCTTTTTATTCTCGCCTGGAATTATACCTAATTCTTCATATTCCCAAATTACTTGTTGCTCATAGCTGTCATCATTTTCTAAATTTCTATAGTTGTATTAAAGTTTCTGTAGGTTGTTTTTCCAAAATAAATAGCTATAATCAACCTCTTCTTTTAATTCAAAATAGTTTTCCCAAGTATCTTGTGCATGATAAAGAGTTTCACCAGCATCTACAAAAACATCCCTATAATCATTTAGATACTTCCAACCATTATCATTATTAAAGTAATACATCGCAAATTGATTGCCCTCATCATTTAACATGTCGTCTGCAAACACACCACCCCGCTTTATATAGATTTGCGTACCAGTGGTTTGTCTAAGCTTAAACTTATTAATGTCATCTCGAGACTTTTCTTCAAATGCTTTACTAAATAAATTATTTTCAATTATCCATCCAAGAAACATACCAGTATGTACATATGCTTGTTCAATTGGCAAATCCTCCGGAAAATCACCATTATAATGGTACTTTGCTTTATCATAAATCACGGTATCCAACTCCTTTTCATATCTCAATTATTTTGCATTCTATCAAAAATAAAATACAAAATAACGTAACAATAGAAAAAATATACTTATATCACCATAAAAAATCTTCAAAACATAAAACTATAATAAAATTATAGCACTTTATCAATATTACATTATAAAAACCTTATATATAACTAACTTATTCTCTTTATTTAATTTATATTTTTGTCCCATTTATTTTTAAATCCTGTAGCATCAAGATAAGCATCACAGCTTTCACCAGAAGGAATATAAATATATACTTTCCCTGAGGCTTCCGTATTTCCGGTAGTAAACTCAACAGATTTTTGTTCATATTGCGAGGAAGTTGCTATATGATAAGGAATCAATTTTAAATTTTTATTCTTCCACTAAGAATTTTTTTACAGCAGTTTCAATTTGTTCTCTTGTTTGCAATTGATTAAGTAAAAGACTTCTTATATAAGATGATTTCCCAGTATTAACAAACTCCATTTCAAAATTATTGTTAGGTTTTTTTGTTTGCAATAAAGAAGACACTTTATAAATATCGTCAATGAGTTGTGGGTTTTTCTTATAATTCAACATGTCATCTTTAAATTGTAAAATCACCTTATAAGTTTTGCACTCTCCGGTTTCTATATGATTACAAGAAATGCCTTTGAGCGTTACATATTCATTTTCGACTTCTTTCATTTTGTCATGAATCTGCGTTAGGATTAAATTGGTCCAATACTCTTCTGAATCATTTTTCATTGCAAATAGCAACTGATCTTTTGATTTGATTTCTTGTATGTTTTCCAAAGTTAAATGAGGTAACTTGTCCTTATTATCTAGTATTTCAATTTTTGTTATTTGTTTATTATTGTTTTGAACAAGTTGCAATAGAGCAAATAAACGCTCAAGTTCTTTTGTTTCAAATTGACTATAATCTAGATTTTGGACAGATTTTAACGTTACGAATAATTCAGAAGGAGCCTTTCTATTGCCTTCTCCTATTATATATTGAATTACATTTTCATCAGGTGCTGGAATGTATCCCAGCTTTTTAATTTCATTCAATAACGGTTTGAATTTTTTATACTCTTCATTTATCTTTAAACCATTTTGGTAATCATCCCCTATAATAGTAGAGTTAAACAAACCGTTCACTTCCACCTGAAACTGAATGTTCTTATTATCTTTCACTTGAACCGTGTGCCAAGTGTGCCCCCCATTCCCTCCATTTATGCTGCCCCACTTCGTTACAATAACATCAATACCGTATTTGCCTTTTATATATTTTTGTATTGTTTCGTCCTCTGTGGTTTGAGAGAAAATAAGCATAAATAATGCAGTAATAGCAATAGCAATCATAATTATCACAGTTTTTTTTATATTCACAATTCACCCCTACCATATTTTAACACACAGACTTTCTCCTTCTTCATTCTACATGAGATTCAACTCACATCCATTAACTTAAGAAATTCGTTGTTCCCAAAGTGAAACATAAATTAAATGAGAAGATAAAAAAGAAGCTGGTAAAATTGCAGAACAATTACTGAAAACTTTTGGATTATCACATCGAATGCATCATTATCCAAATCAACTTTCAGGTGGTGAAAAACAACGTGTAGCCATTGCTCGTGCATTTATGAATAATCCAGACTTAATTTCAGCTGATGAACCTACTGCTAGTCTTGACTCAAAACGTGCTAGAGAAGTAGTTGAACTAATGAAACATGAAGTTAAGAAAAATAAAACAGCAGCGATTATGATTACACACGATGAAAAAATGCTTGATGTATGTGATCGAATTTTAACACTTCGCGATGGAAAATTGCTACGAGAAAACGAAGTGTAAGAGCACGTGTACAATAATAGTGACCTTTAAAAAACTTTCTTATCCCCTATTTGACTAGGAGATAAGAAAGTTTTCTTTAATTAACAGCCCATTTTAATTTTTTGCTTGCGATACAATTGTATTCTAATATAATAATTAAACGAACTTTATATGTAATATTGTGTTCATATTCTATTCATAATTCCCATGTAACATGCTTTATATAAAGCAAATGACTGTTAAAAAGGAATGATGAACGTGTTAGCATCTGCTATTACACTTATTACAGCTGCACTCATTTTTTATACAATCGGAGTATGGAGTGAAAAATTTCAAAAGACATTAAAATTGTGGCATGTCATTATTTTCTGGCTTGGATTAGTATGTGATACGATCGGGACCACATTAATGGAGAAAATGGCAGAAGCAGGATCCCTGTTCAGCTTCCATGGAATAACAGGCTTATCAGCAATTTTACTTATGCTATTCCATGCTGTTTGGGCAACAATTGTGTTAATAAAAAAAGATACAAAAATGATGACAACATTCCACACACTAAGCGTTATCGTATGGTTCATTTGGCTAATTCCATATATTTCTGGACTTATATACGGAATGACAAATAGCTTTTAATTAACCCAAAAATCACCATTGCTAAAACTACCTTAGGAGGTATATGATGAAAAAGTTATATAATGCATCGTTCACTTATTTAATTATCGGTTTACTATCAGGCATATTCGCAAGAGAATATGCAAAAGCACAGGGAATTCAAGGCACTACTCTGCTGAACCTTTTGCACACACATGTACTAGTTCTTGGATTTTTATTCTTTTTAATTGCCTTAGCCTTATCAAAATCATTTGCACTCCATGAAGCAAAAAGTTTTAACATGTGGTTCATCGTCTATAATATAGGATTGATTTTAACAGTATCTTCAATGGCGGCCCGCGGACTTCTTCAAATCAATGGAACTGATTTTAAAGGATTAAGTCATATTGCAGGAATGTCTCATTCTATCATCGGTGTCGGTCTTGTTTGGTTTATGATTCTATTAAAAAAATCATACAAAGGATAAAAGGAGATCAAACATGAGCTTAGCTGTTCTATCAAGTATTATTGCTCTTTGTATGGCTATTGGAATGATGTTTCTTCGCTTAAAATCAGCAAAGAAACCTGTAACACTTAAAAAAATTATACTCCCACCAATTTTTATGAGTACGGGAGCTTCCATGTACTTCTTACCAGAATTTCGATTAACAACAACAGAAATTCTAGAAGCAGTTATCGTTGGTTTATTTTTTTCTATTTTTCTTATTAAAACGTCAAAATTTGAAATACGTGGAAAAGACATCTATTTAATACCTTCTAAAGCATTTATATTTATTTTAGTCGGTTTACTTGTTGTTCGCATTGCTTTTAAATCATATTTAAGTCAATCCATTGATTTAGGACAATTAAGCGGTATGTTCTTCTTACTCGCCTTTGCGATGATCGTCTCTTGGAGAATTGGAATGTACCGTTCGTTTATGAAATTGCAGCGGGAAATGCGGTTTGTAGACAAAAGTCTTTAATCAAAAAAGCACATCCCTAAATAACCTGAGTCCGATACAATATCGGACTCAGGTTATTTATTTTCCTTTGAAAACGTTCATGAATGTATAGAGGAGCTTCACATATACTTTCTATGCATTATCTTCCTATTATAAAAAACACAACATTCTTAGTTTTTGAACAGTTTAGCAAACGTTTCTCTATACATTAAAAGTAAACGTCAAGTAGTCCTAAAATATAATATATGAGTGGTGTATTTCGGGCCTACTTTTTGTTTGTTTCATTTTTTATTGGTACTCTGCATATAGACGGTAAATCAGATGACCACGGCAAGACTTTGTCTATTTCTTCTTTATTCATTAGTTTTATCCATTCTCCACCTCAGACTAGGATAGAGTTAAGATTTAAAAACACTATAAATCAAACATATGTTGATTGACAATAAAGTCGTTTAAATACAAATAAAGTTGTTACACTTACAATAAAGTTATTTAAAAATGTGCCCGTTCTGTAATTCCACAATCGGACCATTTTGTTGAATAACACCTTAAAAGAAAATTGGATATCTTTTTTACATTTTAGAAGAGATTGTGAAGATTTCTACTTAAAGAGGCAAAATACTTCAAGAAGTATTTTGATGATAATGTGTTAGAATAGTTATTAGGAATGAGTCTAACTGATTTAAAAATGTGTAATAATGAAAAGAGAAAATAGTTTGAAATGAGGAAATTATATGAGTACAATCAAAAAGCACAAGCCCAATAAACTAAAAATCGTTTTACGAGCATTAATGATTATTATTGGGGCATTTATAACAGCATATGGACTAGAAGCGGTATTAATCCCAAACAACGTATCAGATGGTGGTGTGACGGGTTTAAGTATCGTTAGCTCACAACTATTTGGATTACCATTAGGACTTCTAATTGCAGTCATTAACATCCCTTTTGTTTGGTTAGGGTATAAGCAAATTGGTAGAAGTTTTGCTATTTATTCGGTTATCGGTATTGCTTCACTAGCAATCGGTACTATCCTTATGCACAACGTACCAACTATTATTCATGGTGATACATTGTTAATTACCGTTGTTGGGGGGATTATCATCGGTTTTGGTATGGGGTTAGCATTGCGTAATGGTGGCGCATTAGATGGAATTGATATGTTAGCCGTATTACTTTCTCGAAAATTACCTTTTGGGACAAGTGACCTCATCTTATTTTTAAACATTTTTGTCTTTATTGTTGTCTCAACAGTATTTGGTCTTCAAGGGGCTATTCTTTCGGCAATTGCTTACTTTATTGCTTCTAAAGTAATTCACATCGTTGAAGAAGGTTTAAGTGGTTCTAAAACCTTTACAATTATCACAAAGGAACCTGAATTAATGGTAGAGACAATTCGAGATCGCTTAGGTCGAAGTGCAACGTATAAAGAAGCTTTCGGCGGTTATTCCAATGAACAATTTAAAGAAATCACTTGTGTCATTAACCGTTTAGAAGAAAGTAAAATGAAAGAAATCATTCATGAAATTGATGAAAATGCCTTTGTTGCGGTATATGACGTAGCAGAAGTAAAGGGCGGTAATTTCAAAAAACATGATATTCATTAGTTACAACCTAAAAAATTTTTATACTGGATATTTATGTTAATGTTTTATAAAGGTTACGATGAAAAGTACTTAAACGGTGGCGTTAGCACAATAACTAAAGATCAATTTTTGAAGCTCTTGTGAACTACCCCCACTTAAATTCTAATGAATTTTGAAGTGGGAGCTTCTCAGTTCCACGACGAAAGCAACCTTTCGTCTCCCTGAGCGTTACTTCGGGTTATTCCACCCCTAGATGTCCAACGCTTGGACGTTCTTTTTTACGGTTGATATTTTACGCAGGAACCGAACGGCTTGGTTTTCGCACTGTGTTTTCTTCCTGCAACCTTATATATCAAGTTATCAAAGAACTTCATGTGTCTAGTTTATCAAAAATTTTTTGGTTGTGCCAAACCGAAATTCATCTCCCACCTAGCGTTGGGCTATCGCCCTGCACACGCTTGAGGAAGGAGAATTCTTTCGGATAGAGTGTTAAATTTTTAGATATTCCGCAATTGAGCGCGATTGTTGAAGAACCTTTAGATTTAAACGACTTTATTGTCACTTTACAGCATAACAAAAAACAGATCCATAATAGACCTGTCCAACATAACGTCATTTCTTAAATAGGGTATAATTTCCCCAGTTTTTATAACATCTCAATCCAAGAAATCTTCCTATAGGTAGAACAAAAGCTAAATTGACTAACATGGATAAAGTGTTTTACTCGGCACTAGCTAGCCCTCAATTTATAGATTCTCTGCTAACATGAAAAGGATCTACATTATTTTCTTCTAATAATTCCTCAAATTTCTCTGTTCCGTATTTTACAAAATATTCATATTCTGACCGCGAAATAAAGAACGCTAGCAAAACTTTACCATCTTTTTCTGTATTTCCAGTAAGCACATGACCATATTCTTCTGGGAAGGCAAATGGTTCCGTAAAGTAAACTGCACTTTTATTATAGTTTTGAACAAAAGACTTATCAATACTTTCAATACCACTAATTGCCGTTCCTCGTCCTATTTCTATCCCATTACCTAAACAATAAAATAAAGTATTTGCAAGAATATACCCTGTACTACGAAATGCTCCATCAACTACCATTGAAACTTCAACATTATCTCCTACTATTTCTTCATATTTACTAAAACCAATTGTATTAAAAACGAGGCATTCTTCAAATACATTTTCATATTTCAAAATTTGTATACTCGGAATATCCTCACTATTTTTAAACACTTCTCGGTCCATTGGTTGACCTAAGTATTTACTATAATGGTCGTAATAAAGCTCGCCATAATGAATCATTCTTTGAATTCCCCTTTATACGTTCCTGTTACATCTTTACACACATGAATTTTTGTTAGTTTATTTAAAAGACCATATAGCTGAATTGATAATCCTTTTACCGAACTTAGAAGACTGTTTAACTTTACTCCTCATATAAATGATCAAGAAATTCATTTATGTTATTTGCTAAAAAGTACATATTTTTCATACCATCGTGCTCTTCATCATGAGCCCAATGAAAGATTTTTTCACAATATTCTTCATTGATGCCCAAACATATTTGATTACCGCCGGGATCATCTGCAATTGGTATAAACCCCATATCTAAGAGCTCATCAAAAAAATCTATTATTTTATCCAAATTATCATACATACTACCAATTCCATAGAAAATGTTTAATACACTTTCTCCTTCATCATCAGAGATCTTATAAATACTTGCTTTTGGATAGCCACCATTGTATTTCAATAAAAACTCTCTATAATAGTTCGGAAATCGCAGCTGATGTTTTTTCTCAAAAGCTTCTAATTCTTCTAATAATAATTTTTCATGAATCATTTCAATCTCCAACGTAGTTCCACTCCTTCGCAAACTATTTTTACCACTTCTTTTTGATTAGTTGATCACACATATCTTTTTTCAACAAAGATCATTGTTCTCTAATTTGAATGATGCTACTTTGAATATTTTTTGTGAAAATCTCTTACTCCAAGTCGCTTTATTATCTATACGATTATTACTTTCTTAAAACAAATACTTCATCACAATTATAATCAATCATTGCTAAAAAATACTCTTCGAAATTTTCGAACCTATCTATTTCCTCTCCAGCAAACCAAATTACAGCTCCCGGCGTAGAAGAATTTGACAAACATAACGTAAATAAATCTCTGTCAAATTCAGTGACTGCTATTGGCAGTAATTGATTTCTAAAAACACCACTTTCTTTTAAGACATCTTCCTCAATTGCATTTAATAATTTTTTTGTATAATGCATTCTTGTTGTTGTTTTAAATTGTTCTGTCCCTAATAAATCAACGGTTTGATAAAACCCTTTCCAGCCATTAGCATATTTCAGGAAATCTCTATACTTTTGATCAAGTTTATATCCTATTTTTTTCTCAACAAGGCAAATATCTGCTTCATCGGCTCCAACATCCGGAAAGTGATGCGGCCATATATGCTCCACATCCTGGTTCATCAATTCCTGGTTCATCAATTCCTGCTTCACTGCTACCATTATCGCTATATGATCATTCCAGTTTATCATCATCTAAATCCCCTTTTACAAACCAAAATATTGTATAACCCAAAAAATCTTTATTAGCCAATACTACTAATATATTCCGAATTAAGATGTAACGAATTATGAGGGTTAAGCGCTCCTATCAAGGTTGCACCCTAAAACATAATTGCCATCACCTTTTGTAAGTCTCCCCACGATGTCCTAATTAATCATATTCGTCATCGTCTTCATATAAACTATTCAAGAATTCATCGATATCACTTGCTAAAAAATACATATTACTCATATCATCAGGATCTTCTGGTTCTTGCTCATGATCCCAAAAATAAATCTTTTCATAATAGGGCTCCTTTGTACCTAAGCATATTACGTTCCCTCCTGGATCATTTGCTATTGGTACGAAATCATCAGGTAATCTATATTCGTATATATCTATATAATCTCCTAGATTACTATAGATATCACCAATTCCATAAAATTCATTTAAGACACTTACCCCCTGCTTATCAGAAACTTTAAAGAAGCTAGGTTCAGGATACCCACCATTCCATTTCATTAAAAACCTCTTATACTTTTTAGTAAAACTTACTTGATGCTCTGTTTCAAATTCCTCAATTTCTTCTAATGAAAGGTTTTTATGCAAATTCACAATTTTAACCATGTAATACTCCTCCCACATAAAAAAACTCAGCATGGATATTTTCTTCGACTCGAATCATTTGTTTTTCTATCTTAATGATGATGCCATATGGTAGCTTATTAAGTGCTGGTACTGGTGCAGCAAAAACTTTATTCAAGACTGACTTTATATTTACACTGTTTTTAATTTAACGGTCGACTTTGCCGATTATTGTTTTGTTAAATAGCAGCTTAAGATTTATTAGTGAAGCATGTCCAGAAATCTTTTGAAGGTATTTGCAACATGATAACTTACTGGCTCAAGCTCAGCAGAATTTTCATGATCCCACACGTAAACTTTAGGATTGCTTCTTGATTCTCGAAAATCTAAACATAAAAAATCACCAGCAAACAAAACAGCAATTGGCAATAAAGCTACCCCCAGTAAATCTCCATCATCTGTAAGCCTCTCATCAAGTTGAGTCCATGTTACATCGATATCAAACATGCCACTTTCAATATGTTCTGGAGCTTCAAGAATACACAAGAACCTAATAACTGCATAACTATGATTATTACAGATAAAAGACTTCTTTTCTGGAGAACCACCATTATGCATTCTTATGAAATTCTTATAATCTATCGGTAATTCGACTCCCCAAGCCTCTTCTTTCTTACATATTAACTCTTCAGATGGTAACGGAAAAATCACTGAATCTTTTTTGTTCATGTCTTTTATTCACCCTTAAATTTCGGATACCCCTTCTTAATCCCATAATATCTCTTGCTAATAATTTTCTTCCATTCTTAATTCCTTGTCTAACTCTTTCTTACTATCTCTTCCATGTTTATCCTATTATCTCATCTCTAGTTTACAAAATAAAACACCTAAACAACTTAATTTGTTTAGGTGCCTTTTTTACCGTATTTGCTTATTTAATATTACTCATCATCTTCATCATAATATAATTTATTTAGAAATTCAGTAAATGATTCCGCTACATAAAATACATTTTCTCGAGCAGCTTCTTCTGCTTGTTCTGCTGTAATTCCTTCACTCTTCATCAATGCTTCTTTTTTCCATGCATCTTCATGTTCCCAAAAGACAACAATAGGATTTTCTGTATGATTTTTATAATCAAAACAGATTAAGTCTCCTGCTGGGTCGATTCCAAATGGTACTATCTCTTTTGGTAATGTATCTTTATAGTCATTGTAAATATTATAAATCTCCGTGTAACTTTCTGAATTATATTTTAATAAAGATCCAAAAACACGTTCTTCCCCATTTACATCAAATACTTCCGGTTCTGGACATGCCCCATGATTTATTTTTACACATTCAATATAATCATTCGGAAAAGCCACCCCAATTTTTCGAGCAACTTCTAGAATATCCTCCTCACTTATTTCATCTCTTTTAAAATCCCATTGAATTTTTGTCATATCACTTTTCCTCCCAAAAGTTTCTTTCCACTTAAATGATTTACACTATGCACCTTAGAAATTACCAATTACATTTTTCCTAGGACTTGATGATGCTGCCAAGTTAAATCTTTTAAATAAACAATCTCTTTTTGAAATAAATGATTAATTACTTAAAACCCATGCTCAAAATCTATGTCATATAGATTAACCCATTCTATACATTTTGGTACTGACTTAACTGTGATAAACTCTTCTATTATACGATACGCCATTTCACGATCCACATAACTACAAGTAGGCATCTTCATCGGTTCTCCTCCTACTAAATGTTCAACTGTTTCTACTTCAACATTTTTATTAAGTGTTACTATATACTCTGGATGTCGCATTATAAAAAAACCATACGGTTCATCATAAAATAGTATTAATCGTTCCTCACATCCCTCGGTTTCAAAACACGAATCCCCACTACCTTGGTTCCAATAACTCTCGTCCTTATCAAATATTACATCTCTTATAAATCTTTCACTTGGATTTTCAATCGTTTCTCCAACTGGTCCATTATATATAATCATTATTAGCTCCCCTTAATTTGTAGCTTTTATTATTATTGGCTTTGTATTTCCACTAATAACAACCTCTAACTCATCCACATCTAATCTTTTCAATGAACCTGGCAATTCCCCTTGACATATCATGCATTTTTCGGCCAACATGCATGATAACTCTTTTAGGCAAACTTCCTTGTTTAACGAGGTACTGTGATTAATAAAACCATAAAATCACATAAGGTAGCATTTATGATGGATCTTTAGTTTGCTTTTTAAACACAACAACTTCGAACTTTAAGGCATTCTAATATACAAGGAATAGGAGAGAATATTGGATAAAAGAAAAACCTTGACTGAGTGACGAGCACCCGATCAGGGTTTAATGAATTATTTTAAAAACTTCTCTACTAAAAATGTATAGAAATTTTTATACTCTCTTATTCCATCTTCTTCATCTGGCTCCCAGTTAACAACCGGACACTCATTATCGACTAATCGTGAAGTATCAAGACAATATACACCGGCCCCATAGTTCTGTATTACAACGAACTCCATTGGCAGGCCATATTTTCTCCATTCTTCAGTTTCTCTTACACAGGTTGGAATCTCGCGAAGTCCACCTCCGAAAATCTCCACCCCGACAATTCCTCCAGTTCCATATTCCCCCAAAAACCATTTGTAACTGTCCGGTAAATCTACATTAAGCTTCTTCTCAATATTTTTAATTTGACTATCTTCTAAAACCCCAACAAAAAACTTTTTTGGAGCATTCTTTATTAATTCAATAACTTTCTCTTTACTCACTGACACCATCCTCCCATATATATCAGGATTCTTAAGAGATTCATCTGACCACTATTTCCAATACGTTTCTCGAAAATCATTATATTGTTTATCTAAATTTAGGTTCACTCTTGAAACTTCATTTTTTATTCTCTTTCTTTTCTAAAAGCTCATAAAGAATTCGATAATTTTTCTGATGTCGGCTTGCAGAATCTCTACAATTGGTCCTGATTCTTGCTGTAATATATAATGCAAAGTAAATAGCCTTACCCATCCTTCCCGAAAGGTGTCCAATCCATTTGTGCCTTCTCTAAATTCGAAAGACCTGTATTAGGAACCATATTCCAATTCATATCATTCCTTTAATAAATCCTTCTTCCTTTATATTCTACATGGGAATATGTTTGCTACTAAATTCAAAGCCTTTAGGTTACCCGTATCCTTAGCATGAGAACCATCAAGCCCCTTTATCTTATCATCTATACTCTTACTACTCTCTATCAACTATTTATCATACTTTTTTGCTAAAGATTTTTTCTTCTATAAACACTGCTAATCAAATCTCAACCCTTTCTTGATAATTATTCCATACTTATCCTATTATTTCATCTCTAGTTTACAAAATAAAACACCTAAACAACTTAAATTGTTTAGGTGCCCTTTTTACCGTATTTGATGATTATTGCTTATTTAAAATTACTCATCATCTTCATCATAGGTTATATTAGCCGGTTTTATTGCCAGCGCCCCTTCTTCAGGCAGACATATGTACTTGGCATTAGCACCAAAACCTAAACTGCTATATCCAAAAACTTGGTCACCTTTCCTAAATAGTTTTACATCTTTGCCTACTGATTCAATTTCCCCGGCTAGCTCACCCTGGTATAGGTCTTTTGGGTTTTCTGAAACCAAACATTATTCACGCGGGAAGACAGTACATGATAGGGAATTCGAACCTTCGAATTTTCGCATCCCCTGCTGTTACTGTTGTCGCATATATTCTAATAAGTACTTCATTGTCCTTGATAATAGGTTTTTCAACCTCTTTGAACTAAAGAACATCCGGCGGTCCGTATTTTGTACATGAAATTGCTTTCATAGGTCTCTTCCATAATTTCTTTGATCTGTTCATTTTAACCTTATGATATACTACACATAAAAATGTCATTGTACTTGTAATTAAACAATAGAAATGTATGTTCTTAATTAGGTGAAACACATTTTGGTTATTCATCCATTTTTAGGGTGTATTTTAAATTAGATTTTTTTGAGATATAATCGGAGGATAAAAGACATGATAAATCAAGCTGAATTGCTATGGAAACGTATAATTGAAGGAGGCTCAAGCCTTGAAGTAAACTTTCAAGAAACATTAAATCTCCAACCGGGTGCAAGAGATGAAGATTTTCAGCTAATTGAGGCTACACTGGGTATTACACTTCCTAAAGAAATGAAAAGTTTTTACAGGGTATATAACGGACAAAGTTGGGAACCAGGGGTTGAGTCTTTTGTAAGAAATCTGGTCCTTTCCCCTACTTCGCAAATTATAGACAATTGGACATTTCTACAAGATGAATTCGATCCAGATGATTTAGAATCGGATATTGAAAATGAACTTAAACCTGTTCTTTGGAATTCTAAGTGGATTCCAATTGCAGAAAATGGTGGTGGGGATTATCTTTGTATTGATACAGATCCATCAGAATCTGGAGTAGTAGGACAAGTGCTATATTTTTGGCATGATTGGGGAAAACGTTCTATTGAGGCAAAGGATTTATTCGAATTCATAGAAATTTGTTTGAAAGAGGATAATAGAATTCAATAGAATGCAGTGTTCTAATGAAAATTAAAGTTATAAAAAAAGGTTCTGGTGCAACAATGTTAGTTAGAAATGTAGAGTAGCAATTCCCTCTACATTTCTAGCTTATGAGGCTAACCCAAACAGTTTATGAATAATTTTTTTTGGTTTTGGACAGACTTGCCCGGTAAAACAAGTTGCCCTTTTTTAACCATATGCATAGCCTCTATTCCAGAAATAATGGACTTTGCTGTGTGAAAGGACTTTAATCCTAACATAGAACGAACTCGCTTTTTAATAAACCGGTGATCTTGTTCCACTATGTTATTGAGGCATTTGATTTGCCTGATTTGGATGCCTACTGGCATCTTTTTTTCTTTCTTCAACTCTTCTATCGCTACAGGGTAAGCAGGAATCTTGGAGTTTTTGCACCAGAACCCTACATTTTATATGATTTTTTTAATAGGATCATAAACCAAACAAGGCTGAAACCAATGATAGAATGAGAGATTCCTACTATATAGCTTAATCCTTTAAAATCGGCTCCATTTAGCTGAAGAAATCCTCGAGTTGCCATTGAAGAAATTGTTAAAATTAATCCAATATTATGGACAATGAACCACATATTAAAACTTTTTACTTCATGAAACGCAAATGACTTTGCTAGTGCTAAGGCAATTAAAAAAAATAAAAATCCAAGTACTAGCGTATGTGTGTGTAAAAGGTTCAGCAGAGTAGATCCTAGAATTCCCTTTGCTTTTGCATATTCTCTAGCGAATACACCTGATAATAAACCGATAATTAAATATGTGAACGCTGCATTATATAATTTTTTCATCATATACCTCCTGAAGTAGAATCCGTAATGTTGATTTTTGATTAGTAAATTTCTATTGTATTTTCAAATCATGATAGTTATATAGCAAAAACTCCTAGTTTCTCAGGAGTCATGGTATAACAGATCAAAAATATCCAATAACATCACAATTATAGAATATTTAATTATACAAAACAATTGAACTTTATGTGAACAAAGGGAGAGTGTACGGATCGGATTCAAATAGAAAATGGCTATTCATCAGCCGGTTCTGGTGCAAATACTTAGGAAAGATATAAAGAGGCGAAAAGTTTCCTAGTGGAATCTGGCCTTAAGCAACAATTCCAAATAGTTGATGGATGAACTTCACTTGATTTTGGACAGACTTGTCCAGTAAAACAAGTTGCCCTTTTTTTACCATATGCATAGCTTCTATCCCAGAAATAATGGATGTAGCTGTGCGAAAGGATTTCAATCCTAACATCGAACGAACTCGCTTTTCCATACTGATCACGCACCTTTTTTAGAGTAATAGTATCAGTATGTCCAAGATTTAGAGATTACTTGCAATTATCTTGAAGTTTTCGCACCAGAACCATTATTACGGTAGGGGAAATAAGAACAATTCTGAGAAAACATACGTAATAAAGCAAGAATGCATATATTCTTGTATAAAGCTTTTAAAAGAGAAAAAGGTCTAATCCTGATGAATATAGAATTAGTCTCTGTGTTTACTGCGTATAACGGGGATTATGATAAATAAAAGAGGAGTGATATTGAATGTTAGATGTTTTAAAGCAACAATACAGCTTTATTAGCTCTACCAGAGAAACCTTATTTGCGTTTTTGGAAGGAATCGCACTGCAAAAGTTGCACAGCACAGTTCCAAATTTCGGAAGTGGTAGCATTATAAAGACCCATATTCATGTAGCCGATTGCTATCGATACTGGCTTGGATCATTCGCATTTAACCAAAAGCGAGCAGATTTTTCGTTTGCTACTGATTATGAAATTGAGCATTCAGATGTCGAGAAAGTTCGCGCCAGATTTGAGTTAGTAGATGGGATTGTACAACGCTTTTTGGATGAATTCAATACTCGCTGGTTCGAAAATATAGCAAATGAAGTGAAATGGCAAAAAGAACCATGGAGTACGACTCCGCTATGGCTTTTAACCCATACCGAGACACATGAGTTTCATCATAAAGGACAAATCGTATCAATGGCTCGTCACCTCGGATACAATCCTCCTGACACAGACCTTGATTAATTCAATTGTACTAAAAAATGATCTACTATAACTGCCGATTACATTCCATCCGGCTCACGGTTCTGCCTCCATTTATTTCCTTAATACACAAACAAATTGAGAAAATAATAGTTATCAGGGGGTGATAAAACACGAACAATCAAACAGAATCAACAAATAAACAGATCCTCGGACAAAATTGTACCCTTGATGATGGGAGCCAAGTTCCACCAGGGACCAAAGAATGTATTGGTGATGCTCAGTACGTATGTAAAGATGGTGAATGGAAAAGTATGGGTCGCTTTTGTGTGAGTGATAGTGATACTTAAACATTACTTGTGTCAAAGTAGTTATCGCTTTGACACAAGTTTGTTCGTCTTACCAATTTTTCACACAGCCTCGCGGTCTAGTTGCAGAAGACAATTTATTTTTCCTAGTTTCTACGATTTTCCCTTTCCAAAAATTCATTTATGGAAAGGCTAACTAATACAAACACAATACAGTTGATATCCCTTCCATTGAAGAAGCTATTGATAACCTGAGTCAGAATCATCTGCTTGCAGGCTATTGAATTTATCACTACTGCCATCATGATAATGATATTCCCCGTAATTTAAAACCCAATCATCGCATTTAGTCCGGCATGTATGTACAAGAAAAGAACGTTATCTTTAAAGATTTCGCAAGCGAATGGCTTCTTATTATATAGTGAGAAGAATAGCGTAAAACCTGGCACTATCCGTATCAGACAGCATGAAATCAATAAATTATTGCCTTACTTCTCTCTTTTAAAGCTAAAAGATATCAGGATGATTTAAATGATTTAAAAGAAAAAGGATATGCCGACAACACTTTGGATGGTGTACATCGTACTGGAAGAATGATTTTCAAGAAGGCCATTGAGATGAGAATGATAAAAAAGGATCCAACAGAATTCGCTTACTTTATTCCTATCGGTATGTCCAAGTTTAGGAGATTACTTGCAAGAATTTTGCACCAGAACCTTATTAAAGGTGGGCTGCCCCCCCCCCTCTTAAATATCCATATCAATAATCTTTCAGTTCAATCGCATTGGAAGCTTTCACCATCATTTTCGTAATCATCTTAAACATTACACCCATAAGGATGGGTAAACGCAACATTAAATTGCGCAGAAAAATTTTGGAGTTTGAGCTTTCGATCATGCCTCCAGCAGCTATTAGTCCTATTTTTTGATTTTTCTCAACAAATTTTCTCATCTCTTTTTCGTAGGCAGCAAAAGCACAGTCGTAATTGCCATGCGCAGCTTTCAGTTCACCAGCTAGTACATAAGCTCCGACAAGTGCCAGACTAGAGCCTTGACCCGAAAGTGGTGATGGGCCATACGCCGCATCACCTACCAATGTAATCCGACCTTTTGACCATGTCGGCATATGAATCTGGCAAATCTCATCAAAATAAAAGTCTGTAGCCTCTTTCATAGTTTTGAGTAGATGCGAAGTTTCCCAACCCGTATGACCTTGGAAAGCATTTTCTACAAGTTTCTTTTGGGCTTCCACATCATAGCGGTCGTACTTCAGTGCCTCTGACTTGAACAAGAACATACCCTTTGCTTCAGTATTATCACGAGCACTATACATACCTACAGTTTTGCCTGGCATCGTATAAAGCAGCTGGCGGTGGTCAAGGTTAAGGTAATTCTCAAGGGTAAAAATCGAGATATAACAGCCAAGAGTACGTTTAAATTGCTCTTTGTCACCAAAAATTAACGTGCGCACATTGGAATGGAGCCCATCCGCACCGATGACCAGATCGAATGTCTGCGGCTTTCCACGAATAAATTGGACTTCTGCACTTGCTTCAGTCTCATGTATAGCTGTAATCGAATCGTCCCAAATATATTCGATCGTATCCTTGGTCAAGTCGTACAAAATATTATTAAGGTCCTCGCGCATGATTTCAATATCCAGCCCCTGCTGGTTCCCCATACTCGCTTCGCTTATTTGACCTTCGATTTTACCTTTACTGTTGACGAAGTAAACACCAGTCATACGCGTGTCAGCTGCATGAACTTGATCGAGAATCCCCATCCGCTTAAGCACCGTAACAGCTACACCACGGATATCAACACCATATCCACCTGGGCGCAATGCGGGCGCACGTTCTATTACAGTCACGTCGAAACCGTAGCGGTGAAGCCAGTAAGCTAGTGCCGGCCCAGCAATGCTCGCACCGGAAATAAGGACGCGCATCGTTTGTTTTATAATGCTTATTCACTCCTATCCTAATTAAAGTCATACAACATATCCACAGTATATTCACGGTCTATTTTATTTATGTACCGCGGTAAAATAATAGGAATCTAATAATTTAATAAAATATCTTAGATTGCTGAACAAAAAAGGAGCAAACAACCGATGGGATTGTTTGCTCCTTTTTTCTTTTGTTAACGTTGTTTTGTCACTAACAAAGCTAATGCTGTAGCCAAAAATCCAGCAGTCAGTTTGCCGACAATAAGCGGTATGACAAAATCCTTCTCCAAACCTGCCACAAATCCTAAGTGACTACCAAATACAAATGCACCACTCACGGCAAACGCGGTATTCACGACTTTTCCGCGGTCATCCATTTCGTGCAAGGTTGCAAACATAGGAATCTGATGGGCAAAGGACGCAATGAATCCACCGAATGTTTGTTGGTTCATGCCCAGCTTTTTTACCAACAGAGCAAAAGGATTCTTTAGCACTTTTACCAACACAAATACAAACGGAAACGCACCAGCAAGGATAATTGTAATTTTCCCGACTGTCACAAATCCTTCTGTAATCGGTAGCATCCCTGGTATAAGAACAAAGCCTGTCAATGTTTCAATAATAACAGTGACAAGTCCAATCATGATAACCATTTCAACACCTTTACCAAACCATGTAAACCCGCGAATCATTATGGATGGAAAACTTACCATACCAATACCGATCATGATAGAAATGAGGATAGATGGCAGCAAGTTTTTCATCATCCATGCAAAGTCAAATCCTGCTACGAATCCTCCTGCTAAACAGCCAACCGGAATTGTCATAAGCCCTATTAATATTCCTTTTGCAAAAAAGGGATGGTCTTTCTTTTGAATAATGCCTAAAGCTACCGGAATTGTAAATACAATTGTTGGACCCATCATCGTCCCTAAAAACACCCAAGAAAATAAAGCAGCATCACTCGATTGCGCCATTTCATTCGCAAGTGAGTAGCCGCCCATATCAAGCGCTAAAAACGTCGATGAAAACATTGAAGGATCCGCCCCGAGAAATTGATAAATGGGAGACACAATTGGCGTTAACATCTTGGCAAGAACAGGCGATAAGGAAATCATCCCTACCATTGACAACGCTAAAGCTCCCATGGAACGAAATGCTTCCGTGAACTTTTGCCCAATTCCAAAACGATTCCCAAGCAGATGATCTGCTGCACCAAGCAGCATAAATCCTGTCATCATCATGATAATGATATCATTCATGTTGTATATAACCACCATTCACATGAATGGCCACTGTAACGCATTGTTAGTATGGCCTGTTCAATTTCTATACGATTATAAAATCAGTAATTTCTTTGTTGAATGTGTAATAATTTCATAACCATTCTCTGTCACCACTATATCATCTTCGATACGGCAGCCACCCCATCCCGGGATATAAATTCCTGGCTCGACTGTTACAACCATACCAGCTTGCAGCACTTCTTTACTTTTGTCGGAAAGACGGAGTTGTTCATGCACTTCTAGACCCAATCCATGGCCTGTTGAGTGTCCGAAACGATCTCCAAAGCCCTTTTCTGTAATATAATTTCTTGTTAAATCATCAATTTTTTTCGCTTTTTCACCCGCTCGAATCCCTTCTGTCCCGCGTTTTAACGCTTCCAAGACGATATGATAAATATCGCGAAACTCATCCGAACAGCTCCCAACTGCAATGGTTCTCGTAATATCGGAGCAATACCCATTGTACATCGCTCCAAAATCAAGGGTCACCATGTCACCATGCTCAATCACTTTCTTGGAAGCAACCCCATGCGGCAAGGCCGCTCGTTGTCCGGAAGCAACAATGATATTAAATGCAGAAGAGAAGGCACCCTTCTTTCGCATATAGGCTTCTAGTTCATCTCGGACCTCCCGCTCTGTTATACCTGGTTTAATAACATTCAAAATATAATCAAACGCCTGATCGGCAATATGAGCTGCTGTTCTCATTGTTTCTATTTCTGACTGCTCTTTAATTTCTCTTACCTTATCAACTATATTTTCCAACGGAACCAATTCTACATTTACATATTCTTTAAGAGTTGAGAATGCTTTTAACGTCATAGTATTTGCCTCTACAGCCACCTTTTGAATACCGTGCCGATCGATTTCACTTGCCACTTCTTTTTCAAGATTACCGTCATGTATTATGATTTTCGCATTTTTCACTTCATCTTTCGCCTGCTCGATATAGCGGAAATCTGTGATAAAGGTCACGCCCTTTTGCGAAATCAACACTGCGCCTGCAGATCCTGTAAAACCCGTCGTATATCGGCGATTTTCACCCTTCGTGATCAAAATGGCATCAACATTGTTCTTGGTAAGTTGTTTCTGTATTCTTTCAATTCGGTTCATTATCTTTAATCTCCCTTTATAATTCGAATTTTTTTTGGGAACTTCGTTAACACTTCACATCCATTTTCCGTAATTACAAGATCATCTTCAATCCGAACACCGCCAAACCTTGTGACATAGATACCTGGTTCGACTGTGAGTACCATACCTCGTTTCAAAATTCCATTATTGGCATCGTTTATTGACGGAGCTTCATGAACACCGATTCCTAAACCATGGCCGATTCGGTGCGGGAAAAAATCGCCATATCCGGCCGTTTGAATGACGTTTCTTGCGGCTATATCAATATCTCCAATTCGCTCTCCAGGCTGACAAGCTTTCAATCCGGCAAGATTTGCTTGCAAAACTGTGTTGTAGATCGTTTGGAGTTCATTATTGGCATGACCGTAAATGACTGTTCTTGTGATATCGGAGCTGTAACCCTTATATTTCACACCTAAATCAAACAAGGCCGTATCACCTTTTTTCAACTTGTTCGCTCCTGATTTCCCGTGAGGATTACTAGCATTTTGGCCAAACAGGATAATCGGCAAAAATGACATTTCCCGAATACCCTTTTTCTTTAATTCGTATTCAATTCTTCCTAGCACTTCAAGTTCTGTCACGCCTTCTTTTAAAGCCTCGATACCTACTTTCACTCCATAATCGGCAAAAGCGGCCGCTTCTCGTAAAATTGCAATTTCGTTCTCATCTTTTACAAGTCTCATCCCGGTAAGCTTATCATCTAGCGATACAAACTCTATGTTATGCAAAATTCGTTGCAGATTTTCCATGTAAAAATAAGAGATTTCATGTTTCTCTACAGCAAATCGCTTCATCTCGCTCTTACTATGGATTACCTCACGAACAAGTGCCCACGGATTATCGGAATCTGTATAACTCATGATTCGATTGTTCCAGCCTGCTTCCCTCAGCATTTGAACTTCCATACCTGGTGTAATAAAGATCGGCTCGCGATTTGCAAATACAAAAATACCGACAAATCGTTCATGTGGGTCATAATCGAATTGTGATAAATAAAAAATATTATGGCGTGATGTCACCAAGCCTCCTTGAATGTCATGTGCTTGTAAAAAGTTTTGTAGTGCTTGTAATCGTTCTTTCATGTCTATTCCTCCCTGCATCTAAATCATTGCAAGTTTTGTGCCAACTCGAAAGATTAGTGATAAGAAGGAGTCTCAGAAATGGCTGTCTATTATTTCAGACACTTTAAAGCAATAATTGTCTATCTTTTTATACAACTAAAAAGTCACAGCCTAAATCATACTTTTGATTCATCGGTTTTACATAAATTTTTTGTGTAGAGCAACAGCTTTAAATACAAACTCAAATGTTTTTTACGTAACTAAAAAAACAGTGCCGCAACAAATTTCCAGCACTGTTTTTTATCTATCGTTAAAACTTGATACTTAATTTTTTCATCTTATTATATAAAGTAGCTCGAGAAATTTCTAACCTCTTAGCCGCCGCTTGCTTATTGCCATTCTCAGCTCGGATAGCTTCAATAATTTTATTTTTTTCATACTGATTGAGATCTCCTTGCAAAGATTCATCATGATATAAGAAGGGAAAATTGGCTTGCGACATCTTTAGTGGTAATCCTTCTATCGTGATTTTTCCGTCTTCCGACAATAATACTAATCGTTCAATTGTATTCCTCAGCTCCCTAACGTTTCCTGGCCAATCGTATTTTAATAATATGGAAATAACCTGCGGATCTACATAATCAATCATACGATGATATAATAATGAAAACTCATATATAAAGAGATGAAGTAACTCCATAATATCTAATTTTCGTTCCCGCAATGGTGGGATGGTAATAGATAAAATGTTAAGACGATAATATAAGTCTTCCCGAAATGTACCCACATTGACCATTGCTTCCAAATCTTTATTTGTGGCGGCGATGATTCGGCAATGAGAAATCAATTGCTTTGTTCCTCCGACACGATAATATGTTTTATCTTGAAGAAAACGGAGTAATTTCACTTGCATATCCAACGGCAAATCACCAATTTCATCGAGAAAGAGCGTACCCTCATTCGCCAACTCCAGCTTTCCTTTCTTCCCATTGGCATCTGCCCCTGAAAATGCCCCTTTCTCATATCCAAAAAACTCACTTTCAAACAAAGATGGTGAAATGGCGCCACAGTTTACCGCGACAAACGGAGAGGTTGAACCTTGGGAAAGATGGATTGCTTTTGCAAAAATTTCTTTCCCGACTCCTGTTTCTCCAAGCAATAAAATGTTCGCATTCGTTTCAGACATTCTCCTTGATAATGAAACCGTATCCTTTATTAGTTGACTCGAACCTTTTATTTGTTGAAAAGAGTCGCTTGACGCCTGCAGTCTGGAAACTTCCTGCTGTAGATGATGAATTTTTGAGGAAGCATTCATTAGCTTTTGGTTCAACAACACTTGACTCGTAATGTCCGTTTCCGCTGCCACTGCACCGACAATTCGATCTCTGATGATGACGGGACTACTATTAATCATGACAAATAGGTCCTCTCGAGGATTATGCTGTTTGTAACGAAATAATTGTCCTGTTTCCATTGTTACTTTATTTAACAACATCTCTTTTTGAAAAAACTGAGTCATGTCTTTTCCAAGGATTTCCTCTTTAGGAATGGAAAAAATCCGTTCTGCACCAGAAGTCCAAACAACAGTTTTCCCTCCCGCATCCACAATCGAGACCGAGCCATCCATTGTATCGATCATAGTTTGAAAATAGGCCTGTGAATATTGATAAGATTCAAGCAATGTAGAAAGTAAAGTATCGGAAGCGATGTAGCCCTTTATTTTTCCTTCTCTATCCGTAATAACCACAACACCTGATGTTTGCGCTTCTTGAATCACGTCTTGAATAACAGCTTTTTCATTGGAAACGCCCGCTTTTTTCCAATAAAGTTCTTTGATATTCTCGCTTTTATAATGAAGATACTCATTTATCGTTAACATCCAGACTTCACTTTGATGCTGTTTAAATATATATGCTGCTTCATTTTTGTCATCCATATCGGAAAGCAAAGAAAAATTCGTTTGCAACAGGTCTTCTATGCTAGGAAGAAGATGCTTCATAATGATTCCACCACCCAATTGTCTATTTTTCACTATTACTCTATCATTTCGGCGAGTTTGTGTCATGATTAAGGTTCTGGTGCAAAAATAAAATAAAAGAGAATAAAGTGCATATATCCCTAACAGAATTGTATTTTACGCTACCAGTCCAAACAATTGATGGATGAATTCTTTCTGATTTCGAACAGATTGGTTCCGTAAATCAATCTGTTCTTTTCTGATCATATGCATGGCTTCTACTCCAGAAAGAATGGATGTGTGGCAGTACCCCATCGCTATCAAGCTAAGGTTAGGAAAGGCCAGTTTCAGAAGAAAATTTTTTCTTTTTCTAAAAATCAGTGTAGATCATTGGAAATTTTGCATATCAAATAAACCCTAACGGGTTTCACTTTTTTTATTAAGCTGCTTGATTGTCCGACATGGTACAATTGTAAACGACACCTAATATATCAAAGACTGTTTTCTTCTTGTATCGATGAGATTTCCGTCCGTTTCGCTGTAGGAGGTTAAACAGACGAAGAAGAATCTTTGATAATCCTTGGGTGTCTTTTTGCATTGCTCGAAACAGAAGAAAAAAATAGTCTTTAATCATATATATGGCTTTATATTCACTCAGCTCTTGTTTCTTTTTTATGAGAAGTAACTTCCGCATTTGAAACATAATAGAGGAACAGAGTAGAATGGCAATCAGTTGCCCATACAAATGGCATTCCAATCGTTCTCGTTTTATCTTTTTACAATGATGAATGTGAAAGAATGATTTCCACGTTTTAAATAAAATTTCGATTTGCCAACGTAAAGAATACCAATCATGTACTTGTCCCATCGGGACAATATCTGTAGGGGTATTTGTCATATATACATTGATACCACTGAGTCGTTTACTACGAGGAGAATACTTCATTCCTTTCTTCTTTTCTCTTACAGCTTGATCTTGTAATCGTTTTTTTTGTTGTTCTTTTGTTAGTCGATGTACAATCACACGAGTTGGTACTTTATCAGTCATTCCTACATAGGCTTCGGATATTTCACATGTTTGTCCTGGCTGAAGAGAGTTCATTAAGACCTCCATATCTATCTGTATATACTCTGTACCTTTCTTAATTCTTCCATCTTGAAAGTAATCAGGGTTGGAATTTTTTTGATAAATACGTGTATTCGACTTGATACGAGAGATATAGTAAGCTTTTTTATCTTGTATATGTTGAAGATCTTTCAAATGAAAATAACCTAAATCTCGGATACATAAATCATTCGCTGTTATAGTTGGGACACACAGAGAACCGTAGGTTCGATCATGTTGTTTACCTGGACCTGTATGAATATGTAGGAACTGTCCGCTTAACAGGTCATACTCAAGTTGAATTTTCATCCCAGCTGTATGACTGCAGCCTCCTGCACCTGGATAAACGAATGAAAAGATATCTGGAAGTTGAAATGCGGTGGAATCCAGGATCCGAATACGCTTGAAAACAGAAGTGAATGGAGAAGAAATCGGTATAAATGAGGCTAATTTTTGGTTTAGAAGTTCGGCTAATATGTGTTGCAAAAATTGAACGGCCGCTTTATTAAATCGTTGATTTAGTCCCTCAGGACTGATGAGAACTTCTGTTGACGCTTCTAAACAGCTAGATAGCTGAGTTAAAGAAGTCGTAGCGACATTTTGACTCATCCATACACATAAAGCGACTAAATCTTTGGCTTGGTACTTACTTGTTCGTTGCACAAAGCCAACATCTCTAGCAAGATTTCGTAAGATATTAGGGGATAAAAAGCTTTGAATTTCTTGAGCAAATAGTTGTAATTCATCAGATACAGAAATTGACATACAAAAACGCCATCCTTTCCTATGATTCTACAGAAAGAATAGCGTATTTTTTCATTTTAGGGGGAATTTTGTTTTGTTAGCTTGATAGCGATGTGGCAGTACCCCTACTAAGAATCCAACTATATATTCAAACAGTATGTTTGTTATTTTTTCATCAAATGATATATTAAAGCATCTAATTCCTGACTACAGGTAATGACTTTGTTATGTGTAAAATCATATTTTCTAATGAGCTCAATGAGTTCTTTCTTTTTTTCTTCTATGGCTTCTTGTACATTTATCACTTTCATACCAATACCCCCTGCCATCCTATTTGATATGAAAATTATACGAATTATAATTAATAATTAAAATATTTTGTAAATAATTAAACTGTTTTAGTTCTGGTGCAAAAACTTCAAGACAATGGCAAGTAATCTATAAATCTTGGACATACTGATACTATGACCTTAAAAAAAGGTGGAATCCGTATGAAAAAGCCGATTGAATTTAAAATGAAAATGATCATTCCTTTAGTCCCATTACTTTTAATAGTATGGAAGAAATCTTAAAAACAAAACTGATGATAGTTTTTAGCGTTATAAAACCTAGCAGCATAGCGTTATGTTGCTTTGAAATAAAGTCGTCCCGTTTAAAGTTGCACCGTGTTGCATCACCAGGTAAAGCTGTTACGGTAAAACTCCTGAAGTTTTGTGTGAATTAGAAATAGAGTTGCGATGTTTCTATAATCTTTTAATAATAAATTAGTTGAAAATAAAAGACTACATACTATACGCGAAAGAATATAAACAGGGGAATTATGTACAAGGGTTTGATTGGTTTTGGAGGAGGACGAAGCCCATAGCGGGAGGCGTATCCGTAGATGCGAAGCATCGAGGACCTTAGAGAATAAGAATAATTAACTAAACAAGCGATTATAAATTAAATAAAAATAATCAACTATCTAGACAAATGTAGCTTTGTAAAAAAGTTTGATCATTAAGGGAATATGAAATAAGCCCTAAATTTGTATAATTAAGTAAAGGGCGAGTTGATTTTGGAGGCGATTACATGGGTTCAAAAGAAACACCAGAAGAAAAAAGAGAACGCTTAAGACAAAACGAATTAAAAAATAACCCTACAGGTTCTCTGAATGATGGATTAAAGAGATCCGAAAATGGTAATTTAGTTGATTTAGTAGGTGGTATGGGTTGGAAAGGTACAGGTATATTAATTTTAGTGTTAATTTTAGGCTATATTACATACAATTACATTTTCAGTTAGAGGTGAAAGGCTCCTTAACATAATGCGGGTGTGTCCTTGGACAGTAACTCTTAAAAGGATTTTGGAGCACTGGCATACACAAGAGAACGAAAGCCCACCGTTGTTCAATAAGATTAAAAAGAGATTTAGTTACCAGTTCTATTTATAACAACTTCAGGAGTGCTTTGTAAGTTTTTTTACTTCCATAAACATTTTTAAGTTATATACAAAAACCATGCTTTGGCATCGTCTAAAGCATGGTAATTATTTAAACTAATATAAAACTGCTAAGTTGATTTTTTTAGCTCATCTATTTATTGAATTCATTAACTGGAAGAAGTATTCAGGTTTATGAGTCTTATTTAGGTTATACCATGAATGTAATGTATCTGGTGCAAATACATCTAATTTTTTCAGTACCTCCATCGCAAATTCCAGAGGGGCTACTCCTGATGCAGTAACCAAATTCTCACCAGATACCGCAGGTCCCATCTCATGAAATTTTTCTCCTTTATAATTAGGACAGACCATTTTAATATACTCTAAGTTATTGCTTGTATGCTTTCTAGAATCTAAGTATCCCATATTCGCGAGGCCCTCAGTTGCACCACAAATTGCAGCAACAATAGCGCCAAGCTTTAAAGCTTCGCCAATTTTTTTCAAGATAGGTTGATGAATATCTTCTCCCCAAGTAGTCCCTCCAGGTAAGACTAAAAGATCTTTACTCTCAAGAGTACATTCATCAAGAGAAATATCTGGTTGTATGCTCAGTCCTCCCATCGTAGTAATAATTTCCTTATTAGCTCCTACTGTAACTACTTTTAAAGGTGCTAAATCTTTTTTGAAATATCTTCCTGAGTTTAGTTCAGCAATTAAATATCCATATTCCCAGTCTGACATTGTATTAAATACATAAAGATAAACTTTTTTTGTTTGCATCCAATAACACTCCAATCACAATTGATATAGCCTATTATAATATAACTTCCCTGACAGCTAACGTCAGGGAAGTGATCATACTTGATGAAATTTTATTAATTCCGACAGAACTTCAATAAGTCTTTTCTTAAGACTTATTGGCTCAATAACTTGAATAGATTTACCGTACGGTAAAAGTAAATAAGGTACATATGCATGTATCATATCTTTTTCAAGAAGAAATACTGCTTGATTTGAAGTCCGTCCTTGTAAATAATGTCCTAAAAACCAATGTTGGCAAATATCATCCAACGTCCTTGTATTTCCATTAATAACTAAAGAAATAAGCCCTTCCTTATCTTCCATAGTTGGAAGGAGGTTTTTCATAAAAAAGTCACGTGCTGAAAAATTTTCTGGTCGGTTAAACTTACTTTCAGTTAGCATTAGACTTTCAATTCGATCCACTCTAAAACTACGGATATCATTCCTAAGATGACAAAATCCAATCACATACCACTTATTATTCCAATAAATAATTCTGTACGGATCAAACAATCTATACTTTGATTGCTCTTCGCCACTTTTATGGTATAGAATTTTTACAGAGTATCCGTCAGCTACGGCCTGCTCCAACTCCTTCAAGAAAGGTTCCATAGAGAGGGAACTTAATCGACTTATTACTTCAAGACTGGTTAAATGTTGGTTTATCTTTGTTTCCTGCTCTTGATTTGAATATTTGCTTAGCTTTGAAATAGCCCTATTTAGTGCTTCACCTCCATAATATCTGGCTTCTTCTGCAAAAACAGCAGCGTGAAATAGTGAGGTTTGCTCCTCAAAATCAAAAAAAAGAGGAGCTTCAATAAAATTGTTCAATAAAGTATATCCACCGTTATGCCCTGTGTCTGAAATTATAGGTACACCACTTGTTGAAAGTGTATCAATATAACGATACACAGTCCTTATATTCATCTCTAACTTTTCTGAAATTTGTTTTGCAGTAATTTTTTTACCTGAACTAAGCATCCACAGAATTGCTAGTATATTGTCAATTTTAGGCATATAAATCCACCTCTATATGGAATTTATTATCTATCATATAAGTTTATTTTCCTTAATTAGTAATAAGTAAATTTTACAGTATTTATTATTTAAATTTAACGGTTCTGTTGCAAAGTTTCCGAATTGGGGTGCAGTTCAACTCTGTGGGTTTTAGTCGTTTAAAAGGGCTTTTGGAACAGTCTATTTCACCTTCATATGTTGAATTATTCAGCAATCGCAATTACTTCGATTTCTACTAGCGCATCTTTCACTAAGCGTGATGCTTCCACACAGCTACGTGCTGGGAAGTCGCCTTCGAAATACTGTGCATATACTTCGTTCACTGCCGCAAAATCATTAAAATCGCTTAAAAATACTAATGTTTTCACAACTTTGTCTAAACTAGTACCAGCTGCTTCTAATACTGCTTGTAAGTTCTTAAATACTTGGTGTGTTTGCTCTTCTACTGTAGTGTATAGTTCGCTCGTTCCAGGAACAAATCCTAATTGTCCTGAAGTATATACCATCCCGTTAACTTTTATTGCTTGTGAATAAGGACCTAATGCTGCTGGTGCCTTCTCTGAAAATACTACTTTCTTTTCCATCTGAAATTCCTCCCCATATTCATTTGCTATACATATACATCCGACTTATTTCGCTACGTTCCCTGCTACATTCAATACATCCCATGTTCTAGCAAATGGTGGTGCGTAACAAAGGTCTAACATACCTAACTCTTCTGTTGTCATCTTCTTCGCAATCGCTGCTGCTAATACGTCGACACGTAACACAGCACCTTGCTTCCCGACGATTTGACCACCTAAAATCACTTTCGTATCTGCATCGTATACGAGCTTCACTAAAATATTTTCCTGACCTGGATAGTAGCTCGTTTGGTTTTTGTCACGAATAATGACAGTATGATAGCTGATACTTAATCGTTTCGCTTCTTCTTCTGAAATTCCAGTACGTCCAGCTTCTACATGCATGACTTTCACACATGCAGATCCTAACGTACCTGGGAATGAGTTGTTTAGTCCAGCTAAATTCTCCCCAACAATACGACCAATTTTATTCGCTGTTGTTGCTAGTGGAATATACACATGCTCGTCGCGTACAAGGTGATACACCGAAGCACAATCTCCAGCAGCATAAATATCCTCTACAGAAGTTCTTCCATGCTCATCAATCTTAATTGCACTGTTACGAAGCATATCAATTCCTGTATCTTGTAGGAATTGTGTATTTGGACGTACACCAGTTGCAATGACAACTACGTCTGCTCTGTAACTATCTTTGTCTGTTACTACTTCTTCTACTTTTTCTGTTCCGTTAAATGCTTTCACAGCTTCTTTTAAATGAATATGTACACCGTGTCCTCGTAACTCTTCCTCCATAACATCCGTAATTTCCTTGTCAAAGGAATTAGATAGCACACGATCAGCAAGTTGAATGAGGCGAACTTCTTTCCCTAATTCCTTCATCGCCTCCACTACTTCAATACCGATATACCCTGCGCCGATCACAACGATATGTTTGTTCTCTTCTTTCATTGCTACTTCTTTCAAGCCTAAACCGTCTTCCATACTCTTTAACGTAAACACGTTTTGGAGACGAACATTTTCGATTGGCGGGATTACTGCACTTGCTCCCGTTGCAACCATTAAACGATCATATGTATCTTCAAACTCTTCGTTCGTTGTAAGGTTTTTTACTCGTAATGTCTTCGACTCTGGTTGAATCGAAACAACTTCATGCTTATCTCTCACATCAATCCCAGTTTCACGGAATTTCTCTGCAGTTCTTGCTACCATCTCATTAGGATCTTGGAAGAAATCACCAACGAAATATGGTAACCCACATGCACCAAATGACACAACATCCGTTTTTTCATATACAACCACTTCGGCACCTGGCATGATACGTTTCGCTTTCGCGGCTGCGCTCATACCAGCTGCTACTCCACCGATGATGACAATTTTCATCTCTATTACTTCCTTTCATGAAGGAGAATAAAGTGAAACTTCCATCAGTGGGTGTTTTCTTCATCCCCCACTGATGGTTAGTTGAACGAATCGGGCTTTTACAGGCAGTTATCCCCCACCTATCTTCCTCGCTTTGCTCTGAATTTTGAGGTGGGGGTCTTACCGCCCGCGAATAGCGGGATAAAAGAAACGATGCGTTTTTTTATTCTCCATTATCTGTTCTATTTTCTTATGCAATATGCTGTTCTTCTACATCGATATCGTTATTGTTATACGTATCCATATTGATTTCTCCTAGTACTTTCGCTGATACGGCACCTGCTGTCATTGAACCACTTACGTTTAAAGCCGTACGTCCCATATCAATTAACGGCTCGATTGAAATTAAGAGACCAGCTAATCCTACAGGTAAATTCATAGAAGAAAGAACGATTAACGCCGCAAATGTTGCTCCTCCTCCGACACCAGCTACCCCAAAGGAACTGATCGCTACAATAACAACAAGTTGAATGAGAAACGCAGGATCTAACGGATTAATACCAACCGACGGTGCAATCATCACTGCTAACATTGCTGGATAAATTCCTGCGCAACCATTTTGACCAATGGAAGCTCCGAATGAAGCAGAGAAGTTAGCAACGCCATCGCTAATACCTAGCTTTTGTGTTTGCGCTTCGATGTTTAATGGAATAGAACCCGCACTAGTTCTTGATGTAAAAGCAAATGTTAATGTTGGTAATGCTTTTTTGAAAAACGTAATTGGATTTAAACCAACTAACGAAACTAATAATCCGTGAACGATAAACATTGCAGCAATTGCAACGTAGGATGCGATAACAAATGTAGATAAATTTAAAAGACCATCAACGTTTGTTTTAGCAATCGTATTTGTCATTAGTGCTAATACCCCGTATGGTGTTAAGCGTAAAATTAATGTTACGATACGCATAACAACTGCATACAGTGCATTGATAATTTTACTGAACATCTCTGCTTGTTCTGGTTTTTTTCGCTTTATTTGTAGTGCCGCTACCCCAACAAAAGCAGAGAAAATAACAACACCTAATGTCGATGTTGGACGGCCACCTGTCATATCTAAGAACGGATTTGTTGGAATAAATTGAAGTACCTTTTGTGGAATTGTTTGATCTTCTACTTCTGTTAATTTTTGCTCTAAAAGTTCACCTCTAGCAGCCTCAGCATCACCTGCTTGAATAGACTCTGCATTTAAATTAAATAAATTCGATGAAGCGATACCTACACCTGCTGAAATCATTGTCGTAAAAATTAACACTCCTATAATAAAACCTGACATCTTCCCTAAGCCTTTAGAAGACTTTAAATTCGTAATAGCTGAAATAATTGATACCATAATAAGTGGCATGACGATCATCTTTAAGAATCCTACATAACCGTCACCAACTAAATTAAACCAGTCTGTTGTTGTTTTAACGACGGATGAATTCCCGTCAAATGCAATCTGTAAAATGGTACCGAAGACGATGCCCATTCCTAACCCCGTAAATACCCGCTTTGTGAAGGAAACATACTTTTTCTGCATTCGATATAAAATACCTAACATGACTAACATGACAACCATATTGACTGCAATATATACTAGATTCATACATACTTCCTCCTTCTAACTTATAGATTGGTCGGAAAATACAATTTCAAATGAAATGTTTGCTGTATGATTATGGTTTATTCAGTAGGATGTACATGGACTCTACTGATTATTAATAACATCCACGGTGATACATCACTACTATTTTCTTTTATTAATCATCATCTCTAGCATGATCTTATCCATATTCGATGAACCTTCATTTCCTAATCGGCAAAAGTTCTCAATTGTTTTTTCAACATCTGCTTCGATAAATCCATCTGTAGCAGAGATACACATTCCTTGTGAGGCTAACAGTGCAGATTGTACAGCTGCGCTTGAACAAGTTGCTACTTTCATCGCACATCCTGCTTTTGCTCCGTCACAAATCATCCCTGCCACATTTCCAAGTGTATTTTGGATTGCATACTTTATCTTTTCAATATCTCCACCTAATAAATACGTAATAGCAGCCGATGCACTTGCACCAGCAACTGTTACACCGCAAAGCGCAGACAAACGTCCAAACTGATTTTTAATGTAAATCGCTAATAAATGACTTAACGTAACAGCACGAATTAGCTCTTCTTCCGAAGCATTTAATTTCTCACCTGCGGCTACTACAGGCATCGTTACGGCAATCCCTTGATTACCACTTCCTGAGTTAGCCATTACTGGCATTGTTGAACCGGCCATACGTGCATCTGAACCAGCAGCTGCTAATGCCATCGCATGAGTTGTTAAATCATCTGATAGAATTCCTTTCAATACATTTGCTTTTAATGTTTTTCCAACTTGTAAGCCATATTCATTCGACAAACCATCTAGTGCCACATTACGATTCAGTTCAATACTCTTTTTTACAAGTCCCAATTCCTTTACATCTACAGTCGTAACAAATTCATATATTTCTGGAATCGTTAGTTCATCACGTTCTTCTTCAGAAGTGGCAAAGTGTGTATTTCCACATCCATTCTTATAAACAAGCTCCCCATTCGCTTCTACTAATGCGATAAATGTGTGATTATCATGGATAATAGCCCTTGCATATCCCTCGTCTGTCGTAAACTTCACTTCAATGTATAGCTTTTTAGACGTATCTGCTAATTCTACAGACACTTTCCCCGCTTCTACTAAAGAGATTGCTTGTTCTTCATCTTCTTCTGAGATTCCGGCTAACACTTCTAAATCTTTTTTGCTATCTCCTGCTAACACCCCTAAAGCAGCAACAAAGTCAATTCCAGTAGCCTTCATTCCTGGTATACCAACCGCCATTGCATTTTTAATGACATTTGTACTTGCAAGTACTTCGATTGACTGTATGTCGCCCTTCATATAATCTCTTGCAGTAGCTGCGGCTAACGCAATCGACACTGGTTCTGTACACCCTAAAGCAACGACTAACTCTTTCTCTAACACACGTAACATACTATTCTTGTTCACAAATTGCCCCCCCTGTCTTTCAACTACCCCTCATGTGAAATGATGAGCAAGTTTTCGCAAAAAATTAATTGTTTTCATCTTTAATCTTCTGTAAATAACGGTATATAGTTGGCTCAGATGTTTTTAACATTTTCGCCACCTCACATACTCCACCTTTTAATAGAAATGTTCCTTGGTCATGTAAATCACGTACAACATTCATCTTTTCTTTCGCTGACAGCCTCTCCGGAGGCACGTCAAATGTTTCCATCGTTTGAATAATAATTGCAGATAGAACATCTTCCACTTTTCCATGCAATTGCTCAAATGCAAGTGTCTCTTCTTCCGCTTGTTTAGCCTCAACATTAACCATCTCATCAGAAAATGATAAAAACTGATCCATCATCTCTTTTACCTTTGCATAATGTGCCACATCAGCATTTACACATAGAATCCCCACTAATTCTTTCTTATCATTCTTAATGAAAAAGCTAGAGGAGCGAAAGACCTTTCCATCCTTATTTACTGCTTTGTAATTAGCGATAAAATCACGCGTTAAATATGTTTTTTCTTGAAGTACCTTTAACACTAAGTTTGTAGGCGCGTCCCCAATCTTACGACCAGTTATATGCCCGTTCTCAATAGCAATGACAGAACTTTCCGGCCTTGATAAATCGTGCAATACGACTTCACAATTTCTTCCCACTACCTTCGAAAGAAATGTAACGAACGGATAGTATTGCTGTAATAATGTTTCATTCTTCATCTTTCATTACTCCTATACCCCTGTACTAAATGTGATAATAATTTATCATCACGATAGTTTATTATCACAATTTAATAATATCACAATATGTAAGTGCTTACAAAACATTTTTGAACCCTTTTAACATTTTTTTCTATCCCTAGATATTTGCATTGCAAGCAAGCCGGTTCTGGTGCAAACACTCCAAGATTCCTGCAAGCAATCTCCTAAACTTGGACATACTGATAGTATGACTCTAAAAAGGTGTGTGATCAGTATGGAAAAGGAAAATGTATTCAAATGGAAGCATTACCAGTCTGTCCAAAAACAGAAAGAATTCATCCATCAATTATTTGGACTTGCAGTATAAGATACAATTCCATTAGGAATATATGCATTTTATTCTCTTTTTGCACCAAAACCTGTAACAAGGCTTTTTAAAGTTGTTTCATTTTAGATTTTTACAATTATGTTTATCCTCAAGAATGAATAATAAAATTGTTTAATTTTGTTCAATTAAAGCCTCCGTTAGCTTAAGTACAATTCTTCACAATCCCTCTTTCAAAGTAAGAAAAAAGCTACCCTATTTATATATTTTTATTTTATAAATGTATCGCACATCCATTTATAAAATTTTTCCTTCTCTTCAAATTGTGGATAATGAGCTGATTGCTCAAAAGCAATAAATTCTTTTTTATTGGCTTCAATCATATCAAAATATTTTTTTGCTGCATTAGATGAAGTATTATAGTCATATTTACCCATGATAAAATAGCACGGTAATTTAAGTTTTGTTACTATAGTAGGTAATGGATTTTTTAAATCTTCCTTTAACAAAATCTTTTGAGAATAGGATAACCCATAGTTATAACGGATTACATCTAATAAGTTATACTCACTACTGAATAACATACCTATGTTATTACCATCGGGGTTATCAATAAGTCTTGAAGACCCACCATATTTCATAACATAATTTCGTGGGGTATACGTATCGCCATTTTTGATTTTTTCAGTTAACCCTTGTAAATATAAAACATCATCCGTATTGCCAACATTTTGAGCCTGATTAATAACGTAGTTCAAACTGTCAATCTCGCTTTCTACTGTATCACTCATTTGTCCAATACCAATATATGCTTCATATTTTTCAGGAGCTTTATAGGCAGCTTGCATTCCAATATATGTACCATAAGAATGACCAATTAGTATTACCTTTTCTTTGCCAAGACGTTCTGATATATAATCCGTCATAGCTAATAAGTCCTCCACCAGTAAGTCTGATGAAAGATTAGAATAGTCCTCAAAAAAATGATATGATTTTCCACTTGCTCTTTGGTCGTAATGAACAACCGTAAATTTTGTTTCCAATAAATCTTGGTATTTATCAGCATACGGTATTTCCGGACATCCAGGTCCTCCATGTACAAAAATAATAACTGGATTATCCTTATCATTGCCACGTATCATAATTTCATGACCACTTCCATTTATCTCTACTTGTTCTAATGTACTTATACCGTTATCACCTTTTATATGCGGAGTCCATGTAGGGAAAAAAAGTGCTATGATTAGTAATATTATAATAATTACTCCGATACATTTTATTAATTTCTTTATATTTTTCATCTAATTCCTTTCTGCTTAATGCAATCCAAATATATGATTGATCAAAACATGCTCTTATTTAATGTGATGGATATTGATTATTTTTGAAATTCTTATTGCACTAAAGCGCCCATTTCTTGAAAAAGAAAATTAGAATATTATTTATTTTTTAATTCCATATGTTCTTCATTTTCTCCCAATTTTACAGTAAGTTTAATTGTTGTATCTTTATTTAATAATGCTCCACCTTCGCTACTACTATTACCTTTTAAAGTATCTTTATTTACGTCTTCTCCAACTTCATCAAAAATAAACACTGCATTATTTACTTCAAGACGGGTACAGTTTGCAAGTTGCAATGGATTTGAGCATGCATTTTTTTACCTCCTTTCTAAATTTCATTTCATATTTCATACTTCTACTCTACAAATGAAAGGTAATATACTGTAGTGCCGGTAAGTCATTAATAAGTCATAACTATTTTTAAAAAAAACGACAAATTATGACCATTGGCTAATATATATTACTTCTTTAAAAATAAGTGGCTATTGAAAAGTTATTGATGCCCTCTTTTATAGCGAAAATCTAAAAGACGATCCACCGTGGGATT
This sequence comes from Bacillus sp. DX4.1, assembly GCF_030348195.1. Lineage (NCBI taxonomy): Bacteria > Bacillati > Bacillota > Bacilli > Caryophanales > Bacillaceae > Bacillus > Bacillus sp. DX4.1. The sequence continues at coordinate 135,818 of NZ_JAUCFT010000007.1, read as the reverse complement.
TTGTGAATGATGGACCTTATGAATTGCCCATGGAGTAAACAAATTCAAAATAACGTTCCAGTTCGTTGCAATTAAAAAAGAGTGTAGACAAAGTCGATTTAACTTTGTCTACACTCTCTTACTTCAATGTTTCTTATCTTCTATAAGACTCTCTTCCATTGCTTTAATAATAGCAGAAGATCTGTTTTTTACATTTAATTTCGAATAAATGGTAGAAACATAATTTTTCACAGTTCCCACTGAAAGAAACATCTTTTCTGAAATTTCTTTATTGGATAATCCTTGAGTTAAACATTTTAAAACTTTTAATTCTTGATTATTTAAATCATATGGATGATTCATAGAGTTATGGTCAAGTTGTTCCGAGTGTTCGTTATTATTTGATTGCATCTGACCAAACACCTCTTTTGCTAATTGTTGAGGAATGAGGGAACCTCCGTGATACACCATTTTAATTCCCTGAACTAAAAATTCAGGATCAACAGCCTTTAATATATAACCCTCTGCACCAGCATTTAAGGCATTCAAAACGTGTGTAACATCTTGAAAAGTAGTAAGTATTATAACTTTTATATTGGGCCAACGTTTTTTAATTTCATCTGTCGCCTTTACACCATCCATCACCGGCATTTGAATATCCATTAAAAGAATATCAAGGTTTTCCCTTTCGCATAAAGCAATAGCCTTTTCTCCATTTTCCGCAGTTCCAACAATCTCAATGTCAGAAATACTTTCAATCACAATTTTTAAGCTTTTTCTTAAAATCTCTTGATCTTCAACTATTGCCGCTTTAATCATTATAATTACACTTCCTTTGCCATAGGTATGTTACACGTTATCCTCATACCATTATTCAATTTAGAATAAAAGTTAACTGTACCCGCTAATGCCGATATTCGATCTTTCATTGAGCGTAAGCCAAACCCTAAATTCAATTCATTACAACCATTTCCATTATCTTCAATAAGAACAATCAATTCTTCTTGTTTAAACGAAATATTTACTTTAATAACAGTTGCCTGACCATGTCTTTTCGCATTTGTAAGTCCTTCTTGTATACAACGAATAATGGCAAACTTTATCCTTTCACCGACTTTGGTCGCTTCCCCTTCGACATTCAGTTTTATATCCGTTGATGTATGTTTCATAAAATCAACAATCAATTCTTTCACCGATTCAACAAGCGTTTGATGATTCGTTGGCGACATCTGGTGAATTGTTTTTCTCACATCGTTCAATCCATTTCGTGCTAAATCTGAAATCTCTTTTATACTTTTTTCTGCTTCTTTTTTATCTGCCTGATATAGAAAAGGAAGGGCATCTAAACTTGTTATGACCGATGTGAAAATATGACCTACTGTATCATGCAAATCTTGTGAAACTCTATTTCGTTCTTCCTTAATCGTCAGTTCCTCAATCTTTTTTGAGTAATATTCCAAATCCCTGTTTTTTTCCTCAATAGAGGCAATTAACTCTTTATTAGCGTTATTGACAATGGTCATCCTTCCTAAACATAACCCAATACCATAAAAAATAGTTGTGTCAACAAACTTATCAGTGAAGAGATTGCCGGCCCATGTACCAGCTAAAAAAATTGAGATGTATAAGAAAGGTCCTAACCAAATTAACGGCTTAACTTGACAAGCATAAGCAACAGTAAGGATAGGCACGAATAAAAAACCGTAAGTCTCTGATATTTCATATTGACTCGATAAGTAAATAAACCAAGAACCCGTTAACAACACCTCGGCAATTAAATAATATTGGAATTTTATAAGCCCAGGCCGATAAAATAGATGGGGTATTATATAAGAACAACTAGCCCATAAAAGTAAAACCCACTTTTCCGAACCTGTCGTACTAACGAATATCGAGTAGCCATTAGAAGTGATCCATATCGTACGAATGAGAAATAGAAAATAGTCCAACCAATGCCATTTCCTTTGATCCATTACTGCTTTCATACTTTTATCCCCCCCATCTTCGACGTCTATACCATCATTCCTAAAACTACTTCACCATTTTCGAATCATGCCTGGAGAAGATAAATTGAACAAATTTATTGTCACTTAACACAATTTACGATTTCTTGTAATAACTTATCCATCATTCTCCTCCTTTTTACTAATACTGCCCTTATGTTAATTAAATTATCGGAATATCACATTTTTTATTATACATGAAATAAAAAAGATGGCATGAACTTCCATCATCCCATCGCTATTTTTAAACACCTTTATTATTCGTGAACAAATAAGTAAAAGGATGTCACATATTAGTTATGTACAATATGTGGCATCCCTTATTTTTTATGATTTTTTTTGATTTAGGTCTTGATAAACCTAATCCATCTACTTTTCGAGTCATTCCTGTTGATTTCATTTAGCTTCTTTCCCCCTTTTCATTATCTTTTGTACCCAATATAATTCTATTTTATTGTAACAAGCTTTCACCAAAGATTAAAAACATCACGATCCAGAAACTTGCTATTAAGCGTACGGCAACGATTCAAGGAATAACCCACCATATTTTAAAAATTTTCCAATCTGACTTTTGGTACAAGTCATTTAAGACACTTTCACCTTAGGGAAATCAGTAAATCGTCCGCCATCCCAATTGAGTACATTCTATTGATATATAACCGTACCAATAAACTGAATAATTAAATAAATTAGATGGTACAATATGAACATTGCAAGAGGAAGAGAATTACTTACACCAGATCAGAGACAAACTCTTATGCAAATTCCTGAAGATGAATGGATATTGGGAACCTACTACACTTTTTCCAACCGAGATTTATAAATCATAAATAAGCGAAGGAGAGAAGAAAATCGTTTGGGGTTTGCTGTTCAATTAGCCGTTCTTCGGTATCCCGGTTGGTCCTATACTCATATTAAAAATATCCCAGAATCCGTTATACATTACATAGCAAAACAAATTGGTACCACTCCATGCTGATGCAAATCCTCATTATGGAACAGAAAAAGGAACTACTATTTATCGATTTACAAGCGATCAATTCTCTTCCTACTACACAAAGATCATTCATACTAATTCAAGAGATGCGATTCATATTTTGGATGGTTTGTTACATCATGAAACTGATTTAAATATAGAAGAATATTTTACAGACACAGCTGGTTATCAATACCTTTTTATAAAAAAATTAGAATTAAAGTGTGTTCTTTCATTGTAGACATGTATTTAAGGAATGATTTAAAAATGACTAACGATTTAAAGTTTTACTGAAAGATAAGAGAAATAAAGTTTGAGGCTCGAATAAACAATAAATACATGTTGTTAAACAAATAATAAGAAAATAAAAAAGGAGTGGGTAATCCACTCCTTTTGTCACGACATGTCTTTGTTTTTTATCACGACTGTTTAAAAAGAATAAAGAAGAATTGATAAAGTCCTGCCGTGATCAACGGATTTACCTCCTAGATGTAGATGTTGCTTTGAAATAAAGTTTGATTAGAATCACCCTCTCAAACCGGTATTTTTCAATAAATAAAAAGAATCCACCTTGAAAAAAGATTGATCAAAATGGATTCTTTTTTAGCAAATTTAAGTTGGTTTTTATAAAAAAGCTTGATCATTTTCTACCTGAGTTACTCCACAATACTCTATAATTATTGTCTAACTTCTTTTTCTACATAATCTAGGTTTTAAAACTTAGATAACGATTAATTGGTGAATGAACCAACAATGGCTCTTATCAGCATGATGATATCAAATATCAAAAATATAAATGTCCAAGTAAAATTTCTTATAAAGAAAAATTTACTATAAGTGTCAATTTTATATTGTTTTCCTTCTTCATCAGTCACAATCTTAATACCTTCATCTTTTACAAAATATTTAGTAAAAAGATAGTTAATTAAAGCAGGTAAAAACATCAATGATAACATTACAAATCCAATTAATTTACTCAACAAACTTCCTAGTTCAATATTCATATCCATTCTCATACCCGCTAGAGCTATAACAGGTATATACCCCAAAAACAAGGCTAATGGAACTAAAAGACCTTTTCTTTTCCAAATAAATAACATAAAAATAATTCCTTCCCTCTTCTTTAAATAGTGCTATAAAGCTATTATTTTTTCTTCAAATCAATAAATTCTAAAGACGATAATGTTGTATCTTTGGGATCGGTATCTTTAAAAATTATAATTGCTTTTACATCTTCTATATTATCAACAGCATTTTCTAAAAGTAATACAATATAATAATTTTTAGAAATACGCGCTGTTTGTGTGTATTTTAATTTTCCTAATTCTTCTTTTGAAAGATTTTCATTAATTTTTGAAGATAAGCCCTCTTTAACTTGTTCATTCATAGTACCAAGTTCTTGAGAACCTCTTATACAGTTGCTGAGTTGTTCCGTTATGCCCGATGCCTCTGCATAACTTTCTGAAAGTTCTTCCGTCTGATTAGGAATCTCATAATACTTTTCGATATTTTTATACATAGTATTCTTATGGATTGGATTCTCTGCTGATATGTCTTCTGGTAATATAGACCCTATGTCAACTTTATCTTTATACTTATTCATCAATATATCATAATTCTTTTTATTTTTTTCTACCTTTATAATCTTAAACCGATTATTAAATTCATCTTTAGTTGTGAATTCATCTAAGTTTAAATGTCCTTTTTCATCTGGCTTAGCACTTATAGTAAGTGTTAAATATTTTCCATACGGTTCTTCTTTTTTATCATCAATAATTCCTTCTATTACGGTCTCATATCTATTTTCCTGCAATTTCTTTGTAGATATAGAGGAATAAGGAAAGATATAACCAACATCATTCTCACTAAACTTAGAAGCTACAGCATTATAGTTTATAAAACCATTACTACGTACAAATTTATTAATATCATCAGAAAGATCTGCGCTAGAAACTTTATTTTCTTTTGTACATCCTACCATTAATAGTAGACTAAAAAGAAAAAATCCAATCACTTTAACAATTTTTTTCATTATTCTACTCTCCTATATTTTTCCGTTTCAAATTCTAACTATGGACGTTGCCTCATTTTTCATTAATGAACCCTTTTTATACTTTTCTATTTTTTTATTATTCTCCTTTTTTATAGAAATGGTTCGAATTACAGGCAATAACCCATCCTATAATTATTAATGTTAAAGAAAATATCTTAATACACGCCCTATATATAATCTAAATCTTTAAGATAAATGACGGATAATGCCAAAATAACAGCACCAACTATCCCGAGAATCAAACCCTTATATTTTTGAAAAAACATCAAGTTACCCCTTTCGTACAAACAAAATATTCCATATATAAATAATACTAAATTATGGAATGTTTTTAAAGAATCAAAACGTTTTTATATTCAATTTATATATTTTGTTTCTTTTCTTAATAAAAATATCCCCATAGATAAGTAAATCCAAAGGGATAAAACGGTGCATCTTTTTTATAAACAGTTAATCTTTTTTCAAAACGGTTAAACTTTGTTATAAACGATTAAACTTTATTTCAAATCCACAGTAGAGTGCGGAAAAAGTGAAGTAAACAAAAAATAACTCCAAATCAACTTTTATTGTATATTTTAGATTCATATTACATTCAATGATGTAATATTCAGGGAATAAAAGCGAATTCTCAGGGGACATTTAGTCATTTGTAATTTTCGTTAATAACAATGTATGTTAACTGAATCTAGGTGGAGTGCAGGGCTGTTATTACTGTATGTAGAAATATAATTAATAATAGGTTCTTATATTATATATAAAGTATTGACAAAGAGATTGCTCGCTTCAAATATATGATTTCTGAACTTCAAGATAAATTGAAAGAAGCAACAGACCGAAAGATAGCTCACAGAGCATTAGACAAATTTTTAGCACTATTATTAATGCAACAAATACAAAAAACACTTCTATACCGTCCTTCAGGTCGTGATTGTTGTCTCCACCAGCAACTTGCTTCAAAAGTGCTTCTTTATATGCTCTTCTATGTTACCCTTGCCGTTCAACATATCATAAAAAGCATTCTTACCAATTCCAGCTCTCTCTGTACACAAATAATAAAGTTGTTAAAAAAATAATAAAGTCCTTTTAAAAATAAAATAGTTATTTAAAAAGACGGTCTGAATTGGAATTTTACACCATCTTTTCATTTGTATGCTATATAATAAAAGAGAGAATATTTCGATATTTCGTTAAGAAAAGGGCTGTATGCAGGAGGAGTTAATCAAATGTTAGGGTTACCCCGTGGTGAAGTTTTTTTAGTTCCTTGGACTGAGGAATGGGAAGTCGAATTTTTAAAAGAGAAACAACTAATTGAAAAACAAATTGGAGAATACATTTTGGCAATACACCATATTGGAAGTACTTCTATTCCACACTTGAGTGCAAAACCTATTATTGATATTGCGATTGAATTAAAGAATTTTGAAAATGGTGTGAAATGTATTGCTAAGTTAGAACAGTTAAATTATAAGTATAGAAAAGATGTATTACCTGAAAGATATTATTTTAATAAGGGAGAGCCGAGAACACATCAAATTCATATGTATGAAAAGGGTAATAAATATTTAATTGAACAATTGTGTTTTAGAGATTACTTAAAAAATAATAAAACTTCTCGGATTGAGTATGAACAGTTAAAGATTCAACTTTCACAGGCTAATCCCAATGATAAACATAAATATGCAGATGATAAAACAAACTTTGTTAAATCTATATTGGCTAAAATAAATAATTAAAAAAGGAGGCTATGTGTAACTATTCGCCTTCCGAAATTAAACAACTTTAATATTCTTAAAAAATCGTAAAGCGAAAGAAAAGCTAACCTTTTAAACATTTTTAGTAACCATCTATCAGCGTACAGATAAATGGTTACTTTATTTTTAAGAATATAATTAAACGACTTTATTATCTCTATATACTCTCCATTACAAATGAATTCTTTAATTCCCTAGACTCAATGAATACTCTTATATTTTCACCTGCGATTTTATTAATTTCACTCATTTAATTGGTCCTCCGGTATACATCATTAACCATGTAAATCACTTATCGTTTTGAAGCTATTTTAGAACTAATTCATGTCTCTTTATGTAATACATTAATTATATTTGTAGTTCATTATTTTTTAAATAGTAAACTAAATAAAACCTTTGTTTACTATTTTATTATGTGGGAACAACGACAAATTATTGTTTTAATTCAATTTTTATCCCTCGTATGTCTCAAATAACTTTTCCAAATACTCTAGATTTCCTTCTGCTATATATTGCTCAGCTTCTATCAAACGCGTTGCTAATTCAGCCTTTGTTAAACGCATATACTGTTTGTACACATTCTTTAAATTTCTGTCCGGCTTTAATTGCTCGAACTCATGAAAAGTATGTTTTTCATTTTCCCGATAGGGAAGATGCTTTCCTAGCTCTTTTTGTTTTTTCTTATAGCTCTTACTCTTTTCTTTATAATACGCATAGAGTTTTTCATGATTTCTAATAGTGTTAAAATGAATCCCTTTACCTTGTTCATCAAGTTCTTTTGTCTTTTTAGATACATTGTGCAAGGTAACTTCTTTGCCCTCCGTAAGGAGGGCATCTATTGCCTTTTTACCTAGTTCAAAAGAGTTAACCCTTCGTTTCTCGTAATCATTTTCTAAACCACCTTTACGGTTTTCTAATGATAATTCTTGGCTCATTTTCTTTATCTCTCCTATACTCCTCAATTAATGCTATTTCTTTCAATTCAACTTTCGCATCATGTATCGTTTTTTTTATTTTCAAAACTTCCAGTTTGTAACCTTTTTCCTGGTAATGATCCTTCGTTTTTTCTGCCCATTCTAGATAATCAAGTAATTCATGTTTTTGTTCTGGTTCAGGTATTTTAGTAGCGCACCCTACACATGCAAGTTTTGTTGGACAAATCTTGTTAGTAACACATGTACCCCCAACGGTTTTACTAAATGGTCCGCTGATCTCTCTTTGACGCTCAAAAAGGGCTTGTATCTCTTCTGGTTGTCTTAAAACTTCTTGCATCATATCAGTTGTAGTAGCCATGGAAGTATGAAAGTCGGACACAACATCGGCTACTTGGCTTTGGGTAGGTTGAGAGTAATATTTTGTAACGTCTAAATCCTTTTGATTAAGAATCATTGCCACGACATCAATCGGAAGTTCTTCTGCCTGTACTGCATGTGTTGCGAAACCGTGGCGTAATAAGTGCGGTTTCAATTTTACCAACTTCTTGTCTTGTGTTTCATAAATCAATCCAAAACAGATGAAGTTTAAAACACATGAAAAAGTCTTGTCTTTAAAATGTTTACTATGAAGCTGAAATAAGTAAGGTTGGTCTGGTCGTAATTCACCTTGTTTCTTCAAATAAAGAAAATCCACTATTGGAATTGAGCCTTTATAATGTTGATCTCTAAGGTAAAAAGCAATCTCATATATTAAATCAAAAGTATCCTTGGTCGTATAAAAAACTGCTAGCTTATCTCTTCCTTTCGGAATAGCTCTAAATATGTACGATGTTTTTACTTCATTTGTTTCGGGATCAGTGATATCTACCTGGTCTAAACACCCAAGGCCAAGATGAACTTGCGCCACTTCACCTAACCTTGCACCTGAAGACGTAAATATATCTAGTGCTGTCGCACCAAAGAGAGCTGTAATGTACAAAACCTCAACGTTCATTAAAATGCCATCGGCATATTTCTGAGAGCTAGTTATAAATTTACCTTGTGCTAAAATGCCTTTATGATTGGATTCGAAAGGCACATTAATCTTTTCTGAATCTGATTCCCTGTAACCGTACACCTTAAGTATTTTCAACTTTTCATTTATTTGTTCTGCACTTAAATATTGATGCCAAAATCCGATTAATTGATGTTCCAAAATAGGCAAAAACCAAAAACCTTCGGTTTCTTCTACTGGTTCACCAGTTTCATCATCTAATACTTCTGCTTTTAAAAACTCGACGAAGTATTCGTTATTTTCTTCTGAATAAGTAGCCCTTCGTGACTTTGCATTATTAATGGTTGCTGAAGTATAGTTATCACTATGATGGAGTACGAAAGACGGTTTATCCCATAATCGAAAAGAAAAAAGCTCTTTCGATCTATCTCCGCGTTCTTCGTTTTCGGTATAAGAAAATTCAAAAGGAAGAGTATATCCGTTATCTTGTACTAATTTTACAACCTCAAGATATTTCTGTCGCAAACGTCTAACTTGGTTTAAACGAAACCCACCTTCGGCACGAATTTTTATAAATTCTTTGGCAATTGCGTCCGTTTCAGACTTCCGTTTACTTTTGGCAGCTTTCATTGCTGATTTTCTAACATTAAAATCTCTACTGTCCAGGTACGTTCGAGGAAGTAAAAAAGGGGCGAACACTTCTTGTTGTTCCTTTGTCAACTTGGTCGAATACCACTTATGCACCTTTCTTAAAACACGTTTATACGCATTAAAGAAGCGGCTTTTCTTAGAATCTGAATGGGAGGGGAGAATTTCCCCCCGTAAGTAATCAGACAGATGTATATCCACATCAAAATCATTAACGCTTACTAATTTGAGTTCTTGAAAGAGCTCCTTGAGACCAAGATTTACATCACATAAAGTATTGTAAATAGTCTTAGGGTTCAAGTTTTTATTGGATTCTACCATCAACCCTAATGCTACATGGTTTGTAAAAAGATAACCACAAGCGTTATTTTTGAAGTAACCTAAATGCTCAGGGTTAACCTTCTCCCAAAGATAACCTCGTTCATCATGATAGGCAAGGATGTTGTCATCAACTTTTCCTTTTAAATCTCGATACCATAGTTTGCTTTCTAATTCATCAATCACATTTCCACACCCTTAGGCTTATTTATAGATTAACTATTCAATTCATTAATAAAACCCATCAAATCATGTTGTTTTTCAGACATTTGAGCGGTCTTATTTCGAGGTTCAACCAAAGGTTGTTTAGCCCTCTTACGAGGTTTTAGCTGATTTAAATACTCCTCCTGATCCTTTTTCATCTTTTCTAGCAATCTATCATGCTGCTCTACCACATAATCCTTTTCATCAACGTAGTGCTCATAGACTTTTATTGTGTCTGCTTTTTCGCTCCAATCCATATAAATTCGTAATCGTTCAATTGCCTTGTCCTGTTCTACTTTATCCTTGTATTTTTCGCGAATCATCCGAATGCTACGGGTCACGAACCAATGACGTGTTTTATGAATATTGATTTTTATTTCTGCTTTTCCCATGATGTTTACCCAATTTTTTAAAAAGGCATCATAAGTGTAGGGATTTCCATACTGATTAAGAAATATTGGGATTTCATCAGGCATGTCATTCATGTTTAAACCACTTTTATCAACTTTTTTTCTAGCACCATGGATATAACGATCAAGTAGTTTTAACGTGTCATTATCTACTTTCAAAAACTTTGTTCTTTTTCCATGGCTTCCCTTATTAAAGGTGGCAAACTCACCCTTATTGTACCTAGCACGATAGTCTCCAAATGTAAGTTTGATAACTTCTGTCGCTCTTGCCCCGGTTTGAAATAGTATTGTTGTAATAATCTCATCTCTAAGCTTCCATTTACTGTCCTTCCCAGCCTTATAAATCATAAAGGGGAGGTAAGGATCATCAATAATCTGAGGTTTCCACTCGCCATTTATGATCTTAAAAAAGGAGTCGGTTAATCTTCGAGCTCCTTTAGGTAAAGGTTCTTCTGTACCTGCCTCTTTAGGCATTCTAGGTTTTCCTTCTCTAACACCCTCTATTTGCGTTTCATACTCGTCTAAAATAGCATGTGCATCAATAAGTGGATTGGGATAAAGGTACATTTTCACATGTATCATGATTTTGTAGAAAGATTTTAAAGCACTTAACATCCTACTGACAGTATTAGGACTTTTATTTGTTAACTTTACATTGTAATACGTTTTGCTATCGCTTGTTGTAACCTTACAATGGGCTTTATGCATCAAAAAATCCTCTATGGCTATCCGTACAATGTGGAGTTCATCATCCCAATTTACAGTTCTTCCTTGATAATTACTGTCAATATGTAACCAGGTGAAAAAAGTATAGAGTGTTTTTAGATAGGACTCTGCGCTACTATCCGAAATTCTACCTAGCGCCTCTTTGTAAAAAACTGTAAAAGGTAAAAAAGGTCTATTATGTTTATCCAGCACAATCAATTTGAACTTCTTGGCTTTTACCCCTTCGGGGCATTTCACATGATAATAGTAACTGGTTTTCATCTTAGTTCAACCACCTTTAATCTTGTTCTAGCCAATTGTACAACGAGACTTTTCCTGTCCGTTGTTCGTCTAAAACCATCTCCTCATAGTCTCGCTGTGTTAAATCCACTAAACTCTTATTCTTTTCAATTGTAATTGGATCTGGTTTCCACTTCTTCGATTGAGCTGCTTTGAAAAACTTGAAATAATCATCAATGGGTCTGCTTTGCTGACGCATTATAAGACAAATCTCAAGTGCACGTTCCAATGGTAAAGAGGTGAGAACTTTATGTAATTCTTCCGAAGGGGATTCTAGATTGGCTATTTGAATACCCATTTGATTAATTCAGACTTGTTGTAATTGGTAGACGTTGGTGTACTTTTACTCTGGCTAGCTTTTTTTGGAGAGCCCGTTAGGGCTGCAACATCGCTTGCTGGTATCTTCCAACCTTCTTTACGGCTGTTTTGGATTGCACCTGGAAACATCCCATCTTTTATCTTTCTTTTTATAGTTTCTTCATTCTTGTAGCCCAAAAGGGATGTTACTTCTTTAACCGTAAAATACTTCTCCATATGAATCCTCCTTAAAAATGAGCGAACTCATTATGTTGTTAAACAGATTATATGTTTCATTTTATTTTACCTAATAAAGGGAGGTCAACAATTATTTTCTGTATTTTCGATCAATTTAATATGATAATAAAAGTGATGATAAAAAGTTCAAATGTAGTGATAAAAGTTTCGATAAGTCTACAAAATGTAGTGATAAAACGAAGAAAAAACCATAAAAAATAGGCGTATCAAGCAAAGTGTTGATACGCCTTAAAACTACATTGTTAAACAACATGCGTCGTCGTGTAGTAATAATGATATTTATTTAATTATCTTTGATTCAGTATTACATATTATCGTTAGCCATCATCTTCCATTAAAGCGCCCTTTTGTATTAACAATTATGCGTAACTTCTAGCTCATTATTGGCATATATTGTTCCGTAAGTAGCACAAAGTAACATACCACCACAAACCTCGCTACTCACTTGAAAGTTTATGTTATCTTCATATGTATCTATGCTATCAGCTCTAATTGTATCTACAAGTTTTTTAAAATCAAGAACTGGTAAATATTTCGCTATAATTTCATAGCTTGATAAATTATCTTCATTATTATATGCATTATATTCCTGAATTTCTTTATAAATCGGACTTGGACTATACGGATCATGTTTCAATTGTCCATTTTCATCTTCGAATTTTTTTATTTCTTCTTTAACTATATAATCTGGATAATCTTCACTGCCTTCATCTTCATCACCAAATTCCCAAAATGGATATTCTATATCACATAAGTGCGTTATAATCCACATTAGAAATTGCTCATTTATAAAACCCGCATTTGCTTCTAACTCCTTGAATCTATTACCATAATATTTTGTAGCTTTTTCTATCTTCTCTTCTTGGGACATATCATCCGTCGCCCCTGTTATATCGCATCCATCTAAATTTATAAAAATGCTATTGAACTTACCTAAAACACCTAAATCAACGGTTTCACTCCAGTAAGCTTCACCATCTCTACCGATTTTTATCATAATATCCTCCATTCTGCTGCTATCGCCTCAAACTCACGTTTGCCCATGACGTTCTCTAATGATTTGTTTTTAACGTGCTTCCCGAAAGAAGTCCCCATCTTCAAGCGCGTGACGGGCGATAGCCAAGCGATCAGGTGGGGATGAATTTCGGTTAGGCATCGCCTAACTGACTTGTAAGAATAACCAATTATGATTGTGGTGCATACATTCAATATCTGATATATTCACTTGTTTATAAGATTTAGCAGGATTTTGTATATAATGGCCGTCCAAATCTTGCACATACACCACCTTCCCTGTAAATCCTGTCACGAATCCTATTTGTCCAAACGCTTTCACCTTATCACCTAGATACATTGTGCCTACGTACGGTGTATTTTTATTATTTCTTTTCGCTGTTCTATTTTTCGTTTTTCTTCCTTTTCTTGCAGTTGCTTCATGAAGAGAACGCTTTTTCTTTCTAAATTGCTTGATGCGAAACTCACCACTTTGATAATATTCTCGTAATTGTTTCGGATTTGTAATCGCAATGGCATCATTATAGTGTGTTTTAGATAACCTTAATTCTTTTCGCTTCGGTGTTGTGTAACTCCCATACGTAATCTCACAATCTAAACGCTTCATGATTTGAAGTCGCAAAATATTCATAAAGGCGGTCTCTTTATACTGTTTTGGTTTCTTAAAAATGTGTTTAATTTTTCCTTGGTGGAATTTTTGATGACATTCTTCATGTACCGTTACAAGGTTCTCTACCATATCTGAACCACCCTTATGTCGCTCAATGATATGGTGCGTGTGTAAAATACCACCTTTTTTCTTACAGATTTGACATGTATAATGGTCTCTTGCAAATACATAGTATCTTATATTCCAAAAGCCAAATGCGTCTCCTTGTTGATATTCTTTCCCTTGTATATCAGGGTTCTTTAGTTTTTGTACATCAAACTTGCCGACTTCTACAATGATTTTTGGTGAAGGTAATAGTGATTTGAATGTTTCAGTCCAATGAATGATGTTATCGGTTCGGCTTTGAATCGATGGTGGAAGCCAGCCCTCTTTCTTTTTTCGATTGAGAAAACGTGCTTTTCGGTAGCGGGTTTTACGTTGTCTTCGGCTTCTACGTAATGTAGCTCTAAGAGTAAGGTTCTCTTTCACATCCTGACGTAATTCAATGGTTCCTTTCACTAGTACTTTTTCCTCTGTTGTAATCGCGATCCCCACATATTTTGTACCGCTATCGACACCGATTGTAACAGGTTGTACTGTTTCACCAGTCGCATATTGCAATTGAATGGTAAACGGTGTGTAACCTATAATTTTTGCTTTCCCCTGTTTGAGAAGAAGCCGTGCCTTACGAGTACTGCAAGGCATGAGCGGTTCTCCTCGTAAATTCTTGACAAATACACGCATGTTTTGCCCCTCCTAAGAGTTTGTTTCCCTTCGCCAATGTTTGTAGGTGTTAGCAACTTCTTATGAAAGAAGGCTTGTGGTTGACCGTTCCTTCCCAACCAGAACTGTTACAGAGCCACCATAGAGCCAAGAACTAGGGAATTATTCTTGGATATGCAACCTACGAACGTAGTCTACAAAAGGCTGAGGCTAGACAACCAGGGCTTTTTTACAAGCCCCCACTTCAAAACGCGTTAGCGTTTAAGTGGTGGGTAGTTGACTGTACTAGAACTTAATAACTGTCCAATTCAGTGTAGCCTATTCAAATCAACCATATCAAGTCTTTGCATCCTGCCAGAAGGAAAAAACCTTACTTCCAAACGACCAGTCAATACCATTAACTTGCAATAAAAACAGGGGAACTTTGGGTTCAGCCCCTGCCCATCAAGCTAAGACTTTAGATTTCACCCTAAACGAAAATTTTATTAGTACATATAAGTTTACAAAATTCCTTGCAAGAATTTTGACCATTAAAATAGGAATTGGTTTATATTAAAATTAGTATTTATAGGTTCCATATAGGAGGTATTAAATTAAATTGGAAAAAGACTTTATGGTAATCAATAGTTTTTCTGGTGAAAATTTAACTGGAAATCCCGCTGCTGTTTTTTTTAATCCTAGCGGTTTGAATAATAATACTTTGCAAAATATTGCTAAGCAGATAAACCTTGTGGAGACCGTATTTGTTTATCCCTCTAATAATGCAGATTTTCTATTTCGATATTTTACTCCTATTAAAGAAGTATCGCTCGCTGGACATCCAACAATAGCAGCATGTATAGCATTAGTAAATGCTAAGATAATTGATCTCAATAAAAAGAAAATATATCAAATCGAAACTCAAAATGGAATACGTGAAGTTGTTATTGAAAACATTGAAAATCAAGTGATTGTAAAAATGAAGCAAAGCTCTCCTAAGTTTATTTCACCAATAATAGACAAAAAGACAATTGCAAATACTTTAGGGATAAATGAAGCTGATATTAATTTCAATCTCCCAATTCAAACGATTGATTTAGGTGTAAAATATTTAGTGATAGCAGTAAATTCTTTAAGTACATTAATGTCAGTTAAACGTAATGTTCAATTGTTACAAGAGTTGTGTGAGAATTTGGCTGTTCGTGAAGTACAAGTATTTACATTTGATACTTATGGAGAAAATTTTGATTTCCACACTAGAAATCTTTGCCCTAGAGAAGGTATAGAGGATCCTGCTTGTGGAATGGGGAACGCTGCTGTTGGGGCATTTCTTGCCAAAAATTATTATAATGAACAAAAGTTTATTCATCTTCGAGCTGAGCAAGGCGCAATTGTAAAAATGCCTTGTTTAATAGAATTGTTTATATCTAAAAAAGAAGGAAATATAGAACTGTATATAGGTGGTACTGGTAAAAAAGTGGTTGAAGGTAAGTTCTTTATTTAATTTATTATAGTAGTATCGCTATATTGCTAACACCCTAAGATAAATTTATGTCCATAATTCGTCAGAACGCTATAATTTTTATAGAAATATATAGAAAGGATTGTATTTTTTATGAATCTATCGATTACTGATGAATTACAATTATTTTCTAAGGAATTGCAGCGGAATATGTCACCACATGCTTTGGAACAATTAGCTAGGAAGGTTCCTCTACTATGTTTCAAATGCGCCAATTACAAAGAAGCTATCCAATATTTAGAATAGCTTCTTTACTTATTCATAAACAGTCACAATAACTCCACCCATATTGTCCCCTGAAATTTCGTAATGCTTATTCACTGGAACATTCACGTTAATATTCTCTGGAACTTTATAATAAGAAGTCGTATACTTTTTACCTTCAACATACGTTGAAATTTCTTTTTTCTCTTTTAAGAAATCCAAATATTCCTCTAAGGTAAAATTATTTTTTTGCATAACAGCACTATGAGGTAAACCGACATAACGTATATGCCATGGCTCATATTGAATCCCTGTAATATTACTTTTATTTTTCGGATAGCGTAAAACAAATCCGTATTTCCATACGTTTTCCTCAATCCATTTTCCTTCAGGAGCTTTCTCCATTTTCATTTGAGTAGACCCAACATCAAGTGATAACCCTAAATTATGTTCACTATATCCTGCTGGAAGTGCGTAATCAGAGCCCATTTCCTCATATAGCTTCCTTTGTTCTTTAAAATCTCGATAACCGCTACTCATCAAAAAATGCTGCACTCCTTCTTTTTCTGCTGCATCTACAATCTTCAAAAACTTTTTCACAATATCCTTTGATAAGCGAAGGTTTCTATCAAATATCACATACCCTCTTACTAATTCAGTATTTTGAAATACATTTATAATATCGGACCTTATACTATCTTTCTTAATAGGGTAATCTTTATTAACTAGTAATAAATCCCCTTTATGAATTTGTTCCTTTGTAATCTCTTTCTTTTCAGTATTCGCTGCATTTACTTTATCATCTTTTTCTACGATTTTAACATCTATTCCCTTTTGAAATAACGGTGCTATATAAATCCCAACACATACTGTGCACAATATAAAAAGAGAAATAAATACCCACTTCTTCATTCCGAGTTCCTCCTTGACCTAACATACCTATAGGATAGAAAAAACTATTAAAATAAAAAGTGGGGTAAACTTAAAATTTTTATTAAATTTCCGAACTATCTTCTTTTGGCAATCTCACTTCAAATATTGTTCTTATTACATTACTTTCAGCAGAGATCGTTCCATTATGCTGCTCCAAAATATTTTTTGCAATAAATAATCCAAGACCTGTACCGTCTTGTTGCTCCGTTCTAGCTTTATCACCTGTATAAAACATATCAAAAAGATATGGCAAATCTTCTTCTGGAATGCTATCTCCGTAATTAATAATTTGTACGACAACTTCTCCATTATCAATATATCCATTCATATCAACAAATTGCCCATCATATCCGTAGCGAATAGCATTCGTTAAAAGGTTTTCAAATACTCTAGCTAACAATTTTCCGTCACCATTAATAGGTAAATGAGAATTAACATTCAATCTAGCTTCTAAATTTCGCTTCTCTAATAACGGATATAATTCCTCATCTAACTGTATAAGCAACTCACTTATATCAATTGTTTTTTTATCTAACTTTAGCATGCCATAATTCATTCGCGTAATTTCAAATAACTCATCAATTAAACTTTCAAGTCGCTGCGATTTCGTAAATGCAATCGTAGAAAAATGTTTAATCTGTTCCTTCGTCAAATTCTCATCTTTAAGAATTAAATCTAAATAACCTAAAACAGATGTTAATGGCGTTCTTAAATCATGAGCTAAGTTAACAACCAGCTGATCTTTACTACTTTCTGCAAAGCCTCCTCTTTCAACCGCTTCTTTTAACTTTTCGCTCGTTAAGTTAATTTCACGCGCAATATTTCCGAATTCATCATTTGATGAAATATGAACTTTATTTGTAAAATCACCGTTAGCGAGATAATGAATGCCGTTAGAAATTTCATTAAAATACTTTAAGTATGGTTTTGTTAAAAAGAAAAAGAATAAAATAGATAGTGGGATAAAGAAAATCAAAAAGAAATTAATATCTCCAAACTCTCTTACTATTGACCTAAATTTTGCTAAAGGATCTTCATAGCGCACCATCGTTTTATAATAGAACTGTAATCCTTTATAAATCATATATGTTACGCCAGCTGCTAATACCATACTTAACGTAAACAAGGCGATCATTTTAAAACGAAAGCTTCTCATCATTTTAGCCATTGAAAGTATAGCCTACCCCCCATACCGTTTTTATTAACTTATTCTTTCTTTTATCCTCCCCAAGTTTTTTTCGTAAAGTACGAATATGTACCATAACTGTATTTCCACCTTCGTAATAATCATCTGCCCATACTTGCTGAAAGATATTTTCAACACTATATACTTTCTTCGGATGACTCGCTAATAAATATAAAATATCAAATTCTTTTGGGGTTAATTCAATTTGCTCTCCGTATACATTTACCGTTCGTCGCTCAGGATCAATAACAACTCCGCCTACTTCTAAAACGGATTTATTCTCCTCTACTTTCGGCTGATTTAACGTAAGAAATCGGCGTAGTTGTGCATTTACACGCGCAACTAATTCAATCGGTGTGAAAGGCTTCGTCATATAATCATCCGCGCCTAGTACAAGACCTGTCACCTTATCAAAATCAGATGTTTTCGCACTTAAGAAAATGATAGGCATATGATGTTTCATACGAATTTGTCGCGTTACTTCATAACCGTCCATTTTTGGCATCATAATATCTAAAACAACTAAATCGATTGGCTGTGATTGAATGATACGAACTGCTTCTTCTCCATCAGTAGCTTTCACAACATGATAACCTTCTTTTTCTAAATGTATCCCAATTAATTCAGCAATTTCCACCTCATCATCAGTTATTAAAATTGAAATACGCTTCATTTTATTCCCCCTATCTCATTTCGTTTTCATACGCTCAATTTTAAACTAGTCTGCTCCATTTATACCACCCTAAAAATGGTCTTACCTGTAACTTTTGCATTTATTTTGTACTTTTTTTAATACTTATTTTGCGTGAAAAGAAAAAAGGATCATACATATTAGTCCTGCTAATATGTATGATCCTTTTATATTTATTCCACAAACGCGCCCTTTAACAGAAGACTCGATTTCAAGATAATCTTAACAGACATTAATATCGATCTTCAGTTACTGCCCCCTTATATGTCCTAGTGACAGGGTTCTTAACATAGACCGCAAAGCACCATGATGTCAATGATTCTCCTAATTCGAATGCTCTTCTTTTATGATTTAAATGTAATGAATTATAGTATTTCTATATAACCTTCTGTTCCATTTACTCGAATACGTTGCCCATCTTTTATCAGCTTGGTGGCATTTTCAACACCGACAACGGTAGGTAAGCCATATTCACGTGCGATGACTGCTCCATGGGTCATCAGTCCGCCAACTTCGGTGACAAGTCCTTTTATGGATACAAACAATGGTGTCCAGCTAGGATCAGTGAAGGTTGTAACCAGTATATCTCCATCTTCTAGATCTGCATCTTCCATTTTTAAGATGACGCGTGCTCTGCCCTCTATAAGTCCGGAAGAAACCGGTAGACCTACAATAGCTTCGGCTGGGAGATTTTCTCCTTTGTGTTTACCTACAATGATTTCACCATCAGACGTGATAACACGTGGGGGAGTTAGTTTTTCATATAGTTTGTACTCTTCTTTTCGTTTGCTGATGATCTGGTAATCCAATTTATTTGTGCGTACGACTTCACGAAGTTCCTCAAAAGTAAGATAGTATATATCTTCTTTTTCACGAATAACTTTGGCTTGTACAAGCTGTTCGACTTCTTTCATCAAAGCCTGTTTATAGACGAAGTAGCGATTAATCATGCCGTATTTTGGATACTCCCGATAACCGATGAAATTCCGGATCAGGCTGATCATTCGTTTTGTTTCTTTGGCTTTTTGTTCACCATCCGGTAATTGCTTCAATCGATCTAATAACTCTTGTTCTTTTTCCAAAGCTTCCCGTTGCCCTTGCTCGAATTTCCGATTGCTAGCATTAGGCTCAAAGTTTTTGATGTTACTGAGAATCATAGGGATGAGTGTAGTTGGTTTTTCGCTCCAACGAGGTTTAGTAATATCGATTTCTCCGGTACATCGCATTCCGTATTTGTTGAGATAAGCATAGATAGCGTCTTGGGTTTCCTGTCCACCATCAAACTTTACTAGTTCATCCAAAAAGTTATCATCTTTTACATGTTGTAAATAATTGATTACTTCCGGATAAGGACGAATCACATCGGCGACATCCAATAGCGCCAGACCCATTTCCGAAGTAATATTGTTTGGTACAGATAGAGACAGCGTGTCTGCTACGTTTTTTTCACCTAACCACTTGTTCATTTTTTCATTGATCCATGATGAAGCATCCATAGCAGCCATAATCACACCCGAACTTTGTGGGTCAAATAAAATCTTCTTTAATTGCTGGTAATCTTCTAGAATAAAATCAAATAAATCCAATCCTGATTTCGTTTGGATGTTTTGTTTTAACTCTTCTATTGATGTTTCACTACTCTTAATCAAATCAAGAACGATTGTCGGATCGTTTTGGAGGTTTTGTGCTAGAGAACCCCAAGACATACCTTTATTGCTTTCACTGAGACTCCGTACTTTTTTATTATTGGGTAACGATTTTATAAAATCTTCTCGCTCTACTATGGTCATGAGTGCGTCTTTTATGAGCGGATCGGATTGTTCCATTGCATTTAATAAAATTTTTCTGCTGACAGGTGAAGCAAGAATATGTGTGTGATCGATAAACATTCTCCCACCTGCGTGTCGCAACGGTTGATCATAGGTTAAATGAAAGAGGGACATGCCAAGTGGCTTAATCGGTTCCGTCATCATCTGCACATGACCGACAGATACATAAACACGATTCGCTTGATCATCTGCTTCAGGGACAGGGTATAAAGTAGTGATGGGACGACTTTGCACGATATAAAATGTCTCGTCAGCCAGACACCATTCGATATCTTGTGGGCAACCAAAATAAGCTTCAATCTCTCTGCCTATGCGTGCGAGCTGTAAAATTTGTTGTTCAGTAAGTGTTTGCGTCTTTTGCTGATCAGGATCGATCTGCTGTGTCTCTGTTCCGCCTTCTTTTCGTCCATAGATAGCCAATTTTTTGGTTGCTATCATCTTATTGACGATTTTATCTTCTTGCACCTTATAGCAATCCGCAGATACCAAGCCGGAGACAAGGGCCTCTCCTAGTCCAAAGCTAGCATCGATCGATAGTAGCTTTCGATTGGAAGTAATCGGATCAGCAGTAAATAAAATTCCTGAAGCCTGTGGGAAAATCATCCGTTGAATGATAACGGATAGGTAAACTTGGCTGTGATCAAATCCGTTTTTGATTCGGTAAATTACTGCGCGATCAGTAAATAGGGAAGCCCAACATTTACTGATATGTCGCAATAATGCATCTTTTCCGATGATATTTAAATAGGTGTCCTGTTGACCAGCAAAGGAGGAAAATGGAAGATCCTCGGCTGTAGCACTTGAACGAACAGCATATGCATGCTCGAATCCAAAAGTTAAGAGACATCGATCGATATCTTCTTCGATCCCCTTCTCGATCTCGATCCCCTCAATCAGCTCACGAATCTTCCTGCTAATTTCACTAATTCTTTCTCGTTCGTCCACTTTTTGAACTGCTAGTTGATCCAGTAATTGATGAAGCTCCTCATTTTTCCCAATGACTCTTTTATATGCCTCAGTGGTAACACAAAATCCCTCTGGTACAAGTATTCCTTCAATCCTCGAACATTCGCCCAAATTCATCCCTTTGCCACCGACCACCATTTGTCTCGTTTTATCGATCTCCCGAAACTCTAGTACATATGGTTTCATTTCTTTCCCTCCCATTTATCGCTCAATACCAAGACGAATCATATGACAAAAATTGTTCATCTGATCAACCAATTACGCTGTCCACTCGTTCTTGCTCCTGGCGAAGTTCCATGTTCATATCAAACACGCCTTTAAAAAAATAAAAATAGGGATTGACTGAAAAGAATTTTATGATGTATAATTAAAATAGGGATTATTTGCACAAAAATCAATTAATGGTGTATCTATATAAATTTACCACAGTTTCTCATTTTTATCAATGTATTTACACGACCATACTTGTTGCAAATTCAAAGGAAGAAAAACCCCATTTTACAAGATAAATGACTCACAAAAAATGATATCCAAATATCCAATCATTTAGTGTAGCGTCAGGAAAATACGGATTTACAACGTTAAGAAATTCCAATATTAAAAAGCCCAATTTCTTAGTATTAATATTAAGAAATTGGGCTTTTTTCGTTACCCCATTAAAGCACCGGTTCTGTTGCAAAGTTACCCAACACATAGAGAATCTAGGGTTGCATCGTTAAATGGTTATGCAACCATTAATAATTCCTGTAATTCGTTATACACCGAAAAGGCGGAGCCTATTTGAAGACTTCGCCTTTGTTTGTATAGGGCATGAATGGTTTCAATGCCTTTTATTGTACGAGAAGCATGCTGGAGCGTTTGAAAACGACTTTTCACATGTCGGTGGTCTTGTTCTATACGATTATTCATATGTTTAACGGTACAATGAACGGTGCTTTTGTAAAATCCTTTCTCCTTTAACTTTTTAAATGCACAAAGTAACGCTGGCGCTTTATCTGTTGTCAGAATCGTTGGTTCCCCAAAAGTTTTAACCAATCTTTTCATAAGGGCATATGCCGCCTGATTATCTCGCTTTTTACGAAGTTGAATATCAAGCGTATGGCCTTCTTTATCAATCGTACGATATAAATAACACCATTTCCCTTTGACTTTTATATAGGTTTCATCCAGTTTCCAAGATAAGTGTACGTTCATCTTTTTCCAAAGTGTACTTGAGTTTCGAAAACTTTGCAACAGAACCAGATTTTTCTTATATTTTTTTAATAATCCTATTAAGTTTTTTGTAAAATTCACCTTTTGTTTTTACATGATTAAACTGATTCGGATTAATATTAGCTTTTTGAGAGAGTGCTACAATCTCTTCTTTTGTAATTGAATCTTTAGTATTTATAGATGCTATATTTGTATATTTTCCATCTTCTGTTTTTGGAATTTCTAAAATTCCTTTATTTACAAGATCCACTACAGCCTTATGCTCTGAAGAATGTGTATCTACACCGATAATTTTCCAATTATGCATAACTTTTGGCGTGTATACACCATTCTTTACCTCTTTTAAATATGTAATAGCAAGGTTACGAATGGTTCCACCTGTTTCTCCGAATGCATTCTCTTGTTTAGATGACCAAATTTGTTCAAACTTACGTCCCTCTAAAGCTCCCCCTTTTGCCTGAAGAGCCTCCATTCTATATGCATTCATTCCCAGCGTCATAAAATCGCTCATTTTAATTGGTTTATTTGTACGAATAGATCGTAAATTTGTAATTCTACTTCCATATGGTTTTGTTAAGTCAATTTCGTATTTTACGCCTCCAAAGAAATCGTTCGTACTGTATTTAGACGCACGGCGGGTTTTATCAAAGCTAACTGTTACATCTCCGGCACGAGATGAGTTAAAATACCCTGCCGCCCATTCCATGTAGTCTTTTAAATCTTTCCCAGTTATCTTATATACTGTAATTTCTCCCAAAGCATATTGGTAATTATACGCAATATCTTTCTTCTTAATAGGACCTACATCCAAACGGGCATAATCGTTATCAATTTGATGGGCTACTACATCTGCTTTGCTGTAATAGAGCATGACTTCATGAAAAAAATCTGATAAAGGTGTCTCTTGAATTTGTACACTTGGAATACCCTTTATTTCATTTTCAGGAACAAGATTTCTACCCTTTAATTGAGCGACTACAACATTTGCATCTCCTCTCGCATACTCGTGAAAAGGTGTTAGTGTTGCTTCAAGTGTAGGATCAGATAATACCGTTGTTCCATCAGCATTTTTTACAGGTAAAGCGGTAGCTGTTTTATCTTTTAAAACCAGCTTGCCATCTTTCTTTGTAAAAGTAAGGTCAATACGTGAGATATGCGTTCCATATTTATCTGGTTCTGTAATAATAACACCATTTACAACTTCTTTTTTAACAAGTTTATGCATATGAGCTGCAAAAATAGCGCTTATTTCCGGACAAGCATTCGCAATATCTTGAACCCCAGTACCAGGGATTCCATTCTCATTTTCTAGTCCCATATGCATAACCCCTACCATTACATCTACTTTACCTTCTAATTCTTTAATTACCTTTTTTGTCTCTTCTACTGGATTTTTCACCACTAAACCAGCCAAATGATCTGTCCCTTTTTCAAAATCACTAATCATTGGTGTATTCATGCCAATAATCCCAACTTTAATTCCACCTTTTTCAACAATCGTATATGCAGGAAGAAAACGCTCTCCATTCTCCTTATAAATATTTCCTGCTAACGTCTTTCCCTTATATTGCTCACTAACTTTTTTCAATGTATCTAATCCAAAGTTGAATTCATGATTTCCAAATGCCCAAGCATCATATCCCATTGCGTTCATCGCTACCATCATTGGAGATTGTGGCTTATCATTGAATAATTCTACTGAGTTTCCTTGAATTGTATCCCCGGCATCTAATAATATGGTATTTGGATTTTCTTGACGTACCTTCTTTATAACCGTATAAAGCTGCGTTAAACTTCCACTCATATTTGCACCATCAAGCGCATAATCCCAAGGCATAAATCTACCATGAATATCTGCAGTACCCAATAATGTGATATTAACATCAGATTCCTCAGCTTTAGAGATAGCTGGTTTGACTGTTACTGCTGTTCCAAGAAGTATAAGAATAACAAAATAACATACATAGTTCTTCCATTTCATTTTTGGCATAATAACAATATTTCTCCCCTTTTTGTACTGTCATAAAGTTGCTTGAACTTTAAAAATGTAACTTATTATTTGGAAAACTTCAACTACAAAAGATAATTTTGGAGGTTCTGGTGCAAAAAAATCTCTTAAACTTGGATATACTGATACTATTACTCTAAAAAAGGGTGTAATCGGTATGGAAAACCAAAATTTGTTCAAATGGAAACATTATCAGCCTGACATTATTTTATTAACGGTGAGATGGTATCTACGGTACAACTTGAGCTTTCGTGATTTGGTGGAAATGATGGAGGAACGAGGTTTGTCCGTTGCCCACACAACCATTATGCGTTGGATTCATCAATATGGACCTGAATTAGATGCAAGAGTACGACGTCACCTTAAGCTAACTAATGACTCTTGGAGAGTCGATGAAACCTATATTAAAGTAAAAGGACAATGGATGTACTTATATCGTGCAGTCGATTCAGAAGGGAATACGATTGATTTTTATCTATGTGAATCAAGAAATAAACAAGCAGCCAAGCGCTTTTTCAAGAAAGCCTTGGCTTTTTCGTACGTTTCTAAACCTCGCGTGATAACAGTGGATAAGAACCCTGCCTACCCTGTAGCGATTCAAGAGTTAAAAGAAGAGAAACATATGCCTGAAGGTATACAACTAAGGCAAGTTAGATATCTCAATAATATAGTAGAACAAGACCACCGTTTTATTAAGAAACGTGTGCGTTCTATGTTGGGATTCAAGTCTTTTGACACAGCTACATTCATTCTTTCGGGAGTAGAAGCCATGCATATGATCAAAAAAGAACAGAGTGATTTACGGGATCTGATATTATCCCCTTAAGGTAGACAGTGTAAAAAGACCATGAATAGACATGGGTGTTACACTTTTACTTGGAGGGGATTTTATTATGGTTAAAAAAGTAGATACATTTCAAACGTATTCAAATGAATTAAAGATACAAGTTGTAAAAAGTTATTTAAATGGTGAGGGTAGCCAATCAGCTATAGCTAAGAAATATAAGCTGAAAAGTAGAACACAGTTAATGAATTGGGTTCGGAAATATCAAGAAACAGGCGACATTTCAGATTTACGAAGAAACAACGGTGGTAATAGTGGTTTAAAAAACCCCTTGAAAGGTCGTCTTCGTACGAAATTCAATAGTGTTGAAGAGGAATTAGAATATTACAAGGCTCAGGTAGCGTATTTAAAAAAGCGGTATCCAAATCTATAGGAGGTGTTCTTGCCCAAACAGCTAAGTATGAGATTATTGAAGAACTACGTTCTCAATATAAAGTAACATGGCTTGTCATCATTGCGCAGTTAAATCGCTCTAGTTACTATAAGTGGCGCTCAACATGTATACAAAGACAATTACGCCTTTCAAAAGATTATACACTGCGTGAACAGATTCAGGCCATTCATATAAAACACAAGGAATACGGTTATCCTCGCATGAAAGTTGCCTTGCGAGATGCTGGATTTTTAGTGAGCCACAAAAAGGTATACAGACTTATGCGAGAACTCCAAATTCAATCAATCATCCGTAAAAAGCGACGCTTTTTCAAAGGTAAATCCTCAAAGGTTTTTCCAAATGTAGTAGAACAACAATTCCGAAATCGAAAGCCAAATGAGGTACTTGTTACAGATATCACTTATTTGTCATTCAAAGATAAATTTCTCTATTTATCAGTCGTTCAAGACATTTATAACAATGAAATCGTAGCTTGGAAACTCTCGCATCGCAATGATTTACAACTTGTTCTAAAAACATTAGGTTTAGCAGCACAAAAAAGAGATGTGTATGGAACCATCATCCACTCAGATCAAGGATCAAGGATTCCAATATACATCTCGTGCTTATTATCATGCGCTTCAACAACTAGGTGCCATCGGCAGCCACTCTCGCAAAGGAAACTGCCATGATAATGCTTGCATTGAATCATTCTTCTCTCATTTTAAATCTGAAATGTTTAATCTTAATTCTTATCAAAACGAGAAAGAACTCATTCAAACAATTGAAACCTACATCTATCACTATAATTACAAACGATTTCAAAAAAGACTCAACCATCGAGCTCCAATTGAATATCGAATTTCGATGGCTGCATAGTCTTTTTTACAGTTGTCTACTTGACGGGGGTAAGACCAACCAGTCTGTCCAAAATCAGAAAGAATTCATCCATCAATTGTTTGGACTTGCAGCATAAGATACGATTCCGTTAGGAATATATGCGCTTTATTCTCTTTTATTTTATTTTTGCACCAGAACCCTTTTTATTCATAAAACTATTAGAAAAGTTACTTAAGAAATTTTTTTCCACTTTGAATAATAATAAATGAACTGAATTAATAAAGTTATTACTGCAATGCCAGTTAAGGTTACAAAAAAAGTTAATCCCAAATCTAATAAATATGTTACTATTAGCGAGATAACTACAAGAGGAATTGAAGCTAAAACATTATAAAAACGTTTTTTATAAAAAAGATGATCTTTTTCATTTATATAATTATCGACCATAAAAATCCTCCTCTTTCTTTTCTAAACTTCATGTATATTCATATTAATACAACACCTAAATTTTACCACATCATGAGGTATTATTAACATAATTCTCGTTAACGGTAGTAATTTAATTTATATTGTTTACCTGTTTTTTAATTTCATTTTTACCAATTTGATAACCTGAAATCGCCCCTAGTATCAATAAGAAAAAAACACTCCAATCAGATTTACCTGTAACAAAATTAAATACTAAACTACATACAAATACCCCAATAATAAATAAAAATAATTGATTAAATTTCATCATTAACGCTCCCTTTTAATTAACAAATCAAGAACATAAGTATATTCTCGATAAAAGTAAGGAATCCCTTTTATATAACGTGTTTTTACCAAGTTAACATAACCTATCATTATCGGTAGTTTTATTTTTCTAATAACTACTCGTGTTGTGTGACAATAAAGTTCTTTAATTTATTTTTTCAACTAAAGGAGCAAGTTATTTGAAGAAATTCCAGCTTTTTTATTGTCCTACCTCTATAACATAATTTTTTGACAAAATAAAAAGTAAATGAATACAGATGTTTTATTTTTTTAAACTCTTTTCGTAATTTTTTACATCGTCCATTGTTTTGAATGTTTTCACACCAAAAATTTCTTTTTCATCACCACAAATAATGATAAATCCGTTTTTGGCTTGTAGTACCCTGCCTACATTTCCGTTCGGAAGTGGAATGCTAGTAGGATGTTCAATATGCATCTCATTTTTTTTGCTTATGTACTTATCCAGTAGCATTCCGATAGGAAATGCTTCTTGTAAATCTTGAGTGGTATATGAGGTATATGTAGTCTTATTTTCTGCTGAGACTTTTTTATCATTTGATGTACAAGAAGTTAAACATATAAGTAATGCTCCAAAAATAATAAGTGTAGAAAATCGTTTTAACATGAAAGAATTCCTCCTCATTCACTATCCGGTTAGTCACCAACTTAGGATATCAAATGAAGAATGCCAATTTTGCTGTATTTTGTATGTCGCAAACACAGAAAGAATACACTTTTTTAGCTGAATTTTTTTGACAAAATAAAAGACACTCAAATGAATACCTCTCTCTGACTTGAAATCACTTTAATTTTAATAATATCTATATAGACATATGTTATAACCTACATGTCTAATATCGTTTGTTGAGAAATTTGTTGACTTAAATTAAAGTTTGATCAAATTTTTGCTAACAACCTTGATAAATTACTAATATGGGTACCCCTATAAATAAAGAGGTATTAACACACCTGAACAAAAAAACATCTTATTGATATCTTATTTTATAAATAAAACTAGCCTAACAAATAATTGAAAAGGAAATAAAAAAGTCAACTCCTAGTTTGAGTTGACTTTTTTGCGGTAAACTTTCATAGAGCAAGGTTGAGTTACTTTACATAAGTTTAATAGATATACTATATATCTTATTATAACATTAATTGAATGAATTTTTCAATAAATTAGTTATTTGCCCTTCAGATTTTTTTCATATTTCTTCGCAAGTTTATAAAATGATGATCGCTTAACCCCAGACTTTTCCATTGCCGCTACAGCTGTAAGAGAGCCTGATTTCCATTCTTTATAGCCCGCAATAAATTCCTCAGTGATTTCAACAGGTGGACGACCTAAATGTTTACCCTTCTTTTTTGCCACGGCAATCCCTTCAGCTTGACGTTGCTTAATATCTTGTCTCTCTTTTTCCGCAAAAGCAGATAGAATAGTGAGAGTAGCTTTCTGAACCGCAATTTGAATCACATCATTTGTACTCTCGCCAGTGTAATTCACATTGATGAAGGGCTCTTTAATAAATTGTAAATTAATTTGATGTTTTTCATAATACCTGAATTCTTCTAATACATCATTCATACTTCGACCAAGTCGTGTTAAAGAATCAAATACGATGGTATCGCCTGTACGGACAATACGTTTTAACATCTGGTAATTTTCACGTTTCATATTACTGCCAGATTGTTTATCAACAAAAATATCTCGTTCCCCTATCCCAAGCGTTTTCATATTCTGAATTTGACGTTCTTCATTTTGATCTTTACTGGAAACTCGCACATATCCAAATTTTTTATATTTCATAAAATGGGTTTCTTTGCCCATCCCCTCGGAATGGGGGAATAGCAAGTGTGGATTTGAAATAAAGAAAATTCTAACTGATTTTCATAAAAAAAGAACTAAAGAATTATTCTCTTTAGCTCTCTTTTCCTGCTAATTTATTATCTATTTCTGAAGTATCTACACCTTCTCCGAACCAATCACATAACTTGTTTTTAGCTAAATCCTTAATATCTTGATCAATATACATAACAACTTGCATAAGAGCAATTCCTAATGCGCCTAAATCATCTGCATAACCAACCACTGGAATAGCATCTGGAATCAAATCTAACGGAAGAATAAAATAACCTAAAGCACCAAGGATAATCCCTTTTGTCTTCATTGGAACGGTATCTTTTTGAAGAGTGTAATACAATAATAAAACCGCATAAACCACATTAGCTCCTGCTTTTTTACCATACTTCTTTACTTTATCCCAAAACTTTGAATCTGAATAATGTTTACTAGATCTCGTTAATTCCTCTTCTAATTGATCTTTTGAATAATCCATAAGCCAATCCCCCAATCTATAAATAATGGTATCCAATCAAATTGTACTAAATAACACTAAGTAAATATAGTAGTCCAAATAATATACAGGTTTAAGCAGACATACCCTGGGACACTTCTTAAAAGGGGTAGCACCAACATTTCGCGGATTTCGTACGTTTAGATGAACCGACAAATAGGTTTGATTCATTAGTTTGTCTTAGAAACCTTATAGTTATTGACCTTAAAGTTGGACTAACCAGTACAAAAAAGTCTCTAAAATGGTCGTTTTGGGTACTTTCCTTAATTCTTTGTAGGTTTAAATTAAAGCTCGATCAAAAACATGTATTAGAAACATATAATTTTTCTTATTTAATTAACAGCGGATAGGTGTCTGCAAATAAATTATATCAATCAGAAGTTGTCTACAAAGAAATATGTGATTCTAAAATTGTTGCGGAACTAGCCGTTGCATACCGAAAGACGAATATAAACCCAGAGTTACAAGAGTTTTTGAAAATAGCGAAAGGCAAGGCGATGAACACATTTACAAAATGACGAGAAAAATGACAAAACTGTAAGAATGCACGAATGTTTGTAAGAAAGTTCGATGTTTTCCTTTTTCTTTTTTTATTATAGTGAAAAAGAAGAAAGAAGAAGGAGATGTCATACTCATGGTGATACCTATTTTTACGAAAGTAAAAAAAGCGTGGGAGGGGAAGGAAGATGACGTTTTCTCAGCTCGCGTT
Organism: Bacillus sp. DX4.1; assembly: GCF_030348195.1. Classification (NCBI taxonomy): domain Bacteria; kingdom Bacillati; phylum Bacillota; class Bacilli; order Caryophanales; family Bacillaceae; genus Bacillus; species Bacillus sp. DX4.1. The sequence goes on along the minus strand of NZ_JAUCFT010000007.1, from coordinate 105,195 downwards.
TAAAAACGTTAGTCGAAATATACGTACGTATGCCGCTTATTTTTTAAGTGAAAACGTCATGTTAGAGGAAGAAACAGTACATTCACATAGTTAAGAAGTAGTTAAGTCCCATTTAAACCTTTTTTCCCATAATAAAATTATAAGTGTACAAGAAGGTTGGTATTTTTAGATGAGTACAATAATCAAAACTATTCATGTAATGAAGGTATATGGCAATCAGTTAAACACCTTACTATAAAGGAGGGATTTGAAAATGTCTTTTTCTCAATTCAATATTGATATTTTTCGAGCAATTAATGATTTAGGTAAACAATATTCATTCCTAAACTCAGCCATGGTATTTTTGGCAGAATATATGGTATATATTTTTGGTTTAATTATTATAGCTTATTGGTTTACCGGGTCCAGAAAAAGTAGGATGATGGTTATTCAAGCGATGGTTGCTTTTGTGATTGCTGAGGTGATTGGAAAAATAGCAGGGAAATTTCATTTGAATTATCAACCGTTTGCAGTATTGCCTGATGTTAATAAACTTGTCGACCATGCTGTAGATAATTCATTTCCTAGTGACCATACGATTCTCTTTTTTTCGATTTGTTTTTCGTTTTGGCTTGTTCGTAAAAAGACTGGATGGTTATGGCTTATACTTGCATTTTGTGTAGCGATCTCTCGTATTTGGGTAGGGGTTCATTATCCTTTTGATGTTGCAATAGGGGCTTTAATAGGATGTGTTTCAGCGTTATTTTCGTATTGGTTAGTACCGAAATTTTCTTTTATCAAGCAATTGCTTACTCTATATGAAAGAGTAGAGAAACATGTTTTACCATCCAAAAACAAATCAAAGGGATTTTGAGTATACAAGTATAAAAGTTAGCGTGAAAGATACAGATGCTGACGACCTATATATGGAATGTATTCATGTTGCAGCTGTTGCTTCAGCTATTGCTGAACAAACTAAAGAGCAACAACGAATGAAGAAGGCTTCTTAATTTTGTGTGTTTGTGGATGTGATAAGCGCCCAGGTTTTAGGCAGTGTTGCGGTTCTCTTTCGTTGCAAAGTAAACGTCAAGTAACTCCAAAATATACAATAAAAGTTGATTTTGGAGTTATTTTTTGTTTGCTTCACTTTTTTTCGGCACTCATATGCCTTGTTTACTAGTGGTTCACTTATCTAACCTAAAGATAAGTATGTGGTCCTTTTACAATTTGAATTTCTTTTTAAGCTTCTTATATTTTCTATATGAACGCCTAACAATGTTTAACATGAAATACGGTATTTTAACAGGGAAAGGCAATTTATAAATGAAAGGCAAGTAAAATGTAAAATATGCCTTTTCTAGGTCTCTCCACTTACTATCTTCTTTTGTTTTTAAGAAATCAGATACATCGACTACATATCCCCTTCCGTTTTCCATCATCACATTTTTCCCGTGAACATCACAAGGAGTTAATCCTTGTTCCCTTGCATACTCTAAAGCTTCATTGATATCGAGGATTACCTGCTTAGGAATTTTAATCCCCTTATGAATAGCATCGTATAAGGTAATTTCTTTTAAACGTTTCAATACTATGAAATTTTCTCCTTTATATATAAGCTTCGAATAAGAAGGATGATTTCCGATTCTTCGGTATACTTCTGACTCTTTTTCAATTCCTTCTCCTTCTCGCGCGTAAACTTTCACTACCCAATCTTTGTATTCTTTGTGCATAAATACTGCGGCATAATTACCTGTCCCTAAACACTTCCAAAGTCTAGGAATATCTTTAACTACTACAGGCTCGAATTCATCCTCACTTCTTATGCTTACCTCTTTTAATAATTCGTCCTTTATCAATCCCACAAAACTATTTATACTCATCATTTCCACTCCGATTTTGCTAAAAGGGGTCCCACCCACATTTTAAAATGAATATGTCAAAACATATACATTTTAATTTTCCTCATACTGTTTGGCAAGTTTATAAAATGAGGAACGTTTGATGCCATACTTTTTCATAGCTCCTACGGCTGTAATTGAACCAGATTTCCATTCCTTGTAAGCATCCATAAATTCTTCTGTTATTTCGACAGGCGGACGTCCTAAACGTTTACCTTGCTTCCTGGCAAGAGCAATTCCTTCAGCTTGACGTTGTTTAATATCAATTCGCTCTTTTTCTGCAAAGGCTGATAATATTGTAAGAGTTGCTTTTTGAATTGCACTCTGAATGACATCATTTGTACTTTCTCCAGTGTAATTGACGTTAATATATGGTTCCTTTATAAATTGTAAATTTACTCTATGCTTTTCATAGTACCTAAATTCTTCTAATGTATCATTCATATTTCTCCCAAGTCTTGTTAAGGAATCAAATACAATGGTATCTTCCGCACGAACAAGACGTTTTAGCATTTGATAGTTCTCTCGCTCCATATTTTTTCCAGATTCTTTATCAATGAAAATATCCCGATCTTCTATCCCTAAATCCTTCATATTCTGAATTTGTCGTTCTTCGTTTTGATCTTTACTTGAAACTCGTACATAACCAAATTTTTTATGTTTCATATACTACACCTCACTGGTAATTTTACCAATTATGTCTGTAAAAGTATATAAAATAAACAGATGTCTGTAAAGTTCGAAACAGACATTTATAGACGTGGGTTTTTATAGTTTTCTATGTATCTGTAAAGGTATACCTTTACAAACACTTTGGTTAGGAATCTGTATGAATTTTTTAAAGGCGCAACACATTTGTCCCAGAACCAATAATCGTATACGTGTACCTTCTCAAGATGGATAAGTAATGTTTATTTACGAAAAATTTCATGCTCATTAGCTGTTTAGTTCCTCGAGGAATGCTGTAGAATTTACCTATTCTATTATAACAGTATAAAACATGATTTTAAGATGTAATATTGCATATTAAAATATATTGATATTAATACATGCGCTTACTATAATGAGAGTATAAAGATTCATAACATCTTAATATTAAAAAGGAGGAAATGATTATGGCAATCGCAATGGCAGTTTTAAAATTTTTAGGTGGAATCATCCCATTCGTAGCAGAACTTTTAAAAGCAGTAATGTAAATTCATTTTTTTGCACTTATTCAAATTTAGAAAAATAAAAGGTCAATTCTTTTTTACAAAGGAGTTGACCTTTTTGTTTTTTTGCTATTGAAAGGATTAGGGGTATGTCCGAGATTTAGAGATTACTTGCAATTGTTTTAGGTTTTTGGGTTCTGTTGCAAAGTTTTTTACACATAGGGGTGCCGCCGCATGCCCATCAACTTAAGATTTTAAAGTAGCCCCTAAACGAAAATTTTATTATTTTACAGTTATTTATGAGAATTCAACTCGTTTTTTTCGGTTTGGGGAACAACCCACTTCTTAAGTCGACGGGCATGTATGGTGAAGTCTATTATATAAATTGGTCAAAAACTGACCTTCCTCAGTTTCTTTAATTCAATACATATGTTTTTTGTCATGGGAATATATGTTATAAATTTCACTTAGTCTAAGAACATCATAACATTCTAAATAGTATGGAGCGTGTATTATAATGAAAAAGATTTTATTATCGTTTATAACATTAGGAATGCTTATAGGATGTGAAAAATCTGATTCGTGTGATGAAGCAAGAGCTATCTACTCTGGAAATTGTAATTCTGCTAATACACTGACAAACGACAAAGCTGAATTACAATTAGATTCCAGATAGTTGCTTTAATACTTAATTTGTATTTTAACAGGTAACAATTTCATTTCATTTTAGAGGGATATTTCCAATCGCGATTTCCTTTAGAAACAGTCGAAGAGGTTTCACTTTTTTTAGTTAGGCTTTGTTTCTCTATGTTTTCCAGAGATTTTCGCATCTGTTCCATTTGTTCTTTTACTTCTTTTATTTCAAACTTCATTTCAATTAAGTAACCCTTTAGTTTTTCTGTAGTAAATTCACTCATGTTAATGTCACCGAAATAACGTAATAAGAGATTATATTGAAAAAAATATGTTTTTAAAGTCAGAGGTGAATATCCCTCAATTTTTTTATCTAATTGATACTGTTCCCAGGCCTCAGATAATAACATTATTCTTCATGCTCCCATTCTATAAATCAATTAATCTAGATTCTATTATGTTCAAGGAGAGTCTCTTTTATACGCTAGTCATTCAACAATCGTAGAAAACAAAAAATTACTTAACCATGAGAACACTTGAAATACAAGAAAAAGACGCTTTCTCTATAAAAGAATAGCGCCCTATAATTGAATAACTGATGGTTTTCTTACAGCAAGTTTACGAAGATCACAGTAAATTAGTAAAGTAAAGAAGAGAATATCCAAATTAACATTCTCTTCTTTAGGTTTACCCGTTTAAAAAGAAGGTAAGTTATCTAAGTTATTTTCTTTAATACCATCAGGTTCACTACGTATAATATCCCTACCATACTTATGAAATACGTCCACATGAGCTAACTTCCCTGATTTTGCTTCATCAAGAGCAGTAATATAATCTAATTCTCTTCCACTACTTGTTTTAAAAGTAATAATATCATCCTCATCATTTTTACGAACTGCAACAATTTGTTCTACTCCTGAATCGACTTCCTCAACTACTTCCAATTGAGCTTGGTCTTCCCCTTGTTGTAAGTATTCATTATAAACTTTTTGAAAGTCTTTTTTATCCATAAAACTCACCTCCAAAACATTTTATTAGTATGTTCGGAAGCTATTAGTTTTATGTACTATGACCCTTAACAAAAAATGTATTATTTTTACAGTTTTTCATACTTCAATTCCATAAATGCGAACCTAATCCAGCTTTTCAGCTCTTATTCAACATAGTGGCCCAATACATAAAGATCGAGCACAATTCTTGCTACAGAATTGCGCCTGATTGCTGAATAGCCACCGATCCTTACTTGTCAGCAACCTTCGAATGATGTATTGAGCTCTCGTTCCCGTTAGTGTAGTTACACTACAAATTATGCTAACACCTTACATTTTTGCGTTTGAAACCAAGCTGCCCTCTATCTACATCCTTTTGAATATTTTCGGAAGCAAGCAGGATACTGCTTTTTTTCTTGCCCCGCCTGACTTCGACTGGGCCTACTGCCTTCGCGGTTTCAACCGCCTTATCATGGAGCGGCAAATATGAAATCCCGACTGTGTAGATAAAATTATTCATAGCGGATTTCGTTCGATCTGGAGAATCGTGAATCGTATTTTCCACCTGATCAAGCATACTGGCAATCTTGCTTGTGCTAAATTCACCGTCCGGGCGATTACCCAAAAGCCAGCAGTAACAGCTCCAGCCTGCCGACATTCTAAGTTCTTCACCGCTTGCGATCCATTTATCGGCAACAACTTGCGCAAAATCGGTTTCTGCCAAAGTCACTGCAACCACATAATCGGACAGCATATAAAAATACGCCGCATCCATCCAACGCTCAAAATCCGCCTCAGTCATTGTCATTGGGTCCGCAATGATGCCGGCAAAATACATGGCATCGTAGTTCCCGGAGGCGTAAAGTTGCTCGGACAAAAGCTGATTTTTCTTGATTTTCTTTGCAAGCGGCTTCATTCCACCTGTAGCCACGCCAAAAAGCGGCTCGTGTGCACCATTGCTTATGTAAGTCTTTTTGATTCGTTCCTTACCGAGCGCTTCCAGTTCCTGCATAACCATTTCGAAATCCATCGTTTTGCACTTCCCTCCTTTATAATCATACCCACTTCATTGTTACCATCTAGCTTATATTCTTTATCAAGCAATGCTTTAACTTGATGTAAAAGATCAAAAGTAGCTTGCCAATCCAGAGAAGTTAGATCAAATACGTTTTCCCTGTATACTCTTGGTACAATTAAACCTGAACCTAATAAGACTTCTTGAGGTTTTTGAACGAGTAAACAATTTTCATTACCGAGAACGACTCTTTATTCTGGATCTGATCCAGGAAAACAGAAAGGTCATCCCATATTATTACTACCTCTTTTCAACATTTCCATCTTCACAAATTCTTGAACTTAATTCCGTTATCCTGCTCGTTTATTAAATAAAAAAGAGCTGCATAAACAGCTCAGCGCTCTTCAACGAAAGCGCCCTTTAATAGAATATCTGTTTTTTTAATGATTTTTGGTAAAGCATCTTCGTTTGACAAAAGCTAAATCTGCCATTATCATCAACTCGAACTTATTTATGGGAGTGATAAAGATGAAAATTTATGTTGATGCAGATGCTTGTCCGGTAAAAGATATTATTATCTCTGAAGGTACGAATGCTGAAATTCCTGTTATCCTTGTTACTAGCTTTTCTCATTTTTCTAATGCGGAACAACCATCAGGAGTGGAAAAAATTTATGTTGATTCTGGAGCAGATGCTGCGGATTATCGGATTATGAAGTTAGCAGAAAAAGGAGATATTATCGTTACGCAAGATTATGGTCTTGCTTCGCTAGGTTTAGCAAAAGGGTGTACGGTTCTTCACCATAATGGGTATAGCTATACAAATGAAAACATTGACCAATTATTACAAACACGTTATTTGAGTGCAATGGCTCGAAAAAGCGGAAAGCGTACAAAGGGGCCAAAACCATTTACATCAGAAGATAGGGAGAAATTTAGGGAGCTTTTTAAAAGAGCGATTTCACTTTAAAAAAGAACCGTCCATTTTTAAGGAAAACCAAGAAAAATAATATTGTGACAAGTATTTCAGTTCTTTTTTAAGCCTTACACTACACTCACATGAATAAACATTATAATTATTTGATGTATCATATTAATGGTACCATATTCTATCAAATGACTTAATATACAAAAAAAGACGCGTTTCTAAATAAACGCGCCCTATAGTTTAAGTGATAGCATTCACAAATTTATATAAAAAAAGCCGATCTCCACATTTGGAAAGTCGGCCATATTGATGTATTGAGTGGAGTTGGATCGGTAACTATCATTTTTAAGTATGCACCACCGATAAAGTTGGCTTCAACTTTTTGTCCCAATGGAAAGATTGTGAGACACCGCTCTGTTATCCACTGGAGCGGTGCTACTAATTAAATCTGGACGTATTCAGCAATTACAATATTTCGATATACCCTTCTGTTCCATGCACGCGAATTCGTTGCCCATCTTTTATCAGTTTGGTAGCATTCTCCACTCCGACAACTGCTGGTAAGCCATATTCACGTGCGATAACTGCTCCATGTGTCATCAGTCCACCAACTTCGGTGACTAGGCCTTTTATGGATACAAACAATGGTGTCCAGCTAGGGTCAGTAAAGGAGGTGACTAATATATCTCCATCTTCTAGATCAGCATCTTCCATGTTTAAGATGACACGAGCGCGTCCCTCTATAACTCCGGAAGAAACAGGTAGACCTACAATAGCTTCGGCTGGGAGATTTTCTCGCTTGTACTCACCTACAATGATTTCACCATCAGACGTGATAACACGTGGTGGAGTTAGTTTTTCATATAATTTGTACTCGTCTTTTCGTTTGCTGATGATCTGGTAATCCAGTTTATTTGTGCGCACGACTTCGTGAAGTTCTTCAAAAGTGAGATAGTATATATCTTCTTTTTCATGAATAACGTTGGCTTGTACGAGTTGTTCGGCTTCTTTCAGTAAAGCCTGCTTATAAACGAAGTAGCGATTAACCATGCCGTATTTTGGATATTCCCGATAACCGATGAAATTCCGGATTAGGTCGATCATTCGTTTTGTTTCTTTGGCTTTTTGTTCACCATCCGGTAATTGCTTCAATCGATCTAATAACTCTTGTTCTTTTTTCAAAGCTTCCTGTCGCCCTTGCTCAAATCTCCGATTGCTAGCATTAGGCTCAAAGTTTTTGATGTTACTGAGAATCATGGGAACAAGTGTAGTTGGTTTTTCGCTCCAACGAGTTTTAGTAATATCGATTTCTCCGGTACATCGCATTCCGTATTTGCTGAGATAAGCATAGATAGCGTCTTGGGTTTCCTGTCCACCATCAAACTTAATCAGTTCATCCAAAAAGTTATCATCTTTTACATGTTGTAAATAATCAATTACTTCTGGATAAGGACGAATCACATCTGCGACATCCAATAGCGCCAGACCCATTTCCGAAGTAATATTGTTTGGTACAGATTGAGAAAGCGTATCTGCTACGTTTTTTTCACCTAACCACTTGTTCATTTTTTCATTGATCCATGATGAAGCATCCATAGCAGCCATAAACACAGCTGAACTTTGTGGGTCAAATAAAATCTTCTTTAATATCTGGATATCTTCCAGAATAAAGTCAAATAAATCCGATCCTAATTTCGTTTGGATGTTTTGTTTTAACTCTTCTATCGATGTTTGACTACTCTTAATCAAATCAGAAACGATTGTCGGGTCGTCTTCGATTTGTGCCCTAGAATCCGTAGACGACACACTTTTATTGCTTTTACCGGAACTCTGTTCTTGCTTATCATTTGGTAAAGATTTTATGAAATCTCCTCGCTCTATTATGGTCATAAGTGCGTCTTTCATGAGCGGATCGTGTTGTCCCATGGCATCTAATAACATTTTTCTGCTGTCAGGTGAAGCCAGCATATGTGTGACATCAACAAACAACCTTCCACCAGCTTTACGCATGGGTGCATTAGTCGTTAACAGGAAAAAAGACAATCCCAGTGGTTTCATGGGATCGGTCATCATTTGTTGATGACCGACAGATACATAAACGTGATTTTCTTGATCATTCGCTTCAGGGATCGGGTATAAAGTAGTGATTGGCCGACTCTGGACAATATAAAATGTATCATCAACCAAACACCATTCGATATCTTGTGGGTAACCAAAATAAGCTTCGATCTGTCTTCCTGTGCGTGCTAGTTGTAAAATTTGTTGTTCAGTAAGTGTTTGAGTCTTTTGCTGATCAGGATCAATCTGCTGTGTCTCTGTTCCGCCTTCTTTTAGTGCATAGATAGCCAATTTTTTGGTCGCTATCATCTTATCGACGATTTTATCTTCCTGTACTTTATAACAATCGGCAGATACCAATCCAGAGACCAGTGCTTCTCCAAGCCCAAAACTGGCATCGATTGATAGTAACTTTCGGTTAGAGGTAATCGGATCAGCGGTAAATAAAATCCCTGAAGCCTGTGGGAAAACCATCCTTTGAACGATAACGGATAAATAAACTTGTCTGTGGTCAAATCTATTTTGTATTCGGTATATTACCGCTCGATCCGTAAATAGAGAAGCCCAACATTTTCTGATATGCTGCAAGATGGCTTCTTTTCCGATGATATTTAAATAGGTGTCTTGTTGACCAGCAAAAGAGGCATGTGGTAAATCTTCAGCAGTAGCACTAGAACGCACTGCATAAGCATGTTCATCTCCAAACTGGGAGAGGTAGTGAGCAACTGCTTTCACAACATCGGAAGGGATTTCTACTTCCATAATGGTTTCTCTAATCTTCCTGCTGATTTCACCAATTTGACCTCGATCCTCTATTTTTAGCATTGTTAGTTGATTCAACAAAGCTTGAAACGTTTCGTTTTGTTCGATGGCTTTTTGATACCCTACTGTTGTAATACAAAAACCTTCTGGTACTTGTATTCCTTGAATTTTTGATAATGCCCCTAAATTGAACCCTTTTCCACCAACGAGCAAAAGCTGCGTTTTTTCCATTTCCTGAAAACCGAGAACCAAAGAACTCATTCTACATCTCTCCTAATCATTAATGTGTTATTGATTTTAGCAGTAGTAAATGAGAATAAACAGTCTATATTAATCATAATTTAAATGCTATAATTAAATTAGGAAGAGTTCAAAAAATAGCTAAACCTTACCATACAGTAGTAAACTGATGCCTCGGTTCATCCACTCGAAAGTAGCTCATATGCCTTTTAGCCCACAATGAATATGGTTAAAATCAACTTTTTCCATTTAATCTGTTTATTTTCCCCAAAAGACCTTTGCCTTACCACTTGGCTATGCCACCATGCTTAACTTGTCCTCTTACTTATTAAAGAGCGGATAAACAGGGATTTATCAAAAAAAAGCAAAAAAAAGAACGCATATAGGGGTCCCCATGCCCATCAAGCTAATATTTTGAAGTATCCCCAAAACGAAAAAAGAATTCATTGCGTATCCATATACATAGATAATAATGTTTTTATTTATTAGGGAGTTGGGGTAGTACCAGCGAAGCTGTCACCACCCGCAGTAAGGAAATGTCAAGATTACAATAAGTTGGTTAAGTTTAATACTTTTAACACGCATACCCCCGTCCTGTTTTGGATGGGGGTAAAATAAAATTGTAAATTTTTTATAAGGATGCCTTAGCAGTACAGTCGTGTGAACTACCCCCACTTAAATTCTAATGAATTTTGAAGTGGGAGCTTCTCAGTTCCACGACGAAAGCAACCTTTCGTCTCCCTGAGCGTTACTTCGGGTTATTCCACCCCTAGATGTCCAACGCTTGGACGTTCTTTTTTACGGTTGATATTTTACGCAGGAACCGAACGGCTTGGTTTTCGCACTGTGTTTTCTTCCTGCAACCTTATATATCAAGTTATCAAAGAACTTCATGTGTCTAGTTTATCAAAAATCTTTTGGTTGTGCCAAACCGAAATTCATCTCCCACCTAGCGTTGGGCTATCGCCCTGCACACGCTTGAGGAAGGAGAATTCTTTCGGATAGAGTGTTAAAAATATAAATTTCCTTCCACAATCGCGCCCTTTAAAGGAATAACCAAAATATGGGTTTAGTCCTAAAATCGCTTATTTACCTCTAAATTCCGGGAACACTTCTATGATTCGTTTGGTTGAGCGTTTCATCTTATCCCCTCCAGTTGCGCTTTTGCTTACTTTAATATTCTCCTTTAATTACAAAAAACGAACCCCGAATTGTTCCAGCTAGTTTAGACTTCTGCCTAGCAAACTTAAACTTCCCTTCTAGCTCCTTTGGTACCTCCATCCCCTCAGAAAGCTTAAAACCAACGGCCCGCTTCTTAGGGTCATCAACCGTATACATGACGTTGACCGCAAGACCATCCTCATAAAAGACGTAGGCAATTTTGATATTTTCCACTTGAAAACGCGACGTTTCTAAAGATTTGGCCGCAAACTCAATATCACGTTCTTCTTTCAAAACTCGGTTCACATAATCAAGGGTCTCCTGGCTTTCGCTAGCTGGTACAACTGTAAATTCATGCTTGTATTTGTTCATAAAGTAACGGGCTTCATTAGCACGTAAACCAGCAAGCGCTTCTACTACAGGTGAAGACTCTAAACCAACCGTAGACACATTTTTAAAATCAACGATATAGGACATTTCCATCTCTCCTTTTATCTCTTTATTTCCTAACAACAGGAATCCACATTTCACCAAAAACTAAGCCGTTTCGCTGCCCCATCTCAACCGTTGCATTTGGCCCACCAACATAGGCAAAATTCTTTGCTTCTGGCAAGACCTGACCAAAGGCAAGGCCAGCAAGCTTATTATTCAATTCATCAGCCGTCTTCCCTTCCCCTTTAACAACTAGGTATTCCCCCTTAGGAAATTGGATAACTCTGGCTTCTTCTGGTGCCGATGCCTCTGTCATGACGCCAGCATAATGCATCATCTTGTTATTCACCGCTTCGTTCACGGCAAAAACGTAGTCATTTGTGGCTATGGCTTTTAAAGTGTCAAGCCTTCCATCTTGGCTGACGGCCTGCCAAAAGTCTGACTTTTCCTTGTTTAAGCCAGCAAAGTCTGTGTAATCGCTCTTAAGCTCAGTTCCAAAACCTAAAACGGTAAAGCTGTCTTTTTCTTTTAGCGTATAATCTTCCATATTCAAAACCTTCCTCTTTTTTAAATTAATCAAATGACTTGTCTTCTTCACTTGATGGGTATATGATAGCCTTAAATCATGTCAAAAAATGATACTGTTTAGGAGTCCAGATGAAAAAAGTTGAACGGATTAATATCATCATGCGGTATATCAACAACCGCGCCCACTTTACAATTTCTGAAATCATGCGAGAATTTAACATCTCTCGTTCGACAGCTATTAGAGATATCAGAGAAATTGAGGCCATGGGAATGCCACTTGTCGCTGAAGTTGGAAGGGATGGGGGTTATTTTGTCATGCACAACTCTGTCCTGCCTGATGTTCACTTTACCGATAATGAGGTCAAAGCTCTTTTTATTGCCTTTATGGCCACAAGAAATCAACAACTCCCCTATCTAAAGAGTCGTCAGTCTTTAGCTGAAAAATTACTAGGCCTCATCTCAGAAAACCAGCAAGATGACCTTGTTCTTTTAAATCAAATCTTGCTTTTTGAAGGGACCAACCCCAATAATTCCGACCTACTTGAACTTTCAGACCTCCCCCATCCCATGTTAGAAAAACTCATCCAAATCCTTCTTTTGGATAGCTATTTATTGATTACCATCAAAGAAGAGAAGGTAATAAAGTCTCATCCAATTTATCTCTTGCACCTTTATCATGAAAAAGGCCTTTGGCTGATTGAAGGCTTTGACTTAAAGGAAGAAAAGAAGCAGATTTTTCCTGTCGACCATCTCACCAATGTCAAACCCTACCCGATGAAAAAAAGATTAAGTAAGAAAAAGATTTTAGAAAAACTAAGTAAGCAGGAAGAAGTAATCAACCTTGTCCTTGAACTTGGTCCAAAAGCGATTGCCCAGTTCAAAAAATACCATCCTTTAAAAGTTTCAATTTCCTATACGAATCCTTACCAAACCACAGCCATTCTAAAGGCTTTTATCAATGTTAATAAGCCCGAAGAATTGACCGAAATAACAAATTGGCTACTTTTCCTAGGTGGGGATATCAAGGTCAGGGAAGTGCCAGAAGAAGTCTTAGAAAGTTTACAAGAGAGATTATGCTTATACAGCCCATAAGCCGTGGCCAGTTTCTACATGTTTATGTGGGTGCTGGAAAGCACAATGATAAAACATATGGTTCTACTTGTCTAAAATCTCTCCAACCGCAGGATGTATGTATACGCGACTTAGGGTACTTTGACTTAAAGGATTTACATACTATAGACGAGCACGGTGCTTATTTCATCTCACGACTTAAGCTCAATACTCGTATATATCAGAAAAATAAAGAACCTGAATACTTTCAAAATGGAACAATAAAAAAACATTCTGAGTACATTCAATTAGATATGGAGAAATTTATTGATCAATTACAACCAGGTGAAACATATGAAATTCCTGAAATTAAATTTAGAAGATAGGGATTATACCACAGTTGTAACAAAAGAAGAACAAGACATGATAGAAAATATGTCAGCTGAAGAAGGATTTGTACCACAAAAAGAAGGGACAGGATTCTTTTTTAAAAAAGAAAAATAAAACTAAGCTTGGTTGTTAAAGTAACGGCTGCTAATCTTAAGCAAGTTGCATTTTGATTTCTTCTTTCGGGAATTATGTGAACTTGAATACGCTCCAGTTAAGCAATCTGGAGCGTATCTTTATAAGCTTTTAGATATGTTGACTACGGATAACGAAACTTATGTAAAAAACTAGTATGGATCTAGCTTTTTTGTTTATGGATGTTCTAACTTCTTTATTTACAGTGTTTTGAATGTATATTCTTAATAATTTTGAGGATATCAAGGTAATCGCTATAAAATCAATGCTTTCGGGGATTTGAATGTAAACAAATATACTAAAGTTCACATTCGCTTTTGTTTGTAGGAAAAACAAACTATCTTAACAGAAACACTAGGGATCACTATCTTGAAACTAATAGGACACCTTTATTGTATAACAGATATTAACATGTTTATAATTGATATTTTGAATATTGTGTGAATTTTTAGAATAAAAAAAGAACCCTATTTATAAGGATTCTGCAACAGAGAATAACAAATATATAACAATAAAAAGAATTACTTATTATTATAGCTTATATATCTATAATATAATATTGAGAAATATTTACATAAATATAGTATGTACTACTTAGCAATCGTTGAAATCGCAAAAGAGAACAATTTAAGTCCTTATCATTATCTTCGTTATTTGTTTGAAACGCTCCCCAATATCGAGTTAAACAATAAAGAGGAAATTGATAAAGTCTTGCCGTGGTCAATGGATTTACCATCTTAATCCCCACTTACCTACTAGTTCTTTCCCTTCTTTAGATAAGTTAGTTCTTACTGCTTCTGAGTCGATACCAGATTTCTTATCTAATTCTCTTAAAGTTTTAGCGGTTACTGTACCATCAGTGCCGATTTTTATCTTATCTTCAAGATTTTTATAGAATTTAAACCAATACTCGTCACCCTTTTTCAGTTCAGATTCAGCTTCTTCCATTAATTCTTTATCTGTTTTTGAACCTTGTTTTGTTCGAGTGAACACTTCATTATTTAGTTTAAATGCCTTTGTATAATGTTCCATAGCTTTTTCAACGTCTTTTTGTGTTTCTGCATACTCACTAGGTGGATCTATTGCTAAAAACTTGTCAATTACCTTATTTGCTTCATTTAGTTTGTTTACGATATCCTTTTTCGTACCACCCTTACCATCTAATGCGTCTCTCAGTGTTTTATTAAAGTCTGCAAACTTTGAATCAAACTCTACACATAAGTCATTGATTTTATTAGGATAGTCTTCTTTTGAAACCTTTTCCTTTTTAATAGATTTTTGTGTTTCAACTGTTTTATCTTGTTTTTCTGTCGGTGCTTTATCTACTCCACAACCGCCTAATAACATAATAAGGATTGCAACACATAATAGTTTATTTACCTTCATGGATGCACCTACCTTTTCTGTGTTTATTTTCCGCTTTATTCATCGTATCATTCGCCTTCTTCACCGTCAAAAGCTCCTATGGAAAAAAGAAGTAACTTGCCGAAAGAAAGAGCAATTCTATGAAACAATGAGTTAAGGATAGTATGTGTCCAAGATTAGAGAGTGAATCCGCTTTCATAATAAAATAGTTAACAAATATAGAGTTCATACTTGTTAACTATTCATAATATAAGTTAGTATCTTTATCAATAAAACCATCCTTATTACTATCTATTATATTTTTTATATATAAGTGAAAAAATGACATAAAAACCCCTTTCTTTTTAGAGGAGGACGAGAGCATCTGGCCGTGCATAGAAGCGGCCAGGGCCTTTTCCTGTCACATGCGAAGTTTAAAACAAAGGGAGCAAGCAAACACAGTTGATGTTGTATTCTGCATAACAACGACTTATATGTCAAACAATTAAAATGGATTTATATAAGTTGTGTCCATATGACGATACTAACTCCACACTTTTTATTGACCATACAATTTTTCTAACTCAACTAAGCCCTTTTTGTGATTTGATAAACCAACTGTGAAACTGTTCGGTTTCATTTCTAGTATCCCTTTGTCCTCTTTTAACTTTAAAGTGACATTGGATTTAAGGATGCCCCTTTTTACACTTACTTTAAAAATTAGCTATATAACTTTCTGCAATATCGATGTCTTTTGTCATATCTAATTTTGGAAATTTCTTATCCAATTCCCTTAAGCATTCTATATATTTCTTACTTTGCAATTTTTCTGATACATCTTCAAAAACTTCGCTTATCCAATATAAATCATCTTTATTACATCCCTGTAGATATTCAATAGTATCACTTTCATTTTCTGAAAGAGTCTCTACTATTTCATTCCAACTTTGCTCTATACCATAATCATCATTCATATCTAATTTTCTTCTTTTACTTAATATGAAATCCATTTTTCCTTTTAAATTCATAATTTATCTTCCTTCTCTTATGGTTGTTTCGTAGCATCAGGAAATATGATTTTCTATTATTCTAGTTTCTTTATAACTCTAACTTCATTTTCATATACTTTATTAACATCCTTGTAGGAGTTACAAGCTTTCTTAATTCTTCTATCGAAGACATTCTTGGATCAATTTTTCCACTTTCTTCACTATCACTTTGCATCGCTCGATCATCTTCAAAGTTCTCTAAGTAATATTTGAAAATCTCAGTCTCAGCTTCCTTCACTATTTTAGACATATTTATCCTAAATTGTAAAAAAGCCTTCCTTTGGTGTGAAGTAATTTCCTCATCCTTTTCACCATAAATATTCAAATGTACGTTTTGAGTTTTTCCAAACATGTTTATATCTGTTGTGCCTGTCTACAAATCTTCATAAACAATTTCTCCAAACAACTCATCTTTTTTCATTTTCAAAGATTATCAACCTTTCTCTTTTAGCTTCACTTACGCCACCAAGTTGTCCAGATTTATCATTAATACTAGGAACCAATTGCATTGTAGTTCCATCGTTAAATTCACACCATGTATATTCACACAACTACATGTCCATAAAAATACTTTTCACCAATCTTCCATTCTTTTTTTGTTAAAGAATCAATATATAACATCAACTCTCTATATTTTTCATCAGTTATTATTGTTCCATATTGTACAGGACATTTAGCCCCACTCCAAATGGATAAAATAGATGGAATTATAACCATATCAAATGGTTTTTTGTCTCTTAAAGAAATCATTACTCTCGGAATTAATTCCTTTACCAAGTCCCCAGGAAATGACAGATCATTATGATAGTAATATTTGGTGGTATCACTATTTTTAACGAACTCAAAATATATTTCTCCTAATTCTTCTATTGATCGTTCATAACAGTCATCATAAATTCCAAGCATTAATGCAAGTGTATTTCTGATTGACTTCTCAATAAAAGTATCTTCCCATTCTTCTAGCAAAGTAAAAAGATACGGAATCACATTAAATGAAAGAGTCTCACTAGCACTTGCCACAAAATTATGAACACCATCCTCCGAAGCATTTGAAAGGAATTTCAAGTTATTTGTGTCTAATAAGTCATCATGAGTAGCGATTGAGCAAAAAAGTCTTGTACATAAATTAAGAATAACCTCATCTTGAGTACTATTCATAAGTTGTATGAGTAATCCTTTTACAGAGAAATCACCTAATTTTAGCAATTCATTAATTAAGAGAAAGCATCCTTTCTCAGTCGTAACATCTTTTAGCTTAAATTTTAAATTTTCGATTCTATCATTTGAGATATCACCATACCAAATATCTTTTACCATACTTTCCAAATTCATAATCCCTCTCCTTTGTAATTATTCTCTCAAACCATTTCTCTCTGTCACTTTGTCACCCAGTAAAATTTTATCTCGCTTAATTATCGTTCTTGTCACACTATCCTAGTATTAAAACAAAAATCCATCATGTGCAAATGCTTCTTTCGTGCTATCTAGTACTTTTACAAGTACACTTTTAATTCTATAATGTAATTCTTTGATTTGTCTGCTAATTTACTGCTAACTTTCTCTTATTTTGTATAAAAATGCCCCTAAACAAATTCACTTGTTTAGGGACCTTTCGTGTTACTATTTTATTTAATCACAAAATTTGTCGCTCTCCTGTATAAAATGTAAATCGAGTAGTAAGTGTGGTAAGCTTTTATTTCTTTGTCACAGCAACCAATCTCGTACGAAGCTAGTTCAATGCAAAAAGATTAGCAATTATTTGCTAAAGATTTTAGTGTTTGTATTATTGGTTGTAAACAATAGATTTACATTTTTTAAGAATGAATCCTCACAAGAAAATCTTCAAGTATTTTCTTTACTGGTAAGCTTGCTTTGGGCAATAGATTATTTACTCGATGCAGTATGGATGGATCGGCCAGTATCATTTGTTTACTTTCTAGAGTCGTAAAGCTTCTTAGAGTATCTATACATATCTCGAATAGTTCTTCATCTTCAACACTAAGCAGTGATAGTAATATTGTCAATTCATACATATTACAGTTACTATCCATACAGTATGCCAGTTTTTTCTGCCATTCTAACGGTTTAGTAAGTACTTTACTTGATAATTCCTCCCAATCTTTTGGACTAAACTCTGTCAATATCTCACTTGCAATTATACAACCATCGTCGTACCATGCGTCCTCAGTTGTTTCAGCAGATATAAAATCATCCAATTCCCTATACATTTTTTCACCACTTTTCAGTTTAAATATATCTTAAAAGCCTGATGAGCGAGGTGTATTTACTGTCCCTGTTGGGAAAACACTAGTTACATCATCACCAATTTTGATGGCATCAATCTCAACTCCACTATTTATATCGCTCCCCAATATTCAAATCGCAACATCCTGATAGCCTACTTCGGTTACTTTTTCATTTATAAGACGAAGCCCTAGTCCATTTTCTATATCCCATGTACAATTAAATGTAATTCCGATATCTCGACCTTCAAAAATACCCGCATATGGAACAACAATTCCATCTAAACTTATCATTTCTAGTATTTGATTAGTTGTTTCAAGTCAACTACCCACCACTTAAACGCTAACGCATTTTGAAGTGGGGGCTTGTAAAAAGCCCTGGTTGTCTAGCCTCAGCCTTTTGTAGACTACGTTCGTAGGTTGCATACCCAAGAATAATTCCCTAGTTTTTGGCTCTATGGTGGCGCTGTAACAGTTCTGGTTGGGAAGGAACGGTCAACCACAAGCCATCTTTCATAAGAAGTTGCTAACACCTACAAACATTGGCGAAGGGAAACAAACTCTTAGGAGGGACAAAACATGCGTGTATTTGTCAAGAATTTACGAGGAGAACCGCTCATGCCTTGTAGTACTCGTAAGGCACGGCTTCTTCTCAAACAAGAAAAAGCTAAGATTATAGGTTACACACCGTTTACCATTCAATTGCAATATGTGACTGGTGAAACAGTACAACCTGTTACAATCGGTGTCGATAGCGGTGCGAAATATGTGGGGATCGCCATTACAACAGAGGAAAAAGTGCTAGCGAAAGGAACCATTGAATTACGTCAGGATGTGAAAGAGAACCTTACTCTTAGAGCCACATTACGTAGAAGCAGAAGACAACGTAAAACCCGTTACCGAAAAGCGCGCTTTCTCAATCGAAAAAAGAAAGATGGCTGGCTTCCCCCATCGATTCAAAGCCGAACCGATAACATCATTCATTGGATTGAAACATTCAAATTACTATTACCTTCTCCAAAAGTCATTGTAGAAGGTGGCAAGTTTGATGTACAAAAACTAAAGAACCCTGATATACAAGGGAAAGCGTATCAACAAGGAGACGCATTTGGCTTTTGGAACACAAGATACTATGTGTTTGCGAGAGACCATTATACATGTCAAATTTGTAAGAAAAAAGGTGACATTTTGCACACGCACCATATAATTGAGCGACATAAGGGTGGTTCAAATATGGCAGATAACCTCGTGACAGTACATGAAGAT
The DNA here is from genome assembly GCF_030348195.1 of Bacillus sp. DX4.1. NCBI lineage: Bacteria > Bacillati > Bacillota > Bacilli > Caryophanales > Bacillaceae > Bacillus > Bacillus sp. DX4.1. The sequence goes on along the minus strand of NZ_JAUCFT010000007.1, from coordinate 85,948 downwards.
TGCCATGAAAAATTCCATCAAGGAAAAATTAAGCACGTTTTTAAGGAACCAAAACAGTATAAAGAGACCGCCTTTATGAATATTTTGCGACTTCAAATCATGGAGCGTTTAGATTGTGAGATCACGTATGGCAGTTACACAACACCGAAGCGAAAAGAATTAAGATTATCAAAAACACACTATAACGATGCCATTGCGATTACCAATCCGAAACAATTACAAGAATATCAGCAAAGTGGTGAGTTTCGCATCAAACAATTTAGAAAGAAAAAACGATCTCTACATGAAGCAACTGCAAGAAAAGGAAGAAAAACGAAAAATAGAACATCGAAAAGAAATAATAAAAATACACCGTACGTAGGCACAATGTATCTAGGTGATAAGGTGAAAGCGTTTGGACAAATAGGATTCGTGACAGGATTTACAGGGAAGATGGTGTATGTGCAAGATTTGGACGGCCATTATATACAAAATCCTGCTAAATCTTATAAACAAGTGAATATATCGGATATTGAATGTATGCACCACAATCATAATTGGTTATTCTTACAAGTCAGTTAGGCGATGCCTAACCGAAATTCATCCCCACCTTATCGCTTGGCTATCGCCCGTCACGCGCTTGAAGATGGGGACTTCTTTCGGGAAGTACATTAAAGGGTAATTTTCATTAATCGCAACATTATAACCGAGTTCATGGCGTTTTTGTTTGTAATAGTCTAATATTGGTTGCAAAAAACTTTGTTGTAGTTGCTCCCAATTTTGCATTAATGAAGCATATGATTCATATTGTTCTTTATCAAACTTACCATCTTCTTCACCATCTACCATTAATGCTATTTCGACTTCATTTCCAAAAAAATTAATGGTAGTATCCTTAGACCAAGCATAATCATATTCAAGTTCACCAAAAACGGCATCGTTTATTGTCATTTTAAAATATCCTTTTTCTATTTTGTAGCAAATCCTCCAGGTTCCATCCCAAACTAGCGTGCTAATTCAGGCGATTTATTAAGCTGATTAGCCAATTTTTGATCTGCTTGAACAAAATTAGCTCGTCTAGCTGCTACCCGTCTTCCTCTATTTTTCGTATCAACTTGAATATAGCTTGATACACAGCCGCAGAAAAGTGCTGCTCGGTCAGATGACACTTCTTAATCAGTTCACCATTAAGAAGCAAAGATCCTAATACCATTTGTTCAACCTCGACATGTTGAATACTTATGGCCGCCACCCATGTTCCTCCAAGAACTTCTGTAACTCTTCTTCAGACGGTACATTTTTCTCCCACTCCTCACACTCCTCCAGAAGCTTCTCCGTCTCATGCATAGCAGACGGCTCCTTCTTTCGGAACTTCACTGCCGCTTCCTCTATTTCACTAAGCTTCGTATATCCCTTTCCATGCCAATCTCGTAAAATTCCCTTCACATAAGCTAGCGTTCGCTTATTATTTTCATAGGCAATCTGAAGTGCCTTTAGTACAAGCTCCTCTGACAAATCCGCAATCCATTCACTTAATTCCTCCGCTGCATAAGACGACAAACTACCGAAGTTTTGTTCATAAAACGTGAATACATTGCTTCCTGAATCCACTTCTTCTACTTCTTCTACTCCTTCATCCGCTTCATAACTTGCAATAGGTTCTTGAGGAATAATATCAGACACATCAAACGGCATACCGAAATGCTCTAGCAGTAGCGGAATATTTAGCTCTTCCTCCAAACATTTTCGAAGAAACATATGTACAAACTCTTTACTTTTCACAGTCTTTAATTCACGTAACACGCATTTCTCCACATTCGTATTCGTAACTGGATTATAGCGCAACCAATTTTGTATGTATAACTCCTTCGTTTCTGCATCATATAGTATCTTTCCATATTCGATAAACCGCTGCAGCAACTTCTCAACAGTCTCCCTGTTGTAACCTGTTTCCATCTCCGCCAAACGCTTCGGTAATGGATAAATACCGCATTGCGTCGTTTTCGAACATGTCAGCAAATAAATATAAAAGTATCGCTCTTCCGGCGTTAAATCCAAAACAAAATCATCTTGCCAAAAATTCACCTGTACATTCCGGTATACTGCCATGTTTATTCCTCCCGCCTTTTAGTGGTAAATATAGAATTGGTGATTCCTTAACATATATAGGAATGCAGGAGGGAATTTGGCAAATTTATTTTATATTTTTAAAATTACTAGAATGTTATTTTTTGAAGTCGTTCTTGTAGTTGTTTTTTCTTTTGTTTATTTAATGATTTATTACTTGGTATAGGCTTATAAGGGGGTTGGAAGGGGCTTATAAGGGCTCTTTTTCACAAGCATATGTTACAGAGAGCCTATTTCTCTTCAAAATTCAATTTAAAAATCACCATAATCGATAAACCTTAGTTGCTTATGTAGAGAAGATCAACAGCCTCCTTATTTTTTTATCCCGCATTAACGGGCAGTAAGACCCCCACCTCAAGATTCAGAGAAAAACGAGGAAGATAGATGGGGTAACTGCCCGCAAATAGCAGGATAAAGATGTTGTAAAAAATTTATTGATAATTTTCGATAGCTGAGATAAGAGAACCTGTTCCTTCTTCTGCATAATGAATGAAGTCCAAACATTTTTCACTCCAACCACCGATTAAATTTGTTTTCTCTCCTACGAATTGTTGGTTACCGTAACTATTTAAATTGAAAGAGTGAACCCAAGCATCAGGATTAATTTCACGACGATATTTTTCAAGCAGAATTTGCGAAGAATTACCTTCATATCTATCTCCGTACACTTGCTCATCCGAGAAGACAAGGATGCGGTCAACTTTGATTTTGTTATCTAATAAATATTTGATAGAAAGATGTAAGTTTGTTCCATATCCATGTTTATTAACTTCAGATAAAAATGTGTTCATGTTCTCTAAAATGCCAGAACGAGTAGAAACATTTATCATTTTGAAATCAGTTGCGAATACAGATGTAATAGAATTATCACAGAAGGAGTGTGCCATTGCCATCATAAGTGTAGCAATATCTGCACATTTAACAGTTCCATCTTTTGAGACAGAACAATATGTCATAGAGCCTGAGATATCTGCTGTCATAAATGTTGTTCCTGATAATCTCGGCATGTTTGTAACAGATGCTTCAATTGCGTCATTCAATACATCTAACAATTTGCTTCCTGCTTGCGGTAATTTTCCTTGCACTACGCGATGGGCTGAGAAAAAGCGAAATGGTAATTGTTTTGATTTTTTTACTCTCTCAGGATCGCGAAAAATGTTATATACTGTATCAATATTAGATGCACCTGAATTTACGATATTGCGAAGATTACGAAGTAAGGCCATATAACCCACTTTCCCGCTATCAATTAATTCTTCCCATACTTCTTTTTTGTTTCCTTTTTGAGAAAGCTGTGTTTCCCATGTGTATGGTACTTGTAGTGTGTTTTCTAACAAACGTTGATAAAGTTCGTAACGTTCTGTTCCTTTTTTAGCAGATGGGCTGACTAAACGGAATACATCTTTCAATGTAACGTCTTTTCCTGTGCGATTGTATTTTGCTAATTGATATTCATCAAATGTAGAAAAGGCATCTGCTAACCCTTTTTTCAAAGAGTTTGGAATTGGATTTTTCCGACCATATACCCCTAGTTGATATGCTATCATTTCTGTTACATCATCAGGACGCTGTGCAATACGAGAAACCGTTTGACGAGCATATTTACGACCTTCAGGGTGGTTTGCGAGTTCCACTGCTAATACATGTGTAACAGAACGCATATAGAACACTTCACGTGCATACACCGCTAAACTCGCAACAAATTTAGGATCTCTGTCCATGATTTGTTTTGCAATAGTAACTAATTCTTCGCTGTTGTCTCCATAAAATTTAGACTCATTAAAAAAAGATGTTAATACCATCGTAACTAATTTATCTTTATCATACATTTTATAAGCTTTTCCGCCCTCTTTTGTATACGTTTGACGGCTTCCTTGAGAAGAATGATTAAACTTCGACATTATTATCTACCCCCCAGATGTTTTTTGACACGACTGGTTGAAATGCAATTAAAAAAGGCAACGTATATACGTTGCTCTTTTCACTCATTCCTAACACTTAAGAAATATTCGAAACAGGAACTTTTAAGCTGCTTGACTAATTTACCTACTACCTGAGTTCAGACGAAGGAGAAACAAGAGTCGCCCCCCAAACACAGTCCCTATATGATAAAGTAACCCCTACCTTAGTGTTATGAATCAAAGAAAAGTACTAACTCAGCGCGGACCTTCCCGTATCAATGAGGATCGAACCTATAGCGTTTAATATTAGCAAACGAAGTATGAGCTATCTACACTGTTCCTATTATATGTAATGTTTAAAGATTTGGGAGATAAGCGAAAAGGCTCATTACGTTACTCTACCACTGAGCTACCTCCCAAGTTTGGGAAGGTGGGAGTCGAACCCACGACCTACGGCTTAGCAGGCGAAGAAATCCTTTTCTACACTGCCCAAATCTATAAAATATGAATTATAAGAAAAGAGAGAGAGGCGGAAAGACTCAATACGTTGCTCTACCAAACTGAGCTACTCCCCTATGTTTATAAAACGACAGGGAAGGCAAGGATTCGAACCTGCGACCTACGGCGTGGAATGCGAAGAAATTCTTTCCTACACTGCCCTTTTCTTTTTGTTACTTATTGACTTCATTATACTCGTTAATCAAATTTTTGGCAATTATTAGTACTTTTGAAAAATTTTATCTTTTTTTATCTATTGATCTTAAAGCTTCTGTATTTCACAATTTAATTAAATTAGATTGTATGAAAATAATGTGTTAGACTAACTAGCATATATACAATTTTATACAGAAAACAGAGAAAACCCCAACAAAATATAAGTGATAAAACTAAAATGTATCCATTCTTGCATGAAAATTTCAAAAAAGAAAAAGTTTTCATCCTTAATCAATATAGTCCTTTGAAAAGAAATTGATTATTTACAAGACAAGGAGCTAGGAGATATTAGATATGAAATATTTTGTAATAGAAGATGATGAATTATCAAACTGTAGTGAAGAGACAATATATGTTTTTGAACATAGCAAGGGAAAAAGAAGTTACGACACGATTAAAACCTTGGAAGATTTTGCAGCAAGATGCCAATTCATTGAACGAAGAGATATGCATTGGTTTTGGTATAAAGGAAAACACGTTGAAGATATGCCTATGTGGGAATTTGAAAAAAAATTTAGGGCTGAACAAGAAGAACTGAAAACAATATCCCAAGAAGAATTCAAAGAATTGAGAAACAGATATGCTCCCCTTATTAAACCTATCGAGTTCCCTATTGAAGGAATCAGAATTGCTTATGCTTATGAACCAGAATGGAATGATGAATTTTTTGTTATGGAAACAGAAGAAAGTTATTTTGCCGTATATTGGTTTACAACGGCTTAATAATAGCTTTTATGACAAATCAACAGATTTCTTATCCTAAAGGACTTCCGATAAATACTGATTAGGTGTTTAGAAAGTTTCTTCAAAGTCAGGATGTAGAGGCTTGGGTATTCCGACTACTTGCCCTCCACCACTAATATGATGGTGAATAAAGTGGAACTTTAATCAGTGGGGGGCTTCATTCCCCACTGATTATTAGTTGAACCAATCAGGCTTTTACGGGCAGTTAATCTCCTATCTATCTTCCTCGCTCCTCTCTATATCTTGAGGTGGGAGTCTTATTGCCCGTTAATGCGGGATAAATTAAATTCCTCGAACCCCGTGTACATCATACACCTCTAAAATTATTATCATTAACCGAAGTACTTAGCGTTTGATGCTTACCTTCAATTTCTTTACATCAAAAAAAGAGCTAATGTTTCTTATTTGAAACATTAGCTCTTATCATTGTCATAATATATATTCATCTTTTAATTACAGCTTATGAATTCATATTTTTTCTTCTGGAAAAGTTAAATATTCCACTTCTTTTTATACAAGAACTCAGCTAACCCCATATTATATCTCTAATAATCGGACGACCTTGATTCATATATAACTACATACCATTCATCACATATATTAGGTGTTATCTAGTAAATTCCATTCATATTATCTGGAAGTGCATATGATAATAGTTCATCATTCTTTGATATAATATGTACATCTCTAATTTCTTTTCTTTTTTCATATACAAAAGAAATTAAGTTGTTAAAATGTGGTCACTTTAACCAACCTTAGATGCGTGTTTACAATTTTATTATGCTGAAGGAAAAAACAAAGTATTCACAAAATCCCCAAATTTTTTTGCCATCAGTATAATACACTCTTCCTTTAATTCATTATCTTCTTCAAAATAATCTAGATCACAGAAATACACGTAACCTGCATCTTTTTCCTCAATCGACAAACATATTAAGCTACCAACTGGATCAATTCCTATAGGAAAAAAGTTGTTTGGAACTATATTTCCTCTATTATATAAAAAATACATCTTTTCAAGGTTATTTTCTGTTTCTTGAAAAAGCGGAAAAAACAGCATAATTGATGAAGTAATGGTAGCCCCTTTATTATCACAAATTGTAAATCTTCTACGATCCGTCTTTCCACCATTGTTTAGTAACAAAAAGTTTTTATAATCATCTGGAAGTGCAATATTACATTTCATTTCAAAATCTTTCATATCTTGTTCATTTATAGATTTAAAGGAATATTCAAAATTAATAACCATTGTTTTCATCCTTGTTATATTAATCTAAAGAATACAACTTATTAAGTAATTCCGTAAATGTATTGCAAATTAACTCAATTGAATTCTCGTCTTGTTCTTCATGATCAAAAAAAACAATATTTGGTTCATTATTATTCTGCCGATAATCAAAACAAATTAAATTTCCAAAAGGGTCTCTAGCAAAAGGAATAATACCTTTTGGCAAAGACTCTTTAGAAAATTCATAAACTGCTTCTATACTAAAATTACCTTTAAAAATGGAGGAGAAACCCCAGATAAACCTACTTTAATTAGAAAATCTTTAGTTTCTTGAGATAAGGAATATAAATTAATTTTTATTTCATCATAGTTTAACTAAACCACGAGTTTCGTTGCCCCAATTATTTAAAAACTCTTGTAGTGTAATCATTTTTATTCCTTCACTAGCAGTTTTTACATAACTAAACTTCAGAGTTTTTGATAATGTCATTTATCCCTTCAAAAATAACATCTCTTAATACTTCATTATAACTTGTATATTCTCTATCAGACTTTATCTTATCAAAAACTTGTTTTATAACACCGTCAACCATAATCGTCAAACCTTCTATATCCTCTTGACTTCCCTCTTTCTTAAAAGTTTCATTTAAGATAACTAATTTTCCTTCTTCTGACATGTCTTTATTCCCCTTTAAAGTTTTCAATTTGTATTTATATAGGAAAATGTCTTTCTCTATTAGATTTTTAAACTGTATTTACTTTTTTATCTTCAAAAGTTCCTCTTTTCTTACTTCATGAGTGGCTAAATCTGCGTATCTTGTTGTAATAGGTAAACGACTATTTTTTTCTACAAAATGCAAAACGACATGGGTAGCAGTATCTAAATCAATCCAATTACCGCAAGAAACAAAAATTGGTTTTACATTTTCCCTAGTTCTTAGTGTTCTTCCATAAACTTCTTCATTTACAACGATCTCAGTATACGAACCTACTTCGTTTTCAGGTTTGATAAAATCAACATTATTTATCTTTAAATACGTTTTGGCTACTCCAATAGTTGGCTTTTTTAAATAGAAAGACGCATGCGTTGCGATCCCCATATGACGATTATGTAAATAACCATTTCCATCAAACATATATAAGTCTGGAAAACTTTTTAATTTTTTAACTGTATCAAGCACTAATGATAATTCCCTAAATGCTAGATAACCAGAAATATAAGGAAACTCAATTTTATCTATATAATGAACTTCTTCAATAATTGCCTTTGTAAGATAATCGAACACAACAATACAGCAGACTCCATAGTCAATTCCCTCATTAGACCAATAAGCAATATCTATTCCCGCTACTAATTTTATATCTTCTAGTTTAAATGTATTTTTTAAAGAAATGTTACGTGATAATTGTTTTTGCAGCTTCTCTAGCTCATTTATATCGTGTTTTTTCATAATTTTTCACCCAAATTTTTCACATAGTTCAAATCTAATTTAGTTAGCTCTTTTTTCTTCAACAATTTGACCATTTTTATCCCAAATCCTATACTGTATTTCTCCTTTTGAGAAGCCGTTTCTCCAAACTATTCAGCATATGAATGATTATCAATTTCCACTTTTTAGACCTTCTAATACTTTTTTTATTCTATTAGATAAATCTGCGATTTCCTCTTTAGTTAACTCCTCCTGTAGGATTAAAATAAAGTTTGAATAAAAAGTTACCTTCAATCCTTATTTAGCAGCAACTAAAAAAACTCCATTTTGAAAAAAGATTAATCAAAACAGGCTCTTATTTAATATGATCGATTAACTTCTTTATAAAAAAGTTTGAATAAAACACACTCTTATTTGTTTCTTACCTTTAACTATACTTCTCTTCTAATTTTAATAGGTTTTTCTTCTGATTCGATAAACCTATTGTAAAACTATTTGCTTTAATTACTATATCTCCCCTGTTACCTGTTGAAGTGACAGTTATCTTAGTCCTAATCAAACCTTTCTTAACTTTCACACTTTCTATATCCTTCATGTCTATACACTTTATATTACCAGTAAACTTACCACCCATTGTTATTTCTAATACCATAAGTCTTTTATTGGTAAAACATATGATTAGATGCTTAAGGTCTAACAATGCTCCAAGACCATATTTGAAATATTCTGACGATGATGGTGTTACATAGGAGTAGAAATAGTAAAAGTAAGTTTCACCTTCTATTTTTAATTCTTCGAATAAATTGTCTAAGTACTGGTTTGTTAACATCTTAATACCCCTCTCTTATATAGGCCTAACCGTTACATTAGAAGTCTTTTATAGGAACACATCTTTTCTGTCCCAATTATAAACATACCATCTACAATCTCACTCTTCCACAATAAACCAATATTTTGATTTACCTTTTTTATAAATGGTACGAGTTTGTTTGAAAGTCACAATTGTTGCTTTTGTAGCTTTGAATTAAAACCTGACTGAAAATAGTTTATAAATCCTTATTTTATGACACATAAAAAGAACCCATTTTGAAAAAGGATTGATCAAAATGGATTCCTCTACAACAGATTAAGATATATTTTTTATATAAAAGTTTGCTTAAAACTTATGTAGAAGTCTCGTCTTTATGTATGTAAAATATTTTATGTTTTTAATCGTGTACTTGCATACTAAAAAAATAAATGCCCCTATTCGTTTTAAATATATATTCTTCATAACAGCATGCATAATAATTTTCTGTATCTAATTTAACCCAATAAACTTCTTCTATTTCTTGTTCGAATTCATTCAATAACTGTTCTATTATATATTCCTTCGATGTCAATCCATTTAAATCATATCCATGTGGTATTGTTCCAAACCAAGCTGCTTCCCCATCAGGGTATTGGCAAATAAGGAAATCTTTTTCCCATTCTTTCAACTGTATGAGTTCTATTGTGTCATTATTAATAGCGTGTGTAGCCTTTTTTGCAAGTTCATATATACCTTCCTGCTTATTTTCCGATAAAAGAATAAGCTCATAATAATTACTCACTTGCTGTCCCGCATTAACTTTAGCAAAATCACTTAAAATTTTATTTATCATTTCCATATTTAAATCTCCCTAAATTTAAAGATTCTTCAGCTAAATGTTAACACATATCTTTGATAGCTAGTTAGACTTGCCCGTTAGTGCAATAAGAAAAACCAAAGTGTAGATAATTCCGATTCATCTCTTTTATAAACGGTTAAACTTTTTTCAAAACGGTACGACTTTCTTATAAACGGTACATCTTTGTTTCAAACCGACACCTCCGCCGCATCTAACCGGTTAAACATACTTAAACACTTTGTTATCCTTTCAACAGTACCAACGAAAACTTTGTCATGAGTAATTAAAATCTCTCCTATGGCGGTCTATCCACCACAACATCTTCTATCTTATCTAAATTCCCAATTACATATCTATAAATGCAGCATTTCAGCCTTTACAACTTGAATATATTCCTGCAACTTACAAAACGCTTCTGTCAGCCTGCTTGTTTCTTCTTTATGAAGAAAGCGTGCCTTGTTTCGCTCTTCCTCTATGACAAGTAGCTGTGCGGTAGCATAAGAGAGACCGTACTTTTCGCATTCTCGTTTTATATCCTGAAAAAAAGAAAGGGGTATAGCACCTGCTCCCGAGACAAGCATCTCATCTAGAACTTGTTCCAATTCATCGATTATGCGCACTAACTCTATCATAGAACGTTTCTCCTTCATTGAGTGTAATATTTAAAATCTCTCCTGCTTCTGTATATAAGATGACAGGTGTGACAACGAGCTTTGTACCTTCCTGATAAGAATGGACAAGCATTCGCTTTACGTTCAACGAGTCCATATACATTTTTACAAGTCTAATCATCCGTTCGTTTTCTGGTCGTTTCATCATTTGCATTTGCAATGTTTTACCGGTCTTATCGATAAGAGGAATGATCCATTTTTGTTCCTGCTGCTGAAACAGCCATTCTCCTATTTCAGCAACTTCGATACAAAATACTCCTTGCTTATTTGTCTCTAACCTGTGCTCTTTTACTTTTTTTAGTAGTTCTTCCCATGAGGTTAAAAAGAGAGATTGCCACTCTACCACATTTGTTTTCCCTTCCACTTCTCCTACCGTGTGTGAGCTAGATGACAATTGAAAATCAGCGTTAAGTTTTACCTGCTTCAATCGGAAAGATGAACGAGACAGTTCGTATCCTTTCCCCGCAATCTCCCATGGAGCTTGCTTTTCATGGAGTACTTCAGGAGTTGTGCTGCTTCCTTCATAAAACATCGGACGCGACTGCGTGTATGTAATCCACTTTTCCTGCTCTCGATTATAGAAATAATACGTCACACCAACATAACCGGACTTCGTTTGCCAGCCGGATGCGCCGAAAGCGTACAAAATAAGCGGTGGAACTTCATAATATTCCGAACGATACGGACTCTCTTGCAGGCAATGCCGCTCTAACAACACAATGTGTTCATAAATCGCGGATAGCGTTTGCCGATAGGATGCCATTTGAAAAGACCCATGTTTCATCCGATATAGCCCAATATCCGTCGCTAGCTTACGAAATAAGTTCTCTAACTTTGCTAGTTTCAAAGAACGAGCTTTTACAGAAAGTTGTTCTATTTCATAGATTGTGTTTTCAGTAAGCCGCGTTAATCCAAAATGAACAACTTGCTCGATCATCTCTTTGAAAATGGATAGCTTTTCCGGAGCAATGATAAGTGGACGCATCTGTTTCGTTTCATGCAAAACCCCTTTCTCTTTTTGATACCAATATACCGCTTCCGCCTTATGACGGCATATTTCCTCTGCTTTGCACGTACAGATCGCATCAGCTACCGATTCAGCTGTCAGAAAGCGAACAGTTATATTCTCTTCTGGGAAGGACGCAATTAAAGCTGCCTCTTCTTCCAAAACAAACTTCGGCTGAAATGTTTCGCGGAACATCATTTCAGCCCACATCTTTTCAGAAACAATGCTGCGTACGTCCACATTCAAAAGAGAAGAGAAATCAACCTTCGTTTTCTCTTCTCCTTCGTACATCTTCTTAGCTTCCAACAGAGCCATAATTACATGCTTGCAAATGGAGCGGGCATCACAAGTACATGAGTAACTACGTATATCACCTGTAAACGTTACAGTAATTTCGTCATCAAGATGTATTTGAGCTGCACCCTCTTCTACGTCCATTTTGACATTTGATACAGCAGCCAAATCCTTGATCGCTCTCTTGTATGTTCCTTTGTTGGACATCGCGATCAAGTACGTTTCATCAATAGAGGAAAGAACATTTAAGAAATGATTGCTGCGATCCACTGTGCCAACCTCCCTGGTGTTAGCGCCGCTACATGAGCACCGAGCGCTACCATTTTTTTTGCCGCCTGTTTATCATAAAAAGGCTGTGCAGTCGGATCAAGAGAAGTAAGCACGATAAGCTTTGCTCCTGATTCCACAATCTTCATCGCTTCTCGGTACATTTCAGCGTAACTGCCACCTTCATATAAATCCGTTACAAGTACGACAATTGTTTTGTACGGCATCTCTATTTTATTCGTTGCATAGCGCAGCGCTTGGGCAATATATGTTCCTCCTCCAAGCTGTACACTCATAAGCGTTTCCACTGGATCGTCAATACGATCTGTTAAATCGACAACGGATGTATCAAAGATGAACAAATCTGTCTTAATCGTCGGTAAACTTGCAAAAATGCCAGCCATAACTGCACTATGAATAACAGAATCAATCATGCTTCCGCTCTCGTCTACTGCGAGAATCACACGCCATGGGTTAACGTGTTTCGTTGCAGCATAGAAGTACGGTTTTTCAATATGGATGGTGTTCGTTTCCTTGTCAAAATGCTTCATGTTTTTTCGAATCGTTTTCTTAAAATCAAAGTTGCGCATCGTACGTACACGGCTAGAACGGTTTCGATCCGGTCTACCACTTAAAGCAGGCTTCACTTCCTGCTCTAAATTACGACGTAACTCCTCAGCTACTTTGGCTACAATACGCTTAGCGGTGTCCAATACATCCGGCTTTACATGATCCTTAAATTGTAAGATGCATTTTAACAAATTCATATTTGGCTCCATTTTTTCAAGCGTTTGCTTATCCTGTAGTAAAGCAGTTAATTCATACTTTTCCAGCGCATGTTTTTCCATAATTTCAATTGTTTCTTTCGGAAATAACTCGCGCACTTTAGAAACCCAAGTGGGCACTGTTAGCTGCGAAGGATCCAGCGACCCGCCGCGTTCTTCCCCCCGTTCCCGTTCGTACAAAAACTCCAGCGCCTCGTCCATCTCCCTATATACAGGGCTTTCTTCCTGAAATGTTATTTGATCATCCGCATATTTTCCAAGAACAAGACGCCATCGATTCAAAGAGATCTTATTCTCCATCTTCTAGCCCCCGTCTAATCAGAATCTCCCGTGCCTTCCGATCTAACTGCATTGCATACGTTAGCACAGCTTCTGAAATCACTTCTTCTTTTATCGCTTCTTCCGTTGTGTCATATAACCGAGCAATCTGTCTGGCGATCGTATCAACCTCAAGCGGAGTGAATTGACTGAACAAGAGGCGCAAATGCGGCAGCACTTGCAAAAATGTCTCTTCATCAAGTTCTTGCAGGACATGAGACATCCCGTCAAGCAGCGACTCGTTATATAGAAAAATATCTTTTGCACCAGCAAACAAACCATTCAAAAATAGAGGGGCTTGCTTCTGCATATTGCCACTCCCATAAAAGTATCCTTCTGCCGCTTGCATTACATCATCAACCGTCCTCTTGGCTAAGGAAGTTAACAGCCCAAATACTGCTCCTTCTACCTGACTTTCCCGTTTCTCTTTTTGCAAATAAAGCTCCAACGCTTCAATAAACTGCTGATCTGCAGGCTGCAATGTATACAAATCGATAAGCTTTTCCGCAATAATTCCCGGTTCGCCGCCATCTAAAATAGAGAATAGCGAAAGCGCTTTGCTTCGGGCGCTATCTGCCTGCTGATTTGCTTTCTCTATTTGTGATAAATAGTAAGCGCAATCTGCCATAGACACAAAGTCCCCATCCTCTTGTATTGCCTCATCTATGAAAGGGGTGTACATGGCAAAATCGGAAAATAACCCGCTTAAGTAGGCTTCCATCAATAAAAGGGACACCTCTCCAGCACGACCTTTCGCCTTATACAGCTTTGCTCGTAGCACTTCCTGCGCGGCTTCTCTCACCGTTCCGCCATACACAGATAAGTCAATGAGAGCACTTTCCACCTGCGCTGAGAAACGATATTTCCAAGTTTCTCGCATAAGATTGATGTTCTGCTTTCTAGCAAGGTTTGGACCGCGCAGCTTCTCACAAAACGGAACCCCTAAAAAAGCGAGACAATGAAAGAATTGGCTTAAATGCTGGTGCCGTTCTTTCTTGTATATGTCAAGAATCGTTTCATGTGGTACAGTAGAACGGGCAGGAAGACGAAACGAACGAACAGAAGCACGAAAATCATGCACGAGCGGCGGCACATCCGTTTCTTTTGACAATTTGCCTCGCTTCGTCCCTTGCAGACTCGTCTGAAGCAGCGTCAAAGGTTTATCTACCGAAGATATCTCTCCTTTAACAAATGCGCTGCGCACCGCATCCATCAACTCATACAATCCAGGCTGCATCTTTCCCCGAAGCAGCGCAAGTTCACGTATCATTCGCGCAGCCTCAATCTCATCTGCCATTGATATCCCTTCTGTTTTTAACTGTCTAGCAACTCGTATCATAAATTGCTCTGCTGTCGCTTCATCCCTGTTCTCCCAAATATGTTGATAAAAAGCAGGTGCAGGCATACCGCTCTCATAACCGCGCGTCTGGTCGCTTTCCAAAAACGAGTACGGCATAAGATACGTTTTTGCATATGCCGCAGACAACGGACTTTTGGACAGTTTTTTCTTTTCTCCTTCCAATTCAAGAAGTCCCTTCACATGAAAGCCTCCGGTAACTACGAGCACCTTATCATATACTTTACGTGCTTTTTCAATTTCCTTTGCCATGTGTATCTCCCTGGCCACGCAGCCGTCTTCTATCAACATCTCCTGCGTATAGTCCGCGCGCGTGTAATAACAATAATCGAAGAGCTGCCGGATAAACTCCTCGCTCGTCATATGAAAACCTTGCAATTCAAAGTATTTCTCCCAAAATTCATGAAAGCTTCGGCAACCCGTTCTTTCTGAGAGCATACGGACATATTGACTGTGCCGGAAGTATTGTTCGCCATGTTTCCCGCGCTCTTCCTCGTTTTTCGTTACAAACAAATATTCCTTAAAGGGAAGATCAATAAATGAAACCGGAATGCCATGTGCAGCTCCTTCCCGAAGTGCGACTAGCTCCGGTGAATAGTCGAGAAAGGGATAGTACGCACGGTACTTTCCGCTCTCTCCTTTTTCAAGCACATCCGTTTTATCATCATAACTGCAATATATACAAATCGGAGCCTCGCTCTCTGCACTCACAATATGCGGAATAAGGGGGTTACAATCTATCGGTCCCTCTATAAGAATCGCATCCGGTTTATATAATTCAACTATTTTTTGTACATGAAAAGAGCATGCAGGACTATGATGGCGAATAGGCACGTATACGACGTTGTTGCTTAAATTGTAAGCTCTTTGAAACAATGAGTTTACTTCAGCTGATTGCGAGCTTCGAAAAACGACTTCCATGCCTCTCCTCCTACTTGACCTCGCGCCCTAACGATGCTTGTAAAGTAACTGCGCAGTTTTTCTAAATCATCCTTGTTTTCTTTCGCAATCGTTCCGGATAAGTATCGAACAAGTGCATCCATCTTCACCTGTCCGCTTCCATAATAGTACGCGTCCATTGCACTTTGATAATATACCGATACTGCTTCTGCGGTACTCATTACGGAAGAAGGCTGATCAATTCGTTTACCTTCAGCAGTCACGCCTTCTCGCAGTTCATGAAAAACAGTCGCCAATAGCTGAACAACCGTCCGGTCCACTTCTGGCGTGATGCCTGAGGCTCCTAATAAACGCGTTACTTGTGACTCTATTATTTTTGCTTCAAGCTTTACATCCTTAATTGGATGCACTGTTTCAAAATTAAAACGACGCTTCAATGCACTGCTCATTTCATTCACACCACGATCGCGTGTGTTGGCAGTCGCAATAATATTGAATCCAGGTTTTGCCGTAAGAATTCCTTGCTCCCCAAACTCTGGAATGTTCAGCACCTTATCGCTCAGAACGCTGATTAATGAATCCTGTACTTCCTGCGGGCAGCGCGTCAACTCTTCAAATCTAGTTAATATCCCTTGTTCCATACCAACGAAAAGGGGGCCCGGCACAAGCGCCTCTCTTACAGGTCCTTTCGCAAGAAGAAGTGCATAGTTCCACGAGTACTTAATCGTATCTTCCATCGTAGCGGCTGTTCCTTGCACAGTGTTACGACTATTTCTGCATATCGCAGCAGAAAGCAGCTCGCTTAGCATCGTCTTTGCTGTTCCTGGCTCTCCGATTAGCATCAGTCCGCGATTCCCTGCTAATGTGACAATAGCTCGTTCCACAAGCGCATCATTACCGTAAAATTTACGACTAATTTCTACTTCTTTCCCCTGCCAAAGAAGCGGCTCTTCTTGTCCGATGATAAACGTACGAACTGCACGTGGTGACAACCGCCAGTTAGGTGGTTTTGGAAACGAATCATTCGCTTCTAAAGCATTCAATTCTATTTCATATAATTCTTCCATTAACGGTTTAATAGACTGCATATGTCATTTCCTTTCTTATCGCTTGCTGCGCCAATTTTCATCACGGCCGAGATTCGATTCTGTTGTCCGTTTTATATCATATAAAATTTCACTGAAAAATCGTTCAGATACTTGTTTTGGTAAAACGCGTCTCTCATGATCAATTTCGTCGTAGTCGTATGAACCGCGTCTCACTGTGCCTGCTTTATAAAATTGAATTTCAAATAAGCACACATCTTCCTCTCCTTCATATCCAACCGGTGCACCTTCAAACGCAAGCTCCGCCCCTAATCCTGTGCGAGTGTCTTCCTTATAGAACGTATAATACACACCGGCATCTTGAACTGATCCACGGCTCCAGCCGTACTTCGTCATCTTACCAAACAGCGAACGACCATTGATTTGAATACCGGCAAACCTTTCCACAATTACTTTCTCATCGTCCTTCACCTGAAATACTTCACGGGCAATTTGCGGAAATGGCTGGACAACCTCATAATCTTCTAGCTGTTCCTTCCATAATTCCCGTTCCTCTTCCGACAATTCTAGCGGATGGATTAGACCGATAACAGTGTCTGGCGTAAGTTCATGCTCTTCTTCTTCAATCGTATTGAACGTGCCGTCCTCCATATAACGGAACATGGCAAGCAACTTTCCTT
Organism: Bacillus sp. DX4.1; assembly: GCF_030348195.1. Lineage (NCBI taxonomy): Bacteria > Bacillati > Bacillota > Bacilli > Caryophanales > Bacillaceae > Bacillus > Bacillus sp. DX4.1. The sequence continues at coordinate 68,852 of NZ_JAUCFT010000007.1, read as the reverse complement.
CCTTATACTCGCCCCAAATGAGCGAGATGGCAAATTGCTGCATAATTGGATTTTCCACAAACAGAGACTTCCATGTATTTTGCGACCAATAACGATTGAGAGAAAGCGCTGTTTCAAGACGCTGCGTTTGCATAGTGATAATACTTCGGAGCTGCTTCTTTATAGATGATAACTCCGCCTTAGCCTCTTCGGCTTTTTCCGTATGATCTTTTGCATTTGGTTTTGGAAGCGACTTAATTCGTTTTCCTTCTCCCGTTTTTAGCTCGATTTTCAAGTTTGGAGTTAAATAAGCAGTAAACGTCCTGCTTCCGTAATCAATTGTCTTTTCACCGCGTTTATTAAAACCAAGGTCCGGGACAAGCTGATCTTCTAGTTCTTCTTCTGTTATACCACGCGTTTTAGCAGCGAGACTCAACGCTTCTTTCGCAGCATTACGCACCTGCTTATGTTTATACTTAAATGCCATCGAATGAATAGACATAAGTCCAAGATGCGATGAGGACAACGCCAACGCTTGAACAGCTGCAGCAGCAATAGCTCCGCGCATACCAAGTGCCCACTCATCAATCTGCTTTTTGAGCAGCAGCGCCATTGCATCATCGCTATGAATGCCGTACAGCGAAAGAATGCCGCGTTTCTTCGCTTCCGCGCCTTGAGAAATCCAAAGTTGATATATCGCTTGTATATTTTCTTTCAAATCTTGTTCGTTAAGAGCAGTACCTATTGCTTTCGCCGCTTCCTTTTTCTCAATTACAGAATCTGATACATACTGCTGAAAATAGGCAAGAGGAATCATTGCATCTGCAATTGTATCGGAATCGCGCAGACGGATTTGCGGTTCAAATCCGAGCCACTGCACAAGTGCATTTCTTTTTTGCGGCGTTAAAATACGCGTGCAAAGAGCTTCTATACTTCCAGATGCTCCTCCTAAGTCCCCATCGCCAAGCAATGGAGCAAACTTCTCCATCAAAGAAGCATTTTTCTTTTCCTGCAAAGCTTCTTGTACAAGCTGTGTATATTTTTCAGATTTATAGTATAAAAGTGTTTGCATCACATTTTCGCGCACAACTTTCTTTCTATGATCTAATTCCTTTGCTACATCCTCTGCAGCTTCCGCATCTTTTGTAAGAAGTTCTACTGCAGCCGTACGTACCTTTTTGGAGGAATCCCCAAGGCTTTGAATGAGAAGATCACGCGTCTGAACTGCGTTATCCCTTGCCAGCTCATCCAAAATGAAAATTCGTTCATCCACAGAATACTCAGCAAATTTCTCTGTTACATATGCCCGTTCTTTTACAAACAAACGAATGAGTGCTTCTCTTGCCCTACTTCCTTTTTCATTACGCTCGGAAGCTTGTTCAACAGAATAATAAATGAGCTTTTCCCTCGATAAACCGTAGGAAAGAAGTTCTTCCAACATTTGTTCAGGCGAATTTTCCACAGCAGAATACCGATGCAGAAGTTCATATAAACTAGAATTATAATTATTCCCGAGTTGAAGCGCGAGCGCCGCTTCCCTCTTTGCCACTTCCTCTGTATCCCACAGGAGCGCAATTTCTAAGACAGGCATTCTCCAGTAATTATTTTTATGTTTCGGACTTTCGAGTGCCTGCTTCATATCCTCAAATGATAAATTTCCCAATAAATAGTCACGATATGTACCACGTATGTCAGATGATTTCGTTTGAAGAACAACCGTTAAAAACTCTTCACGTACTTTGTTTCTATGTAACTCGTATCCTTTCTCCGCTAAAAGCATTGAAACGAAAAGATAGTGACCTTGACTTAAATATTGCAGTGTACGTTGGACAAATTCCGGCTGCTCTTCCAACATGCGAAACAACAATTGGTATTCATATATTCGATCGAAGTCAACGAAACCTAAACGATGCTGCGTAAGACGATATGCGAAAAGCCTTTCCTCTGAAATACCAAATTGCTCACACAAATTTCGGGTTGTTTCATACACTTGTGTATCAAAACTCTTTGTTTTTCTGTAATTTCCAGATTGATCAAGAGTATGGCACGCATGAGAAATCGCATAATTCATAAAATTTTTAACAGAACGTTTCGCTAACAAGTCTATATATCGTTTTGCGACATTCGAATACTTATAAACACGAAATAATAGCAACCAAGTAAAATCGGGTAAAGACGAACCGACAGAAACTTCGCTGACAGATTCACCTCGAACGTACCTTTTTGCCGCTTCTATCTTCTCTTCTGCTCCGCTTAGTTTCAGTATAAACTCCGCATGCTCTTGCAATTCTTCCTCCAATAAGGAACTATAAGTAAGAAATCTTTCATAATCTGCGTCGAACATAACTAGAAGCAAAAGCAGCTTTTGCTGACCTGTCAGTACTTGCAACTGTTCTTCTATATAATTCGGATTCTCCTGTATTAATTGTCTAAGAAAAACATCCGCTTCATTTACAGAACGCGAAAGATTTGTTAAATACTTACAAGCAGTTGCTACAAGCCTATCGAACGAAAGGCCGCTTTTTTCGAAATAAACCTTCATATCTGGAAAACTCACATGTGTAAAACGTACGAGAAGAACATTCAACAGTTGATCCTCAAGCAAATGATAAAACAACCGAAAATAAACTGGATCTTGCTTATACGTTTTCCTAAAATCATTCATGAACTGCCAAGCAAACTCACTTCGCTTATTTTCACGAATGGTCGTTTGTTCTATATGTTTTAAAACTTCTTCATCTCTCGTCTGCAAGTAACGTATTGCTACTTCCTCTTGCGCTCCTGTCATATTAAGATGTTGAAATAACTGATATGTACTGACTGCCATCTTCTCTTCCTCCCTAGTTCTTTTATAAGTTCATCACTGCAACTTATATTTGGTTACATAATAAATATGATAACGCTTATTTTTTCATATATCTGAAATTTCTCATTCCAAAACACTTAATTGTAATAAACCGTTTTATACAAGATGCGGAATATATTTACATTACTAGTATACCATATTAACCCATACACGAACATACGTTTCTTGTAAAAAGTTCCATATTGTATGTTTTAGAGATTTATGTTTCTCGAAGATTTTCAAAAATATATTATGTATAACATCATCAGATTTCTATACTTGCAATATATAACTATATGTTCCGTTATATATTGTTATATGTATTTGTAAAGTTTAAAAGTTATAATACTTATGGGATGCTAACATTAACAGTTAAAATATTCTTTTAAAAACGCATAAAATGTTGACCAAGTTTCCTTTAACTCTCCACTTAAAAGTAGCTCATCTCCGCCTTCAAAATGAACCGAGTAAACTTTATCAGTTACACTATCTAGCACCAGTACAGCATTTGCTGACATCTCACTTAAAACTAGATACTTTTTAGGAAATCCATGCTCATTTCGAGCTATAATTGTGTTTGATTCAATATCGTTCTCTTCATCTACAATATCTAGCAACTCGTAGGGAACGTACCCTTCCCAAAAAGGTCCAGCATACCGATGATAAAATTCACTGAATGTATCAGATACTTCTACACCTAGTCTAGTTAAGACCTCTTTCACTTTTTCCTTATCTTCACGTTTATATATGTCTTCTCTAAGAACTTGGTCTAATTTATTAGGTAAAATATTCACTTTAAGTTCCTCCTAGAGTTTCCTTTCCTCTTCGCAAGGGAAGCCTCAAGTAATAGAAAGTATGGATAATGAAATCGTATAAATTTAAATTGCCACATCCTGGTAACCTACTTCAGTTACTTTTTCATTTAATAGACGAATTCCTAGTCCATTTTCTATACCCCAAGTACAATTAAATGTAATTCCGATATCTCGACCTTCAAAAATACTCGCATACGGAACAACAATTCCGTCTAAACTTATCATTTCTAGTATTTGATCCGTTGTTTCAACGAATGGATAATTTTCATTTACTTCAATATCATAACCTAGTTCATGTCGCTCTTGTTTGTAGTAGTCTAATATTGGTTGCAAAAAACTTTGTTGTAAGTGTTCCCAATTTTTCATAAGTGAGGTATATGCTTTATATTGTTCTTCATCAAATTTACCATCCTCATCACCTTTAACCACCAACGCTATTTCGACTGCATTTACAAAAAAATGAATGGTAGTATCCTTAGACCAAACATAATCGTATTCAAGTTTACCGAAAACCGCATCATTTATTGTCATTTAAATTCTCCTTTTTATTTATTGGCAAATCCCCATACATAAACACAAGTGCATTAATTTCACCTACTCCGCCCAAATTTACTGTTTATCTCTATCGGTACAAGCCGCATCTTTACATCATTTAATTCATGCTATGTTAATTTGTCTTTACGTCGATATTCATTCACTTGTCTTATGTACTTTTGTGTTTTTAATTTTAGAACCCTGAGCTGTATGACTCTAACACAAGCTGTTAACATATGTTTTTTACAATACCAGTTATTAAAACTACTCCATAGCATTTAATCTTTTCAAATTAAACCTCGTCAGCCAAAGCGTCATCGTAATTCTGTAATTCTTCTATAATTTCTTTTAATTGGTCAATATTATTCATAAATTCTTGGTGAGAAATTTCTTGATAATCGAAAACCCCCTTGCCATATTCATCACTATCAAATATTTCTACTTCTGCACCTAACTTCAACAAATTATCAACTAATTCTTTTAAATTCTCCATTTCATCGGTATCATTCGCATCAGTTTCGGCAAAAAATCTTTGTTTTCAATTTTATTTTTTATTTCTGTAATTCCTAAACTAGTATACTTTCTCAAAAGTACTATATATTTATTAAGTGAACCATTCGGGCTTATTTTAATTGCTATTTTACTCATCTATTATTCTCCTTTCCATATATTCTCTCGCTCAATTTATGTTCTCATTCAAACTATCTAATGTTAATTTCATATAGTTTTCATAACTATTATCTATTCCATCTCAGCCATATAAACAATAAAATTCCCTTTTGGATTCCCTTCAGAATACTCTTCATCCCATCCACATGGAAATCCACCAATTTTATAAATCTCCAAAATTTTCTCGAAAAAATTATTACTTTTTCCATTTATTGCACGATTTATTGCACAATTTCTCAAATCAGCTACAACATCATGAAAAAAATCACTTAGTCCATTATCACTCTTTCTTACATGTTCATCTATCAAATCTGTAAGAGCATCTAATCCTACCGATCTTTCATCTTCATTTAAATTGTAGTAATCACCCCAAACTTCACTCATTTCTAATTCTCTAATATCATTCCAAGTATATTCATCGTCACCAAAAGTTGCTTCATAAGCCAAAAATGTCGCTTTATCAATGTCTTTTATCACTTTAATATCTTTTAATAATTCCTGCGTTAAACCAGAAAATTGAAACATCCTGGAAAATTGAATTACCTCTTCTACTTCTATACTATGAATGCCATAAGTCATTATTTATTAAACAACCTTTCCGAAAGATCCATTGTCGCTCGTCCGCCTCGATTCCATACAGGTTTAGATTTATCCATTGGAAAAACATCGTCAAGCAAATCATTTGATGAGGAGTTTAAATTACATCAACCAATTAAAATAAAATTCATTCCTTTTTAAGAAAAAGAAGAATCTATATTAAACTGACAGAGCTGTGCACAAGTTCCAACTGAGAATTACTAACTAGTACTACTTCTCTTCTAATTTTTTCTTTAGATATTCAGCAATTTCTGTTTGGCCAAATTCTCTAGCATATTCATAGGCATCCATATTCTTAATACTTTCACCAGTATATCTAATTGAAATTTCTATACCCTTTTCAACTAGAAACTCGGCTACTTCTTTATGCCCACCATAAATTGCTCCAAATAATGGATTTCTTTTTGCTAAGCTCACATCTAATTCTGCGCCAACCTCTATTAGATATTTTACTATCTCCAATTGCCCCGCTCCTGCTGCCACATTTAACGCAGAAGCATCGAATGTACCACCTCTAGCATCAATATCTATCCCTTTTCCAATGAGATACTTAACTATTTCAAGGTGCCCCTTCTTTACCGCTACATGTAACCATGTACCAAATGAAGTCATTGTGTTCAAAATTTCTTTTTCATTACCTATTAATCGTTTCACTTCATGAGCATCACCAAGTTTAATTGCATTCCTTATTGCTTTGTTTACACTTTTTTTATCCAAAACAAGTCCCCCTTCATTTCAATTTATCTTCTACTAGCTAATTCTTCAAGAACTTCAACACCCTTTATTTGCATAGCCCTAATTATAGATTTTATCTATTGATTCATCATTTACTTTTCCTGCTTTTCATAAAAATCCCCTAAACAAATTCACTTGTTTAGAGGGATTTTAGATTACTCTATTTTTTATAGTAAACACTATTATATGTACAACTAAATGAAATAAAATAGCTAGAATAGAGTTGTTAAATCCTCTGTTCTTGTGATTTTTCATCTTGTGGCTTCTCATTTTAATATTTGTATTCCCAAATTATCAATATCATCATATCCATGGAATTGGGTTCCTATCAAGAAATCACTATCATATTTGTTAATTTATGATTTATATAAGTTATTAAGAAACATCAAAAAGCTCTCTGAAACTAATTTAACATACTCATCTCTTAATTCATTATCTTCCTCAAAGTAATCCATGTCACAAAAGTACACTTTACCATCCCCATCAATGTCTAAGCTATCAAACTATCAGCTGGGTCAATACCTATAGGAAGCAGATTAGATGGAACTATTTCACCTAAATTATATTGGTTATAAAAGCTTTGCAAATTTGACTCTGTTTCTTCTGATATTGGCAAAAATAACATTATTGAAGTTGTAATAGTCCCATCAGCTGTTTTAAACCTTCTTTTAACAGGTTTGCCACCATTATTATGTAATAAAAAAATTTTATAGTCCACTGGTAATATTACACCATACTTATTTTCAAAATTCCTAATATCTTCACTTACTAATGGTTTATATGAATACTCAAATTGTATCACCAAAATTCCACCTACTTTTCTTTTTGTTAGTGTTTAATTTAAAGTTTTTTTAAGTTATTAAATATTTAGTTTATTGATTATATAGGACAACTACGGAATCATCAGCACATTTTTCAACAGTATTGTTCTGAATTAATACCCATATTTAACTCATAAAACGGATTAATCTACACTAGATATTTTTAATATCTTGCCTATTTCACCTAACTGTTTTATATTTTTCAAAGCAAATTCAACAGGTATGTCTTTCATTAACACGAATGGTAATTGCTTTGATCCCTTTAATAAATCAAACAATCCCTTTTTAATGTTAAATACCTCTTGTATTTTCTTTAAATCCATGACCCCTCCTACTGGTAAACTTATTAGTATAAGATTGCAAAGCTTTTCTTTATGTATTTCTTGCTTTTCACCTACAAATTCAACATCTATCGCTCCGTCATTTATCCACTGTACAAAATTCCCACTTACTAGAGTAGCATACGTCGGATCCATAACTCCCGGATCAACTTGTATTAACTCTGTTGCGTTTTCATTTGCAGCCATTAATAAAAACTTTCCTCCCCCATTACTTCCCACAGCAACATAGCCTTTTGCATATTCACGAACCTCATATGTTGTGTTTCTTTCATTTATTATATCAACTCCAAATATAACGACTCCATTCTCAGTTACAAATCCATTCATATGCTGCAGCAAGTGTTTATAAACATTTGGTAATATTAATCCCATTTCCTCTTCAACTTTTTTAATCTCATTTTCATCGACCGGAGAATATAGTTCATAAGTCGACAATTTTTGAACATCTATTATTTGAACCCTCCTAACCCATCAAAATATCTATATACTTCTCTTATTACTTTTTTACCACTTTGGAATCTACACCAGCTGCCTCAATCACTTCTTTATAACTAATATTAAATTCGTATACTATATCTGTATTAAATCCTTCATTCCTAGCAAATAGTGATATTTAAACCGCAACATCTTGATAGCCTATTTCATCTACTTTTTCATTTATAAGACGAACTCCTAAACCATTTTCTTCATCCCACGAACAGTCAAATGATATTCCTATATCACGTCCTTCGCGAAGAAAGTCATATGGAACAGAAATACCTACTAATGTTATATGTTCTATTAATTGATCAACTGTCTCAATTAATGGATAGTCTTCATTAAACGCAACATCATAACCTATTTCATGCCTTTTTTGTTTATAATAATCTAAAATTGAATGTAGTATGCTATGTTGGATTTGTTCCCAATTATTCATTAATGAGTTGTATGCTGCATATTGCCCTTCATCAAATCCACCATCTTCTGAACCACCTACCAATAATGCTATCTCGATGTCCTTTCCTAAAAACTTTACAGTTCTGTATCCTACCCATTTATACTGATAATCAAGTTCTCCAAAAACTTCATCATTTATTGTCATTTTACAATCTCCTTATTACTTATTTGCAATTACACCTCCTATTGTCTAATCCTAATCATTAATTCATAACTAGCTTTCTCCTGCTTTTCATAACACTCCCCCTAAACAAGTGAGCCTGTTTAAGAGGAGTTTGGATCACTCTATTTTTCAGAATAGTAAATAATATTAGGTTGTATTATTAGGGTATTATTTTGAATATTGATTCAATAACCTTTGTTTTTCTTCCTGTTCTGGTATTATTCCTAGATATTTATACTTCCATAATACATATAAGTCGCTTAGATTTAACCTTTTTGCGTCCAAGAAATTGACTCAAATCCACTATCCTATGTTAAATTTATACAATTTTAATTATCTACCATTTTCATAATATCTTTTTTAATAATTGTATTACTTTGAATCTCACTGCTAATAGAATAATTTTCTAATAAGCATTTTTTTACTTTATCAATACTTTCAAGTTTAAAGAATTTAGATTCAACGGAATTTTCAACTAATATTATTAATGTTTCGTCATCAATTCCTTCTATTGCTTGGGGAACAAATTTCCTATTTTCTTTTTTATAAGCTTGCCAAATAGTATATGAAACTGCATCTAAAACAGCATACCAAGCATATTGTTTTTTATCATCTTTCTCAAGATGAGCAAATTCAACTACATCTATATAATCTTCGCTATCAATGTAACCATATAAATCAGCAACTTCTATCTCTTCGCCTTCAAGCCACTGCCAACAACTATCTAATGCCCCCCTACCAGTTTTATGGCCATCTTCACTTATATGTATCAAGTTAAACATTCTTTCAGCTATTATCAAACCTATTACAACTTTAGCTTCTTCATTTAGATTTTCTATGAAATTCAATATAAATATCACTCCCTTAATTTTAAATAGCTCCTACCACACTTCCAATCTATGAACCTTCGACAACACATAGGGCGTCACTGTGACAAACCATTTTTCTATTGGCTATGCTCATAAAAAATTCTTTTGTCGTGTGCATTATATTTCACATAGACCTTATATTGTATAAAACTTAGATTGGTTATATTTGTCTTCTCTATAGCAAATACTATTAAATAAAAAGTCTCTTTTTCTATTCTTTTTCATCCATCTTTTGCTTTAAATATGCAGCAATTTCTGTTTGTCCTCTTTCAATGGCGAATGCATAAGCATCCATATCTTTCATGTTGTCACCAGAGTTTTTTATAGATATATCTATATTATTCTCAACCAACAATTTAACAATCTCAAAATGACCGCCATATATTGCAGCAAACAGAGGATTTCTATCTGGTTCACTAGTATCAATCTCAACATTATGGTTAATGAGATATTCTGCAATATCTAAATGCCCTTTTGTAGCCGCTCTTTCAAGGGCATTTGTAGAAAAAGTTCCACCCTGTGCATGAATATCTATCCCAGCATTAATAAGATATTCTATTATTTCTAAATGCCCATAAGCTGCGGCTACATGTAACCATGTACCAAAGGGTGTCATCCATGTTAACATTTCTGGTTCTTTCTCAAGTAAATCTCTTAACGTATCCAATTGGCCACCTTTTATGGCACCTCTAATGTCTTTCGCAATTTGAGTCTTATCCATTTTAGTTTCTCCTTTAATTTTTATCTTCTAGAAGCAGCTTGTTTTCCAAGGTCTTCTAGTATTTCAACAATATCATCTAAGTCTCCACCTACCGCATCAACTGCTTTCAATTGATTTAATTTTTTTGTGTCCAAGATATTGACTCAAATCCATGTTTAAATTTTAATTTAGGAATTCAGATAATTTATAGTTTTATGGTAAAATTATACTCCTGATGTTAAAACTTCTTAAGAGTTTTTTAATCTATTCATTCCTTTAATAAAACTTAAAATGGAATCTTTACTTAACATCAAATTACTTAGGTATAGTAAAAAATCGAATTCATCCTCATCATCGCCAAAAGTTAAAACAAATGAACTTATATATGGCTTATATGTAATATCACATACAACCTTATCCATCATTTCCACCAAATCACGAAAACTCAAATTGTGCCGTAAGTACCATCTTACTGTTAACAAAATAATGTCCGGCTGATAATGTTTCCACTTAAATACATGTTGTTTTTCCATACTGATCACACACCTTTTTAGAGTCATACTATCAGTATGTCCAAGTTTAGGAGATTGCTTGCAGGAATCTTGGAGTTTTTGCACCAGAACCAGAAAACTACTTAAAACAAAGATTGACGAAAGATAATGATGCTGGAAATTTAATTTCTGATGATGAATTTTAATTTTTTCGCTCGATCATTCAATCTTGTATTACTTCAGTGTCGTTGTTTTTAGTTGTGTATTTTTTACATAATTAAAGTTGTTATATTGTCATTTTAGTTCCCTCATTTCTTATAAGGATTCACAAGTTCTTCGTCAAGATTCCCTAAATAAGAAATATATCATAGGGAAGCGTGTAGAACCTTGCTATAATGAAGATGCAGCTATAGCCTACTAATTGTTGAAGGAGATTAGAAATGGAAAAGATAAGAGATATTTTATTATCTAAAATAGATACGTTAAATGAAGACGATCAAAAAGTATTAAAGAAGTTGATTAGCAAATTGAAATCGTTCGCTCATACACCACTAAATAGAAAGCACTGTTTACGTATGAAACCTTTTATTGAATCCGAAGAGGTAACGAGACTTGTTGCCGATGTAATACAATCTTACGAATTAAAACTGATGCCGAATAGTTGTTTTAGCATGTATGACGCAATAGGCTATTATTATGGCATTTCATTGCTTACATGTTGTATAGCATTTGAAAAAGGTGATTTCAAACAAGCTTACTCTGTATTAGAAAATGAAGTTGTAAAAGAAAATGAAAAGAATGCTCTTGTAGCTGAGCGTGGTGGAGAAAATTATTATGTTATGGCACGCATACTTAATATTTTTAAGACGGACACAGAGAGTATAGATAGTCTGTTTACAAAACTATCAAATGTTAGCATACAATAAAATTTCTCTATTTACTGATTTGAATCATATTTATCAATCAACAATATAGATAAATATGGTAAAATAGTAATTGGATGGGAGTCCAAATACATATTCTTAAAATTAAGATGGTTCAAGTCGGAGAAAGGCACTCATTTCGAGTGCCTTTTCTTTTACATTAAAAAAGCCCCACACAAAGTAGGGATCAGGAACGAATGCTAATATAAATATTATCTACAATCTTACGAACAACAATATATTGCTTTGTCGGTTCTGTTGCAAAGTTCTCTAAACCACGTTACATTTTAGAAAAAATGAGTAGGAGCACGACAAGAGCCTCACGTACGATAAAAGGGATAGAAACGCTTCATGCCATATAAGCCGAAAAGACGAAGTCTTCAATTGGTATTATCCCTTTTAAGTAGACAGTGTAAAAAGACTACATTCTTAATGTGGAATGTTACACTATACTTGGAGGGGATATTTTTATGGCGAAAAAAGGAACAACATTCCGAAAATATACAGAGGCGTTTAAATTGAAAGCTGTACATTTGTATGAAAATGGCGGACGGAGTTATGATGCAATTGCTGAAGAACTAGGAATGACAAGTGCTACACCATTGAAAATGTGGGTAAAGCAAATTCGTAATGGTGAATCTGTTACAGATAAAAGAAACACGTATCTTTTGAGTACTAATGGTTGCTCACAACAGAAGTTTCAAAGTGTAGAAGAAGAGCGTGATTATTTAAAAGCACAAGTAGATTATTTAAAAAAGCAGTATCCAAATCTACATGGGGAGGGAAAATATCAAAAGTAAATCGTTTTCGTATACTTCATAAGCTACGTAAGATATATCCATTCAGGTGGCTAATTGAAATCGCGCAGGTATCCCGTTCGGGATATTATAAATGGTGTCGTACACACCAAAAACGCAAGATTCGTAAACAACAAGAACACATTTTAAAGGAACATATCATGGCGATTCATCGATCCTATCCTTTTTATGGTTATCTTCGCATACAAGTAGCACTTAGAAAAGAAGGGGTTTGTGTGAATCATAAACGTGTATATCGTTTAATGAGAGAACTAGGTATCAAATCTGTAATCCGAATCAAACGACGTTACTTTGGTACGAAGCCATCCGTTTTATATCCAAACCATGTAAATCGAAAATTTAAAACTGATAGACCTAACCGTATTTTTGTTACGGATATTACTTATTTATCCTGTCAAAATCGATTTTATTATTTATCTGTTATCCAAGATCTTTACAATAATGAGATTGTATCTTGGAAATTGTCTCATCGACATGATGTCTCTTTAGTTATAAATACAATAGATGAACTTGCACGGAAAAGGCCGATCCAAGACGCTATCCTGCATTCTGATCAGGGTTTTCAATACACTTCTAAGAACTATTCCCAATGTATAAAGGCTTACAATATGATAGGAAGTCATTCCCGTAAGGGAAATTGTTTAGATAATGCTTGTATCGAATCTTTCTTTTCTCATTTAAAAACAGAGACATCTTATTTTTCAGGGTGCCATTCAAAAGAACAATTGATCCAAGCTATTGAAAAATATATATGGTTCTACAATAATAAACGATTTCAAAAGAAATTAAACCAGTGTGCCCCGATTGAATATCGAAACACACTGGTAGCTTAGTCTTTTTCTGACTGTCTACTTGACAGGGGTAAGACCACAATCAGACTCCGTCTTTTCGGCTTATAACGAATTACAGAATTTATTAACGGTTTCATAAAATTTGACCACAATCTCCCTATGTCTCTATGTGTAAAAAAACTTTACAACAGAACGTAATAATTAAAAGAGGGACTGGTATAAGAGTCCCTTTTTTTAATTTGATTACTAAAATGTACTTTTTTGTTATGAGTGTTATAAATTATTCGCATTGCATTTTGGATGTGAATTTAAATATAAATAGAATCCAATGACCCATTTTTACACGTATCTCGGACATACCTGTATTACGAATTTTAAAAGAAGATTGAGATATCTCGGTTTTTTAAATTAACATAAAGATATAAATATTCTGTATTCACCCCGTGATGCAAGTACCTATTTTAAGTTCATCTCCTTAAGAGGATCAGACGATAATTCTAGCTTAAATACAAGCTTTATATTCTGTCATGATATTGTTGATGATTGTTTTGACTGGCAGAATCTCTTTGATTTCATGAACTCTTGCGCCAGCAAAAACAAGACCATTCTCACAATCACCATCCATTGATGTTATTAAAGAATCTAGCGTACAAAAACGATAAGAACAATTTTTTAGGCAATTAATGCACTTCTTTATTTTTATCTTTTTATCATCAGCTACCAGTTCAGTGAAGTTATTCTTAATAGCACGACCTTGGAGACCTACAGTTGTTTTGAGCAGTATAGTATCTTCCGGGCGGGCATGTACATATTTTTCTTTAAATGATAAAGGTGCGTCACACTCATTACTTGCAACGAATCTCGTCCCCATCTGTACTCCAGAGGCCCCCATACTTAAGGCACGAGCAAGATCTTTTCCGGTCATAATTCCTCCAGCAGCAATTACGGGAATTTTAACCGCTGCAACTACTTCAGGTAATATATCGAATAAAGGTCTTTCTGTTCCAAGGTGTCCCCCAGCTTCATGACCTTCTACAACAACTGCAGATGCACCCAGACGTTCAGATAATTTAGCAAGCTTCGCTGAAGAAACAATTGAAATAACTGGTATGCCGGCTTTTTTGCCCCAAGTATACATATCTCTTGAAATTCCAGCACCTGATATGATGAAATCAACTTTTTCTTCAATGGCCGCTTTCATTTTTTCAGCAAAATCATTCATCGCGAAAAGAACGTTTACTCCAATATAACCGGCATTATGTACCTTTTCCTTCGCCTTCCTTATATGTAGTCTCATTTCATCGATGGAAATTCCAGTTCCTGAGATAATCCCAATTCCTCCAGCATTTGCAACAGCAGATGCAAGTTTGCTTAATGAAATACCTACGCCCATACCTCCCTGCATAATTGGAACCTTTGGTATCATATGACCGATTTTTAACTGTGGAAAGTTCAAGTAAATACCCCATTTCATTACTATTTTTAGAGTGTACCTTTAAAGCATCCTTATTGTAGCACAGCGTTTCTAATAAACACTAGGTAATTAATACCTGATCCTAGTAGTTTGTTGTGTTTTTTGTTGTTTTTCACAAAATGTTCGAATAATATTCTATAAATCTTGAAACAATCCACAATGTACACTTTTATGAATAGATATGGAAGCATAGAAAATCATATTCGAAAAAATTACATTTAGAGTTTAAGGACATTCGTATAAGTTGAGGGTTTTTACAAAGTTTTTTATTAGCTGGATTTAAAAAGTGTCAAATTTGATTATTCCTTAAATGTTTTTTCACTCATCCCTAAATTAAAAACACTATAAAAAGGAATAAATATTTTTTCGTGATTCTTAGCATATTAAGAACATAGGCGGTGAAATGGTTCTGGTGCAAAAAATCTCTTAAACTTGGACATACTGATATTACTACTCTACAAAAGGTGTGTGATCAGTATGGAAAAGGAAAATGTATTCAAATGGAAGCATTACCAGCCTGAGATTATCCTTCTTACAGTGAGATGGTGGAAATGATGGAGGAACGGGGCTTATCCATTTCTCATACAACGATTATGCGTTGGGTTCATCAGTATGGTCCTGAATTGGACAAACGAATTCGTCGTCACCTCAAGCAAACCAATGACTCTTGGAGAGTCGATGAAACATATATCAAAGTTAAAGGACAATGAATGTATCAGTACCGTGCTGTTGATTCGAAAGGAAACACAATCGATTTTTTCCTAAGTAAAACAAGAGATCAGAAGGCTGCAAAGCGCTTTATAAAAAAGCGAATCCGTTCTATGCTAGGGTTCAAATTTTTTGACACAGCTACAACCATTCTTTCTAGAGTAGAAGCCATGCATATGATTAAAAAAGAACAAATTGATTCACGGGGCCAGTCTGTCCAAAAACAGAAAGAATTCATCCATCAATTGTTTGAACTTGCAGTATAAGATACGATTCCGTTAGGAATATATGCATCTTATTCTCTTTTTGCACCAAAACCAAAAAACCCCTATATAAATATCATAGGTGTTTTTCTTTATATCATTTGAATTATAATTCAATTTAATTTAGTATCAATGGATTTTAAGTTTTCAAGGATTAATTCAAGTTTTTCAGCTTTATAATTATCTGTCGCATCATTTTGATTAATAGCATAAAGCAGTCTCATTAAATCGTCTGCTAAGTTCCTAACCTCTTCGGTTTGAAACTCTTTAATATATTTCCCATTTCCATCTAAACCATAATGTGCAATTAAGTCTGCATACTTCGACATAAAATCTCCTCCATTAATTTAAAAGAATTTTATCACTAATGATGATGAACTATATGCTTTATAGTTTTCAGTATATCAGAGTATAATGAATATAAATCCTGACTAGGGAAAAAATGGCTTTGAATTTGCTGCACAACTAGGAATCATTTCTTACATAAGGAAGGGGTATAAGGGGTTATATGAAAAGAATGAAAAATGTAATGTTATTAGTGGTATGTTTCTTATTTTTGAGTGGCTGTAATTATGAGAATAAAGAAGAGGTAAAAAAATATATAAAAGAAAAACATGGAATTGATGTTGTTGTAACAGATTGGGGCGGTATAAATGAAGGGAATATGGGACATACATATCATACTGTTCAAGCAAAAAACAACAAAAATATTCAATTTCGAGTAGAGGTAGATGGCTTCTTTCATTCAACGATAAAAGGTGATGAATATCAATACGGAAAAAATACATATGAGGAATATAAGAAATTTAAACCAATTTTAAAAGAAATTAAAAAGTTAGGCTACGAGGAATTTGAAAAAGAAAATGTTCTTCAGTATATAGTTGATTATAATGAAGACAAACCAACTGATGAGTTGTTATTAACTTTAAAAACGAGTAACAAGATTGATTATAGTCAATTTGAATCAGCAGAATTAGATCGTTTATATGCTCTATTCCAACTCATTCAGAAGAGTAATAGAAAGATAACAGAACTTGAAATTAAGGATCATAATGGTGAATCTATAGGTCTCCCTTTTAAAAATGTGCAAAAAGTTATAACGAAAGAAGAACTGCTATTAACAATGAAAAACACTTTAGACAGTTATTGGACATATTTGATTCAAACTCAAACAAAAGTAGGTGACAGATTAAAAGAAATTCAAAACGACCATTTTGTAATTGAAGGTATTACTTGTCCACATCCGAAAGACGGAGAGTGTCCGGAGTATGAGGTGACTTTAGTTATTAATGACAGTAGTATGCAATTTAAAAACAATCCCCATTTAATTGAGGATCTGACAAAGGTGACCACTATCCTTAAAGAGGAACTATATAATAAAGAATTTACCATATATTTAACCAACAAGGATGGAACAAGAATGAAAGCCTGGATATCATCAGAAGAAATCCAAAAAAGTAATAGCATCGAAGAACTTGTAAAAGAACGGTATCCTGAGGAATAAATCTAAAGCACTTTTTACGTTTGTTATTTGGTGTGAAAGCATGATATAAGTTAGTAAAATAAATTATTTGTATTAAGAGTGTAAGAGCATGTTTCTATTTAGCCCCCTAATGAATTTGGACACCTGTTAAGAGTGGTTTTATACTTAAGGTAGCCAAAAATGAAGGGGGGCTTTTTGATGCAAAGAAGAAAACATTCTGCAGAATTCAAACAACAGGTGGTACAAGAGGTGATTGATACCGGAAATAGAGCTTTAGTGGCAAGGCGTTATGAACTTAGTCCTAACCTTGTAAGCAAATGGGTGAAAGCTTTTCAAGAAAGCAGATCTTTAAATACTTCCAGTGTTCAAGAAGGAGTTTCCCCTTCAGAACTTAAACAACTAGAGGCAGAAAACGACCAGCTTAAAAAGTTATTAGGCGAAAAAGACCTAGAAATTTCTATTCTTCGTGACGTGCTAAAAAAGAAGAACCCTCACTTACTGAAACGCTTGAAGTAGCGGACGAGTGGATTGCGAAAGGCTATTCTGTGCGTAAAGTCTTAAAGATTTTAGGGGTTTCCCCTTCTACGTACTATTATCAGCGTAAAAGAGAAGAAAAATCTGTGAGTGAGGGGCGACCAATTCCAGGTTATTCATGTACTAGGAAAGGAAAAAAGATACCCGATGAGCAAATACAGGAATGGTTGATGGAGCTAATTTCCGGTGAAGCTGGTATCTATGGCTATCGAAAGTTATGTCTTCTCCTTCAAAAAATATATGAATTAAAGATTAACAAAAAGAAAGTGTATCGGTTGTGTAAAGAACTTGATATCTTACAACCGCAACGAGAAATAAAGCTTCGATATCCAAGGAAACTTTCGCGGAACAGAATCATCACGGGGGCTAATCAGCTTTGGGAAACAGATATCAAATACGGGTATATTGAAGGCGAAGAGCGTTTCTTTTTTATCCTGTTCCTTATCGATGTATATGATCGTTCCATTATTGATTATCATATTGGTTTACAGTGCACTGGCTGTGACGCTGGTCAGCTCGTTCAACGTGCTTTGTTTAAACGGCAACAGTTTGATGAAGGATCAAAGCCAGTTATTCGAACAGATAACGGCCCACAATTTATTTCATTAACATTTCAGAAGGCATGTGAAACATTCCAAATTGAGCACGAACGGATTCCACCGAGAACACCAAATATGAATGCCCATATCGAGTCATTTCATCGTTTACTAGAGTATGAATGTTTAAGAAGATTCGTGTTTGGATCTTATGCGGAAGCTTATGGTGAAGTAGCTAAGTACATGGATTTTTACAATAATCGTCGAATCCATTCCAGTATTTTAGACTTATCACCAAACGATTTCTATCAACGCATTCAAAAAGAAAAGTTAAAAATTAACGAAGTGCGGGTTTGAGGTGAGAGAATTTTCTTACCTCAAATGAAATATTGAGTAATTCTATGAAATAACGAGTTAAGAGTAGTATGTGTCCAAAATTAGGGGGTTAATCCGGTATCTCCTCTTTCAGGATCTGCAACAAAAATTTTATCAACCCATTTTTTCATTCGTTCAACATCATTTAATAAAATAGAGATATCCAAAATACTCCATATTATTAAAAAGCTCTCGTCATAAGTTACCTTATCACTTGGAAGTTCTCCCCATGCTTGCTCCAATAAAAAAACAGACTCTTCTAAATTTCCATTATCAAACTCTTCATTACTCTTATCCATTAACCCTTGTATATAGACACCTTTTTCACCTGTTATACATAAGCCATTACTATCTACCTCCTCATCGTTCAAGTTGAAATAAGCCTTCTACGTATATCAATAAACGTCTATATCATTTTCAACACTTGTTCCTTCACATTTTCGTCAAACTTAGCTCCTTCTACATTTGCTCCTGTCCAATCTACATTGTCAAGTTTAGCGTTAGTAAAATCCGCCCCCATAAAATTTCCACTACGAAGGATAGCACCCGTTAATTCTGCATTTGTAAAATCGACATTTCTAGCATCTACTTCTGATAAATTTGCATCTTCTAAATACGCTTTTTCAAAGTTTCCTTCTGTAAGATTCGCGTTGCTGAAATCCGTTCCCGTACAGTCGGCCTGTTCCGCATCGATTCCTGACAAATTTGCATGGCGAAAAGTAGCATGATTTAAAATTGTTCCAACTAATTCTCCATATGAAAAATCAACTTCATCAAAACAAGTTTCGAAGCAACTACTTATATTTACCTTTGCATATTTCATATTTGCTTTAGAAAAATCCGCTTCACCAAACCTACAATCTGCAATGTTGATTTCCTCTAAATTACAACTTCTAAAGTCAGCCAGCTCAAAATCACAATCACGAAACGCTGCTCCCATTAATGAGGAAGCCCTTAACATAACTCGTTTTGCCATAATACGCTTTCCCATTACCTCTGACAGGTCTGAAAAAGTAAGGTCTAAATCACTCATATCTAACTGATCGATAATCTCATCATTGTATTGAGATCTATTTAATATTTCCATGACTCTTATTCTATCATTATTATTCTCATTCATGATTACAATCACCTTTCATTTATCTTTTTAGATACTCCTTCCAAGCAACATTTGGAGAAAAGGTAACACCCATCCGATCCTCATCAAAACTTGGTATAGCTATAACTTGAGCTGGTTCTAAATATTTCATGACATGTAACCAACTATCAAGTAATATGTCACCATCAGCCTCTAATGGGTTATTTAAAAGATCCATGCGAATACCACCCCAATTCAGTTCTGATACTACAGCTGGACTATTTAGTAATAATTCCTTATCAAACATCTCTAAAATATGACCACTAAAGTATGTTCTAGCTCCTAGCCCCAAGGGACCGTTGGGAAGAAACCTGACTGGTATAGGTAGCGAAGATATATTCATCAGCATATATAAACGTTCGCGTTCCGTATTCCACGGATAGGGTACTGGCCAACAAATTTGCGCCACTCCATAACGTGGTTTCACAATTTTTGCAATTTGGTCAGATAACTCAAAAAAAGCTGGCCATAATTTTTTTGGTATAGATTTATGAAACTCAAACTTTAAAAATGAGCCATGGCTCAAGTTAACTTCAAAACTCCCTCTATAGTTAACAGATTTATCACGATAGAGGTGAACTTCAGATACTCTACGCTCCGAAATCACTTTTTCAATAATTTCCTCACGATTATATTCTACCCGTACCGTTTCACAGTTGCCCCAATGAGTAGGAGTAAATTTTTCATTTGACTCAAACACATCCAAAATACGCCCTAGTATCTCTTCCTGATTAAAAGATACTGTGGGATACATTGCAATTGAAAAATAATTAGGTTTCATTTATATCCTCCTTAATACTAAAAAATAAAGTTACATAATAATTTATATTTATAATTTTTTCCATCTACCTCCACCAGGTAGAATTGGGTTAGCCTCCCATATGCGAGTCACTTTACCACTACTTGGGTCAGTATAGTAAACATCACTATCTTTACCTAAAGGCCCACTTGGTCTTGGCTTAGGAGGAATCCCATTTAAATCAGGTTTATCGCTTGATATTGTCACAACATGACTTCCATCTTTATCTTCGAGCATTTCTCTTTCAGCTCGCATTTGCCTGTCGTTATGAACAGTTTGGTCTTTTTCACCCATTTTGTGTTTGTGATCATGAACCAAATCAATTTCACCCTTATCATTACGCCCAATGCTATCTGGACGCGTAAGATGCCCTTCACTAGATGTATACGTAACAACATCACCAGTGTTATTGTTCCCTAATTTACGTTCTAAAAGGTTCCCTCTTATAATTTCAATTATATAATTTTAAAGATTTATTTTATCTATGATTTATAAAAAAACATTTTACTGTCTTATCACAAATATAGCACTTGATGTATATAGACATTGCTATAAGCTTAATTTTCTTTCTCTAAAACACTAGCTTTTATTCTGTGCTTTAATTATTTCCATACCCTTCATAAATTTCTTAATAGAATCCTCATTCTTCATTAATCCACTTAAGTATAACAATACATCAAATTCTTCAGGGTCTGCATCATAATATATCATTCCTGGATCGATAAAAGGCTCATAAACTATATTACATATATTTTGTCCCCCTATTTGTACACTAAAACATCTTTCCAATTTGGAAATATAACTATTTGTACAAATTAGATCGTCTACAGATGTTTCAAATGATTTTCCATTGTAGAAAAAAAATAGTTTGTTATCTTTAACATAAATACCAACTACCTGTCCATCTTCACTAAATCCTCCGACACCTTGTCTAACCAACTGTACTTTGTTTTTTTCAACTATTGAATATCCGCTAGGTTCTAATATGATATATGTCCCTATCTTGGGGTAATTATTCATTATTATCATAAGTTCCCCCTCCTAATGCTCTAATCCTAATAGTGTATTTATTACATCATCTTTTTGCATTGATTTTTGCGTTATAATTTTTCATACTTGTTCATCCCTTTCATAAATTCCTTTATCAATGTATGAATCTTTTATCTTATTAAACATACTCTCCGCCGTTGATCCTATTGGATTATCGCATTTTTTATATTTCTTTTCTCTAAACCGGCTATTTCCTCAGCATGTGATCTATATTTTTTTCCATTTTTTCAACAAGCTGATACAGCTTTTCATTTTCGGATTTTTTATATTTTAATCCGCTATTTCAAAAATAATTACGGCATTAGTTTGTTTATATGCATTTTGACAATCAGTTATATAATCATACTATTCTAAAGCAAAAGGGTTATCCCATAAGTCCATTTCACCTGTTCATAAGGTAATCCTTTTTATTTTAATTATTAAATCATCACGTTATTAATTACATTTAGAAATTCACCATCTATCATCAACAGTTATTATATATCGATAAATTCCAATAAATTCTAATTGGCTATTTTTAAATTTAACCTTTGTTTCACACTTTCACGTTACCTATAGTTTATCGCCACGAACTTTGTCATTCTCGTTAGTTTGTTAGCAATTCCAAGTCCTAACTACCTCTGCCATATAAAATGTCATCTCACCCATTTCTCGTTCTTATTCCGTTCCTCCAAGTATTAAAACGCTACTCCATGATGGTACAACCTTCATGAGTTATGAATTTCAAGAAAGTAACGTTCATGTTGCACTTACATAATTCCTTTATTTCTTTTTTTGTGCACTTGCTTTATGCACCAGTGTATTTCCGCCTTTATTACTACGAGTTTTGTCATTCTCGTGTGTAAATATAAATCGATTCTTAAGATTGTCGTTTTATATAAATAGCACTGCAACCAATCTCGTACGTCTGCTTACTAAAATGAGCTTCAAAGCAAATGTAAAAAGAAAGACCTTGACTGAATTAAGCACTCAATCAAGGTCTTAAATTAATTAAAAATCTAATTCTTTCTCATTTCCCTCATAATCTACTAACATTGAACCCTCTTCTAAAACATCCATAATCCACTCTTCAAAACCACTCCAAGTACGTGAAACTGATTTACTTTCATTATCCCATTGAATAACTTCAGCATCTTGGTCATTATTTGTTATTAAGTAGAAGCAGATAGAATCACCATAATTAAGGTCTGCAATAATTAATAAATTATCATCATCCCTGGACATCTACGATCTTTCCTAAATGATTCATTAATGTATGAAGTACCTTTTTTCTTTTGTCCTAAAGCAGGATAAAAAATCTCTGATAGTACAGTTCCAGGAATAAATAATTCCCCTTAGTAGAATCCCCTCTCCCGCCACTTTTCGGATCAGGCGGCGGAGAATTCCCCCTAAAATGATCAAGATTCCTATTTTCAGGAGTTGTATCTCCTTTTCCTTTACCGCCTTTCCCTATTCCCATAAACATAAGAACGGATGAAAGGTATATTCCCGTCTTTTGTTGAATATAGCCTGCTGCGGCTTCCGTGCCTACCTCAACGGCAACTTCGGTGCTTGCATTAATTTAGTCAATCCAAGCTTTTCTGCTGCAGCCTTCATTAAACCCTTGATTTCAAGCAGGTCTTTAGCTACTTTTTCCTTAACAATCTTAGCCCCTGTCACTACTGGACCCTTAACGGAATTGATCATTTTTAGGGCATATTTCAGACTGTTTTGGGCGAGCTAGCTTGCAGTACTGGCCATATTCATGAGAAATCCAGGGTTTTCGACTGAGCTCTTCGGCATTTTAGAGAAGGCTTTTCCGACGCCTTTAGCTAGACATATTGCTTTGTTAGCTTGTTCAGATAACGATGCCAAGCCATATTGAAATACAAAGGATTGCCATCGAGCTTGTATTGAATGAGCAATGAGTTGAGCGTTTCCCATTCAAGTCTTTCCCAGCTTTGCTTCGACTCCTGTTCTTCTTGGAATCGTTTAGCTTGGATTTTCTGCCGTTTTCTTCGCCGCTGCTCTTCTTCCCATTGTGCTGTGGTTACAATTCGTCCATCATCCGTCAGACATAAATCGCACAGCGCTTGCCTTTTACTTTCTACATTCTTGAACATCGTAATATTTCCATTTTCAGCCATGTGGTCGTCCTCTCTCTTTGTCTTTTGCAATTTAGCTATATTAAACGCAAAGGAGGAGGATTTTTTAACAATCATCTGCAAAGACAAAACGCCAATTGTGCGTTCGGTGTTTTGTCCTCTAATTCTTGTCATTTACTTCATGTATATTTTCACTTCGTACTTGCTGATTTTCTTTCCCATTACTGCTTCTGATTACTTCTGTATTATCTTTTCCCGTTCAACGTTCTTATTATATAAATATTCAGATTTGGAGCAAGTGTAACATGTTCATGCGAAAAGTTTTAAATAACTTTGCAAGAACATGAACGATCCGTAACACATGATGTTATTACAATCGTACATGGCCAAAAATAGCACATTCTAGATGGCTATGCAATCTTGATATTAACTTATAAGGAAACCTTGACCGGAGTCAAGGTTGAAGACGTACAATCTTAGGTCTATCTATAATACTTGATACACCTTTCTTGGAAAGGGATTCTATCATCGAGCAGCACTTCTTCTTGCAGCAATTTTGTTATATTCTCTATTTTTACAATGAATAGTGCGAAGAAGTCGCCCGAATTTGGATATGAAAATAGTCCATACCCCTTTGGTGACAGTATTTTGTTGGCCTCCTTGATCTTTTCAGGTAAAAATTCATAATTAAATGCTTCTAATTTCTCGAGTTCTTCTTGTGTTGCTAATTCAATTTGGTGGGCAAATTCGTAATCAAGAATAAAATTGACAATTTCTTGGTATTGCTCACCTTTATAGTCAACGTATAAAAACTGTTTCGTCGTCAATCCATATTTTAATAGATCTTCATGTAAGTCATAACTTCCTTGTTCCTTCAAAAACGTTTCCAAATCCTTGCTATCAGGAAATATATTCTGCGCTATCCCTTGATCAGGCATATTAGCTTCCTCCCTTTTATTGAAATAATTCTCCATGCTTGTTAGGAATATATTCCGGGTAGTTTTTACGATAAAATTGATCGATCATCTGAAGCACGGGGTCCCATTCAGGGTATGGCTCACGTTCTCCAAATACCATTTTCGCTTCTGGAGTATTCATCAGAAAATTATCGATTTGAGTAGGTACTGGCAACCCTAGTTGTTTCCTTACATGGATCAAGAATAAGATTTCAAAAGGATAAAATCCGTATCCGAAATCGCCAAATTCACCTAGCTGTCCGATTTCAGAAGCTAATGCAGAATGATACTGAGACATTATCGAAATTAGATGTTCTATTTCTTCTAAATCACCAGTCGACCAACGTCCCAGCACTTCATCATAAATGTTCAGGTCTTCAGGGATTGCGTCGCATCGCAGTTCAGCTTCCTCAAACTTATTTTTCACGGCTAGATGCAATTTTTTATTCGTTCCCATGATGGTTTTATTTTTATACTGCAAGTACAGCTCTAGCAAAAACCAAATATGTCTGTTCTCTTCATTGGCATCCATTAAATGTCCACCGAAGTGATGAGCCATAAAATCATATAATATATTTTCTTCTTTCTCCCATCCATACATTGCAAAATGAACTAATGTGAGGACGACTTCGCTAAACGAATATTCCAAGATCATCCCAGGATACCTGATTGTATAGAGATCCTGTCCCATGCACTGGTAAAATAAAACCTTCTGCATGTTCTTTAATCCTTCTGCATTGTTTCCACCGCTGATCAATACATCGTTTTTCCAAAGTGACAAGTAATATGAGGAAATTTTGCCTAGATTTATTAATAGTATGTGATCTTTCTCTGTTTCATTTTGCTCAACGATTTTCTCAATCTTTCTTCTACTGACATTATATTTATCTTTAACATCTTCAAATTTGATTCCATCCACAAAATTTTTGCTATATCTTTTAAAAGCCATTTCTAACTTTTTTTGGTTTATCATTGCATCCTCCCTATGAATTAATCTATTTCCTTATTCCAGTCTTTTACCCTTAACTCATCAACGCCATAACATATTAATAATAGTGTGTTTATTACATCATCTTTTTACATCGATTGTTGAATTATAATTTTCTATATTTATTCATCTGATTTACAAACTTCTTTATCTATATATTCAATATTTCATATTATTAAACATAATCTCAGCTGTTGTTCCTATTGGATTACCGTATCTTTTAATATTTCTTTCCTCTAAACCAGCTCTCTCCTCAACAATCATATTTCCCCTTGCTGTAATTTTTGCCGTAATGATTTTTATAGTTTTCAAGAAAAAATCACTTCTAGATTTATTCAGAAGTGCTTATACTATTACTTATTTAATATTATATTTTTCTTTGATTTTCATCAACAACTCTTCAATAATCTCTTTCTTTTCAGGATTTTTTCCTATATAAAATTCACATGCAACACTTAAATACTGGTACAATTGATCATAATTCACAATATCGTAGTCATTATCACCATCGCCAGAATAAAATAAAACTTTATTTTGTCCAAAATACTCCTCATCATCTTGTTCATATTCATCTGAATAAATTACTCCATTATATTCCCGACGCTCTCCCTCTTTACTTTTAAAATCTTCTAAGTGTTGTAGGAAGTTACGTCCATTTACATATATATTCAAAACATCAATAACTGCCTCTTTATTCAAATTTCTCTGTTTCATTTTCTCAATAAATTCTTCATATACGTTCATACTAATCCACCCAATCTAATACTGGATAAGCATTCTCTATCTCTCCAGTTTCTGAATTCATAATACCTTCAAATTTTAAGTTTTTTCCATTATAGTCTGTTTGGCCTTGTATTTTTATCTTTTTTTGTTTTAATAGTGGAATCTCTCTTTTATTGTTTAAACCTTCTTCCATAGCCTTTTTGCTTAAAGCTATTATTTCATCATTTGAAATAATTTTTGGATTATACACTGTCTTTTTATACACTTTATCTCCATTAGGTATTACTTTGTATTCACCTGTCCCATTTTTCCCTGTATAATCCATTTTTTCGTATTTTACTTTATATTCTATATCAAAAATTCCATCTATATCTGGATGTTCCTTTTTAACAACAGATCCCAACTCATATTTGTTAGAGCTACTATTAAAATAATTTTTAAACTCATCATAATTATGTCCACCACTAATACCTTTACGTTCAGTAAACTTTTCAACTGGTCCTGTTGTATGTTCAACATAGTAACCTTCTTTAAATTTAAGATTCCCCGTACCCTTAGCAAGAGAAGCCTCAACACTCTTGATCTTATCATCTATAATCTTACTACTCTCTGTATGATGCTTATTGACCCATTCGGTAACCTTTCCTGGGCCACCGCCTTGCTTCGCTGCCAATGCACCGTTTCCAGCTGGTTCAAAGCCCTTGAAGGAAGCTAATACATGATCCACACCCTCGGCCATTTTTCCGCCAAGCTGATACATCTTGTCATTTCCGAATTTTTCTACTTTTTTACTTGCTAGTTTTAGATAATCTAGCTATCAGTTTTCTCATATT
This sequence comes from Bacillus sp. DX4.1, assembly GCF_030348195.1. Taxonomy (NCBI): domain Bacteria; kingdom Bacillati; phylum Bacillota; class Bacilli; order Caryophanales; family Bacillaceae; genus Bacillus; species Bacillus sp. DX4.1. Next base: position 41,881 of record NZ_JAUCFT010000007.1, on the reverse strand, counting down.
ATACTTAAGTAATACAATGAAAGGTTTAAAAAATAAAGAAAATCCACAGTTAAAAAATCTTCTACTGTGGATTCTTATATTTATTTCTCTTGATAATGCACCATATCGTATGGATAATGTTAGGCATCTTTCAAAGTTGAATTAGATCGAGACTTAACACATTCTATCGTGCCAGCCGTATCATTAAAGTATTTTTTCATTATTCACAAATAATTCTTATTATACAAAATATAAAATTGTCAATAAAAATCATCAATTTTACACTTTCGATAAATTACTAAAATTTATATTTTTCAACTTAACTTTTCAAACTCATTATAAATCTAGTTATACCACACCTTACAAAGATTTATTGCCTATATTCCTTGCTCTTCCTCTTCTTCCTCCAACAATTCTTCAAAATAATCTGCATAAGTCTCCCATTCATCTGGTTTGGACGTAAAAGAATTTTTCTTTAATTCAGAAATTTCCACTCCATCAAACCAGATAATTGCAGGATTATTTAGAGTGTCCATTACTATTAAACTTTCAGGCGGTTCAGCTAAAACAATAAATCTAGAGGGTAAATGAACAACCTCTCTTAATCTAATTGTTTCATCTATGATATTTAGACTGTTATCTACATTCGAAAATGAGTGGTTACTTATTCCCCCAAAATATCCCCCACTGAAAAATGTAGCTATCTCACAAAAATCTTCTAGTAATTTTATATTCAATTTCTCTTCTATTTTCACTAAATCTTCATCTTTAATTCCTTCGTTAGAGTATAGTGCTTCATATCTTTTTTTCATTCCAGGGATTTTCTCACCCATTTTAATACCTCTCTCTATAATTTATTTATTTTCTACTCTCCATTTCCAATATTCTCTTGTATCTACTCCAAATTTTTTCCTATCAATTGGAAAACTAGGATTAGGTTTACTTTTACCAAATTGACTGTGTAAAATATCTTGACCATATTTTCCAACATCATGATACCTTGTACTAGCTTCAGCTAATGGCCCCCTTGAATCCTGTCCAATGTGATGCAATGTAGCAAACCCACCATCCGGGAGTTGTGGTGCTAATCCACTTGCTGCAGCTTCAGCATTTGTTTTACCAATAAATCGCTTATCGCCCGTAGTCCTTATATGATTCCAGTCAATATCATTTCTTTTAAACACCTCATATGTTTGTTGAGTTCCTTTAGGTCTAATAGCTGTCCACTCTATCTTAGAATCAAATACTTTATTTATATCCTCTAACCTATTATCTCCAGTCGCTTCCTCACCTAATCTACCAACATTCCCTTTCCTGGACCGCCTTGCTTCCCTGCTACTTACACCGTCTCCAACTATTTCATGACCCTTGTTGAAGAAGGCAAGTGTATTATCCATACCTTCGGCCATCTTTCCGCCAAGCTGATACATTTGTTCATTTCCGTACTTTTCTACTTTTAGACCTGCTAGTCTCATGCGGTCAAGCGTAATATTTTTTCCGTCTTGCAATGATTGTACTAAATTTGAATGAAAAATAGTTTCTCTATCTCATCTTTTTACTAATAATCCAAAGTTAGTTGTTATTTTGATTCCTTTTACAATTTTCTTCTCTACTATCGTCGTACACTATACACAGCCATTACAATCTATAAAATCGGCGATAAAAAATTTAACACCTCGTGCACTTATAAAAGTATAATGAATCTTTTAAATTCTATGCTAAAACGCAAAAAAGCACTTGTTTCCTTGAACTGCACCCCAATTGTTAGACACGACTAACAATTGGAGGTGCAATTTTTTTATGACGAAATACTCTTTAGAAGTCAAATTATCTTCAGTTACCGCTTATCTTAACGGCATAGAATCCTTTAAAGATATAGCTCAAAAACATAGTGTAGATATGACGATGTTAAAAAAATGGGTAGCTAAGTTTCGAAAACATGGATTGGCAGGTCTTCAAAAGACATATACAAATTACTCTGTTGAGTTTAAAATGGACGTACTTAAATTTATAAACGAGATGGGAGCGTCCATCGCAGAAGCCACTACGGTATTTAATATTCCTACTTCTAGCACTGTGTGGAAGTGGAAACATTTATTTGAAACACAAGGGATTGACGCTCTTCAACCAAAGGAAAAGGGGCGTCCACCTATGAAAAAGAAGCCAGAGAACAATCAACAAGTAGAAGGATCAGAAGAAGCATTAAAAGCGGAAATTGAGAGATTACGTATGGAGAATGCGTATTTAAAAAAGTTACATGCCTTAATTCAAGAAAAGGAAAAGTCACAGAACAAGACAAAGCGCAAATAATTTATGAGTTGAGGCACGAATTTAAAGTCATTGACTTAGTAAAAGTCGCTGATATTCCGCGCAGTACCTATTATTACTGGGTGAAACGAATGGATCGCCCAGATAAATATCACGAAGTGAAAGAAATGATCCAACAGATTTTTCATAAGCACCAAGGTCGATATGGCTATCGTCGTATTACGTGGACATTACGCAATCAAGGTATCATATTAAATCACAAAACAGTTCGTCGCTTAATGAGCGAAATGAATTTAAAATCTCTTGTCCGTATGAAGAAGTATCGCTCATATCGTGGGAAAGTTGGTAATATTGCACCAAACATACTAAAACGTGATTTTGGAGCAACGAAACCAAATGAGAAATGGGTTACAGATGTGACAGAATTTCACATACATGGTGAGAAGTTATATTTATCCCCGATACTTGATTTATATAATGGTGAAATTATTGCGTATAACGTAGAGAAACGTCCTGTTTACCCATTAGTCTCAAAGATGTTGGATAAGGCTTTTCAACAATTAAAAGATGGTGAATTTCCTATCCTCCACTCGGATCAGGGATGGCACTATCAAATGAAGGAATACCAACATGTATTGAAAGAAAAAGGAATTACACAAAGTATGTCTCGTAAAGGGAATTGTTTAGATAACGCAGTCATCGAAAATTTCTTTGGCTTATTAAAGTCTGAATTACTCTACTTACAAGAGTTCGAAAGCATGGAACATTTTAAATTAGAATTAGAAAAATATATTCACTACTACAATAATGACCGAATTAAAACAAAATTAAAAGGAATGAGCCCTGTACAATACAGAACGCATTCCTCATTAGCTGCTTAAAATATGTGTCTAACTTTTTGGGTTCACTTCACAATCAAGTGCTTTTTGTTAGCTATATAAATTAATTGATTACTAATCCTATTTTAAAACCAACGAGCATGTTTAATTCTCTTAACAGAATATGGTTATATACCTCCATACTGTATAACCTTCATGAGTTATTAATTCAATTTAGATATATCTATTACTGTAAACATTTTAAAGGTTATTTTTACTTATCTCCTCAAACCACTCATCAGCGATATGATCCGCCGTTTTAATATCATCATTCGTATATACTAAGTCATACTTGTATTCAGCTTTGAAGTTGCCACTCTTAACATCATAAATTAATTTCATCTCCGTTGGCATGTCTCTCTCATATTCTTCGCATAATACTTTTACTTTTTTGATATCTTCACATATTATGCGCAGTACCATAAACATTCGCTCTGGAGACACATCATATCTTTCGTCTCCATTCTCCAATGCATCATTCACTTTATGACATTCTACATACTTATTATTAATCAAATAAAAGAAGCTGCTCGAAATAACTCCTTCTTCACGTGAAGCATAAACATACACTTTATCCGCTCTATCTTCAACATATTCCATACATATGGAGATCATATCCGCTTGCAATTCACTAAATCTATCTTCAAATTCTTTCATACTACTTTTTCACTCCTTAGATTAATTTTCAAGAATTTTAAAGGCCGGCTTACCATCAATAGAGTAATTAACTATAAATTCCTTTCGACGCATATCATTCCCAGCATAAATTATATCAACATTAACTGTTACTTTTTTGGGAGGTGTTTCTTTCAAAGCTGCTGCCCATTCTTCTTCAATCTTCTTATATTGCTTCAAATTAACGTCAGATAATTGCGAAACCAAATTATCAATTTTAGGTGAGTCTCCAAATCTATCACCTGCCAAATGTCCTGCATGGTCCTGACCTTTTACTTTTCCTGGTGTATTTTTGCTATGTGATAATCTCTTCTCTCTTTCAGTTAATTGTAACTTATCTGTTTCAAATTTTTCAATTCTTCCAAGGTTATCTGTTTCATAAAAATAGTCATACTCTACGGTTTTATACCTAATATTCGGTTTCAACTTATTTCTTCTTCCATTGGTAAACTGTTTCCCTTCATCTACTAAAACTTTAGCTTGTGCCTCTCCCGCTATAAGTATTTTCTGCATTTATTTTTATATTTACGTGGATCGTACCTATTTTTCTTCCTACATTCAGATATATTGTTATTACTCCTCTCAATTTCTTTGCATAAAAATAGAACCAACGCTTCTTCCATTAGAAACATTGGTTCTATTCTTAGTTATAATATAAATCTATTTCTTCTTTTCATTACATCTTTCATTTAGAGCAAAAGATGATTAAGTGACAAGGTATTTTAAAACTAGTTTTCAGTTCCATCAACTTAAAATCACTTTTTAATTTTTATCTATTACTCTTCCACCTACTCACTGCTTAATTACAATTATGCAGTAGGTTAGGTTAGGGCATAATTTTTCATTAGAAAATTATTATTATCCTTCAAATTTATCCCAAATCAATGTTCCTTTTTCACGAAAAATATTATCCAATGCTTCTAAAGCATTCTCTCCTGCCCAACCTGTTGATTCAAATATTCTTCCTGATTCTGATATGTATAAATCTATTTCAAAATTATAGAGTGAGCCTACAGGAATAACTTTATCATCAATAAATTTTTCTAAACCAAAACACGAACTATCTAACACACCTATCACTTCCTTAATGCAAGTGGTATGTTTAGATATGACCAATCCATCTGGCCAAATTTTTTCAACATTGATTCGTAATTCTCCAAACTCCTCCATAAATTTTTTTGCACTTTCAAAAATCTCAAAGCCTCTTTCTTCAAGAAACTTTACATTTTCTGATATGTCTATTTTTCTCCCCTCATACCATCCCGCTTTTTTTAATTCTTCTATTGTCTTATTTGATATTTTCATTTTCATTTTCATTCCTCCTAGTAATCAATGTTATAGAATCCAGAAAACGTTCTACTACAATTATCACAAGGTTCAGCAAAGCCACCTTGTAGGTTTTCCGTTCTAATCATAAAATTATCATAATGGTCGTAAACACATTGTTGGAAATGAAGATATCATTCATAGTGATTTTGTCTTTGACGCGCTCTGTCGTTTGGACATAGGAACAGCAATTGTTTCTTTTATGCCGATGATATTTCGAGTTTTATATTTATCAATCGTTAAATCTCATATGAAGGGAGCATACTCCCTATATTTGGATTTATTATATGATTTCTATGCCAATTTTTTATCTGTTAGCATCCTGAAATTGGAGTTATAATCTAATAACTTTTAACTAGTCATTTCTCAATTGCATAAATGTAAAAATGACTTTGGAACAATAATCCAAAGTCATTTTTTATTCATATTCTTAAAAACTCTTTTATGAAACTGTCCATATTTATAGCATATGTTAACTACTAAAAAAACAATAAATCAGCCTACTTAAATTTCAGCTGATTCATTTAATCTTTTCACTGCATTATTACAATTATGAATTCATTTATATATAGTATTCTCCTAGTTTTTATACCATTTATTAATTCTGTTAGTTTATGCATCTAGGTACTACTTAATTTTGCAGTAAAAAACTATTTGTAAAATAGAATTTCTCTTTCTTAGATATTAGAATAATATTGCTTTAAATTATTTATGCCCTTAATAAAATTTTTAATAGAATTTTCATCTGCCATTAAATTACTTAAATAAAGTAAAAAATCAAATTCATCTTCATCATCTCCGAAGGTTAAAACGAATGGACTTATATATGGTTTGTATATAATATTACAGACAAGGACTTCCTTTATTTTCATTCTGAAATTACGCTTACCATCATCTAATATTTCATTTGTGCAATTTATTTCATCTGGCTTAGTTTCATACCTTTTATCATTATATTGGAAATATAATTTGCCATCGTCAATATATAGCCCTAATAGCTCACCATCTTCACTAAATCCACCTTCTCCATTTTCTATATCATTTATACTATTTGCATCAACTAGTGAATATCCTTCTGGTGTTATATTAATATATGTGTTCTTTTTAGAATAATTATCTAAAAATATCATAACTAACTCCTCCTAATGAATTAACCCTAATAGTGTATTTATTACATCATCTTTTTTCATGGATTTTTTAATAATACTACTCCAAATTTCGTCGTCATTTATATATGTGCCTTCTTTAATTAATTTCTTCTTAGTTTTATTAAATAACCATTGTGAATCTGGACCTATTGGATTATCATATTTTTCCATATTCCTCACTTCTAATCCTGCTCTTTCTTCTGCTGTCATGTCTGCTCTAGCTGTAACTTTCTGTTGATTACGTGCATCAACAACATGTTTTGCTATGTCTTCTTTAGAAAATCCTTCCGAAGTCATTCTTTTAATATCAATTTCTAATTGTTTAGATGCTTCAAGATAATCCTTCCTAACATTTTGCATTCCTTTTACCCAATCAACATCAGTAAAATCATATTCTGGTTTATGGTATGCAGTACCTTCATTTGGTAAATACCCATATACTCCATTATCATCAGGGTGTATCTGCTTAAGTACATCTGGCTTTACTTCTTCTAAGGGTATTCCTTCACCAGTTTTACCTACTCCAGCTTTTCTTATCCCCTCTTCAGGAACTTTCTCCCCAGATAACCGGTTCGCATTTTGCGCTTGCCCCTTAGCAAGTGAAGCCTCAAGCCCCTTGATCTCATTATCTATAATCTTACTACTCTCTGTATGACGCTTATTAACCCACTCGGTAATCTTTCCTAGGCCACCGCCTTGCTTCGCTGCCAATGCACCGTTTCCAGCTGATTCATAGCCCTTGAAGAAGGCTAATACATGATCTACACCCTCGCTATTTCCCGCCAAGTATATACATTTTTAACACTTTCTGGCTTTAAGACCAAGAGCTTGAAAAAATCTAAAATCTACATACTCCAACTGAACAGTTCATTTTCAAATTAACAATATCTCATAAGCGCTACTAATCAAATTCTAACTCTTTCTTGATATGACTTCCATGTTTACCCTATTATTCTATCTCTAATGTATAAAATTGTTTGGCACAAAATAAAACACCTAAACCCTTTAAATGGTTTAGGTGTTCCCTTCAATCTTATTTACACATATTCTCTCGATTCAAGTCAAATACTGCTTCAACGCCATTCTTCATTAACTTTTGTAATAATACATCGCGTCCTTCAGTAAAATAACAAATAATTTCTTCTTTATATAATGGTAGTAATGTATGGAAATAAATTGGCCAGTCACCTGCTATTTTTTTGCCATCTTCACGAAACTCCATTTTGAAAACATCGGAACATTGTGGCAGTGGTGGCACAATCATCACACCACAAAACTCCGTACTTTCACTATAAGGATAAATTGGGGCATTCGGATTCCATTCGGATTCCCCTAACTGAGCTACATATGACTGTTTTAAATCTTCCTCTGATTGGTTTGGAAAGACAAGCCACTGTCCTAACCAATATCCATTTCGCATTACATCTTTACCGAAGTTTTGAAAAAGACGTAATGGCCATCCATACTTTGGATGTTCCAAAGTAGTTGGTGATATCTCCCAATCCTTTGGTAGATGCATGACAAGTTCCGCATAGCCACTATCTACACTTGATGGTGCTGGCATGCGAAAATAGCTATTTCGATATGTTACTAATGTGTGATAATCCACTGTTTCATTCGGTCCAACATCATACAATTCTACATCCGTTACCATTTTTGTATTTGCTTCTATATGATTTGTAATTGAACCATAATGCTGCTGAATATGAGATTCAAAATCTTCTATCGACGTTGGACGTATCATTGGGTTGTTTTCGATAGGTTGTTCATTGTTTTCTTCATCGGATGTCCATACTAGATCAAAATCGAATCCCTTTAGTTCACTATCTACAATCCTCTCTTTAAATTCATCTGACACGAAAGTCTGTACCGATACAATTGGAAAATCCCCATATTTATGCTTTGTATTTAATGCGCGAAAAATATGCTCCCCTTTGATTTTTTCTGAAAGAAAAGCAAATTTGTCAAATCCAGCAAAATTATTAGGTTCTGCGTTTTCATAATCAATACACTCTAATACGTTCATTACATTTATTGCATAACATTCATATCTTTCATGAACAAGTGGAAGAATTTCGACCTTCCCTTTCATTAAATCAAACACTACGTCTACTGCTTTCTTTGTGAAAATAGGAGGCATTGAACTTAATAAATCAGTTGGTTCCCCCTCATTTGATAGTTTCATTTGCAGGGGCTTCCATGTATCAATCATGGATATGCCTTTAAAATTATTATCAAGAGTTTCCCACTCCTCTTTATTTCCACACTCTAATTGGTCAAAATTATAATTACTACTAATTCGCCATATTTTCATTAAACTACTCCTTCCTAATCTTTATATAGAAAATCTATTTTTCCTGTTAATAGGCCATTTCTAGTTCCCTCTAAAAATGTCAATATTTTTTAGCGCTTAAGTTGGTTGCTTATACGTGCTCGATCAATTATTTTTAAACATTGATTTTCTTACTCTGTCTGCATGATGCTTATCGACCCATTCGGTAACCTTTCCTGGTCCACCGCCTTGCTTCCCTATCAATGTACCGTCTCCAGCTGCTTCAACGCCTTTGAAGGAAGCTGCTATATAATCTACACCCTCGGCCATTTTTCCGCCAAGCTGTTACATTTTGTCATTTCTAGATTTTTCTATTTTTACTTGCTAGTCTCATGCGTCAAGCACAATATTTTTTCCGTCTCACAATGATTGTACTATATTTGAATGAAGAGTAGTTTCTCCATCCCATCTATTTGCTTATACTCCAAGGTTAATTGTTATTTTAATCCTTTTTACAATTTTGCTCTACGACCGTCATACACTGTACATAGGCGTTACAAACTATAAAAGGTGGCTATAAAAATTTAATACTTGGTGTACTTATAAAATTGTAATGAATCTATTAAATTCTATGCTCAAACGCAAAAAAAGCACTTGATTGTCGTCTATTGTCGACAATCAAGTGCCTAAAATTTATATATATTCTAAGTTTCTATGCTGCATTAAGTTTATAAGTTTTATCACATTATAGTAACAATATGACACCTTATATATCATAAGCTTCTTTGTACATTCGAAAATTGTATGCTCCGTATTCACTTCGAAACGAACCACTAATTTTCTAGCGAAGCTCATCAGACGGACATCCCGATCTGCCTAGTTATTGCCGAATGGAAATAAAAATATTAAACAGCTGAATCAATTTAGCGGTTGGGTAGTTACCTTATTTATATCCCCTTCATTATTTCTCTTGATGTATACATTTAATTTTTATTATAAATTCATATTGATAGAATTATACTCACTTTATGTAAAGAGCATACTACAAGTAACCCAATCAAGTTCTATGGTTTAATCAAACCATTTGTCACCATCAGTAATCCATTTATTGTTATGTAAATCAAAGCATTGATCATAATCATGAAAACTAAAATAAGAGGGTAATTTTACGCTTGTACCACCTGCTTTATTCCAGCAGGCAGCAAACCATTCCACTATGGCTTTTGTTTCAATTTCAGATATTACTTCATCGTTTTGTTCATAAAACTCCCAAAATTCATCTGATTTACCATCAGGGAATTTGTAGTATTCTACATCATCTATCAAATCGTGACTGCCTGAAAAGATACTGCTATCATTTCCTTCATAAAAGACTTCACTTGCTCCTCCATCCATAGAATACATTACAATGGACATTTCAAACGACTGAACAAAAGCTGTGAAATCTAATAAATCTATCCCCTTATAATAATTAAAATGAAGTGTCTCTTTTATATTTCGAATAAGATCATCGGAATTTTTTTGAAGACCCTTTTTTAAAGAACTTGTGTAATTTTCTATTGTAAACAAACTATTCACTCCATATTCTAATTGAATCTCCAATACTAATCCTTGTTTATTTTAGTTTTGTTTCACATAATTAGTTGTATTAAATGACTTATCATTGAATAATTGCAAGTTCTTTCTATCGTAGTTTTGAACTTTATACGCTATGTCTTTATGGATAACTTCTGCTTCTACTCCGTTTGACATTTGTTTTGTGATATGTAGGTTTAATGTTAAAGAATTCTTATCATATTCCCACGTACCTTCTATATGGTTAGTCTTCCTCGGATACTCACCTACATTGTAAACTTCAAAAGTTTTAGGACTTCCACCTTTTAAAATAAATGATGGTTTAAATCCGTCTGAAGTCTGTACTCCCCAGTTACCAATTAATTCAGTACCATCTATTACGTTCTTCTGTACCGCATCATAGTCGATTCCGGCTTTCTTATCTAAGTCTTTAATATCTTTAACCGATACTGTACCATCACCGACTTTTGTATTCTTATCTTTAAGTGAGTTAATTGCTTTATACCAGTATTCGTCACCTTGTTTCAGAATCTTCTCTGACTCTTCAATCATTTCTTTGTCAGTCTTTTCGCCTTTTTCTCTAGTTGTTTTTCTAGTAAACACTTCTTCTACTATTTTGGAGGACTCTCTAAAGTAACCAGTCGCTTTTTCAAGGTTTTTCTGTTCTTCTATATACTCTTTAGGTGGGTCTATAGATTCAATCTTATCTAATACCCCATTCATTTCTTTTATTGAATCTAATACGTCTGATTTCTTTTGCTTGCCGTCAAAGAGTTCTCTTATTGTATCATTATGCTTCTTAAATATAGTATCAAACTCTTCAACTAGTCCAACTACTCTAGTTGTGTAGTCTTCTTTTGATACCTTCTCTTTCTTAACAGAAGACTTCTTTTCATCTGCTTTAGCGGGTTTAGACTCTTCTGTCTTTGTTTCCTTAGATTCAGTTTTATCCGATACGCCACAACCGAATAATAACATAACTGGAACTGCTACACCTACTAGTTTCTTTGCTTTCATGACTAATTTATCCCCTTTAAATTTTACTAATTAAGACCGTTTTCATTACTTCCACCATTTAATAGTTTATTTTGCTTTTCACCTATGTTTGCTGCCGCTTTTTTCCAGTACTTACCGCCTTCTGCAATCAATTCTAAAAAATGTTTCATCTTATCTTGATTCATGTCTTCTAAAGATTCTAATTGAAGTGTATAGGCTTCATCATATAAGTCCATTGCTTTAACTACCTTTTGATGTTCTTCCTTGAATTCATTAGGAGGGTTAAGTTCTTTAATTTTCTTTGTAGATACTTTAAACTTTTCTACCAACCCTTTAAACTCTGTTTTCGTCTCTTCCAAAGGTTTCTTAGAAATAGCCATCTTTTGAACATCTGCCATAATCTTTACCATATCAGTTGCAGTAGTCATAAGTTCAGGTGTATACTCTTTAACAGCTAATTGCTTACCTGTACTTTCCACTTTTACTTCCTTAGCTACTGTTAGCTTATCTTCTTTCTTGTTTTCAGTTGAAGACTTGTCTTCCTTTTGAACAGAAGTAGTTTCTGCTTTCTTTGTTTCTTTCTCTACTTAATCTGTTCCGCAACCTCCAATTAACATTAATGGGATTGTGAAACATAATAGTTTATTTACTTTCATTGCTGTACCTACCTTTTTTTGTTTGCATTATCCATATTATTCCTATATATCGTACCATTCACCTTCTTCAACGTCAAAGTGTCTTTCCTTGAAGTCTTCATTTCTTCTATAGGGATTTTCAAAGGTTTGTTAACACTGGATTGTCAACAAATTATTTATTTCATACTTTTAACATAAATATTTAGTTGTATGTTAGGATGATTTCTTCTAAATTCAAGTATTAAATTAGAACAACTTTAAGTCCGTTACTGGATGTTCCCCATACTTTATCTTGATATTCTAATTCATCTATTTGTTTTTTCAGCAGACCATCTTCCATAGCTTCTTTACCAAGTTTGATAATTTGTTCATTTGAAATCACACTAGGATCATATACAGTCTTGCGTAAGGGGTCTTTTCCTTCTTTTGGTACAAATTTAAATTCCCCGGTCCCTTGTCCTCTATAATCTTTTGTCTCAACTTTTAATCTATACTCTATATCATATATCCCTTTAATATCTGGGTGCTCTACTCTCTTGACTTCCTCCAATTTATATTGATCACTATTATCAAAGTATTTTTTAATTCATCATAGTTATGTCCGCCACTGACACCGTGACGTTTTGTACACTTTTCTACTTTTCCAGTTAAATGTTCAACATAGTAGCCTTCTTTATATTATCCTTACCTTTAGCAAGCGAAGCCTCAATCCCCTTAATCTCATCATTGATTTTCTTACTGCTCTCTGCATGATGCTTATTGACCCATTCGGTAATCTTTCCTGGGCCACCGCCTTGCTTCGCTGCCAATGTACCGTTTCCAGCTGGTTCATAGCCCTTGAAGAAGGCTAATACATGATCTACACCCTCGCTATTTTCCGCCAAGTATATACATTTTTAACACTTTCTAGTTTTAAGACCAAGAGCTTGAAAAGGTCTAAAATCTACATACTCCAACTGAACAGTTCATTTTCAAATTAACAATATCTCATAAGCGCTACTAATCAAATTCTAATTCTTTCTTGATATGACTTCCATGTTTACCCTATTATTCTATCTCTAGTTTATAAAATTATTTAGCGCAAAATAAAGCACCTAAATCCTTTAAATGGTTTAGGTGCTCTATTCAGCCTTATTTACATGTATTCTCTCGATTCAAGTCAAATACCTCTTCAACGCCATTCTTCATTAGCTTTTGCAATAATACATCATGTCCTTCTGTAAAATAACAATGAATTTCCTCTTTATATAATGGTAGTAATGTATGGAAATAGATTGGCCAGTCCCCTTCTATTCTTTTACCATCCTCACGGAACTCCATTTTGAAAGCACCTGAACATTGTGGTAGCGGTGGTACAATCATAACGCCACAAAACTCCGTACTTTCACTATAGGGCTGAATTGGGGCATTTGGATTCCATTCCGCTCCCCCTAACTGAGCTAAATATGACTGTTTTAAATCTTCCTCCGATTGGTTTGGAAATACAAGCCACTGTCCTAACCAATATCCATTTCGCATTACATCTTTACCAAAGTTTTGTAAAAGGCGTAATGGCCAGCCATATTTGGAATGCTCCAAAGTAGACGTAGATACTTCCCAATCCTTTGGTAGATGCATGACAAGTTCCGCATAGCCACTATCTACACTTGATGGTGCTGGCATGCGAAAATAGCTATTTCGATATGTTACTAATGTGTGATAATCCACTGTTTCATTTGGTCCAACATCATACAATTCTACATCCGTTACCATTTTTGTATTTGCTTCTATATGATTTGTAATAGGTCCATAATAGTGCTGAATGTGAGATTCAAAATCTTCTATCGATGTCGGACGTATCATTGGGTTGTTTTCTATAGGTTGTTCATTGTTTTCTTCATCGGATGTCCATACTAGATCAAAATCAAATCCCTTTAGTCCACTATTTGTAACTCTTTTTTTAAATTCGTCTGATACAAAAGTTTCTACAGATACAATAGGAAAATCTCCTAGGTCATGTCTCATATTTGCTGTACGGAAAATATGCTCGCCTTGTACTTTCTCTATATTAAAAGAATACTCTTTAAATCCTCCATGATTATTTGGCTTTGCATGATTATAATCGATACAATCTAATACATTTATTACATTAATAAGATAGCAGTCATAATTATCATGTACTAGAGGCAACACTTGGACCTTTTCTTTTATTAAATCATATACTGTCTCTATTGCTTCTTTCGTAAATATAGGCGGCATGTCATTTAACAAATCAGTTTGTTCCCCATGATCCGATGATACCATCTCCACAGGTGTCCATACATCAAGCAGAGAAATACCTCGAAGTCCTTTTTTAAACAACTCCTCATCTTGTTCACTATAGCACTCTAATTGATCTGATTCTAGCCGATTTCCGATACTCCATATCTTCATGTTAACACTCCTTTTTTAATCCTTATATAAAAATTCAATTTTTCCTGTTAATAAATCTCTTCTTGTTTCCTCAAGAAAATCTAGTATTTTTTGACGTTTTATCTTATTACTTACTGATAACATGTCAATCTCATTTAAATTACGTTTTAAAAATCTAATATACTCATTACCATGCTTATACATCTGAGCTCCTTTTTCATTCAAGTTACTCCATGGACTATGCGTAACCTGCCCAGGCCAATTAAGGTGATAACCTTCTGGTAGAAATACCCCATTAGCAGCTGAATTCCCTTCTATACCATATTTCTCTAGGTACTTACGTAAATGCCCTTGTTTATCAGGAACAATATGATGTGCTTGATGCTTTGCTGTTGTTGGTCTTGGTATACCTGCATTTTCTAATTCTTCACCAAGTATTTTAGAAGGCTGTTTCTTTGCTCCATGTTCCTTGGTTAATTGTGTCCATGTTTCATCACTTCTTATCTTAGTTGCATAGTCATCAGCTAGGTGACTTGCTTGTTCTCTCAAAGATTTTCAACACTATCTATTTTAATAATAAAATCATTATCTTTACCACTAGCTTTTTCCCACTTTTCATAAAAATTCCCCTAAACAAATTCACTTGTTTAGGGGAAACTGTCTACTTTAGTTTAGCAGTTACAAGGGGAACATCCGAAGCGTTTTTTAACTGGTTTTCAAGGGTATTTACAAGTAGATGGATATAGTGGTTATCATCAAGTACCGGATGTCACTCTTGTGGGATGTTGGGCGCATGCCAGACGGAAGTTTGATGAAGCCTTAAAAGCTTTACCTGATTCACAGAAGGGGAAAAAAGTGAAGGCAAGTGAAGGTTTACACTTCTGTAATCAACTCTATTCGATTGAAAGAAAGCTCAAACATGTCAACCCTACCGAGCGATATGAGCGGCGCCTTAAGCAAAGCAGGCCCATTCTGGACCTTTTTTCAGCATGGCTTCATGAACAGAAAGATCATGTTCTACCCAAAAGTGCTCTAGGAAAAGCTATCACTTATTGTTTGAATCAATGGAATCATCTTGAAGCTTTTTTATTAGATGGTCATTTAGAAATCGATAACAACAGAAGTGAACGTTCTATTAAACCGTTTGTAATTGGGAGAAAAAATTGGATGTTCTCAAATACACCGCGAGGTGCTAGAGGAAGTGCCATCATGTATAGTGTGGTTGAAACCGTAAAAGAGAATAATTTAAGTCCCTATCATTATCTTCTTTATTTGTTTGAAACACTCCCCAATATCGATTTAAACAATAAAGAAGAAATTGATAAAATCTTGCCGTGGTCAACGGATTTACCTTCTAGATGCAGAGTGCCGAAAAAAAGTGAAGTAAACAAAAAATAACTCCAAAATCAACTTTTATTGTATATTTTGGAGTTGCTTTACGTTTACCGTTTATCTGCTCTTTCTCCAATTAAGTCTAATAATTCATCTTGCATTGCTATTTCCTCCTGTTTATTTGCTTGTTAGTAACTCTTCTACTGCTTTATCCATCCGTTCTACTAATTTTACTACGTCTTTATCTCTTCTAAACTCTATTACAATACCTTTTGAGAAGTTTACCTTTATTACCCCTACTACTGGGTAGGGGATAGAGTGGTCTGTAAAATCAACTTCTTCTAAGTTCATGATATATCCGTACTTGTCAATTTGTGTGTCTATGAACTCTTTTTCGTCTACACTCAATTTCACCAGACTAGAGGTAAGAGGGTATAAGTAAAGACCTGCTACCTTTAGTCTCTTGAAATAGATAATCATAGTCTTTGGAACATTGTTTAAGTTTTCTTTTAATAAGATTCTTGTACCTTTTTCTACCTTTTCTGTTCTCCAAAACTTAGTTTCCATCTATTATACCCCTCTGTTTGTTTATTGATTAAGGAATCTATCTAACGATTTTTCCATTTTCTTTATTAAGTATTCTTTGTCTCTCTCGTTACTAAATTTGAAAGTAATACCTTCTATAAAGTTTACCTTGAATGCCCCTACACTCGGATAAGGAATAGCAAAGTTATCAGGGTCTACGAGTTCCATTTCTGATACATCCTTACAATACTTAGATGTTACTCGTACATACTCTGCATAGGATAGTCCAAATGATACCTGTATAGGTGTGAAGGGTACAAAGAACATTCCTAATGACATACGTTCCAATAAAAGAAATATAGGGTTTGGGATTTTATTGTGTAGTTTAATGTCTCTTAGGCTTATCTTTGTTCCTAAGTCTGTTTCTTCTAGTTTAAAATGCTTTGACTTTACTTCCGTTATCATTTGAATACCCCCTTTACGCCAACCACAGTCGGTTAATACGACCTACTAGAATGTATTCTTCTCTATCTAAGTTTACATTAACTAGTTTTAATACTTTCTTATGAGATAGTGCTACTTCAATCTCTAATGAACCATCCAAAAAATAGCGTTTCTCTGATAAGTCTACATTGTTAAACTCAATTACTACTATTGTTTTGCCTGTTTCTTCTTTCTTTGTTGCTAGTTCTACAGTTTTATTGACTGTTTCTTCTGTCTTTGTTGTTGCTAGTGATACGTTTCTATTATCCATAACCCCTGTCCTCTCTTATTTGAACGTTACAGTATACGTTAACTTCGAAACGAACCACTAATTTTCTAGCGAAGCTTCATCAGACGGACATCCAAATCTGCCTAGTTATTGCCGAATGGAAATAAAAATATTAAACAGCTGAATCAATTTAGCGGCTAGGTAGTTACCTTATTTATATCCCCTTCATTATTTCTCTTGATGTATACATTTAATTTTTATTATAAATTCATATTGAATATTTTCATTTCTAAATGGATGTAACTATCAAGGCAAATTGGTATTTACCAACGATTGATATCTTGAAAACATCTTAAAAATCTAGTTTGCCTAAATCATTATGTTTTATAAAACGCTCTATTTCCACTTCCAAATCAATTCTATTAATATTTTTATCAAAAACAAATCCCATTTTACCATTACGTTTCTGTAGGAGCAATTTTTTGTTTTATGATACGACCTTCAGTATCCCATTCTATATAATGAAGAGCTATACCAAATTTATACTCTCCTTCAAATTTTAAATCTCCACTTTCGTACCAGATTCTCTCGGTACCATTACTTTGTCCATGAATTAAATTTTTCACTGATTTTAAATTTCCATCTTCGTAAAACTCTATTAACTCGCCCTCTATAAAACCTTTCACATAATTTGTATAATATATCAAATTACCATTATCATATAATTCATAAACTAAACCCGTAAAAGGTTCTCCATTCTCATCTTCCGGATTATCTAAAACCTCATCACTATATGATGCAAACCATAAATCTTCGTCAAAATCAGTCCCGTGTTCTATAACATATTCTTTATTTAGTATATTAATTTGATTCCCCACCCTTTTCCACCTCTGAACTACATTCAAACCCTTCGGTCATAAAATTTCAATAATATGATCTAAGCCTCCATCTACCGCATCAACTATTTTTAATCGATTCACAACATTTTCTAAAGATGTGATACTATGCTGTCCAATATTTCTATTTGACACCACATTAAATCTTCTTTATGTTGCGCATATGTATTTATCCTATTAGCAAGTCCTCTAAGATACTAACCAAACTCAATTTTTAATAACGATTCATTCAAGATTAATGTTTCGTTTTGGATATAAAAAAATGCAGAGATTTCTAGTATCAATCTCTACTTTTTTCTATTGATCATCAAAATAATCTTTTATACCATTTCATGTATATTCCTAATAAATAATGTTATTTAAATCGCAACATCTTGGTAACCTATCCTAGCTACTTCTTCATTTATTAAACGAATGCCTAATCCATTTTCTATGTCCCATGTACAGTCAAATGTTAGCCCAATATATCGACCTTCAAAACGCCTAGCAGATGGGACATAAATCCCAACTAGCCTAATCCTTTCAAGAAGCTGCCTAACCGTTTCAATTAAAGGGTAATTTTCATTATAAGAAACATCATATCCGAGCTCATATCGTTTTTGTTTATAATAATCTAAAATTGGTTGCAAAATACTTTGTTGAAGATACTCCCAATTCTGTATTAACGAATTATAAGAAGCATACTGTTTTTCACTAAATTCACCATTTTCTTCACAATCTATCATCAAAGCAATATCGACTTCTTTTCCGCAAAACTCAACAGTACTATCTCTATTCCAGACATATTCATATTCGATTTTACCAAAAACCGCATCATTTATTATCATTTTAAAGTCTCCTTATCTTAGACATTATAGTTTTAATAACACCATATCTATAATTGAGTATCCTTACATACCCTTCTGACCAAATAATTAAATCCCCAAGCGCTGTTGAAAATAAAACAATTCCATCAGTATACCTTTTACTTGTTTCCTGAAGAACCTCCATAAAATCATCAGGATTAACCACTTTTAAATAACCATTCAAAAAACTACCATATTCATATCGTTCCCAAAATTCAATAATTTCGTTCAGAACTTTATTTCTATATTTATCTATTGTAGTACTAGAAACCTTTTCATTCACCTCAAAATCACTCAACACATGCAACATGTTCACTTCACTCCTAGTAAGTTAATTTTGCATTTAAATTGGTGTATATCCTTTGTTCTTTTAATATATTTTTTATCATCTCATTGATTTGTTCATCAACTGCATCTATTCGATACCACCACTGAGAATCGAGGGAGGAATTGATTCTAATGTCTTCCATTCTTCCAACCTTAGATGTATTCCCCTTCATGGAGCCTTAATTTTCAAACATATCATTGTCTTTTTCCAATATTTTATTGTGTCGAGAAATCGGGGTATAAACGATAGACCATAATGGTAAATCATTATAAATACATGACTTCAAAATGACCTTTTCTTTTTCTATATACTTTATGTATCATTCATAATTAGTAAAACAATATCAATCTCTCTGACTTATTCTTTGTCGTCCATCTTTATTTTTAAATATTCAGCAATTTCTATTTGCCCTCTTTCAATAGCAAATTCATAAGCTCCCCTATCTTTCATAGTATTCCCTGTATACTTTATAGTCATATCAATACCATTCTTAACAAGAAACTTTACAATATCAAGGTGTCCACCATAAATGGCTGAGAATAGAGGATTTCTATTTGGATCACTAACATCTAATATTGCACCATTATCAAATAAGTACTCTACAATACTAATTTCACCTTCACTAGCTGCATGTGCAATAGGTGCTGACTTTGGTACACCTTCGTTTATGTTAATATCCATACCAGATTCAACTAGAAATTTTATCATATCCAGTTTACCAGCTCTAGCCGCAACATGTAGCCACGTTCCAAAAGGCGTTACAACATCAAGCAAATCTTTATCAGTAATAATTATCCCTTTCGCTTGTTCTATATCACCATTCTTAATTAAATCATAGATTTTTATTGCTTTTTCCTTATTATCCATAGAATCCTCCTACAATATCTTTATTTCATTGATGCCGCTTCTCCACCTAGTAACTTTGGCATTTCATCCATTTTTTCACGAGTTCCACCAAAACTATATACTTCCTTCACTTTATCAAAAACATGTTAAAAACGTTCAATACCATGCTGTCCTGTAATTCTATTTGGCGCCTAAATAAGATTATACTTACCAAGTATTAGTTCTATTCCGTACTTGTCTAGTTAGATGTATTAGTGAAGCATACCCCAAAATTCATTGAAGGTATCTGCAACATGATAACTTACTGGTTCAAGTTCAGCAGAATTTTCATGATCCCACACACAAACTTTAGGGTTATTTCTTGATTCTCTAAAATCTAAACATAAAAAATCACCAGCAAATAATACAGCAATTGGTAATAAAGCTACTCCCAGTAAATCTCCATCATCCGTAAGTCTCTCATCTAGTTGAGTGCATGTTACATCAATATCAAACATACCTATTTCAATGTTTTCTGGAGCTTCGAGAATACATAAAAACCTAATAACTGCATAACTATGGTTATTACACACAAAAGACTTCTTTTCTGGGGAACCACCATTTTTAACTTTTATGAAATTCTTATAATCTATCGGTAGTTCAACTCTCCAAAATTCTTCTTTCTGAGATATTAAACTGTCAGATGGTAACGGATAAATTACTGATTCTTTTTTTATTTCCATTAAAAACACTCCTTTTGTTAATTATCTTGGCGCATCTGCTCACAGCCCTTTAGTCCTTCCACCATTAGGAACAGTAATGCCATGGATTTTATAAGGAACTAGTTACATTTACCTGGCACTTCAGTATGATGCCACGTATAAGAAGTATTTCCTATCATTTTCCTTATATCTTCTGGAATCCTTTTGTTCAACGAGTTAAATAACCGTTCTATTCTAAAACAAAAAGGGTTACCTGATGAATAAGTAAAACCACCACTTATGAGATAATCCTTTTTTTAACCCTCTATTAATCATGTAATTTATTTAAAAGCTCCGTGAAAGTATTAGCAACATAAAATACATTTTCCCTTGCTACTTCCTCTGCTTCTTCTGCTGTAATCCCTTCCCTTTCCATCAGCGCTTCCTTTTCCCATGCACCTTCATGTTCCCAAAAGACAACAATTGGATCCTCTTTTTGATTTTTATAATCAAAGCAAATTAAATTTCCTGAAGGATCAATTGCAAAAGGAATAACATTACTAGGAAGCGTTCCTTTATAATTTTCATAAACCTTTAATATATTCTCTATACGGTTTTCATCATAAGAAAGTAACGAACCAAATACCCTCTCTATTCCTTTTACATCAAAAGCTTCTGGCTCAACACTTGCACCATTATTTTCAAGCACACATTTAATATAGTCTTGTGGAAAATGAACACCAATTTTTTTGGCTACCTCTTGTACACATTCCATACTAACAAGTTTGTCTGGGTTATCCCATTCTATATGACTCATCTAATACAATCCCCCCATAATTTATTACCACCTAAACGATTTACACCATGCTTATACGAAATAACTAATTGTATCCTTCCAAGTACTTAATGGTGATACCAAGTTAATCCTTTTATTCTTGCCTTACTCGCATTCATTTGAGTTAATTGGTCTAGAGTAAACAATTCTTTGCGGATCTTGCCTGAATCAATCACTTCTTTTAATTTCCTTATACATTCCTAAATTTGTGCATCATCTGAACTTATTTGTAAATTCTTATCTAGTTTCATTGCGAAACTAG
The DNA here is from genome assembly GCF_030348195.1 of Bacillus sp. DX4.1. Lineage (NCBI taxonomy): Bacteria > Bacillati > Bacillota > Bacilli > Caryophanales > Bacillaceae > Bacillus > Bacillus sp. DX4.1. The sequence goes on along the minus strand of NZ_JAUCFT010000007.1, from coordinate 20,477 downwards.
CATCGTTCCCTTTAAATATGTTTTTATTAGCCCTATAACTGCTTTAAATTCTTTAACACTTTCATTACCGAGCTCTTTAATTATTCATCATCTACACTATTCTAGACTTTCAGAAATAACCACTGCTCTTTTAAGCCACCTGCTTGTCTAATTATCAAAAAATCATTAAATAACCTCTTTACAAATCAAATCAACTTTTTCAAAATATTGTTGTGATTGTTTCTCACTTATTTCTTTCAAAATATTAATTACGTCCTCTTTATTCGTAGTTTTAACCTTCTTCAAGACATTAATAAATGGAATAATGAAATCATCTGTAGCTAAAAAGCTTCTATAAAGCCTTTTAGCACAATATTTAGCTTGCGGAAAAACAATACTTATCCCTTCAATAAGTTTACTTAAACCATCTTCAACTCCATTTTTTTCAATTATATAAAAAACTGTTTCAATTAAGTCACCAATAATCGAAGGTTCATCTATTTCATCATGAAATAAACTACACAAATCAATAATCACTTTATTATCTGCCGTTTGCGATATTTCATTTAAGATTTCTTCAAATAGCTCAATACTATCATCTTCATGATCCAAAAAACGCATTCTTTTTAAAGTAGATATCTTTCTATCTAAAGACATTTATTTCCCTCCATGCTTTGAGTAAGGTTTATTGAAGATTTTCAAACTATCTTTTTGAGCGTTATTGTGATATTATTCATGAATTTCAACAAACTCACGAATTCTATTTCTTAAGTTTTAATCATACAATCTATCTTCTTTTAGTACCTGCCTTAAAACAATAAAACACCATGTAAATTAATCCTATAGTTTAATTCTTGTGAAGTAAACTTTCCATATTTTCAAGCCAGTATTCTACCGTACCCGTAATACCGCCACTCTCCAAATTTGAGATCCGACTCTAAATACTCGTTTTCGAGGTATCGCGAGCTTCTTTTACTTTTTCGCTGAAGTTCGTTCCGCCGTATTTTCTTACGCTTCCACCTGGTAATACTTCTACATCTTTAAAGATGTAGGTTATGTTGTCTGCTGTTTTTACTAGTATAATTTCAATTATACTAGTAATTTGCATTAGCCTTAATTTATAAAAAATACTTTTTATGAAGTTATAGCCTGCCTATTAATAAAAAAGCACTCGTTGTCTTTTTTTGACAATCAAGTGCTTTAAATTCATATGTTTTTAAGTAACAGTAATCCGTCACTGTTCTTTTTCCAACAGTCCAACCAACGCTAGTTGATGTGGATATTTTACAAATTTACTCTCTGATAATACAATTCTATTTTTCAGAAAGTTTATTAATAAATTCCGTAAAACTAGAAGCTATTTCCCTAATAAACTTTGCTTCTAATTCCGCTTCATTTTCTATCTGATAGGTATGACAGTGATAAACACTACCTATATCGCTACCATGGATTGACATACATATAATGTTATCAACTGGGTCTTTTCCTATTGGAATAAGTCTAGAAGGCAATTTTTTCCCCTTAATATAATAATCTAAAGAATTTTGCAGATTATTTTCCGTTTCCTCTGATAGTGGAAAGAACATCATAATTGATGACGTAACTACATCATCTTTCGTAGTAAATCTTCTTCTATTAGATTTACCACCATTATCTCTTAATAAAAAACTCTTATAGTCCTCTGGTAGTTCTAATCCATTAAGTCTTTCAAAGTTTTCTATATCTTCGGCTTTAATTTGTTTGAAAGTATATTCAAATCTAAGATTCATAACTCATCGACCTCCGACTCATTCGTTTTCACTAAAATGCAACGAATCTATTAAATTTGTAAAAGTACTGCAAATATATTCAATTGCTTGTTCATCACACTCATCGCTATCATAAAAAACTATTGTTGGTGAGTGTTTATCATTTCTAAAATCAAAACATATTTTATTTCCAAATGGATCCGTAGCAAAGGGGATTATTCCCTTTGGGATGTATGGCGAGGTAATATCATAAGTAACTGTTATGCTAATATATTCATTCGTATAGCTTAGTAAGCAATCAAAAACTCCTTCTCCCCCATCTTCAAAGAAAAATATATTCGGTACTGGATGACTGCCATTATATTGGTATTATCCCCTCATAGTAGACAGTTGAAAGAAAGTTACTGTACTGTTTATTATGGAGGGGATTTTTTTATGGGGAAAATTAGAAGAACTTTTTCGATTGATTTTAAAATGAAAGCTATTGAAATGTACTTACATAGAGGAATGGGTAGTAAATTAATTGGAAGGGAATTAGGAGTTACATATTCAGTTATAGACAGATGGATTAAAAACTACAATAGTGAGGGTATTCTTGGCCTACAAGAAAAACGAGGGAGATCTAGACAAACAAATGCAAGTTCAATAAAAACAAGTCATGATGATAGAATAGAACGATTAGAAGTAGAAAATGCATACTTAAAAAAGCTCTTAGCTGCGAAAAAGGAGATGAGGTCAAAAGAGACAAATCAATAGAATACGAGATCATTCATACATTAAAGCATAGCTTTCCAATTGTGTTTCTTTGTGAAATTGCGGGGGTCTCAAGAAGTGGATATTACAAATGGGAAAAAAGAAGAACTAATCCCTCTGAAAAGATGAAGGAAGACCAATTTATTATGTCCAAAATAGTGGAATGCGAACTAGATCCAGATATAAATGGTAGTTTTGGTTATCCAAGAGTTTGTACATGGCTCAAAAAGTATTGTGGTTTACAGATAAATCATAAAAGAGTGTACCGTTTAATGAAGAAAATGGGGATACAAGCTAAGATTCGAAAGAAAAAGTGGAGGCATTTTGGCTTAAAAGAACAATGTGTCGTATCAAAAAATCGTTTAAACAGGGAATTTTCAGCCAGCAAGCCAAATGAAAAATGGGTTACAGATATAACCTATCTCACTTTTAACGGTAAGCGTATGTATCTTTCAGTGATAATGGATCTTTATAATAACGAAATTGTAGCCTACCAAGTAAGCGAAAGCAACAATTTAAAATTAGTTATAGACACAGTGAATAAGGCCTTAAGAAAAAGAAATGTCCACGGAACAGTATTACATAGCGATCAAGGGTATCAATACACGTCCAAAAAATACAACCTATTACTTAAAAAATACAAAATGAATGTAAGTATGTCTAGGAAGGGCAATTGTTATGATAATGCATGTGTAGAGAGTTTTTTTAGTCATTTTAAGACAGAATGTTTTTACAGAAATGAGTTTCATGAAAAAGAGCAAGTTTTCAAAGCCATTAGAAGATATATGAGGTATTACAATAACAAACGATTCCAAAAAAAATTAAACAACCTTAGTCCTGCTGAATTTGGAACTAAGGCTGCTTAATGAAAAGGCATCTAATCTTTTACTGTCTACTTGACAGGGGTAAGACCACAGGATCAAAGTCACTTTCTAAAATATTTTTCAATCTGTACATTTTGTATAGCACATTTCAGCACTTCATTCATTTTATTTATGTAATATATTTTTAAATATAAAACTCATAGTTAAGCTCTTTTTAGCTTAACGGAAACTCAATTGACTTATTAAACTCTTTAAACTTATACCTAAAAACTGAAGTTTTTCTGTTTCAAAATCTTCAATAAAAATTTCTCCTGTATTATTATTTATTACCAATAACATTCCATTACTTTCAAATCCTATAGGAATATATATTGTTTCTCTTTCCTTAAGAAGATACTCTTGGACACGTTCCATAAATAAGTAAGGTTCCACCCCTGGGGCTACAGGAAATAAATTAATATTGTAATCCTCTATCCAACCAATCATCTCCAAAAACCAAAACGAATTAAAATATTCTTTGATATCAGGGTGAAGGATAACATTCAATTTCTCTTCAAATTCTTTAAAATCGTGGTATTCATTTTTTTCCACAGGTTTCCACGATATATACCCTTCTTCATCCTTTTGTCCGATATACATAAGAGTATCAAGATCCTCATTTATTGGAATCTGAGGAAACGTTCCATTAAATTCATTCCATTTTAATACGAATCTCTCAAAATACTCCTGCATTATTTTCTTCAAAACTCATCACTCCTTCTGTTTTTCTAAAAAGCTTTGTAATAACTCAAAAAACTTTTTATCCTTTCCCAAAATCCCTTTTCTCTTTTCAATGTTAAGGCACCGTTTCCAGCTAGTTCATAGCCTTTGAAGGAAGCTAATACATAATCTACACCCTCGGCCATTTTTCCGCCAAGCTGATACATTTTGTCATTTCCGGATTTTTCTACTTTTTTTATTTGCTAGTCTCACGCGGTCAAGCGTACTATTTTTGTTGTTCTGCAATAATTGTACTATATTTGGTTTAAAAGCAGTTTCTCCATCTCACCTTTTTGCTCATAACACAAGGTTAATTATTAATTTGATTCTTTTACAATTTTCTCTACGACCGTCATACACTGTACATAGCCGTTACAAACCATAAAAATTACTATAAAAAATTTAACACTTGGTGCATTTATAAAATTGTAATCAACCTTTTAAATTCTATGCTTAAACGCAAAAAAGCACTTGTTGCCTTTAGTAGACAATCAAGTGCTTTAAGTTCATGTATATTCGTATGGTCATATGGACGCAATCTCATGAAATTCTTACTTTTTACAATAGATTTCAAAGAGGAAGTGTCCGTATGATAACACTTGTATCAAGTCGTTTCATGCCATTCTAAAAAAAGAAGTACACTGCACACAATATGTTACGTTTAAGCAAGCAACTCTAGCATCATTGCAATACATTGAGAGATTTTATAACTGTAAGCGAATCTATATTTACACCCGTTATAAAACTCCTCAAGCAATAAAAAATTGGGTTAAAGAAATCGCTTAGATTTAACTTTTTTGTGTCCACGATATTGACTCAAATTCACACATACCTTAATAATACATCTTATTTTATATTTTTTTATCAAAATCTATACTAGCAATTAACCCCTTTTACTCATTGCCTCAACAAATTTACTAATTGTTTCATTATCCTTTAACAAACTACTAATATATAACAAAACGTCAAATTCCTCTTCGTCAATATCATAATACATCATTCCTGGGTCAACAACTGGTTCATATTGAATTTCACATACCTTTTGATTCGAACTTAATATAATAAATAATCTATCAGTTTTAGTAATGTATTTATTACTACAATTGATATTATTTTTATTAAGCTCATATGATTTTGTATTTATTACAAAAAATAATTTTTTATTATAAACATATAAACCATATAATATATTATTATCAGTTATCCCTCCAACTCCATTTATAATACTATTAATATTCTCTATTTTGTACTCGTTGTCATGCAATACTATTTTTGAATCTATATCAAAATAATTTCTTAAAATAATCACACTATATATCCTCCTTTAATGCTTTAATCCTAACAAAGTATTCAATACATCATCTTTTTTCATAGAACCATTTATAACTGCATCCCATACTTCATCATCAGTAGGATTCAATTTCAAATCTTTCAACTTAGCCTTCTTAGATTTAAATAACCATGTTGCATCCGGACCTACCTTATTTCCATACATTTTCATATTCCTTGCTTCAATAGGTGCTAAATCTTCTGGGTTCATTTTTGCTCTTGACAATATTTTATCTTGATTTCTCATTTCGACCACTTTATCGGCTATTTCTTGTTTACTGGCTCCATTTGCAACCATTAAATCAATTTCTTCTTGTATCTTCCGTGATTGTTCTAGGTATTCTTTTCTAATAATATGATTATTTTTAGTTGCCTCTATATCTGTAAAATCATACTTTGAATATGTTGTACCTTCATTAGGTGAATAACCATATGCCGCCTTTTTATCAACATGAATTTCTTTAAGTACCTTTTCACTTACTTCTTCTATAGGAATCCCTTCACCAGTAACACCTATTCCAGTTTTTCTTATCCTCTCCGCAAGCGAAGCCTCAACCCCCTGAATCTTCCCATCCATAAACTTAGTACTCTCTGCATGGCGCGTATTAACCCACTCGGTAACGCTTCCTGGCCCACCACCTTGCTTCCCTGCTACTACACCGTCTCCAACTATTTCATGACCCTTGTTGAAGAAGGCAAGTGTATTATCCATACCTTCGGCCATCTTTCCGCCAAGCTGATACATTTTTTCATTTCCGGATTTTTCTACTTTTAGGCCTGCTAGTCTCATGCGGTCAAGCGTAATATTTTTTCCGTCTTGCAATGATTGTACCATATTTTTCCCTGTATTTGGATTGAAACTCGTTACTCCCTCTTGCGATCTTCCTAATGATCCAAGAATTTTGAATCCTTTTACAATTCCTCCGACACCACCCGTGAAGACATCAAGGCCACCAAAAACATATCTTTCTATTTTTTCTCCTTGGCTTAATTTCCGGTGTGTTCCCCAATCTTCTCCGTCATGGGCACTTTTTACTTGGAGCCCCCCAAATACTAGTGATGCTCCATACCCTAATGGTGGACAAATGAACATTGCTCCGACTGTTAGAACTCCTAATCCAAAGTCACGCCATACCTCTAGCTGTTTTTGCTCATCCTCTATTGATCTGTATTCAAACCCTCGCGTCGAGGGAACGCGTTTTCTGTACTCTTCATAGTCTAGCTTCGTGTTTGGATCTTTTCTTTTCCATTCTTCATACTCCGCATGAAGAATTTCATCAAATGCATGTGAATCTTTGAAAATATCATCCACTGTTATTTTAGATTTTGTTGTTGTGATGGTTTGCGGTGTGTCACCGTAACTATATGAACCTTGTACTGCAGTTGTTTTTGTGGAGCCAATTCGGTTTGTAGTTTCAAAGTTTTTAATGGACAAGTCTCTCATTTTTTGTGCAAATTGATCCATTGTTACAACAAATGGTTTATCGATATGGTCATAAACGACTCCTCCTGCTTCATCACAATATTTTTGTAGAGTCGTATAAGCATCATGTAATTTCGCAATTGTTTCAGTCTGATCTTTATGATGAAAATAAATACTTCCATCTGAATCAAGATCATGTATTCTTTCCTGTACATCTTTTACAAGACCATTCGCTTGATCTAATTTTACGAATGTATCTTTTGTGATTTGGTTCAATCCATCTTTCATATCTACCCAATCTTTCGGCTTATAACTAACATCCATTTTTCTTCCATCCCCCATTCCCGTATCAGCCGTAGTTATTCTTGAGGTTGTAATTTATTATGTAATTCTTCATCCTGTGTTTTCATTTCTTGGCGAACAATCTCTACAATGGATGCCGCTCGGTTATAATGGTCTGCTAGTTCCAATATTTTATTTAATATTTTTGGATACACATCTATAACCCGCATCGCATCTCCTTTAAGATAGAATTGACACTTCTCTAGATTTTTCGAATTTGTCGCTATAACACCTGAATAAATGTTATATATACTTTGAAGACGTCTTATAATATCTTCTATCTCATCATAATTCATTACAATTTCTGAACTACTACTTGCTCCGCCATCTTCCATTGGTATTTGCATTAATTTCGTCCTCCTAACGAGAATTGTCGTGGATCACTTATTTTCTTATACGGCATTTTTAAAACATCATATAATTTCTTATTCACCGCATACAGACTAGCCCATTCATAACGCTTACGTTCTACTTCTATTTGAATAAAATCTTTCCCCTCTGTAAAGTACAAGAAGCATTCCCATTTCCCTCTATCTTCTGCTCTTCGACTTCGCGGGCGAGACACTGTTTCGATAGCTAGTAAATCCTTTTCAGATAAATCCATTTCTTCAAATGTTCGCTGCTCTTTTTCTGTCATCTTCTTTGTAAAAAAGGTTTCTTCTATTTCTCTTGGTTCTCGCATTAAAAACGGAATCCGTTCTAATAATGAAAAATATACATCTCGCTTCGCTATGTAGTGAATTTCATATTCTTCATTTTGTTTTCGTTCTGTTAAAACAGCTACTCTGTCTTTATCTTGTGGTAAAAATCCAATTAATAGATTATTAATTCGCGTATACTCTTGGCTTTCTTGATATGCCTTCAGTAATTCAATCAGCTGAAAAGCCGCTGGTGTCAACCCATGATTCTCTGTAATAAGCCCTTTCTCTTTCAATTTCGCTGTTGCTTTCGTTATGCAGTCTTCATCAGTTAAAGCAAGAATTTCACGCTCTTGTAAGCCAAATATGTACGTAACTCCAGCTGCGCCAGCTAATGTGTACAGTTCAGCAGGTGTAAAGCTCCACACGTCTTTTCCCATCTTTTTTATCCCCCTCTCTATTTCAATTTTTTTACATTTTCTACTTCAGCCCTATTTGTAAAGGATTGAATGTTCTCATCAAGCTCCTTAAGCGCTTTTGTCTGCCCTTCAAGTGCACCTGCGATTTCAGAATTATACTGAATGAGCAATTCTAAATAACATAAAAAAGCATCGCGTGTTTTCCCGCTCCAACGAGTTCCTGTCACATATGATTGTAAAGCTTTCACCTGCTCAAGCGAATCTTTCACACCTTTTTCAATTTGTTCTGCATAAGAAATGGCACTTGATACTTCACTTCCATGAATCTCAATCTCTTGACGATGCATATTCTTATTCCCTCATTTCCTTAATCTTTACATTGCTTTACCGATCATTTCAGCCTCCGAAAAATTTCTTTAATGCTTCAGCTGCTTCCTTATCTTCCGCATCTGCCTTTGCCTTATATTCCGTCCATTTGTGGTACGCTTTATTTTTCGCAGCTGCCACATCATCTAATGTTGTTTTGAAGTAACGTATTAACTCTGATAGTTCTGAATCCTTTTCTCGTCTTTTTACTACAAACTCACGGGCTGGTATTTTATCTTGTGGTAATTCTTGCCCCATTCCCTCATAAGCTGTCTTTGCGGATTCAACATCGTGAATTAGCTTTTTTAACTCATTTTCTTTATCCTTTAAATATTCATACAATTTATCGTAATTATCACGCTTTCTTTCACTATCTGTATATCCGATATGAAGAAAGTTACCGATTGAATCTACAATGTGCTCTGCCATGTTTGTTCCCCCTTTATTTCTCGCAAAAAAAAGAATAGATTTTCCCGATATTTCCCTATCATTCTATTTTATAATTATATTTGAAATTTTTCTCATATAAGGAATCTTTTTCATATCAATATTTTACCAAAAACTAATAGCTATTTCACTATTTATTAAGATGAAATGCTTCATTATTCCCTTTTCTTCTCTCCAGTTACAAAAATAATGTGAAACTTTAATCAGGAGGATTTCCTTCATCCCCACTGATAATTAGCCCCACCAATCAGTTTTTTTTACAGACATTTGATTAAAAAAGAGGCCTTTTATGTGCACCCTAATAGTTAGATCAAAAATCTAACTATTAGGGTGTATATTTTAGTTAAATATAATTTTGAATTAAAACTGCGTATTGTTGAAGAATCTCTTAATTCGGGTTATGGTTATTCTACTCTTGCGAAAAAATAACGGATTCCTTCTTTTGAACACGTTAGTCAATGAATTAAACTGTCTGAAAAATTTGGTGCTGAGGGACTAAATAGAAAAACTGCTCTTACTCTGTTCAATTTATTCTGAATGTTATAAACTGGAAGAAAATAAATAGTGCTTCTAACGTTGAAACGGCTATCTAATTTGGTTTAAGACAATATATTTCAAAGTATGTCGCGCAAAGGCAACTGTTTAAATAACTCGCCAATGGAGAACTTCTTCGGTGTGATGAAGCAAGAAATGTATTACGGTGTCACTTACTGTAGCTTTGAGGAATTAAAACAAGCAGTGGACGAGTACATCTACTACTATAACCATCAACGCATTAAGTCGAAACTACATGGAAACAGCCCTGTTCAATATCGACTCCTTAAGGAAAGAAAAGCTGCTTAGTGGGGAGAAATGAGTAAGACACTATAATGTAAAAAATGATATAGGAGAAAGATGATGACAATGAAATTAGTGAAACCAACACACCAGCATAGCAAACAAATCATGGCTTATCGGCAGGCATTCCTAAATTCAAGAGAACAACCGCATGGTAGTTGTTCCTTACAACATTTTGATTCCATTAACGAATGGATTGAAAAAGTCAAAATTCATGAAAAAGGAGAAAATTTACCACCAAATCGAGTTCCATCCACTCAGTTTTTGAGCATTGAAAAGGGGAAATTAATCGGTTTAATCAATATCCGCCATCGATTAACGCCAGAATTACTGATGGAGAGCGGACATATCGGTTATAGCGTGCACCCAGACGAACGTCGAAAGGGTTACGCCACTGAGCAACTTCGGCTTTCCTTATTTGAAACGGAAAAATTAGGATTGGAGAAAGTGTTGATAACTTGTGACAAAGCAAATATCGGCTCTGCCAAAACCATTCAAAAAGTTGGAGGTATCTTAGAAAATGAAGTAATTTCCCCTGATACTGGCGAAATTGTTCAGCGTTACTGGATAGAACTATGATTTAGTAAATTTTCAAAAATCATACTTGAAATAGTATCGAAACTGGATAATAACTAAAAGAAAAATCGGAGTGAGGAATCACTCCGAAAAAAGTCTAACTTTTGGGGTTCAGTACAAGCACCTCTCCTTCCTACTTCAATTTCCCCTCAAAAACAATTTTCCTACCACACGGTTCTACAACTGTTTGTCCATCTTTCTTTACCTCATGAAAAATAGGCTCTTCCATACGACGTGAAGGGGCATACCCTTCCTTTTCCATGCGCTCTATACACTCTGTAATCGTTTCATTATGTAATACTTCGAATTTCTTCTTATTAGGTTGTTTCGTCATGTCCAAACCTACTTTCTATTTTTCTTGTTGCGGATTGACTTTTCATATACGTGATATAAAGAAGTGCAATAATTGCCATTATAATCATAACTGCTAGAAAAAAGCTTGTATACTGTATTTTCTCTATAAATACCCCGCCTAATACAGGTCCGATTATACTTCCTATGCTAAAGGCGATTCCCGATAATATATTCCCCGCAGGTAATAAGTGTCTCGGTAATAAATCTGCCATAAATCCAAGCCCTAATGAAAAGCATGAACCGATGACCATACCGGCTACTAACATACACGCAAACACAATCCAATAATATTGATCAAACACCGCCGCAAGTAAGAAAACGATTGTACTTGCACTAAATGTCCATGTCAAAATTCGCTCTCTTCCTAAGCGATCACTTAATATACCAAGCGGAATTTGCGTGATGATTCCGCCTATTGCAAACGCTGGTAATAAAAAGGAAACGTCTGCAACAGACCAGCCTTTCCGCATCGCATACACAGGTAAATTACTATTTAGCATTGCTTCTAATACACCATATGCTAAAGGTCCAATGAGTGCAATCCAAGCCATTCCTACTACTTGTTTATAACGAGAAAATGATGATTCATTTTCCTTTTGCATTTCATCTTGCTCTGGAAATGCATTTTGAGTTGGAAGTAATAGTAACCAACCTAATAAACAAAGAATAGTAGACACGATAAATGGCGTTGCAATGCCGTACTGAACCGTGCTTGCCAAATATGGGCCGAGTGCAAACCCAATTCCAAAGAATGCTCCATAAATGGACACTTGTCTGCCAATTTTATTCGGGCTGGCCGTCGTTGTAATCCATGTCTGCGTTCCTACATGGAGCATATGATCCCCAACTCCCACGAAGAAGCGAAGCAGAAGCCATACCCAAAATGAAAATGTTTGTGTAAAGAAAAATAGCGAAACGACAACAATAAATCCTCCAACTACTATAATCGGTTTCATTCCAAATCGCTGCATCGGTTTTTCTAGCCAAGGCGAAATAAATAAAATCCCAATATATAATGCCGTTGCATGCATGCCATTAAAACTAGAACGAATTCCTTCTTGCTCAAAAATCATGGCAATTGCTGGTAAGAGCATTCCTTGAGATAATCCAGAAATTGCAACAATTCCGACCATAATCCAAAATGTATACCTTTTTGACATCATCTTCCCTCTCCCTTTACATGCTCACCAATCTTCATTATAATCTTTTTTTCAACAATCACGCATGAGAAATAACATAAAAAGAAGTTAGAAGAATAGTCTTCTAACTTCTTTTTATGTGACCAATTTATTTATCCCGCATTAACGGGCAGTAAGATCCCCACCTAAAGATTCTAAAGAAACCAAAGAAGCTTGGTGGGGATAAACTGCCCGTAAAAGCCCGATTGGTTCAACTAATAATCATAGGGAAACCCACCAATGATTAAAGTTTCACTTTATTTTCTAACCAAGCAAGAACGTGCTGAGTAAACACATCTAAACAATCAATAAAAGGTGAATGCCCACAATCATCTAAAATAACCAGTTTTGCATTTGGGAGATTCTTTGCTAACTCTTCTCCAACAACTTGTGGTACAACATAATCGCGATCTCCTTGTACGACAAGCGTCGGTACTTGAATACGATGAATATCACCGTTTCCAGACACGATGCCATTATGTTCATCTGAAATATTAAATGTAACCAGGGCATAGTTTACATCCACAAAATTACGCTGCGTGAGCATATCATCTAAATACTTTTCATAGCGCTCATCATCAGGTTTATTATGCGTGTAAATGAGCAAATTCCATACTGTTCGATAATACAACTTGTTCATATTTCTTATAGCATCTAATACAGGAGCAATCTGAACAGGATCCTGTGCAATTTCTTCTTTTGTTTTTAATAGTGTAGAAAGAATTGGCTGACCATTTATATCCTTTTTAAAAATAGGGTACCCTTTCATTCCTACTGATTCAACCAATATCAATTTTTCCACAAGCGCTGGATAAGAAGCTGTAAATTCCATTGCAACGCCCCCGCCCATGGACCAGCCCATCAATGAAAATTTCTTTAACTGTAATGCATCTACAACTAATTTCACATCACCTGCGAAGTCTTGCAACGAATCTATTGACTTATGATAGGTTGACTGACCGAATCCACGTAAATCAAGAGCATAAATATGATATTTCTTCTCTAATCTCTCAATGACTAAATCCCAGTGCTGTGAAGATGTCATATTCCCATGAATGAGTACAATTATTTCTGTATTTTGCTCTCCAACTTCTTGATATGCAATTGTTTCTCCATTTGATAACGAAACAAACTCCATTGTTGCAGGCTTAATCATCACACGTTCCCCCATTCGAATTTAGTAGAAAGAAAATTCAGAACCTACTTCTAGAATACCATGTAGAATGTATGTTCTCAATATAAAACCTATACAAAATTTTTACATAAGACAACATGTCTATCACTATATAAATCCATTTTGATTTTTCGACATATAAGTCGCGGCTATGGATAACAAAAGGTGACCTGCACTCGTTTTCTCTCTTTGTTTTCACTTGGTATGGGGCAGGAAAAGGATCTGACCGCTTCTATGCATGGCCGGATGCTCTCTCCCACCTAAAAGAAGGGTTTTATGCCGGTTTTTTAATTTGTATTTATATAGACAATCATGTTAAAAAGATATATAGTTAGCTAGGTAACTAATTAGAAAGGATCAAATACATGACCGAAAAACAGCATTTTTTCCACATTGTCAGCCAGACTTCTAGGAAATTCACCAAAAAGTTTAATGAACGCGTGTCACCAACAGGTTTATTTAGTGCACAATGGGCCGTTATTTTTCAGGTTCATCAAACTGGGCCATGTACACAAACTGAATTATGTCAATATTTAAATGTTGAATCTCCTACTATGACTCGTACGTTAACACGTATGGAAACAATGGGATGGATTATTCGAACAGAAGGAAAAGATCGCCGTGAAAAGCTGATTTCCTTATCACATACAGCGATGGAAATGATTCCAGTATGGCAAGAAGAAGTAGATACATTTGAAGAAAAAACGTTGCAGAATGTAAGTGAAGAAGAACTACATCGTGCTTTTCAAGTGTTACAAACTGTGATTAAAAATCTAGATAATTAATTGGAGGGATGACGATGCAAAGTGAGAGACTTTGGACGAAGGACTTCCTTGGAACATGTTTTAGTAGTCTGTTTCTCTTTTTAACGTTTTACATGCTTATGACCACTTTACCAGTCTACGTAATTGAAGGTTTAAAGGGTAGACCCGAGGAAATAGGACTTGTTGCGACAGTCTTCCTTATTTCTTCCGTCTTATGCCGCCCGTTTACTGGAAAGTGGCTTGATGATTTAGGAAGAAAGAAAATCTTATTTATTTCTCTTTCCTTATTTTTAGCAGCCACCGTTATGTATTTTGGGGCACAGAGCTTATTTTTATTACTTGCTCTTCGCTTCCTTCACGGAATTGGTTTTGGAATGGCAACAACGGCTACTGGTACAATTGTTACAGATGTAACACCACCACATCGCCGCGGAGAAGCACTTGGATATTTCGGAGTGTTTATGAGCCTACCAATGGTAATCGGACCTTTTTTAGGTTTAACTATTATTTCTCGTTATTCATTTACTGTACTCTTTATCGTTTGTTCTATTTTTTCATTACTTGCATTTGTCTGTGGTCTATTTGTAAATATCCCACATGAGAAAAAGGCAAGTAAAAAACAAGGGGAACGAATGAAGTGGAAAGAATTAATCGAGCCTTCTACTATACCAATTGCTCTTACAGGCTTTGTACTTGCTTTTTCTTATAGTGGCATTCTATCCTTTATTCCTATTTATGCAAAAGAGATTGGCTTAGCAGATGTTGCAAGTTACTTCTTTATCGTATATGCACTAGTTGTTGTACTTTCTCGTCCATTTACAGGAAAGATATTTGATCGTTTCGGTGAAAATGTTCTTATTTATCCTTCTATCATTATTTTTACAATCGGCATGTTCGTTTTAAGTCAGGCCCAAACTTCATTTTGGTTCCTTGGTTCCGGGATGCTAATTGGCTTAGGGTATGGAACCCTTATTCCAAGTTTCCAAACAATTGCAGTTTCTGCCGCGCCAAATCATCGCCGCGGATCAGCAACAGCTACTTATTTTTCATTCTTTGATAGTGGTATCGGTATCGGTTCTTTCGTACTCGGTATTATCGCTGCTCAATCCAGCTATCATAATATGTATTTTATCGCGGCCATTATCGTGGCATTCACACTTGTAATCTATTATGGGTTACACGGTAGAAAGCAAAAATTCAAAAAGCATCATACGGATGAAAAATTATCAGCATAATGTCAATTAGGAAAGTAAACAGCTCTGTTTACTTTCCTTTTTTTGTTTTTCTAAGAAAACGAGCGTATACTTATTTTAGAAATAATAAGGAGGTCCATGAATGAATGTAAGAAAATCTCCCCTTTTATTACTTATGCTTACACTTATATTTGTTATAACAGGGCTTGGTTTTGCATTTTTTAAGCAAAATAAAGTTCCACCTTCAAAACAATCGGTAACAAAAGCAAATTGGCTACAAGATCCATACTTACGATGGTCGTATACACATATGAAAGAACTTGCCTTAACAAAAGAAGTAAAAAAAGATGCTCATCACGTTTCAACATTCCCTATTGCTCAGCAAAATTTAGATGATTTTTCTGTTGAGCAGGAAAATGGGAATAATATTTCTTTAAAAGAACTATTAGATCAAAATAAAACAGATGCATTTGTTGTTGTACAAAATGGAAAACTTGTCTATGAAAATTATTTCAATGGCTACAAACAAAACGAACCACATGGCATGGCTTCCTTAGCAAAAGTCTTTACAGGCGCAATCATTCAGTCTTTAACGGAAGAAAGTATCCTTGATAAAAATACAACAGCTGAAACATATGTGAAAGAATTACATAACACACCATTCGGTAAAGCGACGATTCAGCAGTTAATGGACATGCAAATTTCCACTAACTATCCTACCCATGGATATGTACAACGAGGATTAGAAAATCAAGATGCACAGCTCTATTTAGCTAGTAATATCCTTCCTCGTGGTAAAAATTATGATGGCCCAATGAAAATTTATGACATGTTACTTGAAGCAACTGAAACAGCTCAGCCGGGTACTCAGTTTTCCTATAATAACGGCTCAGCTGAAACACTTGGATGGATTATTCGGACAGTAACTGGGAAATCATTAGCAGACAATG
The DNA here is from genome assembly GCF_030348195.1 of Bacillus sp. DX4.1. Lineage (NCBI taxonomy): Bacteria > Bacillati > Bacillota > Bacilli > Caryophanales > Bacillaceae > Bacillus > Bacillus sp. DX4.1. The sequence goes on along the minus strand of NZ_JAUCFT010000007.1, from coordinate 4,424 downwards.
TGAGTGAACGAATTTGGACAAAAATCGGTGCTGAAGAAAATGCCTATTATGTTGTCGATGAAACAGGAGTTGAACAAGCAAGTGCAGGTTTAAATGCAACAGCACGAGATATGGCACGCTTTGGTCAAATGATATTAGACAATGGCTATTATAATGGAAAACAGATTCTTCCCTCTTCTATTACAGAAGACATAAAAAGCGTACAACAAGATGAACTCTCTATTGGAGAAGGCTCATCCATTTCTTATCATAATCAGTGGTGGATTCCACATAATGAGCACGGTGCTTTTGAAGTATTAGGAAGTTATGGGCAAAGGCTATATATTGATCCAAAAGCAAATATGGTCATTGTACATTTTTCATCAAATGCTGAGCCTAGTGGTGACATTCATTCTACTTATTCAAATATGTATTTAGAAATCGCAAAACACCTGAAAAACCTTTCGCATGAGTGAGAGGTCTTTTTGTTTATATATCTGAATTTTCTGACTCCTTAAGGTTATTCCTTAATGATATCGAATATTTTAATAAACAAAATTAAGGAGGTTGATAACTTTGTTTCGAACTTTTACAAATGGATGTGTCGCTCTTGTACAACGCTTTTTACCAGATCCCTTTATTTTATCCTGCTTTCTTACCATCTTTGTTATCTTCTTTGGTACTATCGCTACGCAGCAATCACCAGTTGCAATGATCGTTCATTGGGGAGATGGAATTTGGGGGCTTTTAGCCTTCTCCATGCAAATGGCACTCGTGCTTGTGACAGGTTCTGCTTTAGCCAATGCTCCCCTCGTTCGGAAAGGATTGGCTAAAGCTGCACAACTACCAAAAACAAGTGGACAAGGAATTATTGCTATTTCTCTCGTTAGCTTATTAGGTGCCTACATAAACTGGGGGTTTGGCATTATTATTTCCGTCTTATATGCAAAAGAAGTCGCGAAACATATACAAGGGCTAGATTATCGACTTGCAATTGCTTCTTCCTATTCTGGCTTTCTTATATGGCACGCTGGCCTATCAGCTTCGATTCCACTTACGTTGGCAACCGGCGGTGAAACATTAATAAAAACAACAGCTGGGAGTATTACGGAAGCAATTCCAATTACAGAAACTTTATTTTCCCCTTATGCAATTGTTCCTGTTATTATTTTCTTCATAACGATGCCTTTCATTAACAAAGCAATGCATCCTGATGCAGATCATACGATCACCGTTAATCCAAATGTTTTTCAAGAAGAAGCTGCAGCGCAAGAAGTTCATCATCATACATTTGCCGAGAAAATCGAAAACAGTATTTGGATTACAATTTGTATTGGACTGTTAGGTCTCATATATATTGTTCATTATTTTAGTACGAAAGGCTTTAATCTTACGCTCGATATTGTCATTTTTATGCTTTTAATTGCAGGCCTTATTTTCCATCGTACTCCGATTATGATACCAGCTGGCGCTGAACTCGGCGTACATGCTGCGAAAACAGCTATGGCAATTGCCTGGGGCGATGCTTGGACCAACTTAATTCAACCGTTTTGGGCATTACCCGCTTTAGCAATCGCTGGTTTAGGTGCACGTGATATTATGGGATTTTGTGTCATTAATTTACTTTATGCAGGCGCTGTGATTGGATTATGTTTTCTTTTTATATAACCCTCTGTTATTAAATCGTTCGAATACAAATATTGAAAAAAGCAGGCCTTGCAAGGCCTGCTTTTTGTCTCATCATTACCGTTATCCATAGTAAAGAAATACGCACTCGGCTAAAGTTCTTCACCACTGTACCATGTATAAAAATAGTTCATTATCTTTCCAAATAATTTATGTTCATTTACTGCCTATAACACAAAGCCACCCTTTATTAAACAGAATCATCTAATTACGTCTATTTCTCTGTATACACATCACGTCAATAACTCTTTCTCTATGCATGCCATTACATTCTCCCATTCTCTAGTTGAGAAATGTAACGCTTCATATGTAAATATATTCGTACAGATATTTTCTATATATGACGGATTTCTCCGAAGAAAATCCCAATGTAATACTTTCGGGACGTAGTACGCCTCATATTGTTCACTTTCTTGGATGAGCCCCTTCACTTCTCGTTCGCAAATCCCTCTTATTAAATAGTCGCATCTTAGTTCTCGCTGGACCTTCTGAAACGTTTCACTATGCTGTTTAATTTGTAGTAAACAAGAGATATAGGACTGAAACAAATCATCACTACGGTGACAGCATCTCATAATTTTATTTATTACATCGTTCATATGTTCTTTGCTGTTTGCTGAATTTTTTCAAGCCACTTTTCTCGCTTTTTTAGTTCACTTTTTTGAACAGATTGAAAAACTGAACGCCTTATATGTCGTATCCCGCAAAAATGTAAAATTCCTTTTTTCATAACAACCCAGTCAGCCGAACGATACAGTAATGCAGCATACCATAGCGGAGAATCTAGTGTATTGATAACCCATGCTGATTTCCCTATAAGCAAACCTTTTGGTATTAGTCCCTCATATTTATAAGCAAATCCAGTAACAAACACCCGATCAATAAATCCTTTCAAAATGGCTGGCATCCCCCACCACCATATTGGATAAATGAAAATAAATGAATCCGCTTCTTTAACTAACTTTCTATATTTCTCTGTCTCGTCTTCATACACTAAATCACGCCTTCTTTTTTCTTCATTAAAAATAAGGACTGGATTAAATTGCTCTTCATATAAATCAAGTGTTGTAACAGAATGATTCGTTTCCTGTAGTCCTTTTTGCACCTTCTCTAAAATAGCTGCGTTGAAACTAGATGGATTGGGATGTGCATATATGATTAATAGATTCATTACGAAGCAACACCTTTCCTTAAATTCCCTTTTGACTTTCATTCCTATCGCATGCTATTCTAATACTTGTCAACTGGCAAGCCCATTTGACAAAACAACTGACACCTACTCGGCGAAGGTGTCTCTTTTCATTTCTAGCCGAAAAAAGTCCCTCTTTCAGGGCATATTCTTTTGACACTACACACTCAACACCATTCCCTTGTAAATAGGCTGCTCTTGCAGTCTTTTACGCTACATACCTTCTTTTCAAACAGAATTTTCAAATAAATTATAACATAAAAAAAAGGAAGTCTAGCTCCCTTTTCTCGCTTTATAATATACACCTTTTTCTCCAAAGAGGTGCTCAGCTTCAGCTAAAGTAATTTTCCCATCCAGTTTCAGTTCATCTAGCAACCGTGATAAATAAAATTGATGCAACATTTTTTTTGTGAATTTCCCCTCATGATGGGAAACAATATGTTCTTGAATATCTATAAGCGAAATCGGTTTATCCTGTTCAATCATGTATTCATACACTGCACTACGCAGTTTTATATACTTTTCAAGTGTCACAGTTATATTGCAACTCCTTTCTTCTCATTCTGTTCATCTCGTTTTCGGTTTTTTTTGCAATAAAAAAAACCTCTTCGATAAGAAGAAGCTACATATGTATATATCTTCATCTTATCTCCCAGAACAAATTTGTTCTGCTGGAATTAGCACCTGCATCGCGGTTGCTGGGTTTCATCGGGCCAGTCCCTCCACCTCTCTGGATAAGAAAATATTCACTTTATAGCTTATAATAGTCTTTTTTATTTAAATTGTCAAATTATATAAGAATCATGCACTTGGACCTTTCAAAACAAGTTATATTTTCTTTCTTATCGCTCATACTACAAATGTATATACAAAAGGAGGTACGCAAAATGCAAAAAAATGCGCGTGGATATGTTCAAGATTCTTACCATTCTTTACATGAGGCAAAGCAATCTTTAGAAAATGCCTTACAAACAGTCGAAAAAAGCGATAACCGAAAACAAATTAAACAATCGCTACAAACTGTAGAAAGTGCACTAGAGCAATGTGACAGTACCGTAAATATGTTAGAACAAGAATAAATGCTCCCCGCCTTCTTCTTACAGGTGGGTTTTTTGATAAAAAAACACCCAAATGGGTGTTTTTACATGGCATACTGAAATAGTATTGCCGTTGTGATTAGAAAATATACAGTATTCACAATTTCTAAAATACCTACTTTTAATATTGAAATTTTCTTCCCATACAATACAATTGCTCGAATTAGGCTTGGTATAAAAACTAACGAAAGCCATGGATGTACGATAAAGGACGCCGCGATTAAAAAGGCATGGTAACCCCATGAAACATAGCGATAAGTCGGATTATGCTTTTCACGAATCATTGTTTTCACATAAAAAGTACTACCTAAAAAATAGAGAAAGGATACAATTGCAATACTCCAAGCTATTCCATCAATTGTTTTCATGGAGAAATAATAACTAATCATACCACCCATACAGAAAACAATAATTGCACAAATATCATTTACTAAAGCACGTTCCTTTTTTTGACGCGCATAATACATATTCAC
>NZ_JAUCFT010000006.1:0-365263 GCF_030348195.1 Bacillus sp. DX4.1 | reverse complement strand
TCTGGTGCAAAAACTCCAAGATTCCTGCAAGCAATCTCCTAAACTTGGACATACTGATAGTATGACTCTAAAAAGGTGTGTGATCAGTATGGAAAAACAACATGTATTTAAGTGGAAACATTATCAGCCGGACATTATTTTGTTAACAGTAAGGTGGTACCTGCGGTACAATTTGAGCTTTCGTGATTTGGTGGAAATGATGGAAGAACGAGGATTATCCATGGCTCACACAACGATTATGCGCTGGGTTCATCAATATGGTCCTGAATTAGATGAAAGAGTACGGTGTCATCTTAAGCCAACAAATGACTCCTGGAGAGTTGATGAGACCTATATCAAGGTAAAAGGCCAATGGATGTACCTGTATCGTGCAGTGGATTCCGAAGGAAGCACCATTGATTTCTATTTAAGCAAAACAAGAGACAAACAGGCCGCAAAGCGCTTCTTAAAGAAAGCTTTGCGGTCTTTTCATGTCTCTAAGCCTCGTGTCATTACAGTTGATAAGAATCCTGCTTACCCTGTAGCGATAGAAGAGTTGAAGAAAGAAAAAAAGATGACAGTAGGCATCCAAATCAGGCAAATCAAATACCTCAATAACATAGTGGAACAAGATCACCGGTTTATTAAAAAGCGAGTTCGTTCTATGTTAGGATTAAAGTCCTTTTACACAACAAAGTCCATTATCTCTGGAATAGAGGCTATGCATATGGTTAAAAAAGGGCAACTTGTTTTACCGGGCAAGTCTGTCCAAAATCAAAAAGAAATTATTCATAAACTGTTTGGGTTAGCCTCATAAGCTAGAAATGTAGAGGGAATTGCTACTCTATATTTCTAACTAACATAGTTGCACCAGAACCCTTTCTTTCGCTATGATTGCATGTGAAAAACTTCGGTTTTTCACTACATCGTTTCGATTATCTTCTGTCTTTCATACCATTTTGTTAATTTTTCTTTCACGCTTTTGGATAGCCGTTTCATCTTTTGATTGCAGAATCTTGATAAAGTAGCAGGTGATAATCCGATTTCATCTGCAATTTCACGCATAGTTACATGTTTCTTTGTATGTGTGTACATGATTTTTTTTCTAATTATATGCTCCATTTCATCTGCACTATAAGACGTTGGTTCTTTTTCAGGTACATCAACTAATTTTTTCTTTACGAGATTTTCCGTATTATGCATCAGCTCTTCTGGTGGTAAAATGATAATCCCTAATTTTAAGTAATAATTTTTAAACCAGTTTCTTTTCCCCAAAATCGATTCATCCATTTCTTCGCTATACGCCCAATGTGAAATCACTTTTTCTTTTTCTAGATCCATTAGAACATTTTCTAATTGTTCACGAATACGATTTGAACGTCCATTTTGATCGATTCCCATAACTGCTAGTAGTCCCTTATCTCCGTCAATGGAATAAGGTCTTTGTAAATTACTATATCTTTGACGAATTCTCCATTGCCAAGTAAGGTAACGGATGAGCCTCTTATGGTATTTATGTCTATAGCTATTATACTCAAGAGCTTTTTTTGACAGTAATGCAGTCGTAGTACTTGAACCATATAGGTAACTTGATAAGAAACTTCCTGGCTTGATTCTGCAAGATTCAATACCCATATATTCATTCGTATTTTTGTCTCTCCAGAGAACAACAGAATCTAAAACAAATAGCCTTTTAATCACTTCACGTTTCACTTCAAAGCGTTCACCTGGTTCAGCACGATCGTTTAATACAACTACCTCATTATCATCATTTAGATAAATAAAGATACTTGCTAATGCTGCAATACGCTGCGCAATCTTTATTTTATCTTCTGCACGAAAGTATTCAATACCATTGGCAGTTGCTTTTGGAATATTACACATATCTAGCACTTGTTCATATGAGAAATCAATAAATTCATCAGGGGACTGTGCTTGATTTAACCATTGAATGGTAATGGAATCTAAACAGTCTGCTGTTAAGTCATCCATATTACTTATTACACCATCGACAAGTTTACTCCATCGTGATGCTTCATCCGTATTGATTAACCTGAGATCTTCATCTTTATGTGAAGAAAGTTGTGCTACACCATTTGCATTTTTCGCTTCTATTGGATATACCTTCATCTTTGTTGCTTCATCTTCTTCAAAGTTGTTCTTTGCGATTCCATCTCTTAGTTGATAATACATTGCAGAATTATTTACTTCAAAGTATTCATCATGCGGTACATCAACATTTAAACTCGGTTCGTTTATGGAAGAAATCTGTTTATCTATTACAGTTACACTTTCAAACTCTTGTTCGATAATTTTTCCTATGGAACGCTCGATCTCAACCTTATACTTTTCAAGGTTCGCATAGATTTGTAATAAAGATACACCTTGTTCCTGTTGCTGGCCGAGCCAAGAGACGAGGGCAGAGAAAGAAGGTGAAACGTTAGCTGAAGTTACAATCTTGTCATGATTCGCTTCTACTTCTTGATAATACGTGTTCCATTTAGACCACAGCTGCTTATTCTCTTGATAAATGGGGGCAGATAACAATAGTGCATCTCTAAACAGTTGAAGTACTTTTTCCATACTTTATATCAACCTCCTTAAAACAAACTACATTCATATTATGAAATGGTATAGCGGTATCCTGGCAGTATACGCAAAAAATGAAACGTTATCAGAATAATCAGTTCAATTCAGTCCTTGACATCAGCAGCTTTCTTACTGTTTAAAACCCAAATACCGAAAATAATCTCTATATTTCATTATATAAGACAGATTTTATTTGTAAAATTACAATCTTACACTAGGAAAGAGAAACACGAAACCCTATAGCTATATCTTGGTCACGTTTCACATTGTTCTATTTGTGTAGGAATTTCCGGTTCCTATGTCCTAAAAGGCATTTCATATACACAAGTTATGAAATCTTATAGCTGTGGCTTTGTAATTAAGTTTAATAAAAAACAGCTTGCTGATTACACTAAATCTCAAGCTGTTTTTATTTACCATTTTATGTACAATAAAATTAAGAATTTTTATTCAAGTAAAGGGCAGTCGATAATGAAAAGTGGTTCATCAGTACAAAAAAAATAAAGCGAGATGAAAAATTAAATGATTCAGAATGAGATTGTATTAGTTGTAAGTGTATCTATCGTCAGAGATAACCAAGTTTTGATGATAAAAGAAAATAAACCATCAGCAATTGATAAGTGGAATTTCCCTTCTGGAAGAATTGAAAAGAAGGAAGATATTTTACTTGCAGCTTGTAGAGAAGTAAAAGAAGAGACAGGTTTAGAAGTAAATCTCCAATATACAACAGGGGTATACAATTTTATTAGCGCTTCTAATGATCAAGTTATATTGTTTCATTTTAGAGGTGAAATAATTGGAGGTTCAATTAAACTCGAAGAAGATGAAATTGTAGATTATAAATGGATTCAGCTTTCAGAACTTATAAATATTGAAAATAAAGTACTACGTAACGCTGATGTAAACAAGCAAATAATAAATAATCTACTACATAATAATTTATATTCAATTTCTATCTTTAATAAACAACTTGTGAATTAATTTATTGTTCAATATGGGCTTTTGTGGAAAATGCGACAGTTGAATTAAATGCCATCAAATTATCAAACTTTATTTCAAAGCAACAATAGCGGTATCCTGGCAGGTTGCATCTACACCTTAAAACGTGGATGCTCCTTTAGCTTTTCAAAGCTAAACATCTTATAGCGGTATCCCGGCAGGTTGCATCTACACCTTAAAACGTGGATGCTCCTTTAGCTTTTCAAAGCTAAACATCTTATAGCGGTATCCCGGCAGGTTGCATCTACACCTTGAAACGTGGATGCTCCTTTAGCTTTTCAAAGCTAAACATCTTATAGCGGTATCCCGGCAGGTTGCATCTACACCTTGAAACGTGGATGCTCCTTTAGCTTTTCAAAGCTAAACATCTTATAGCGGTATCCTGGCAATTTGCATCTACACCTTGAAACGTGAATGCTCCTTTAACATTTCAAAGTGCAACATCTTATAGCGGTATCCTGGCAGGTTACAACTACACCTTGAAGCGTCGATGCTCCTTTAGTGTTTCAAAGCTAAACATCTTATAGCGGTATCCTGGCAATTTGCATCTACCCCCTGAAACGTGAATGCTCCTTTAATATTTCAAAGTGCAACATCCTTATAGCGGTATCCTGGCAGTTTACAACTACACCTTGGAACACCAATACTCTACTGGTGTTTCATAAATACACATCAGAAAAATCTTTCAACCCTATTAAATCCTTGATATAAAAGGATTTTCACTCAAAACACAATTTCAAAATGTAAAATCTTATAGCGGTATCCCGGTAGTTTACAACGCCATTTTGAAACGCCAATGCTCTATTAGCGTTTCAAAAATAAATATCCAAAAAAATTTCAAAACCCCGGTAAACCCTTGATATAAAAGGATTTTTACTCAAAACACGATTTCAAAGTGCAACATCTTATAGCGGTATCCCGGTAGAAACTTTTTTAATAAAAATGCTCCAATCCCTTATATATCAAGGGATTCATCCATTCGTTGCCTAAATCGTCATTTCACGAAACATGAAACGCTCTAGCGGTATCCTGGTAGTATATCGTTTCAAACATGAAACGCTTATAGCGGTATCCCGGTAGTAAGAATTTCAACGAATCTCTTACAAACGCTTATATACCAAGGGGTTTCTTGATTTCCATTAGAAATGGTTCGTTTCATAAAATATGAAACGTTATAGCGGTATCCCGGTAGTATAAAATTGATTAAAGTCTTAGAAATCCCATTATATCAACCTTTCAGACGTATTTTTCGATTTTTCGTTTCGTTTCATCATTAGAAAATGGCATAGCGGTATCGTGGTCATAAAAAAATTTTTACCAATCTCTGAATCCCTTGGGGCACAAGGGATTCAGACCCGTTTCATCGTTTCATCTTTTCTCTTAAAGAGCCACCTTTCAGCAAAATTCGATTTGATATAATCAAAAGTGATATTTTATATCCTATTTTGGTAGATATTACATTGAACAAATGAAAGGAGGTGAAAAAGATGGCGAAACCATTTGTTATTAAAAACAAACGCAGCTTAAACGGGGAACCAACTACTGCCGTGTTAGTTACAATTAAATCATGGCAAAAACTCGTTGAGGCTATGGAAGATAAGTACTATAGCTATAAAGATACCTATCTAGAGGATATTGTAAAGTCTATGTCATACGAAGAACGACTTGCAGATGAGGAACAGTTTGTTGAAAAAGCGAAGCCATCTTTTTCACTTCAAATGAAACATGCCTTTTCTAAAGCAAACGGGAGAAAACATAAACTTTATGGTATTACAAATGCAGATTTAGAAGTCTTTCTATTCTTACATAAAAAATGTAATACATTTGGTGTACTGTCTCATGTGTCGGTACACATGCTATGGGAAGACTATAAAAACTATAAAGAAGCATTTGCACATATTCATCATTCACAATTCTATATTGCTTTAAAAAAGCTAAGCCTTCATAACATCATCCAAATCGAAAATGAAATGGGTGGAAAACATAGAATTACATTAACTCACTTCATGAATGAAGAAACAAATAAAGCGAACCCTTATACCTTTATAAGCCCTGTCGTGTTTACTAAAGCATTTTTCGAACTGTCAGTAGCTGCTAAAAAGCTATTTATGGATGTTGCAATGCAACAGAAAAGAGAAACGACTTTAAAACGCTCGCTATATAAAACAGATGAACAAGGACAACAAACTCATTTTGGTGGTATGTATCGTTTCTTACATAAAAAGTTTCCACACCAAATACGTTCTGTCATGAGTGAATTAACACATACATTCTCTTGCACGGGATCTGCCTTATTTAAAATTTACAAGTTAGAAAAAGGCAAGAAGAACAAAAAACAGTATACAACACTGCATCTATCTGTTCATCCTGATTTTCTCTGTGAAAAAGAAGCAGGAGAAGCGTACCGTGATCCATTTACGCCAAGAGTTACATATGCACGTAAAACAAAGTTCATTGAGAATCTATTAAGTGAAATGAATATTGGTGAATTCACAAAAGATATGAATCAGTTTATTAATGTCCTTAAACATAGCTGTCATCGTCAAATTCGTCAGGTTATTCGTGGCCTACGCGATATGATTGATCGACAAGAAGGATATCCGAAAAAACTTGTTTATACATTACGTAAACTGTTAAATCAATCTTCTCAATATCGAGTACTGGATGCAGCTGCAAAAGAGGGTATTTATCCACTTATTACACATCATGTACCACAAGAAAAACAAGAACAAGCGATATTCGATTTTGGTATACATTTCTCTATGTACTCCATACGTAATGTGAAGAAGCTATTTCATAAAGCGTATGAGCTGCTTCATTCGAAATACGCTGTCCCAGTAACCGAAACAGCGTACCATCAAAATTACATGAAATATCAAGAAGAATCGTTATTTAGAAAATATGCCTTTGAGCAAGGTGTGCATATCCACGCATATATTGCGTTAGAAATCGAAATTCGTGAGTTGTTGAAAACGAAAGGGCATAAAGAGCGATTTATTCCTAGTGATATTCGAGAGCTGTTCCTTGAAAAAATAGATAGATTGCCGAAAGAAGATCTTCGTGTAATCGCAGTACCAGAAGACTTCGAACTGATTCGTTTTCTGCGCTCCTTAGAAGAATGTTACCGGAAAACGAAAGAAATTCCTTCTGTCGATCAACTACTTGTAGCAATGTAAGTATAGGCGCTCTCCTTTTTTGAAAAAATCAAAAAGGGAGGGCTATTCGTGTTGGCTTTGCTTCTTTCTCTTATTCATTCGGACAAAAAATTTGTTTCCTTTCCCTTTATTGATTCATAAAACACTCTGTTATTTATACATTTACATACAGGTTATGAGAGTTATGTATGCTAATCCACAGACTTTAGGTTCATTTTTCTGAATTTTCAAACGTAATTATGCTTTTATATCTACATATTATCATCAAGGTTTATTTATAATGCGTAGATATCTGGACAAATCAGACCTATTGTGAATAGAAATATAGCATAATTACCGGTAAAATCGGGTTTCACTTAGACATCCACTTAAAATCGTCAACATATCTGTTAATTATGTTCATTAAGTGCGTTTTGTTTATAAAGCTGTTTGGATTGTTGATGAAATGTGAATAGATTTTCACTCTTTGTGGAAATCTTGTTCATAACAGCATCCATTTATAGATGTATTCGTTATACATCTTTTTGCATTAAAGAACTTTTGAATTTATGTAGATATCATGTGTTACGTTTCTGATAAATTGTAGATTTGAAGTTTATAAAACCATACTTCACCATGCATGATTACGTTACAATAAAATGGAATTTATGATTTTGTACGGTATTTGTAACGTAAACCCCTTGTCTCTCAAGGGATTGCATACGTTTTATGTCATGTATAATAGGTTTATCTTTAATTCTTTTTAATATAAAGATTTATATTATATTAGGTTTTATTATTAGTTATATTTACTAGGAGTAAAAAGGTACCGTCAATAATTTTGTGTAAATAAAGAATTCCTTTTCTTGTAGGAGTTCTTTAATTTTTGTCTTGAAACATCGCTGTTAGTTCTGATCGAGCTTGATCGAAGCCTAAATGACAGCGAGTTGTGGAGCGCTTTTTGACCTATTTCCAGATTATTAGCACGATAAATGGATTTGAAGTCATCACAAATTTCAGCACGGTCACTCATACGTACTTTATGTAAGATATTACGTGAAATATGGACACAACACGCTTGGTATTGTGCTTTTGGATACACGGTAAAGATACTATCTGTTATGCCTTTTAAGCCGTCAGAGATGAATAAAAGGACTTCTTCTACACTACGTTCCTTTAGATCTTCAAGAAGTTCTTTCCAGATAAATGCTGATTCTGTTGGGGCAATCGTATAAATGTGATTTCAGGGAAAAAAATGAAATAAAAAAAGGTATTTCAAGAGCGCATGCTGTACATAGTTATTATTTACTTCATAAAATAATTGCTAATTTAGGAGGAATAATAATGAAAGCGATTACTGAAGGCGTTTTATTATGGGAACCATCACAGCAGCAGATTGAAAACTCAGGTGTCAGCCTTTTTATGAAATGGCTCAAAAAAGAGAAGGGTTTATCTTTTGGAAATCAAAAGGGACTATGGAAATGGTCTGTCGAAGAACTTGAATCGTTCTGGGAAAGCATTTGGAATTACTGCCAAATCAAATCTAGCACACCGTATAGTCAAGTTCTGAAATCAAGAAAGATGCCTGGTGCCAAATGGTTCACTGGTTCTACGTTAAATTATGCTGAACATGTCTTTCGCAGTAGTAGGGGAAATAAACCGGCAGTAATCTTTCAATCAGAAACCACTCCGAGAACAGAAATAAGCTGGCAAGAACTTCGGGAAAAGACGGCAATGGTTGCAAATTTTCTAAAGAAATTAGGGGTTAAGCCAGGAGATCGTGTTGTTGCTTATATGCCTAATATCCCTGAAACCATAATCGCTTTTTTAGCATGTGCCAGTATTGGGGCCATTTGGTCCAGCTGTTCCCCGGATTTCGGAACGGGTACTGTTATTGACCGATTTAAGCAAATTGAACCGACTATTTTATTTGCGGTTGACGGGTATTCTTATAACGGTAAAATTCAGAATAGACTAACAAACGTTTCGGAACTTCAATCAGGGCTGCCTACCTTAAAAAAGACGATTTTAATCCCTTACATCAACAGTAATGATTCTAAGTTGAACGATAATACAATGTATTGGAATGACATCTTACAAGGGGATTGTGAGCTTGTCTTCGAGAACGTACCATTTGATCATCCTCTATGGATTTTATTTTCTTCAGGAACAACAGGATTGCCAAAACCAATCGTACAAAGTCAAGGTGGAATACTATTAGAACAGCTTAAGACATTATTAGTTGAACAGGGTGTTAACCAGGATGATGTGTTCTTTTGGTTTACAACGACAGGCTGGATGATGTGGAACCTATTGGTGGGTAGTCTTTTGGCTGGAGGCACGATTGTTTTATATGACGGCAGCCCATCTTATCCTAGTATACATGTATTATGGGACCTTGCAGAAGAAGTCGGTGTTACTTTCTTTGGTACAAGTGCCGGTTTCTTAAGTGCTTGTATGAAATTCGGGATTAAGCCAAAAGAAAGGCACAGTTTTTCCAAGTTAAGATCTATTTGTTCAACCGGTTCACCTCTACCTGTAGAAGGATTCTTATGGGTATATGAGAATGTGAAAAAAGATGTATGGCTTGTCTCAACCAGTGGAGGAACTGATGTATGTACTGCATTTGTTGGCGGCTCACCTATATTGCCTGTTTACGCAGGAGAAATACAAGCCCGTTCTTTAGGTGCGCACGTACAATCATTCGATGATGAGGGAAAACCAGTTATCAATGAAGTTGGAGAATTGGTTATAACTGCTCCAATGCCATCTATGCCCCTTTATTTTTGGGGAGATGACAATAATAAACGTTATCTTGAAAGTTATTTTGAGATGTATCCAGGGATTTGGAGACATGGCGATTGGATTAAAATTGATGATAAAGGCAGCTGCGTCATTTTCGGACGGTCAGACTCCACCATCAATCGGCTGGGGGTACGCCTAGGGACTAGTGAGATCTATCGTGTGGTTGAGGCTCTAAACGACATTATGGAGAGCTTGGTGATTGATTTAGAACTCCTTGGACGCAGATCATTTATGCCGCTCTTTGTAGTGTTAAAACCTGGAGTAAATATGAGTGAAGACTTAAAGGAAACAATAAAAGCTGAGATCAAACAAAAGGTTTCACCTCGGTTTGTTCCTGACGAAGTTTATACAGTAGAGCAAATCCCGAAAACATTGAGCGGAAAGAAACTAGAAGTCCCAATTCGCAAAATTCTATTAGGATTTCCGGCAGAAAAGGTAGTCAATCAAGGTTCCATGGCTAATCCCGAATCATTAAGCTTCTTCATTGATTTAGCACAAATTATGGTTCTGGTGCAAAAACTTCAAGATAATTGCAATTAATCTCTAAATCTTGGACATACTGATACTATTACTCTAAAAAAGGGTGTGATCGGTATGGAAAACCAAAATTTGTTCAAATGAAAATATTATCAGCCTGACATTATTTTATTAACGGTGAGATGGTATCTACGGTACAACTTGAGCTTTCGTGATTTGGTGGAAATGATGGAGGAACGAGGTTTGTCCATTGCCCACACAATCATTATGCGTTGGGTTCATCAATATGGACCTGAATTAGATGCAAGAGTACGACGTCACCTTAAGCTAACTAATGACTCTTGGAGAGTCGATGAAACCTATATGAAAGTAAAAGGACAATGGATGTACTTATATCGTGCAGTCGATTCAGAAGGGAATACGATTGATTTTTATCTATGTGAATCAAGAAATAAACAAGCAGCCAAGCGCTTTTTCAAGAAAGCCTTGGCTTTTTCGTACGTTTCTAAACCTCGTGTGATAACAGTGGATAAGAACCCTGCCTACCCTGTAGCGATGCAAGAGTTAAAAGAAGAGAAACATATGCCTGAAGGTATACAACTAAGGCAAGTTAGATATCTCAATAATATAGTAGAACAAGACCACCGTTTTATTAAGAAACGTGTGCGTTCTATGTTGGGATTCAAGTCTTTTGACACAGCTACATTCATTCTTTCGGGAGTAGAAGCCATGCATATGATCAAAAAAGAACAGATTGATTTACGGGATCAGTCTGTCCAAAATCAGAAAGAATTCATCCATCAATTGTTTGGGCATGCAGTATAAGATACGTTTCCGCTAGGAATATATACGCTTTATTCTCTTTTATTTTATCTTTGCACCAGAACCCGTAAGAGTGTTAAGGAGGGATCATTCACAGTATTACACCTGAAAAGTTGCCTTTTAATACTACTTTTTCATTCTGGTTTTTACATAAAAAGGATGCAATTATTGCTGTTCTATGATTTTCTTGCCTTTCGTATTTTTCAATTTTAGCTTCACAAATTATTGTATCCCCTGTAAATACAGGTCTTAAAAACTCAAAATTCATAGTACGAGCCAGTACGTTATTATCTCCACCTATTTTCGTTGGTAGAGTTGCCGTTAGTAACCCTTGAGTTACAAGTCTTCCCTGTTCATCTGGGGTTATATGGTGAATCCCTTCATCACCTGAAACCTCTGTAAATAATTCAACATCCCTTACTGTAAAAGTTCGTTCAAACGTAATTATATCTCCGACTTTTAAAGACATATAAATCTCCTCCTGAAGTTTAAATACTGTTATGGTTAGTTGTAATCTTAATATTGTGACAATATTAAGCGATGTTCAACTATTCCGACCGTTAGTTCAATGAGGACTACACATTGAATTTTGATAAGTGTAAACCGTCATATGTTTTTCTCATTTCATTGATTAGACGATCATCAACAGAGTGTTTCTCTCATTGAAAAGCTTGCTCTTTTTTCGTTTGAGATAGTTTGTCCATATGCTTTAATAAGTTATTAAACGCTTTGTTCACCATTTCCCCTTAACTGAGCCTTCTTTTTAGAAGGATTAGTGAACCATTCTCGTATTCACGTAAGCTGCTAATACAACATGCCCAACGATAATAATAGGAACAATAATTTGTGTGTTGGGCGTAGTGAAGACGCTACCAATTGCCGCAATGACACCTGCACCTAGATTATAAAGCCCAACTATGTTTGCTAGTTTTTGCTTATCTTTTACACGTCTTTCATTGAATCCAGATAAGAGCCAAGTATACTGTTTTACGCCTATAAAGAAAGATAATGTGAAAGAGAGAATAGCGATTATACATAATGATGGAGAAGCAAAGAGGGCCATGGTTACACCTCCGAAATAATTTTATGTGTACTCTATAAATCGCTGAGCACTTTTAGAGAGTTGACGATCTTTCAACCATATAATCGATGATTCGGATTGGAAAGGAAAATCTATTAAATCTACTATTGTTAGAAATTCTTGCGGGATATAAGATACAGCACTTTTAGGTAGAATGGAGGCCCCGATTCCAGCCATGATGAGCATAAGCACAAATGCAGAGTCAGGACATTCACATGCTATATTCAATTCTATACCAAGGCGATTGCATTCATCAATGACGAGTTGATGATAACTGTCTTCTATATCTTTATGTAAAAGTAAGAGAGGCATGTGATTTAGTTCGGTTATGGAGATTGGAAGTTGTGAATGATGTAGTTCCCATTTTGCAGGCATGACTAATACGAATGGTTCTCTTGATAAACAAATACTAGAAAAAACATCTTTATTAAAGGGTGTGCGCAAGATAGCGAGTTCGATATTCCGATTTTCTAACTGCTCTGTTAAGTATAAAGGACCACCTTCCCATATTTTTAAGTTCACATTCGGATAGTTTTCTTGAAAATAGCGGATTTTTTCAGAAAGAAAAGGAATACAAGAATGAAATGCTCCAATAGATAGATTTCCCCTTAGCCCTTCACCGGTATCTTTAATTTCTGTAATTGTTTCTTCTAATTGATTAATAATATTTTTCGCTCTCGTATATAACATTTTACCTTCTTCGGTCAAATGCATATTTCGCCCGTTTCTTTCAAATAAGCTTACAGATAATTCTTGTTCTAATAATGCCAGTTGTCTACTTAAGGGAGGCTGTGCCATATGAAGTCTGTGAGCAGCACGGGTAAGTTGCCTCTCTTCAGCGATTACAATAAAGTAACGAAGTTGTCTTATATCCATTTCAAATCCTCTTTCTATACCTTTTTTGTATACAAAAACAACCTTATAAATAGTTTTTATATAATATTTCACATGATATCATAAATAAAAGAATTAAAATATAGAAAATTCTAAAAATTTAAAATACGAAAAACTATTTTCGGTAGAGTAATAGCTTAAAAATATATCGTATCGTTCCAGGGAGGAAATCTTTTATGAAAGTTTCGTTATTTATTACTTGTTTATCAGATGTGTTTTTTCCTCAGGTAGGTAAGAGCGTTGCGGAAATTATGGAGCAATGTGGAGTGGAACTAGATTTTCCGGAAGGGCAGACTTGTTGTGGACAACCAGCTTACAATAGCGGATATCAAAAAGAAGCTAAAGCGGCTGCAAAGCAAATGATAAAAGCATTTGAACATAGTGAATATATTGTGATTCCTTCAGGCTCTTGTGCTAGCATGATTCATCATTATTATAAAGAGATGTTTAAGGAGGATAGTGAATGGTATGAAAAAGCAGTTCATTTAGCGAATAGAACGTATGAGCTGACGGACTTTTTAATGAATGTACTTGGAAAAGATGATTTAAATACTAAGTTATTTGAAACAGCCGTTTTCCATCAATCTTGTCATGTGAGTCGTGGACTTGGGATAAAAGATGAACCACTTAAGTTACTATCACAAGTAGAAGGTCTAGACGTAAAAGAATTACCATATTGTCAAGATTGTTGTGGTTTCGGTGGTACTTTTGCAGTGAAAATGAGCTCAATTTCTGAAACGATGGTGGATGAAAAAATAAAACATATTGAGGCGACAGAAGCCAATCTCTTAATTGGAGCAGATATGGGATGTCTTATGAATATTGGCGGGCGGTTACGCAGAAAAAATAAAGATATTCAAGTGTTACATGTAGCAGAAGTACTGGCGAAGGGGCTGAATCAATGAGTGTAGTGCAGGGACTAGAATTTTTGGGAAGAGTAGATCAAGCGTTGCACGATTCGCAAATGAGAAGTGCGGTTCCATTTACACAAGATAGACTTCGGATAGGGCAGGAACAAGCTACATCTGAATTAGGAAATGTTGAGGAATGGCGTGAGGCAGCATCTGAAATTCGGATGCATACAATTGAAAATTTAGATAGTTATTTGGAACAATTAGCTACAAATGTTCGAAAAAATGGGGGGCATGTCCATTTTGCTTTCAAAGCAGAAGATGCCGTATCGTATGTTTCTGAAATCGCAAGAAAAAAAGGAGCAAAATCGGTTATAAAATCGAAGTCCATGGTTTCGGAAGAAATACATCTTAATAAAAATTTAGAAGAGATGGGATTAAAAGTGGTAGAGTCCGATCTTGGAGAATATATCATTCAATTAGCCGGAGAAGCTCCATCACATTTAATTGCTCCAGCTATTCATAAGACGAAGGAACAAGTGGCAGAACTTTTTTCTAAGGAAGCTGGAAGAAAGATGCCCGTTGATACAGATCAACTACTACAATTTGCTAGGAAGCGATTGCGCAAAGAATTTTTAGAAGCTGATATTGGTATTTCGGGTTGTAATTTTGCAGTAGCGGAATCTGGATCTGTCGTCCTCATAAGTAATGAAGGGAATGCTCGCCTTACGACTACATTGCCAAAAGTTCATATTGCTATTATGGGGATGGAACGTCTTGTCCCAACATGGAAAGACCTTGATGTAGTCGTTTCCATGTTAACAAGAAGTGCTACCGGTCAAAAAATTACATCCTATGTAACCGGAATTAATGGGCCGCGTTTACCTGAAGATATGGATGGACCTGAAGAATTTCATTTAATTATTCTAGATAATGGCCGTTCTGATATTTTAGGAACCGCTTACCAAGAAGTATTAAAGTGTATAAGGTGTGGAGCTTGTGTAAATGTATGTCCTGTATATCGCAATATTGGAGGACATGCTTATGGAAGCGTTTATAGCGGACCAATTGGGGCAGTATTAGCGCCTTTATTAGAAGGATATGAAGAATTAAAAGAATTACCTTTTGCATCAAGTTTGTGCGGGGCATGTACAGATGTTTGCCCGGTAAAAATCCCATTACATGACCTTCTCATTGAGCATCGTAAAGATGAGGTAGAACAAGGATTTGTAACAAAGACCGAGCAACTGGCTTTTAAAGGTTTTGCATTTATGGCGAGTCATCCGTTTGTTTATGATAAAGCCGTTAAAATGGCTCGCACTGGCTTATCCATTTTTGCAAAAGATGGTTATATCGCGAATGGACCCGGTCCATTAAAAGGTTGGACAGAAAGTAGAGATTTTCCAAAACCTGCGAAACAATCATTCCGTGATTGGTGGAAAAAAGAAAAGAGGGATTCATAACATGAATATGGATGTACAAGACTCTTTTTTAAGCAATATCGCACGTAAACTAGGAAGAAACCGTCGCTCCGGGGTAACTCCTCCCAAGTGGAATAACGATCCACTTAGGCACTTTCATAAAGAGATAGATCACGAAAGTTTAGTAGAGCAGTTTATTGCAAACTTGAATGCATTACATACAGAAGTAAGTCACATATACCGCTCAGAAATAGAGAATGCTCTTCAGTACGTTGCAGGGAAATTTGATGTTCAATCTGCGGTGTATTGGGATGATGACCGATTACATCAGCTTGAAATAGGAAAGTATTTAACAAGAAATTTTGTTTCTCATCGAATTTGGCAGAGTAAAGAAGATGAAAGAGAACTACGGGATTACGTGGCTCAAGTGGATATGGGGATTACATATGCAGAAATGGGACTAGCTGAAACTGGAACAGTTGTTTTATGGAATGGTGGTGGGCGTGGACGTTTAGTTAGTGTTTTGCCGCCAGTTTATGTAGCGATCCTTTCGGAACATACAATTTATAGACGTTTGACGGAAGGGATAGCAGCAGTTCACGAACAGGTTTCAAATGGACTACCTGCCTGTATTAATTTTATTACTGGTCCAAGCCGTACGGGTGATATTGAAATGGAATTAGCTTTTGGAGTTCATGGCCCTGGCAAGGTTCATGTCATTATATTAAAGGATTAGAGAGAAAATCAGTAGCATACGAGGGGGAATGGGGATTTTGATGAAGAACAAATTCCGCTATTATGTTTTTACGATGCTCACGTTGATTACGATGGTGAATTATATTGATCGCGGAGCCATCGCATATGCGCAGTCTTTCATTATAAAAGAATATGGATTTGATCCGAAAGAATGGGGCGCTATATTAGGGTATTTTGGTTACGGTTACATGATTGGTTCTTTATTAGGAGGCATTTTTTCAGATAAAAAAGGGCCAAAATTTGTATGGATATTAGCTGCAACCACATGGTCTATTTTTGAAATTGCTACTGCTTTTGCAGGTGAAATAGGAATCGCTATTTTTGGCGGCTCTGCTTTAGCGGGATTTGCCCTTTTCCGAGTTTTATTTGGATTAACAGAAGGGCCATCTTTCGCGGTTTCGAATAAGACAGCAGCAAACTGGGCAGCGCCAAAGGAAAGAGCTTTTCTAACATCCCTTGGTTTTGTTGGTGTTCCGTTAGGCGCAGTATTAACTGCACCTGTAGCGGTTATGTTACTCTCTTTTACAAGCTGGAAAGTGATGTTTTTCATCCTTGGTGCAATTGGTATTATATGGGCGGTTATTTGGTATTTTACTTTTACGAGCATGCCTGAAGATCACCCGCGAGTAACGAAAGAAGAATTAGCTGAAATACGAAGTGATGAAGGGGTACTTCAATCAGTAAAAGCAGAAGAAGGAATCAAAAAAGAGCCGTGGTATTCATTTTTTAAAGTTCCAACATTCGTCATGGTTACGTTAGCGTATTTTTGCTTTCAATATATCAATTTCTTGATATTAACTTGGACACCAAAATATTTGCAAGATGTATTTCATTTTCAATTATCTTCTCTTTGGTATCTTGGCATGATTCCTTGGCTTGGAGCTTGTATTACACTGCCTCTAGGGGCAAAGCTATCGGATCGTATTTTACGTAAAACAGGAAATCTTCGTTTAGCTCGAACAGGATTGCCGATTATTGCTTTATTCCTTACAGCGGTTTGCTTTAGTTTCATTCCAGCGGTGGATAATTATGTAGCTGTATTAGCACTCATGTCACTTGGAAATGCATTTGCTTTCTTACCAAGTTCATTATTTTGGGCAATTATTGTAGATACGGCGCCTGCTCAATCAGGGACCTATAGTGGAATTATGCATTTCATCGCAAATATTGCGACAATCTTAGCCCCGACCTTAACTGGATACTTAGTTGTAAGCTATGGGTACCCTTCTATGTTTATCGTAGCTGCCGTATTGGCCGCTATTGCAATGGGGGCAATGCTGTTTGTGAAACCAGGGCGACAAAATAAGGCTGAAAGTTTGTTTAACTGGAAGAGTAAGGAGAGATTAGAGGAACCTCGTGCTAATATTTAAATCAGCTGTGTGAAAAACGAGTTATATGCAAACTCGTTTTTTTATTTGTCTAAAACGGATGTTTTCTATAGTAAAATATGATTTAAGTGGGAAGAAATTGAAAATAAAGGCTGGGATAATGTATGTATACAGTTGGACAGTTTTCAGTAATATGTGGTGTGTCAATTAAAGCATTACATCATTATGATGAAATTCGCCTTCTAAAACCTCTGCATACTGATTCTGTAACAGGGTATCGATATTATGATTATGAGCAAATAAAAAATGGAGTAAAGAAGGAATACCTTCAAGTTAGCTATAGCCAGGACCTTTTATAGGAGGGTTCATATATAACTAATTTAAGCCAAGGTTTATGAAAAGCATATCTTATTTTGTATTAACTAGTAGTAATATTCCCACTTTAAAAATCATCGAAAACAATGAAGTTAGGCGGGAGATGAAATGTTAGTAAATACCTGATTAGTGAAGGCTAATAATCAGTGGGGGATGGAGAAAAAACATTGATTAAAATTTCAATTTATATAGTGAAAAACAAAAAGGAGCATAGGAGCTCCTTTTAAATCAAAATGTTAGTGTTTTTTAGCAATCTCATTATTTTGTGGAAATGTGATCGTTAAAGTGGTTCCTTTATTAACAATACTATTTATATCTAAAGTACCATTCATCGTTTCAATGATTTTTACTGCAACCATCGTACCTAAACCTGTTCCTCTTGTTTTTGTACTAAAATAAGGTTCACCAAATCGATTGATTTGCTCTTGTGTCATCCCAATTCCACTATCTTTAATGACAATAGTAATTTTGTTTTCACAAGCAGATGATTTGATACTTAGTTTTCCGCCATTTGGCATCGCTTCAATACTATTCTTTATTAAGTTTAAAAAGCATTGCTGAAAATGTTGTGTATTCCCAGTGATGGAACCTGTTACTAAATTCTCAGAAACATGTATAGAATTCATATTACATAATGGCATCATCATACTTATTACTCTTTTTAATTCTTGATCTATTACAATGTTATCAACTTTTTGTGATGCTGGCTTAGCAAATGTTAAGTAGTCATCAATGATAACCTGAGCGCGGTTTAGCTCTCCAAGAATATGTTCAATATATTGTTCTCGCGATTCTTGTGGTAAATCTGGAGTTTTAAGGAGTTGAGTAAAACCTTTTACTACGGTAAGAGGATTTCTTACTTCATGTGAAATACTCGCAGCAAGTTGACTCACAATTTCCATCTTCTCCATCTTTACTAATTTAGACCTCATAATAACGGCATCTCTTAAAACCTCATTCATATATACAACAAATAACATGACAATTGGAGGGAGTAGAATAAAATAAGTGATATATGAATTTGTAATTGGGAAATCTGACAGAACAACAGCGATAAAGGTTGTAAGTAAAGCAAGGGAAAAAGGTAAAATCATTGACATAATAAGCTTCTTTCTTCTGTTTAATTGATTAAATTTAGAAGAAGAATAGGCAGTGAAAATAAGCATGGTAATATAAACAATAACTGTTAAAAAGTTAACACCATAAAAAACAAACCGAATCAATAACATGATAGATAATAAAGCGATCCCAACTGGTAAACCACCATAAAGTGTACCTATTAAAAAAGGGATCTGTCTTAAGTCGTGAACGCAGTTTTCGTCTATGTATATAGGGAATTTCATACATAAAATCAATGGTACACTAGTGCATATAATGATAAGAATCTTTTTATAGTTTTTAAAAAATATTTCATTATTATATATAAAATAAAAAACAAAGATGCTGCTTAAAATGTAAAGCAGATTATTTAATACGTTTTGGTTCATGTATACAAAATTCATCTTGCATGCCTCATTATTGTAGTTTTCAGTACTATAAGTATTATACCGAAAAAATGAAACTTCTTCATGTTTTAATTATTGGAATGAGGACTGTGATTACTTTTGAATTGTTATTTGTTTCGAGCAAATTCCCATGCTAAGTGAAATTCTTCAATTGATGCATAACGTTGATTTCTATTTTTTTCTATCGCACGAGCTGCTACGTCATACAATTCTTTCCCTGCTTCCCATTTAGTGAAAGAACGATCGAGTTCCCCTCCAAAGAACGCAAAAGCGATTGCTCCCATATTAAATACATTTGTTTTCTCATCAATCACTGCATCAAGTTCGAATTCCTCAGGTGACATAAATCGTGATGATCCCCAAAGTATTCCCATTGTATTGATATAAGGTTTCTTCTGATATAAATCGATATCACAAATCTTTGTTGTCTTTGTTTCAAAGTCATACAAAATGCTTCCATCATAAAAATCTATTGCTACATAATTTTTTCTTTCTGTTGGTTTAAAATAAAGTTTGATAATTTGTAATAAAGTTTGATAAAAACAGTTTGCTCATCAACTTAAATTGCAAGCTGTTTTTATCTAGTTTGTGTACAATATTAAAGTAAGAAGAATATTGTACAAGAGTGCAGATTTTCAAAGGAGACATATATATGGGATATATTATGGACTTGCGTAATTTGGTTGGAAGTAGACCTTTAATTATGGTCGGGGCGTGTGTACTTGTTATAGATCATGAGCAACGAGTTTTATTACAACTTCGAAAAGATAATGGATGTTGGGGACTGATTGGTGGTTCTATGGAGTTAGGAGAAACACTTGAACAAGTAGCTCATAGAGAATTGTTTGAGGAAACAGGACTAACGGCTGAGAGTCTTAAATTAATTCATACATATTCAGGGGAAGCTTTTTATTATCAATATCCTCATGGTGATGAAGTCTATAATGTTGTGACGGCTTTTGAATGTAAAGAATATAACGGTTATTTAAATCATGATAAGGATGAGGCAACAGACCTTCAATTTTTCTCTTTATATGACTTGCCAAAAAATATAAGCCCACCAGATAGACCTGTACTCGAAGATTATAAATTAAAATACACTTTATAAGAATTGGTGGCTAAATGAAAGATTCAATGTACGAATAGAATAATGATCAATCTTTTTTATAAAAAACTTTCTAGCAACATAAATAAAGGAAGTCATTCTGATCAAACTTTGTTCAAAGTGATTTCTTTTATTTGCTGTAACACAAGGATTTTTGTGATATTTTTAATCAAACTTTATTTTAAATCTACACCCATAGCTCTCTTTGAGCTGATACGCCTACCGTGTCAGTTGAAAGGGGTCATGGGATACCTCATACAATGAGCAGAACATATATGAAAGAGCTTTCGCTTTTCTTTCAGTCACTGAACACAGGGCATGTAGTCATTACATATACTCGGTGATTGGGAGAAGGTTGGGATTGTAGTGGGAAACGATTATAAAGTAATGACCTGGTTTGATAGAGGGGAGGCATATCGATTAACACCTCTTTTAAATTGTATTAAAGGTATAGAAAAAGCTTATTTGCGTAGCGAAGACACAGAATTCACTATTACATATTTTGCGATACGAGAAAGCCCCTGCAGGACTTTAGTCCGCCTTTAGGCATGGGATGGAAGTATCGCTTTTGCATCGCAAAACATGTTAAAATTTATTTATAGTCATGCAAAAAACTCTAAAACGATCATGTTCTCTGAAAAACGAATATTGTATGAGGTTGCACGAATCAATTTCATTTCGTGTGTAAAACAATATGTGTCGTCAAGAACAAGACGTTAAAACATAATGGAGAACCCAAAGATCTGTACGGTATGGTAACAGTACCGTAGCCCATGAACCTATACGGTCTGTCATGGGAGTGGTGATGACACACCGCAATCTTGCACGTCAGCGATACCAGAAATGGACTTCGCCTTTGGTAGCAAGAATCCCACTGACGTTAGTCAGCTTGCGGCTTTAGCCGTGGGAGTGTCAATGTATCTGATTACCGGCAATCAAACTTGGAACAGTACGCTGTAAAGCAAAGTGTTTTCATGAGAACATTTGTTATGAGAGACATATTCTAAGTATCATTAAACATCTATATCCCAAAAGTCATGATAATCTATACTTTTATCGTATTTTTTCAGTGTTTTAATGATTTTAGTTGCTGATGTAAGAGTGGGTACGCGATCTTTTTTATTTGCTAAATCACTTATTAATGATTTGCTTAATCCAGTCATCTGAACTAACCATTGTTGTTTAACACCTCGGCGATCTAAATAATTACCAAATCGAGTTCTTTTTTTACCCAAACCAAACATTGATAATCACTCCAAGTGGATAATATAGTAGTAACAGCCTGTACAAAATTCCATAAAATCAAACATTCGTTCACAAATATGGAATTATTTTTTGCAATACATCATAGAATAAAATTGTAACAGCAGATATTTTTGTAATTATTTTGTGGAATATAGCATACATAATAATAGCTACAAGATGCGGATACACTGAAATATAATTGCATCTTGTTGCAATGGGTATGCTAACAAAATAAAAAAGCTGAAACTCCTTCTGTAAGAAGAGATTCAGCTTTTTTATGATTCATAGATTGTTAATCTATTTTTAATTATTTTAAATAAATTGAAGCGTCATATGTCGAATAGATACAAGTTACTTCAAAGTATATGGATTTATGGGAAATATCCAACACTAAAATTTCACGTATCGTAATGAAAATAAAAAAAACCTGAATTAGGGTTTACATTTTTACACTGTGTACTGCTGCTAACAATAAAGTTGTTTTAAAGGACTTTATTATAAAAACATTAAATTAAATTTTTACCGAAGAAAACAACTTGTCCTGATTCAAGTTGTTTTCTTTGGTAGGGTACAACAAAGAAAGAGTAGAGAATGCAATGCACAAACATGTCAATCAAATGGAGTAAACTGCCGTATAAAACTAAAAATTCAGAAAATTTAATCACTAAAGGGTTTTTGTTTACTCTCTCTTTGTAATTATGAGTTTAACATTAAAAAAGAAATAAAACAACAAAAATATACAAAATTCTGATAAATTCGACATTTATTTTATTACAAGCTATCTTATTCATGATAGCTTTTTTATTGTTCCAAAATCCCTCTTGGTTTTTCTGTTTTAGAGCTACCCCTTGGTGTTAAAATGTGGGCATTTATGGTGATACTCTACTAGAAAAAACTATCATTTCCATATATTACAGATTGTAATTATGATTTTTAAAGTTATACTTTTTGTATAACTTTAAAAATTTTTATTATCAATTATACACTATATGGAAATAATAACTACTCAGCTATACCTTTAATTTAGGAGTTTCATAGGCGGAAATTCAGTCTATTTTTTTGCTACAATACAAACATGTGCGATACCACTACATCTTGTAATAAAACAGGTAAACATATTTGTTTAGTAAATTTTTCTAACTATCTTATATCTTCATGAGGTGACTGAATAGTTACCAGAAATATTTATATAAGTTACGTATTAGGGTTGAGTTTTTAGGAGGTTTAAATGAGAAAAATATTGCCAGGGGCCATTTTGTCTTATACCCAGTATGGATATTTAAAGGTTCCGAAAAATGTAAAAAGCGAGTGTCCTAAATGCAGTAAATCAGGTGAATTTACGTTAAAAACTAATTTTTACCATGTTACAAAAAGAGGATTATTCGCAGAAGGGCTTTGTTTTGAATGTAAAAAGCCATCAGAATTTGTGATTATGTTTAATGATTATATGGATCGAATAAATGAGGAAGTAGAAGTTTATATTTATAGTCCTTCGGATTTAAGAGATCCTTTGGATCAGCTCGAACGCAATAAACATATCCCTATAGACCTTTTTAGGGCATATCGCTCTACTTTAAATGTCAGTCAGTCAAAAGATAACTCTGCTGCTGCAGTAATGTCAAAACGAGTTCTTGAAAGTGTTCTCAAACATTTTCTTGGAGAGAAAAATAATGGGCAGTCTCTTTCCCAGCAATTTGAGCAATTGCCAAAATATATCGATTTAACTAAACCGATTCAAGATGTTGGCCACCTCGTTCATCCGGACAGTCCTCTTTATGGAATGCTTGAATTGAAACAGGAAATTGATGATGAAACAGTAGCTTTATTAACAGAATTATTAGAAGTCCTTATCCAATATTTATTTGTGTTGCCTGAAAAAATCGAATCAGTACATGAAAAGATTGAACAGAAATTTAAAAAGATGTAGCACGCACATTTTTAAATTTTTATACGCTAAGAGACTTTCAAAAACCAATAGCATAATTTCAATTGGGATTTTAATTTAAGATAAGTTTTGAGACACCATTTAAGCTATTTTTAGCTTATTTTACGTTG
Source organism: Bacillus sp. DX4.1 (assembly GCF_030348195.1). Classification (NCBI taxonomy): domain Bacteria; kingdom Bacillati; phylum Bacillota; class Bacilli; order Caryophanales; family Bacillaceae; genus Bacillus; species Bacillus sp. DX4.1. Next base: position 341,842 of record NZ_JAUCFT010000006.1, on the reverse strand, counting down.
AAGTGCATTTGTCTCAAATACATACCGACGTTTTTGAGAGTAGGTGATTTTCTTAGATTAGTAAAATCAACGCTTTTTCATGCCGAATTTTGCTTAGCGTATATTTCCGTTAAAATGTGAGCGGTACGCCATACTCATTAACTTAAGAATTTTTCTATCCTCAAGTATAAAAAATGTTATTCTTTCTAAAACAACTAAATTATATTTCATAAAAATGTTTTAGACTGTAAAAGATATTTATAACCTGAAAAGGGATTTTCCATTCACATAATCATCGTTATCAGAAGTTGTTAAGTCCATTTTTTACAGGTGGTCCCAATATTTTGTGTTATGTATTCAAGCACCTTCACCAATAAAGATACCCCTTATCCTCATTATTCCCTGTAGAGAGCAGCAACCCCCTACGTCGTGCTACTGGGAGCACTATGATTTAGCCATATTCCTTTTCTTTTTCTCCAAAACAAATACAACGAATAAAGCAGTTAAGAAGAAAAGACCTGAGAGAACTTTGATTGATGTATGTGAAGCAAGTACTAGATCTTTAAGAAAACGGTTCTGGTGCAAATATATGAAGAAGAACGCGGATAATAGTAGATTCCTAGTGAAATCGTATTTTATGCTATAAGTCCAAACATTTAGTGGATGAACTCTTTCTGATTTTGGACAGACTGATTCTGTAAATCAATCTGTCCCTTTTTTATCATATGCATGGCTTCAACACCACTCAATATAGAGATTGCAGTTTTAAATGACTTGAACCCTAACATAGAGCGCACACGTTTCTTAATAAAACGATGATCTTGTTCCGCTATATTATTGAGATATCTAACTTGCCTTAGTTGTATGCCTCCAGGCTGATAATGCTTCCATTTAAACAAATTTTCCTTTTCCATACTGATCACGTCCTTTTTTAGAGTACTAGTATCAGTGTGTCCAAGTTTTGGAGATTACTTACAAGAATCTCGAAGTTTTGCACCAGAACCAGAATATTGATATGTGAGGGTTTTACTGCCCGCGAATAGCGAGATAAAATGAATGCGAGTATTTTTACATATGAATCTATGAAAAAGTTGATGGAATTGTCAGCTTTTTATTTTCGGAAAAAATTGTTTATCTATTTTTATAAAAAAATATTTTTTTGACCCCTATAAAATTTTTATTTCCTCCGAATATGTATAGTGAAGAAAGCAAATGGAGGGAAAATCATCATGAAAAAAACACTATTAAAAGGCACTATGGTAACTATGATGGCATGCAGCCCGTTTCTGATGGGAACAGCAGCGTATGCTAGCGAAAACACAGATGCGGTAAAAACAACGGAAACTGAAAAATCATCTTTAGTACAAGGTGACGTCTTTTATTTTGTGAAAACTATGGTTGAAGATATTAAAATGGCTCTTGCGACAAACGATTTAGAGAAAGCGAAGCTATTGTCTGAGCAAGCCGCGGAACGAATTACTGAAGCAAGTGTACTAATTGAAAAAGGAAAAGGCGATCTTACACAAGATACATTAGAAAAAGCGGCGGAAGACTTAGAAAAAGCAGATAAGCTTTCTGGCGAAGAGAAAGCAGGAACAGAAAAGCCTGCTGGTGAAGAGAAAGTAGAAACAGAAAAGCCTGCTGGCGAAGAGAAAGCAGAAACAGAAAAGCCTGCTGGCGAAGAAGAAAAAGAAGCAGCGAAAGTAAAAGTGCACATCGGAAACAACATCGAAGCATTAGCAAAAGTGCTAGATCAAGTGAAAAATCCGAAAGTAAAAGCTGCAATTACAAAAAATATAGAGAAGAGTTTTTCAAAGATTGCAGCTAAAATAGAGAAAGAGCAAGAAAAACAAGCGGACGCTATTGCAAAAGAAAACAAGAAAGCAGATCAAAATACAGAAGTAACTCCAAAACAACCAGCACAACCAGAACAAGTAACGCAACCAGAACAAGTAACACAACCAGAACAAGCAACACAACCAGAACAACCAGAACAACCAGCAAAACCAGCAAAACCAGAACAACCAGCAAAACCAGCACAACCGGCAAAACCAGCACAGCCAGCACAGCCAGCAAAACCAGCACAACCGGCACAACCGGCAAAACCAGCACAACCGGCACAGCCAGCAAAACCAGCGCAACCAGCAAAACCAGCAAAACCAGCACAACCGGCACAACCGGCACAACCGGCACAACCGGCACAGCCAGCAAAACCAGCACAGCCAGCACAACCAGCGCAACCAGCACATAAACCGGCTGTTTCTCATGAGAAGCATGAGCAATCAAACCAAAAGGGTCAAACAGAGAAGGATGATCATCAAGACAACGGTAAAAAAGTCGGTCACGAAAAGCATGAAGAACAGCAAGAAGACAAGCACAAAGAAAAGTAGTAAGAAAATGTGGTAAAATGGTCACTTCTTTAGTGACCATTTTGCTATTTGGAGCAAAAGGAGGGAGGGGGATTACTAGTGTTGAGTTTAGTGATGAAGATCATAAAAAAAACGACCATAGAAGATATCGTATTTAACATACAAAACAACGGAGGAGATAAGGAAGCTTTTATCGCACAGTATCGACCTTTTATTCGAAAATCAATCTCGTCTGTCTGCCGCCGGTATATTACGGAGCAGGATGATGAATATAGCATTGGATTGTTTGCGTTTAATCAAGCAATTGAACAGTATTCATATAAAAAAGGAAAATCTTTTCTAGCGTTTGCTGAGCTTCTTATAAAAAGAGATGTAATTGACTATATACGCAAGGAGTCTAAGCATAATCTCGTCTTTTTAAAAGAAGACCAGCAAGAGGAAATGGTAGAAATGCAGGTATCGCTTACGGAGTATATGAAAGAGATGGAAAACAGTAACCGTAAGGAGGAAATTCTTCATTTTCAAATTGTGCTAGCTGAGTTTAAAATCACATTTTCAGAGCTTACTAAGGAATCTCCAAAGCATCGTGATACGCGTGAGCACTTAATAGAAATTGTAAAGATTATTATAAAAGAAGAGAAAATGATGGAAGAGCTGTTCCGAAAGAAAAAGTTACCGCTTAAACACATTGAACCGCGTGTTAGGGCAAGTCGGAAAACGTTGGAGCGGCATAGAAAATACATTATTGCAATGTGTATTATCTTTGCAAACAACTATACATATATTCTTGATTATATAAGAGGGGGGAAGCATGATGAATAAAGGGATTGTGATGGATATAAAAAAACATAGCGTAGTTGTTTTAACTCCAGATGGAGAGTTTATTACGTTTAAAAGAAAATCGCACTCTTATATGATTGGAGAGGAAATCTCGTTTAACGAACAAGAACAAAGAGTACCGCGTTTTTCAATCCCTTCTTTCTTAAAGCCTGCATCATTACTTGTTGCTTGTTTTCTATGTGTGTTTCTGTTTTTCTACAACCAACCGGAAGAAAAAGCACTCGCTTATGTCTCAGTTGATATTAATCCAAGTTTAGAGGCGAGCGTAACAAAGGATCTTCGTGTTATAGATTTACGAGCTTGTAATGATGATGGAAAGCGCATTTTAAAAGAAATGAAACGATGGAAAAATGAACCTTTGCAAGACGTAGTACGTACCATTGTAAAGCAAAGTCAAGAGGATGGATACTTAACGAATGACAAGCAAGTTATGCTAACAGCTGTTACAAAGGAAAAGTCGCTAGAACCACAGTTGGAAAAGGCTATGCAAGGATTAAAGAAAGAGTATGAGACAAAACATGTTACAGTCGTATATCAAGGCAGTACGATGCAAGTGCGAGAGAATGCCAAGAAAGCAGGAGTCGGCACAGGTGTCTATATAAAGCAAGAGAATGAGAAGAAGAAATCGCTTACTCCTCCTGCACCGCCGTCTAATCAGGAGGAACACCCTCAGGAGATACATTCGCAACCAGAGTCATCACCGGATGCATCATCGGATTTGTCTCCTGTAAAAGAAGAAAGATATGAGGAGCAAGAGCAAATAGAACAAAAGCAATCCCAGGAACAGCAACCCCAGCAATCAAAAGGAAATAATGGGCATCAGCAAGAAAACAACGGTAAAGAGTATAAACCAGAATATAAGCAAGAAAATAAAGAGTATAAACCAGAATATAAACCAGAATATAAGCAAGAAAATAAAGAGTATAAACCAGAAAATAAAGAGTACAAGCAAGAAAATAAAGAGTATAAACCAGAAAATAAAGAGTACAAGCAAGAAAATAAAGAGTATAAACCAGAAAATAAAGAGTACAAACAAGAAAATAAAGGAAATATAAACGAAAACAACGGGCATAAAAAAGAGGACAAAAACGTTCCTGCCACGCAACATCAGGGGAAAGAAAAGAAAAATCCATAGAATATTTAAGAAGTATAGGGTACATTGTTTATCAAGACCTAAATGAAAAATTCCCAATAAGTAAAGGACAATACATATTTTATATAACCCAAAATATGATATTTTTATAAAAAAGTTTAATCAAAATTCACTTAGAATTCTTTACGTGAAGGGATAAAGCATCGCATCTTTTTTTAAAACGTCGCGACTTTATTCTAAACATTTCATCTTTTTTATAAACATCGCGACTTTATATCAAAGCTACATCAGTTATTCAATTATAGGGCGCGTTTATTTAGAAACGCGTCTTTTTTTGTATATTAAGTCATTTGATAGAATATGGTACCATTAATATGATACATCAAATAATTATAATGTTTATTCATGTGAGTGTAGTGTAAGGCTTAAAAAAGAACTGAAATACTTGTCACAATATTATTTTTCTTGGCTTTCCTTAAAAATGGACGGTTCTTTTTTAAAGTGAAATCGCTCTTTTAAAAAGCTCCCTAAATTTCTCCCTATCTTCTGATGTAAATGGTTTTGGCCCCTTTGTACGCTTTCCGCTTTTTCGAGCCATTGCACTCAAATAACGTGTTTGTAATAATTGGTCAATGTTTTCATTTGTATAGCTATACCCATTATGGTGAAGAACCGTACACCCTTTTGCTAAACCTAGCGAAGCAAGACCATAATCTTGCGTAACGATTATATCTCCTTTTTCTGCTAACTTCATAATCCGATAATCCGCAGCATCTGCTCCAGAATCAACATAAATTTTTTCCACTCCTGATGGTTGTTCCGCATTAGAAAAATGAGAAAAGCTAGTAACAAGGATAACAGGAATTTCAGCATTCGTACCTTCAGAGATAATAATATCTTTTACCGGACAAGCATCTGCATCAACATAAATTTTCATCTTTATCACTCCCATAAATAAGTTCGAGTTGATGATAATGGCAGATTTAGCTTTTGTCAAACGAAGATGCTTTACCTAAAATCATTAAAAAAACAGATATTCTATTAAAGGGCGCGATTATTTAAGATTGCGTCTTTGTTTTTGGTAAAAAAGCGCTTGTGCACATTACTATTTTTTGAAATAATTGGTTTTAAGAAATTGGGCAGTTTAATGCAAATAAATGACAGAATAATATAAATTTTTAACACTGGAGTTGTATTTATGAAAAGGTTAGTGATTATTACAGTAGGTAAAACCCATAGTGGGAAAACCACATTTGCAAGAGCTTTGGAAAAAGAGTTAAATAATTCTTTTGTGATGGATCAAGATAATCACGCTGAATTTATAAACAATTTTTATAAGAACTTACTTGTATCTGCTTGAAGAGTTGTTTAATAAAAATATGTTTGTCCGTATCCTGGTCCATTTTGATATTCCAGATGATGTTCTTCAAGCTCGAGTAATTCAAAGTCAACGTAGTACCAATATATTTAGAGGTGCTTATTCTAATTTTGAGGAAGTGCTTATCCGTCAACAGGCTGATTCTCTAAAAGAAGATGTTACAGATCCAGTAGAAAGTGAAGCAGACCATTTATTCGTGATTAAAGACAATGAGGAAGTTGATTCTGTTATTCAAAGAATTGTTCGTATTGAACAATGTTTATGATTATCCTAATCTATGATGATTGAATTCCCTAAAAAGTACTTATTTCAAAATGGAAGAGTTATTAAGCTAAAGGGCGCTTTAATTGAATAAGGATAACAGAAATGATCAATCTTTTTTATAAAAGAGTGATTTACCGGGATATATTAAGAGCGTGTTTTGATCAATCTTTTTTCAAAACACGCTCTTTCCTTTTGTTCATTTATCAAAGTTATTAGTATCAATTTGATCAAACTTTATTCTAAAGCAACATCCACTAAAGAGCCAGATTGTTGGATAATATTTCCAGATATTTGCGTTAGATTAATGTAGGTTCTGATTTAAGAAAGGCCCTAGAATAAATTTAAACTATCCATAAATAAGATTAAAAAAAGGGTTATAAAATGTTAAGTAATTATAGAAAAGAGAGAATTGTATATCTGATAAAACTACTTATTACAGAAAGAAGTGAAAATAATGAGAACGTGGAAAAAGTTTAGATTTTGGATTTTTATTAGAAATATTTTATTGATTGCTGCGGCAATATCTTTCATTTGGATAATATTTAATCAAATTATGATTGCATATGAACAAAATAAATATCCTCCGTTAGGTCAATTAGTTGAAGTGAATGGTGAGAATATGCATGTATATACAAAGGGTGAAGGTGAAAATACTATTGTCTTATTAAGTGGTGCGGGTACCGCAGCACCTGCATTGGATTATGAACCTTTAATGAATGAAATGGCAAAGAATAATAGAATAGTAGTGATAGAGACATTTGGATATGGCTGGAGTGATATTACAAATAAGGAACGAACAGTTGAAAACATCGTAGAGGAAATAAGAGACGCACTTAAAAAAGCCAATATAGAAGGGCCATACATATTAATGCCGCATTCCGTTTCTGGCATTTACAGCATGTATTATGCCAATAAATACCCTGATAAAATTAAAGCGATTATATGTATTGATTGCACTTTGCCGCAAGTAGTGGAGTATTTTAATGAATCTGCTCCAACCATGCCCCGGTATTTGAGCGTTGCAGCCCCGACTGGAATTGCAAGGCTGGTAGTAAATATGAATCCAGAGGAGTACCTTCCCATTGCGGATAAAGGAACTTATTCTGATGATAATTTAAAGATGACAAAGAGCATTTCTGCATGGAATCTAGGTAACAAAAATGTAGTTGCTGAAGTAAATGAAATGAATCATAATATCGATAAAACGATTGATATGTCATTTCCTCCAGAGATTCCTGTCATGATATTTACTGACAAAGATGACAAAGTGACGGAAGATGGGAAAACAATTGTATCTTTTTATCAAATGCAAATAAGCCATTTACCTTCTAATAAGCTCGTTGTATTAGAAGGACATCACTACCTACATTGGACTCGTTATAAGAAAATGAGCGAAACCGTTAATGATTTTATAGATACATTTTAATGAATAGAATGCTTAAGTATTTTAAATTTGATATTCAGCAATCAGGCGCGATTGCTGAACAATGAGCAGTCGTTTTTTTACTAGGCGGATCCGAATAGTACTATAAATAATTAGATGTAAATAATTAAGAAACCCAGCTAATCTTCTGATGTGAAGGTAGCTGGGTTTTTAAAGTTGGATGTGCAAAATAACACTAAAAATATACGCAAATTATCGGTCAAAGTGACAAGTATACATTCAAAACACTATAAATAAAGAATTTAGGATACCTATAAACAAAAAAAGCTAGATCCATGCTAGCTTTTTTACATAATTCCCGTTAGGGAAAGTTAAACTCAATAACATACATCACAAGAACTTAGCTCTTAAAACTCTCCACATTTTCTTTATTCAAAGCATATTCAACAGCACATTGAGCATGAATACGGGTAGTATCAAATACTGGTACTTTGCAATCTTCTTGTGAAACTAAAAGGGTAATCTCTGTACATCCAAGAATAATAGCTTCCGCTCCATCCTTAATAAGATTATCTATAATTTTTATGTATTTTTCTTTTGATTGAGAAAATATTTTTCCAAGACACAATTCTTGATAAATGATATTATGAACAATTTTTCTGTCTTCTTCATTAGGAACAAGAACATTTAAACCATATTTATTTTTTAATCGTCCTTTATAAAAATCTTCTTCCATCGTAAACTCTGTAGCCAAAAGACCTACTTTCTTAATTCCTTTCTCCATAATTTTAATTGCAGTTGCATCTGCAATATGAAGTAATGGTATAGATAAAGCTAATTCTACTTCATCAGCCATTTTATGCATCGTATTGGTGCAAATTATAAGAAAATCTGCACCACCACATTCAATCTTCTTACTAGCCTCAATCATAATTTGAGTAGCTTTTTCCCATTCTCCTTCGTGTTGAAGTGTTTTTATTTCTTGAAAATTTACTGAATACATAAGACTTTGTGCTGAATTATGACCACCTAATTTTTCCTTAATCAATTCATTAATTAACTTATAATAAATAATTGATGACTCCCAGCTCATTCCACCAAGTAGACCAATAGTTTTCATATTTACCATTCCTTTACCTTATTTTGAAGTAAATCATATGTTATTACATTCTGGTAATTATAAAAGAATCCTTGTGTATATATCTTACTTATGTGAAGTTTACATAACACCACTTACCGTTAGCAAACCAGAAAAAAACGGGATCTACATAGATACCGTTTTTTCTGGTAACTTCTTCGTGCATTGATATAAAGCAATTGCTCCTAAAATAACAAGTATACCTTCAGGAGCATCTAATAACACAGTTTTCCATGTTCCTGAAATTAATAACTCATTACCTGTAGAAGATTTATAATATCCCTCTATATAGCCAATAGTAAATTGAATTATAGATAAAAAGATAAATAAACCTAAACCAATTCGAATCCCTTTTTTATTTGTAAACATATTTATCCCTCACTAATAACTTTACATCTTTATATTTAATTATTTTAATCATAATTAAATTTTCTGTCAATACATCGGGAGGGGGTAGCGTCAGGATTTTGCGCTTTTACAACGTTAAGGATAAGAAGTCTTGTGAATCTTTGATTAATGTTCCATAAAGGGGTAGTAAGACGGTGGTCTTACCCCCGTCAAGTAGACAACTGTAAAAAAGACTATGCAGCCATCGAAATTCGATATTCAATTGGAGCTCGATGGTTGAGTCTTTTTTGAAATCGTTTGTAATTATAGTGATAGATGTAGGTTTCAATTGTTTGAATGAGTTCTTTCTCGTTTTGATAAGAATTAAGATTAAACATTTCAGATTTAAAATGAGAGAAGAATGATTCAATGCAAGCATTATCATGGCAGTTTCCTTTGCGAGAGTGGCTGCCGATGGCACCTAGTTGTTGAAGCGCATGATAATAAGCACGAGATGTATATTGGAATCCTTGATCCTTGATCTGAGTGGATGATGGTTCCATACACATCTCTTTTTTGTGCTGCTAAACCTAATGTTTTTAGAACAAGTTGTAAATCATTGCGATGCGAGAGTTTCCAAGCTACGATTTCATTGTTATAAATGTCTTGAACGACTGATAAATAGAGAAATTTATCTTTGAATGACAAATAAGTGATATCTGTAACAAGTACCTCATTTGGCTTTCGATTTCGGAATTGTTGTTCTACTACATTTGGAAAAACCTTTGAGGATTTACCTTTGAAAAAGCGTCGCTTTTTACGGATGATTGATTGAATTTGGAGTTCTCGCATAAGTCTGTATACCTTTTTGTGGCTCACTAAAAATCCAGCATCTCGCAAGGCAACTTTCATGCGAGGATAACCGTATTCCTTGTGTTTTATATGAATGGCCTGAATCTGTTCACACAGTGTATAATCTTTTGAAAGGCGTAATTGTCTTTGTATACATGTTGAGCGCCACTTATAGTAACTAGAGCGATTTAACTGCGCAATGATGACAAGCCATGTTACTTTATATTGAGAACGTAGTTCTTCAATAATCTCATACTTAGCTGTTTGGGCAAGAACACCTCCTATAGATTTGGATACCGCTTTTTTAAATACGCTACCTGAGCCTTGTAATATTCTAATTCCTCTTCAACACTATTGAATTTCGTACGAAGACGACCTTTCAAGGGGTTTTTTAAACCACTATTACCACCGTTGTTTCTTCGTAAATCTGAAATGTCGCCTGTTTCTTGATATTTCCGAACCCAATTCATTAACTGTGTTCTACTTTTCAGCTTATATTTCTTAGCTATAGCTGATTGGCTACCCTCACCATTTAAATAACTTTTTACAACTTGTATCTTTAATTCATTTGAATACGTTTGAAATGTATCTACTTTTTTAACCATAATAAAATCCCCTCCAAGTAAAAGTGTAACACCCATGTCTATTCATGGCCTTTTTACACTGTCTACCTTAAGGGGATAATATCAGATTCCGTAGATCAATCTGTCCCTTTTTTATCATATGCATGGCCTCCACACCACTCAATATAGAAGTTGCTGTTTTATACGACTTAAATCCCAACATAGAACGCACACGCTTCTTGATAAAACGATGATCTTGTTCCACTATATTATTAAGATATCTAACTTGCCTTAGTTGTATGCCTTCAGGCATATGGTTCTCTTCTTTCAACTCTTGCATCGCTACAGGATAGGCAGGGTTCTTATCTACTGTTATCACACGAGGTTTAGACACGTATGAAAAAGCCAAGGCTTTCTTGAAAAAGCGCTTGGCTGCTTGTTTATCTCTTGATTTACTTAGATAAAAATCGATTGTGTTTCCTTTCGAATCAACAGCACGGTACAGGTACATCCATTGACCTTTTACTTTGATATATGTTTCATCGACTCTCCACGAGTCATTTGTTTGCTTGAGGTGACGTCGTACTCTTGCATCTAATTCAGGACCATACTGACGAACCCAACGCATAATCGTTGTATGAGAAATGGATAAGCCCCGTTCCTCCATCATTTCCACCAAATCACGAAAGCTGAGATTATACCGTAGGTACCATCTCACTGTAAGAAGGATAATCTCAGGCTGGTAATGCTTCCATTGGAATACATTTTCCTTTTCCATACTGATCACACACCTTTTGTAGAGTAGTAATATCAGTATGTCCAAGTTTAAGAGATTTTTTGCACCAGAACCAGAGAGACTAATATCAATCGGTTATTAACTTTGAATAGATATTTAAATCGATAAATTTCCCATTTGATTTTTCACTTTTTCTTAGAGTCCCTTCTAATGTGAATTTTAATTTTTGTAATACTCTTATGGAATTCACATTTTCGGGTTCGACTTTCGCTTCAATGCGATTTAGTTTTAGCTTTGTAAATGCATAATCTAATAAAGCAAATATTGCCTCAGGAGCGTATCCTTTGCCCCAAAATGCTTTTGAGATATCATAGCCAATCTCAGTTTTTGAGTTTTCAAAATCTAAGAAATTATAACCGCATGAGCCGATAATTTGATTAGATTCTGCTTCGATAATAGTAAAACGGAGAGCCTGATTACTTTGAGCAAGTTCATTAAGAAAATTAATCATATCTTTGGCCTGATTTTCATCAGTGAAATTACTAATATTCATGAATCTAGTAACATCTGGATCAGACCATATTTTAAACAAGCTTAATGAATCAGATTCTTCTATTTTTCTTAAATGTAATCTTTGTGTGTATAGTTCTGTAATCAATACTTTTACCTCCATTATGTTGTGACGGATAGATTAAAAATATTGATATCTGCGCATAATTCAGCCCCTTCTATCTTAGTTATTTTTATTATACAAGAGATAAAATGATTAGCACATAGATGAAATGGGGAAAGAAGTAAATAAAGTAATCAATTTATAAAAATGTTAAAAACTAAACAAAAGCGTTATTTGCGCGACACGTTTCCTTATAAGTGTGCAAACACGAAATAGGAGGGTTATCAATTTGATGACAACAACTGTTTGACTGAAAGTAGGAATGAAAGCCGTCAGGTTGAGCTGAAACTACTTATCTAATACTCCTACATGCAAGGCGTGATAGTAGTCACAAATTGTATGAAGCTAGGTGAAGTCGGCTGAACAAAACCTAAGTGAGAAATCATATGATAATGGATAGGTCGGGATGCTACAAAATATCTATGGTGAGAATGTCCAAAACAACGGACTGGCGAACTTGCGAATGTACTGGTCTAAACGCTTAATACATTAGAAATGTGTATGTCGTCAATGACGACGTTATCTACCGAAAAGTAAGAGTAAATAATATGAAATTCGGAACATCTAACGATGAGAATGTAAAGATAACAGGCTTACAGCAAGTACCTAAGGATATATGTATAGCTAAGTCAATCGGAACGTGGTAAGCGAGAAACTGTCACCAACGCCTACTAGCAGACAGGTGCATATAAGGTTCTAACGAACCGAAATTGCTCTATTCTTGTGAAGGTGGGGACACAGTACCGACGAAGCATGTAACAAATGTGGAGGGATAGTCCCTAGTCTTGTTCTTTGAAAACTGAATCAACTAGATGTAACTCACAGGATCGAGTAAGATGATGGGACTTTTCGTAAGAAAGGGGAATTAATACATCGGTGAGTACAACATTACGACATGCAGAATATTACGATATGCAAAAAGTGTTCGATGATTTATATCAACGTAGCAAAAACAATGCTACTAAAGGTATAAATTTATATAAACACATCATATCAAAAGAAAATATTCTACTGGCATATAGAAACATAAAGGCTAACACTGGCTCTAAAACTGAAGGAACAGATGGTATCACAATCGACCATTATAAAATGGAAGATGTAGATTCTCTCGTTGATAACATAAGAAAAGCTCTCATAGATTACAAACCAAATACGGTACGTAGGGTAGAAATACCTAAACCAAATGGGAAAAAACGCCCATTAGGAATCCCTACAATGAGAGATAGATTGATTCAACAAATGTTCAAACAGGTTCTAGAACCAATATGCGAAGCAAAATTCTACAAGCATTCATATGGATTCAGACCTAACAGGTCAACACACCATGCAATGGCTAGGTGTCAATTCTTGATAAACAGAGGGAGATTTAGTCACGTAGTAGATATTGATATACAAGGTTTCTTTGACAACGTAAACCATTCTAAATTATTAAAACAATTATACAACATAGGTATAACTGATAAAAGAGTACTGACAATTATCTCAAAAATGTTAAAAGCACCAATCAAAGGAGAAGGTATTCCTACAAAAGGAACTCCGCAAGGAGGAATTCTAAGTCCATTACTTAGTAATGTTGTACTAAACGATTTGGATTGGTGGATATCTAGTCAGTGGGAGAATATTAAAACAAAGAAACCATATACAATAGAAACCAAAAATCAATTGTTGTCAAAAGCAAAATTGAAGAAAATGTATATAGTTAGGTATGCAGATGATTTTAAAATATTTACCAACAACCATCAATCTGCAACTAAAATATTCCATGCAGTGGAAGGATATCTTAAAAATCAATTAAACCTTAATATATCTAATGAAAAATCAACTATAACTAACCTAAAAAGAAAATCTTCGGATTTTCTAGGATTCTCTATCAAATCTGTAAAAAAGCTAAAAAGACATGTGGCAAACACACATATAAGCGAGAAAAAGAAAAAGGATATCCTTGAAAAAGCAAAAACAAGGATTAAAGCAATTCAGAAGAACCCAACAGCAAAAACAGTACAGGGTTATAACTCCTATGTGCTTGGTATCAAAAATTATTACAGAATCGCGACACATGTGAATATAGACTTTGCTGAAATAGCCTTTCGTCTCTCGAAAACCTTGTTTAATCGTCTAAAATCAATAGGAAAATATAAAATTCCTACCAATGCTAATATATTATACAAAAAATTGCACAGGAACAATTTTAGAACCTTTGAAGTAGCAGGTAATCATGTATATCCACTAGCGGACATACAAACACGATTCCCTCAAAATTTCAGTCAAGACATATGTAATTATACTGAAAAAGGAAGACAAAAACTTATCAAAAGCTTAAAAGGTAACATTGCTAATGAAATACAAAAAATGTTGCTATCCTCCAGTAAAGGGAAAAACATGGAGTACACAGATAACAGAATATCGAGATATTCCATGCAAAATGGTAAATGTGCTGTCACAGGAATCTTTTTACTAGCTGATGATGCGCATTGCCATCACAAACTACCGAAAGATATAGGAGGAACTGACGAGTTCAATAACCTAATTATTGTACATGAATTTGTCCACAGACTGATACACGCTACAAATGAAGAGACGATTAGAAAATATATGAGAATACTTCAATTGAATGATAAACAATTGAAGAAAATAAACAAACTCCGTAAAGTTTGTAATCTAGTTGCTTTAGTATAAAAGGATAAGATGGGGCGCTGTATGCGGTGAAAGTCGCACGTACAGTGTTAAGCGGGGGAAAAGATGGAGATAACTTCAAAGTCTTACCTATCGCAACGGTGGGAGGGTGAAAAAAGTGACGAGGGATAAAAAAGAAAAGTTCATTAAGGAAAGTTGGAAAGAGTTTGAAAGTGTAGAAGACAGCGTTTCTCTTCCCAATTTGGCTAATCTAAGTGAAAAAGAAATCGATACGATGGTTGAATGGTACGACTATCTTTGGGAGAAGTAAAACTGAACAAAAACGCTATTTTAGTAGGAAGGAGGTATTTGAATGAAATCAGAGATTTATCCATTCAGAATACTGTTAACAAACCAAGATATCACAGTTGGAGGAAAGATATTTGCGCCTAACGGCAGAGAAGGAACAGTTACTTCAATTAAATCTGTAAAGTTCGTTAGTATGTCGTGAACTACCCCCACTTAAATTCTAATGAATTTTGAAGTGGGAGCTTCTCAGTTCCACGACGAAAGCAACCTTTCGTCTCCCTGAGCGTTACTTCGGGTTATTCCACCCCTAGATGTCCAACGCTTGGACGTTCTTTTTTACGGTTGATATTTTACGCAGGAACCGAACGGCCTGGTTTTCGCACTGTGTTTTCTTCCTGCAACCTTATATATCAAGTTATCAAAGAACTTCATGTGTCTAGTTTATCAAAAATCTTTTGGTTGTGCCAAACCGAAAGTCATCTCCCACCTAGCGTTGGGCTATCGCCCTGCACACGCTTGAGGAAGGAGAATTCTTTCGGATAGAGTGTTAAATAGAAGTTGTGGGGAGAGCGAAATTAAAAGCTGAATAAAAATTTCATTTTGCAGAGAATGAGGTGTTTCGATGATAGTAGATCCGCCTGAATCATACTAACATAAAGAAGATGGAACGGTCGTTCAATTATTAGAAATTAATGCTAACGATTGGTATTGCTGGGTTAAATGTTTAGATGGTGTTGTAAGACCTATATCAGAGGATATTTTCTTCAGAGACTTCGAATTAACACAAAGAGCAGCTAGCAAAAGCTAACTGCTCGGTCTTGAAGGAGACATTCAATGGGTTGCTTATAAAAATGCTGAAAGAATGCTACAAGTTGGTTACCGGCATCTCTACAGTATGGACGGGATTTTAAATTTTATTCAGGAGGGGAAGAGAATGAACCTAGAAATCTATCCATTAAAAATCATACTTAAAAATGAAGATATAACAGTTGGAGGAAAGATATTCATTTCACTTACCAGAAGAAGTTGAAAATGGAGCTTTACGTCCATTGATAAAAATAGAAGAAAAATAAAATATATAAGGGGATTGGAGTATTATTGCCGTTTCTGTTCCATTACTACACAAACCCCAAGTTATACAAAAAAATAATTCGAATAAATGAGGGTATTAAAAATGAAAATTGGTACATCTGAATGGCTTTCTCTTAGCAAGGATATAAAGCTGAAGCTGATTCGTCTTGCTGTTATAGATAGTCAAAATAAACAAGCAAAATAAAAACCCTTCATTTGCAAAAAGCAAACAAAGGGCTATGTACTGAATGACCGTAGAGCGAAGGAAATCTCGTACATTTCCTTCGTCATTTATTTTAACATATCTGAAGGCTTTAAAGTACTTAATGTGGATTTGAAATAAAGTCGTACCGTTTTGAATAAAGTTATACCATTTATAAAAAAATTGCACCGTTATACCCCTTTAGATAATCTAAAGGGGTATATTTATAGTAAAAAGGAAAAGAACATCTGGAATCAAAAGATCGATTAAGGAACTGTTGAGTGACAATAAATTGTTTCGTTAAAGGGTCATATTGCTGAAGATGAACTGGGAATAAAAATCATAATACATAGTTAAGGAAGTGGATGGATGAATTTATTAACTTTTACTGAGGAATTTTTTAATTATGTAAGGGAGTTTTTACTTTTAAGATTTACACTATTTGCTTTGGTCCTCATGACTTTTTCCTTTGTCATAAACCGTATTATTGATTGGTTTTTTAGGAAGTCAAGCTTTTTTGATGAAGAAGTAGAACAGACGATTCAAAGTGTAATTCGATCAATTTTTAGGTATGGAATTTTAATCAGTCTTGTTTTTTATCTAATTAGTCAATTTGTAGATATAAAAGGTATTCTTGCAGGTGCAGGGATTGCCGGAGTTGTCGTCGGTTTTGCTGCACAACAGATGCTAAAAGATGTTATATTAGGGTTCGCAAGATTAACGGACAAAGAGTTTCGTGTCGGTGATTTTGTTACTTTTAACGGAACAAGTTCAGGTACCATTGAGGAAATCAGTATTCGCTTTATGCAAATTCGTGAATGGTCGGGAAAACTCCTTACCATCCCACATGGAGAGATT
This sequence comes from Bacillus sp. DX4.1, assembly GCF_030348195.1. Taxonomy (NCBI): domain Bacteria; kingdom Bacillati; phylum Bacillota; class Bacilli; order Caryophanales; family Bacillaceae; genus Bacillus; species Bacillus sp. DX4.1. The sequence continues at coordinate 325,193 of NZ_JAUCFT010000006.1, read as the reverse complement.
AGAACGATACAAAATTTTAATAAAGGCTGGATGCGGGTTATTGAACGGATTACGGTAAGTTATCAGGAAGATCCTACAAGAATAAAGGAATTGTTAGAAGAAGTATGTGTTATCTGCAATGAAAAATTGGATCAAGGCCTATATAGGATAGAGGACGAGGCTGTTGAATCATTTCACTATATTGGTGTTACAGACTTAAATCCAAATCTTAAATATGTTGGGTACGAATTTTGTATTGTAGGTTTGGTTAAACCTGAGGAGTATTTTGAAACTTCCAGACAAGTAAGATTTGAACTAATGTCTATATTCCATGAGAATCAAGTACAAATGCCAGCAGCGAATATGTTCGTTCATACTGAAAAATTACAGCTGGAGAGTAGCTTTCACCAAGTAGGTAAAGAAAACTAGCTGATTGGAGATCCTAGGTCGGTTCATGAGGTGTGATTGGAAATTATATTAAGAATTTGGGTTTGTAGACTGGCAGATTTCGATGAGCTTAAGGGGTTAAACAATTCCTCCTAAAAAAAGTAACTTCCGCACTCGGGTGCAATTCTGTAGCAAGAATTGTGCTCGTTCTTTATGTATCGGGACATATTCTTGAATAATAAATTGTGGGAAAAATGGCAATTTGAGATGGTGCGTTAGTGGAATAAAGAACATTAAATTAATCAAACTTTTTTATAAAAATCTCATATATAGCTAAAAAGAGTAACTCCATTTTAATCAATCTTTTTTCAAAATAGAGCTTTTGTAGTTGCTGTTAAATAAAGGTTTGTAACTTCATTTTAATCAAACTTTATTCCAAACCAATACTTAATGGGAGAGGTTGGGGCTTGGGAATAGCCTAAATTAGATTAGAGAAGGGGGATACAAATGGAAGAAGTACATCTTTCATTTCAACAAAGGTGTAAACAGGTAGTAATGCTGATAGTAAGTTTCTGGATCGTGATGTTGTTAATTTTTGGTGAAAGCTTGTTACAATAAAATAGAATTATATTGGGTACAAAAGATAATGAAAAGGGGGAAAGAAGCTAAATGAAATCAACAGGAATGACTCGAAAAGTAGATGGATTAGGGCGTGTAGTTATCCCAAAAGAATTGAGGGATACTCTTGGTATCAAAGAACAATCACCATGAGAGATCTTTATAGAGGGAGAAAAAATTGTTTTACAGAAGTATCAAGCTGGTGGGGCTTGTGTGGTAACAGGTGAGATTTCAGAACGTAATATGTCATTAGCAAATGGAAAGATTACGGTAAGCCCAGAAGGTGCGGAGTACCTGGTTAAACAGTTGCAACAATACCAAGTTAAATAGAGAAATTCAAGGCTCTGCTATACAGGGAGCTTTTTTATCACTAATATAATAATTTCACGTATCGTATTAATTAATAAATTAAACAACACGAACCAATAGTCTACATTATATATTGTTTCTCTCTTGGGATGCTATATCCTTACAAATGGATCGAGCTTGATATAATAGAAGGAAAAGAACAAATGGAACAGATGCGAAAATCTCTGGAAAACATAGAGAAACAAAGCCTAACTAAAAAAGTGAAACCTCTTCGACTGTTTCTAAAGGAAATCGCGATCGGAAATATCCCTCTAAAATGAAATGAAATTGTTACCTGTTAAAATACAAATTAAGTATTAAAGCAACTATCTGGAATCTAATTGTAATTCAGCTTTGTCGTTTGTCAGTGTATTAGCAGAATTACAATTTCCAGAGTAGATAGCTCTTGCTTCATCACACGAATCAGATTTTTCACATCCTATAAGCATTCCTAATGTTATAAATGATAATAAAATCTTTTTCATTATAATACACGCTCCATACTATTTAGAATGTTATGATGTTCTTAGATTAAGTGAAATTTATAACATATATTCCCATGACAAAAAACATATGTATTGAATTAAAGAAACTGAGGAAGGTCAGTTTTTGACCAATTTATATAATAGACTTCACCATACATGCCTGTCGACTTAAGAAGTGGGTTGTTCCCCAAACCGAAAAAAATGAGTTGAATTCTCATAAATAACTGTAAAATAATAAAATTTTCGTTTAGGGGCTACTTTAAAATCTTAAGTTGATGGGCATGCGGCGGCACCCCTATGTATAAAAAACTTTGCAACAGAACCCATAGATAAATCAATGAGAACATACCACTTTTTTTACTTAGAAAAAGATAGACATTAACAAAAGTGTATACTGTCTACTAATTTATATGGTGTTACTTTGTTTTCTATTAACATTATCTAATCTGAATTTACTTCATTTAAAGATAGTTACCATTAGTCCTATTCTCGGCTATACACAAAAAGCGTATCTATGCAGATGCATTTTTTGTATTATTATTCTTTTGTAAATTGAAATAAACTAATTGAACCTAATAACATGAATAGATTCAGAAGCATTTAATAAAGTTATTAAAATTGTTAAACAGTCAAAATATTATCTTTAGTCTTATAGTCAGGTGCTTTTGGTGTTGGCTCATATAAAGCGTTTAATAAGTGATTATATTCACTTCGTGTAATTTCTTTATTATACAATTGAATTAATAAATCTTTATGTTCTTTTGAAAAAGCCATTTTGTTAAAAAACTTAGGATACATATAATTATTCTCTCCACTTCATGTCGGTTCTAAAATTTCATGTTGCTTTCATTTAATTCTTATAAAAATTACATTATCGTGACTTTATAACATCACTCCCTTTTCAAAAATATTCATCAGATATCAACATTAGGGTTCTGTTGCAAAGTTTTCTAAAGTAAGCTAAACTCTGTAAAAAACAAACAAGGAGCGTAACAAATGGGATATTTTAAAGGAAAACAGTTCGAGAAAGATATTATCTTGGTAGCCGTTGGCTACTATTGTCGTTTTTCTTTAAGCTATCGCGATGTGTCTGAAATTCTCAAAGAACGTGGTATTTCTATTCATCCAACAACTATCATGCGCTGGGTTCATGAATATGGAAATCTTATCTATCAAATTTGGAAGAAGAAAAACAAAAACACATTGTTATCTTGGCGTTTGGATGAAACCTATATCAAAATTAAAGGAAAGTGGTGTTATTTATATCGAGCAATTGATAAAGAGGGACAAACACTTGATATTCAACTTCGTCAAAAACGAGACAAACAAGCAGCATATGCTTTTATGAAAAGACTCGCTCGAACTTTTGGAGAACCAACGGTTCTGACGACAGATAAGGCTCCTTCTTTAGCTTCCGCATTCAAAAAATTAAAGGAGATAGGTCTTTACAAAAATACCTTTCATCGTACAATAAAGTACCTCAATAATATCATCGAGCAAGATCATCGACATGTGAAACGTCGATTTTCCCGTTCCTTAGGCTTTCAAAGTCTTCGCCATGCCTCACGTACTATTAAAGGTATAGAAACTGTTCATGCCATATACAAACAAAAGCGAAGTCTTCAACCAAACTTCGTTTTTTCGACGTATAACGCATTACATGAATTATTAATAGTTTCATAAAACTGGTCCGCAATATTCTCCATCTCTTTATGTCTTCGGAAACTTTGCAACAGAACCAAGAAAAGGAATGTAGTAAATAATCGTATACAAGTACTCTCTTACGATAGATATGTGAGGTGCATGAAAATACAAAGAGGGAAAAGAATGATAAACATTCTTTTCCCTTTTTACCTACTGGAACTTTCATGCTCATTAGCTTTTCGGTATATCGAAAAATGCTGTAGAATTTCCCTTTTCCATTATAGCAATAAAACCAGCTTATGTTATATGTAATATTGCATATCAAAATGTATTGATAAAAATGTAAGCGCTTACTATAATGAAAGCATAAAGATAAATCACATCTTAGCAACAACAAAAGAGGAGGAAATAATATGACAATCGCAATGACAATTTTAAAATTTGTAGGTGGAGTACTTCCATTAGTTCAAGAACTTTTAAAAGCATTTATGTAAGTTCACTATTTAGCAATTATTTATAAATAATTATCATACCTTAATACGAAAAAAAGGAAGGGGTTGATTTTCTTGAAAATTAAGAAAAATACTAAAGGAATAAAATTCCTAACATGTTTATTAGTTAGTTTATGCACTATTAATTATTCATCTATTTCCTTCGCGGAAACACAAACAGGTAATTCAGCTGATGCAACAAAAAATGCTAGTGGCATTGATACTGGCATAGCAAATTTAAAGTATGATAGTAGAGATATTTTAGCAGTAAATGGTGATAAAGTAGAGAGTTTTGTTCCGAAAGAAAGTATAAATTCAAATGGTAAATTTGTAGTAGTTGAACGTGAGAAAAAATCACTTACAACTTCACCAGTCGATATTTCGATTATTGATTCTGTGGCTAATCGTACTTATCCAGGAGCAGTACAACTTGCAAATAAAGCTTTTGCAGATAATCAACCTAGTTTATTAGTGGCTAAGAGAAAACCTTTGAATATTAGTATAGACTTACCTGGCATGAGAAAAGAAAATACAATAACTGTCCAAAATCCAACATATAGTAATGTGTCTGGAGCAGTAGATGATTTAGTATCTACTTGGAATGAAAAGTATTCAACAACACATACGTTACCTGCAAGAATGCAGTATACAGAATCTATGGTTTATAGTAAATCTCAAATAGCAAGTGCTCTTAATGTTAACGCTAAATATCTTGATAATGGGCTGAACATTGACTTTAATGCGATTGCAAATGGAGAGAAAAAAGTGATGGTTGCGGCATATAAGCAAATATTTTATACCGTAAGTGCAGAACTACCTAACAATCCATCAGATCTTTTTGATAATAGTGTTACTTTTGGTGAGTTAACTCGTAAAGGGGTAAGTAATGCGGCTCCGCCTGTTATGGTGTCAAATGTAGCTTATGGCAGAACAATTTATGTGAAATTAGAAACAACATCTAAGAGCAAAGATGTACAAGCTGCCTTTAAAGCCTTAATTAAGAATAACAGCGTCGAAACGAGTGGACAGTACAAAGATATTTTTGAAGACAGTACTTTTACCGCTGTAGTATTAGGCGGAGATGCAAAAGAGCATAACAAGGTTGTTACAAAAGATTTTAATGAAATACGAAATATCGTTAAAGATAATGCAGAATTAAGTCCTAAAAATCCAGCATACCCAATTTCATATACAAGCACTTTCGTAAAAGATAACGCAACTGCTGCTGTTCATAACAATACAGATTATATTGAGACTACAACTACAGAATATTCAAGTGCTAAAATGACGCTTGATCATTCTGGTGCATATGTTGCTCAATTTGATGTATCTTGGGATGAATTCTCATATGATCAAAATGGAAAAGAAGTACTAACACATAAAACCTGGGAAGGAAGCGGCAGAGACAAAACTGCTCATTTCTCTACAGTCATACCACTTCCACCGAATTCAAAAAATGTAAAAGTCGTAGCGAGAGAATGTACAGGTCTTGCATGGGAATGGTGGAGAACAATTATTAATGAACAAAATGTTCCATTAACAAATGAAATAAAGGTTTCAATTGGAGGAACAACATTATACCCAACTACTAATATTAGTCATTAGGTAAAAGTGAAGCGCCCTGTTTACAGGGCGCTTTTTTACTTGGTCACAAGTATATCGGCGCTTTTTCAAATATATCATACTCATCTAAAATGAAAAAATGACTTCTCTACGGCTAGTGATTTATAAGAATTCAGCTTGTTTTTTTCGTTTTATGTAACTACGAATTTCTTAACTTGATGGTAATGAAAAAGCTCAATAAATAACTCGATATTCGTATTTTTTATTGTGTATTAAATAGCTTCGAAGAAACACTTTTCTATAAAATACATTTATATTTTACTGGTGATGATAAATTTATTAAAGTCGATGGATAGCCAAACTCCATCGAAGCATCTATAAATTCTTCTAAATGTTGTACCGATTCTGTTACTATTTTTATCAAATAACTATATTGTCCAGCTAATCTGTGGCATTCAAAGACCATGGGATGTTCTTCACAAAACATTCTGAATTGCTGACATTTTTTCGAGTCAAACAAAACAAAAGCTGTTACATTCTTATTTAATTTTTCTGGATTTATAACTGCCCTATAAGATGCAATAATATTTTTATCCTCTAGTTTTTTTACTCTTTCTTTTACAGCGGGAGTTGATAAGTTCACCATTTTTCCTAGTTCAGTCATAGATATACGCCCGTCTTCTTGAAGAATATGTAAAATTTTCCGGTCAATATGGTCCATTCTAAACAGCTCCTTTTTATTTAAAGTGAAACACTTATAATGAATAAATTTTTTAAGTCTTTTGGGTGAACTAGCTAATAATTTGTATTTAATCAAAATTATATTATATTTATAATTTAATGTATATAATGAAAATTTTGTTATAGGAGGAATAAAAATGGGACATGAGATGAGGAAATGTTGTGAGAAATGTAGTAATAAGATTAAAGAGCAATCTTTGGCTTTTATTTGTACACATGAATGTACATTTTGTGAGGAATGTACAAAATCAATGAATTATGTTTGTCCTAATTGTAAAGGAGAACTTGTCAAAAGACCTAGACCCATATCTAGTAGTGTCTGCTCTCTTAACATATAACACATACTACTTATTAGGTTTATAACGAAATAAGTTCAAAAGATAAAGAGGGCGATATTATGAATATTAAAATGAAGAAAGATTTGGAGAACATATATATAAATTATAGTGTAAAGGAGTTTTTCTATTGAACCAAGCTTTGCTTATTATTGATGTCCAACAAGAATTAGTTGATGGTAATAATGAAACTAAAAATGTGTTTAATAAAGAAGTATTATTAGATAACGTTAATTCGGTTATTAATAAAGCATTAGAGTCACATGCTTTAATCGTCTTTATGAGGGATACAGATGTTGCTGACGGCAAAGGTCCAGGGTTTCAAATACACCCGAAAGTAAAAGTGCCAACCAATGCAAAAACATTTGATAAAGCAGCTACAAATGCGTTTTATGGTACACCATTAATGGATTTTTTAAAGGAAAATGAGATTGAACATCTTGTTATCATGGGATGTAAAACAGAACACTGTATTGACACTGCGGTTAGAACTGCAACGGTAAATCATTTTGATGTTACTTTAGTTGGGGATGGTCATTCGACGACAGACTCTTCAATCCTATCTGCCGAAAAGATAATAAGTCATCACAATGAAATACTTCATGGTCATTACAATGTTGACAATTTTTCTGTTGTTCGGAATACTCAAGAAGATTTGTTTCAACCAATCCATGACAATTACCGATAAATCGCTATTTAGCCTCTTAACTTGAGAAGCTCAGAAAAAATTATTGATCTTCAGCAATCGGGCAAGATTGTGGGAGAACCCAAATTATATTTAAACGACTGTGTTGTTATATTTTTAATAAGGTGAAGTATCTTACACCAAAAATTAAATAAGTTTATTTTAACCCCGTCCTAAAATTAGAGCGGGGTTATGTGTGTTTAAGACATTAGAATTAAACGCGCTTATTGTAACTTTACACTCGAGGGTTCATTTCTTATTTAGGATGGGACAATATTGTCATGCGCTTAATTCCTATAATTCATTAAATGTCGAGAGATAGAAATCTTGTTTTGGGGACAATTCTAAATCTTAGCTTGATGGCAATAGGGGAGTACCAGCGTTCTTACAACTAGGGGCAAAGTAGCATTTCTTATAGGGGTACGGCAACGATTCCTTCTTTTTAGAGCCACTTATAAAACTAAAACAAGAAGCTGTATCTAAAAGGTCATTTTTAACGATCTTTTAAATACAGCTTTTTATGTAGGGATAGTACTAGCGTAGCTGATACCACCCGCAAACTGAATGGATATTAGGGATCCCGCCAACAAAATGACATAAAACTCACGTTAAGGAATTTCGGTTCTTATGTTTCATAGTATATTTACAGCATCATTTTTCAAAAAAATAGAAAGACCTCATTCAAGGATACTTATCATGAATGAGGTCTTTCTATTTTAAAAGTTGTTTAATTTCCCCCTTAAAAATGCTGTACATTCATTGGCTTTAAACAATTAGATCAAATTAACTCTGTTGCATTAAAATCGCATTTATACCTTTTTAACAAATTCAGATTTTAATTTCATGGCTCCAAAACCATCAATTTTGCAATCAATATCATGATCTCCATCAACTAAACGGATACTTTTTACTTTTGTACCTATTTTTACGACTGATGAAGTTCCTTTTACTTTGAGGTCTTTAATTACTGTTACAGAATCACCATCGTTTAAAACATTTCCATTTGCATCTTTGATTACCTTTGTATCTTCACTATTTTCAGTTTCTGATTCTAAAGTCCACTCATGAGCACATTCTGGACAAACAAAAAGATTCCCATCCTCGTAAGTGTATTCTGAATTACATTTTGGGCAATTTGGTAAATTAGACATATTTTAATTTCCTCCACTCGTTATCATTCATTCTAATATATAAGCATTATTTTCAATTTCCTTTTTACAACTTCGTAAGAAAAACAATTACTAAGTTGTAATTGTTTTTCTTATTTGTTTCTCAAACATCTATTTTATTGCATATCTTTCAATTTTTTAATAATCATGTTTGGTGTCGCCCATTCATCACGATCGAAATCAGAAATAGAGACTTCAATGTCTAAACGTTCTTGAAATTCTACTAATAAGGATACTGTACCAAAAGAATCTAGAATCCCTTCTTCAAATAATTGCACATCTGGGTTATTTTTTACGATATCATTTTCACATACTTCTTCTAAAATATTTAATACTTGATCTTTAAATTCAGACATTGTTCATTCTCCTTTATATTCATGATTTATAATGAATTTCTTCTTAGAAATCAAACAAACTTTGTATGTTGAGTAAATTTTTTAAAAATCTAATGCGTTTGCTTTATTATTTATTGTATTCCCTTCCTGGGATTGCTGAGAAAGCCCGGTACATTCATGAAAAGCGAAATGCTTACACCCTATACATTTTTTTGTATTCAAATGTTCTAAAGCACAGTTAATTGCTTCCCCGGTATGGTCAAAAAAGTTTTCTTCCCCAATCTCAGCGTACAATCCATTCTTATCTAGAGTTGCTTTTAGCTCTGATTGAATTCCTGAAATGAGAAGTACGCCACCTTGTTTTTTAAAATGCTGAACAATATTCCTAAAGTAAGACTCTCCTGTTGTATCGATAAAAGGAACTTTTCCCATACGTAAAATTAAAACTCTGGGTTTATAATGAATGGTCGCTAAAATATTTTGTTCAAATGTTTGGGCAGCCCCAAAGAATAATGGACCTTCTATTGTGTAAATACTAATTTGTGGGCAATCATGAGCTTTATTTACCACATGTGGTAGCAATTTTTCATTCTTTTTTGTATGATCAGGAAGCACTTTAGATATGACAAGCATATTACTCATACGCTTTGTAAATAAAATAATAGCTAAAATAAGACCGATTTCCACAGCTGTTGTCAAACTAGTAAATACAGTGAGCAAAAATGTTACCAGTAATACAAGAGAGTCTCCTGTCTTCATTTTAAGTATGTGAACAAAATGTTTTTGCTCACTCATGTTCCAAGCTACTACCATTAAAATAGGAGCCATGCTAGCAAGCGGAATATGTGAAGCATATGGAGCTAACAATAGAAGCGTGAATAACACAAATCCCCCATGAATAACACCCGACATCGGAGATACAGCTCCACTCTTAATATTGGTTGCTGTGCGGGCAATTGCTCCAGTTGCCGGAATTCCTCCAAATAACGGTGCAACAATATTGGCAATTCCTTGGCCAATAAGCTCTTTGTTACTGTTGTGTTTACTATTTGTCATACCATCTGCCACGACAGCGGATAAAAGAGATTCAATACCACCCAACATTGCAATAACAAATGCAGGGCCAATTAACTGTTTTATACGCTCTAATGTGATTTCTGGTATACCAAACTGAGGAAGTGTATTTGGAATCGTACCATATGCTGTACCAATAGTAGGCACATGACCTGAGAAAAATACAGTTGCAATTAAAGTTGAAATAACAACACCTACTAATGAACCTGGTACTTTTGGAAAAATTTTTGGTGTTATGAGTATAACAAAAAAGCAAATCAAAGCAATTATGACACTGTAAGAATTGGTAGTGCCGATATGAGTAAAAATTTCCTTCAGATTCGCTATAAATTCCTCATGCTTTTTTATACCTGTTAAACCTAAAAAACTAGCAATTTGTCCCGTAAAGATACTGACGGCAATACCTGATGTAAAGCCAATTGTTACAGGACGTGGAATAAATTTAATTAAAGATCCTAGTTTAAAAATTCCCATAAGGCATAAGATAATTCCAGCTAATAAACCAGCAAGTAGTAAATTTTCATATCCATAGGTAATTACAATCCCTAAAAGAATCGGAACAAAAGCACCTGTAGGCCCTCCAATTTGGTACTTTGAACCACCAAATAGCGAAATAAGTATCCCGGCAATACATGTTGTATAAATCCCATACTCTGGCTTAACACCAGAGGCTATAGCAAAAGACATAGCAAGCGGAATCGCAACAACTCCAACAATCATTCCTGAAAGAAGATCCTTTTGAAAATGTCCCAATGAATATCCTTCAAATCTTCCCGTAAATAACCCTTTCATTACAAAACCTTCTTTTCTATTTTTAATAAATCTTACCGACTATCTAGCTTTTTCATATCTATAAACGATTTAATTCTTACGTTATCTGGGGTACTATCTCTACGAAACATTCGTCCAGTACCCCTATTTGATCAAATAAAAAACTTTGAATTCTGCATAACCAAGCTGTACAAGCTGTATTTCTCTTTTGACATCCAACTCCATCCTGTAAATGCTGGCATGAAAAACAACAAGAATTTCCACTTTTAATACAAACATTACAAACGTGATGAGCTCCTATTGAGCGAAATATTTCCATTCCATGTTGAATGATATCTTCTTTCTTAACTTCAATGCTCAACTTAACCCTCCTTAACTATCGTTTCACGTTCTGTTTCATCTAGTTCTTCTAACATTGAAATCGTGTCGATTAAATGGTTGTTAAAAATTTTCCGTGCAACTACCAGTAAATCCACAATCATAGGGTCTCGTAGAGAATATAAAACTCGTTTTCCATCTTTAGTACCAACAACAATGTTTTTTGAACGTAGTACACTTAATTGTTGAGAAACAGCTGAACCTTCCTTGTTAAGGATGGTTTGAATTTCATTTACACTTCTTTCACCCTCTGACAATAGTTCTAGAATACCTATTCGCAGAGGATGTGATAAGGCTTTAAAAAAATCAGCTTTAAATTGTTGCATTTCATTTCCCATTAAAACACCTCTAGTACTTATTTTTAATTAAAAACCCAAAAACATCATATACATCTTCAAATGTTTGAATATGTATATGATACTTCTATAACTTACTATTTTCAATACAAATTTTGAAACGTTGAAAAAGAACCAGAAACGACCGTTTTTGGTCATTGAGAGGTACATCCCCTATAATTTGTCACTTTAGGAGTTATTTTATGTTGATTTTAAAAGATAAAATGCATAGTATGTATTTACTATGATATAAGAAGCTGCGAATATAAATTTAATAATTTATCGGTTCTGTTGCAAAGTTTCTTAAGAGATAAAAAGATGAAGTTGAGTATATCTGAATCTTATGCAATTGTGAGTAATTGCTGTAATTCATTGTACGTTGAAAAACCGAAGTCTGAGCCAAGACTTCGGTTTCTTTTATATAAAGCATGAACAGTTTCGGGGTTCAGCCGAGATACGTGTAAAAATAGATCATAGGCTTACTTTTATTACCAGTCAAATAATTATGAATAAATCTTATCAATAAAAATCTGATTTCTGAATTCTTTAGAAATCGGATTTTTTAGTTCTTCTAGAATGAAAAGAACATATAAAGTTAAATAATGGATTCTTTTACATTTTTAAAAGTTATAATTCTTATAAAAAGAATCATAACTTCTAAACCTCGCTTTAATTAATATGTTGCAACAACAAATAATTCGACAAATATATTAAAAAATCATCTTATTTAAACTATGAATAACCTATACATATGAAGTTTACATAAGACATCATTATCTGTAGCAAAAATGTTAATGCCGTAATTACATAAAGAAAAAGAATCCCTTATGATTTCTGGGATTCTTTTTCTTGTTTAAAGTTTGCTCACACAAATGATCTGCACATCAATTCATTCTTGATATACAGATCATTTGTATGATATTTTTTTACATATAATTGCAATTGCGGAATAATGAGCTTACATTACCGCTTTTAAAAGTTCTCCTACTAATGGGATTATTGCACCTAAGAATGATAAAACTGCCATTGCGATTGCCATATTATTTCCTCCTCCTATTTTGTATAGTAAGATAATGAACTTATATTACTGCTTTTAAAAGCTCTCCTACGAATGGGATGATTCCACCTAAAAATTTTAAAACGGCCATTGCGATTGCCATATGATTTCCTCCTCTTATTTTGTATAGTAAGATGTTGTAAATCTTTATACCCTTATTACAGTAAGCGCTTACATATATATCGATACATTTTAATATACAATATTACATAAGCTGGTTTTATTGCTATAAGGGGTACGGAAACGATTCAAGGAATAACCCGCCACATCTGAAAAATTTTCCAATTTCACTTTTGGTACAAGTCATTTGAGACACTTTCACCTTAGGAAAATCAGTAAATAGTCCGCCATTCCAATAGAGTGTACTCAATTGAGACGAAGAGTCTTAGATTTTAAATAGATACCATATAAAAAACAGTTCAATTAGAGTATTTTCGCTTCAAAAAAGTAAGAAAAATACAGGGATTCTATTTTTTACAGATGTGGCGGGTCAGTATACGAATCGTTTCCGTACCCCAACTAGACGTGCAAAAGTATGAACTGCACCTAAAGACAACAGCAAGGATGATACAAGCACTAGAAGAACGAGGCCGTCATGACACCGCCGAGAAGAACCGCACTAATTTAAAAAGATACGAAGATATTTTAAACACAATAAAGCAAGGTAACATCATATTTGGGCGACTAGAACGGGCAAAACAAAAGGCAGGTGTGTAAAATGGAGAAATATGACCGCTTAACGCATGTCAAGCAGCTTCATGAAATGCGTAAGAGAAATACCTTTCAGAAAGTGGATGAGGCTATTCAACGGCTCATACGAGCCAATGAAAACATCAATTTCAATAGTGTGGCAAGCAAAGCTGGCGTTAGCAAAGCAACTCTTTACAACAATATGGAAATACGGAAACGAATTGAGTCTTTACGTAAGCAGCAATCACAAGTTCTGACACCGAAACAGGTGAAACGTGAGATGAATGACAATAACAAAGATGTCATTATTGCTTCATTAAAACGTAAAATTAAGAAATTAGAAGAAGAAAAAGAGGAATTACGAGAACAGTTAAAAGTAGTCTACTCAGAAGTTTATAAAAAAATATAAACCATTTTATGAGAGAACGTCATGCCCATACTCGTCAACTAGAGGGGCAGTAATGAAAGGTCTTTTTCTATATAACTTTTAAAGGGTGATAATGTGAGACAAATAATCAAGATTGAGAATTATAATCCTAAATGGGAAAGTGAATTCTGTAAATTACGAGCCGTTATTGAGACTGCAATGGAGCAATTAATTTTGTCTATTGAACATGTTGGAAGTACCTCTGTCAAAGGAATTGGAGCTAAACCAATTTTAGATACAGATGTAGTGATAGAAGATTATAACGTTCTACCTAACGTAATAAAAGCTCTTGAAAAGATAGGCTATTTCCATCAAAGAAATTGGAGTTTTGAAGGTCGAGAAGCCTTTGGAAGAAAGGATATACTTGTTCCATGGGATGGGAAAAGTACAATTTGGATGGAACATCATTTATACGTATGTAACAAAGGCAGTAAAGAATTAGCGAGGCATTTAGCATTTCGTGATTATCTTCGTGACCATCCAGAGGCTATTATTAAATATGAACAGTAAAAAAAATATTTGGCAAAAAACGCAAAAAATCGAACGAATTACAGTTTAGGTAAAACTAATTTTGTAACTGAAATATTGGAAAAAGCTATGAAGTCTGATTAAAGTAACAGGGACGTTAGTACAATAAAGAAAATTCAAGGGACGGTATATTGTACATGACTAATATGTACCGTCCTTTATTTTTAGAAGTTTCTTTAAATTTAGGTCTTGATAATATAAAAAAGTTGCACTGTTTTTTTCTTTTTGATTAAAAAAATGTCTTAGCGTGGGTTTTACGACATTTGATTGGCGGGACCCCATCGCTATCAAGCTAAGATTTTGAAGTACCCCCAAAATGAAAATTTTCTTTCTCTACAGTTAGTTATTTGGAGAACTCAGTGTTGGTTTAAATAAAGTTTGATCAAAAATGTTTTGCAAATCCTTATTTAGTGAGAATCAAAAAGAAATCATTTTGAAAATAGATTAATCAAGATGGTTTCTTTTTGTGTATTGCATAGGGATTTAGTAGGGTCATTTTAATTAAACTTTATCCCAGTACTATAGATAACGGCGCACCTTGAAATAAAATAGGGTGTGATGTTTAGTGGTTTTTACATTTTAATAATTGTATATAAATAAAATATGCTATAGAACACCGAGATATAATGGTATGATATTACTGTAATTCATAATTTATACAGAAAAGGATAGGGATAGAATATGCTATATTCCAAAAAGTTAGTAGGTATGAGTTTGATAGTATCACTTACAATAGGTGGGCTAAGTGCTTGTAATACATATGTAGATTCATCGAAAGTAAAACAAGGAAGTGTATCTAAAAAGAGTGATAATGCAAATAGACCAGCTGAAGCTCTAACAGCTTACATGAATGCGGGCTTCTATGATAAAGACATAGACAAAATGAGTAAATTAACAGGTGAAGATGGAAAACAATTTAATGAAACGATGGCAGAAAAGGTTAGAAAAGCAATCCTATATAATTATGAAGGCGTATCTAGTATTACAGAAGAATCAGTAGATAACTATTTTAAAAATTTTAAAGAAGCAATACGGAAAAAAGTGAAATTTGAAACGAATGTTGTATATATAGACGGAGAAGGTAAAACTGCAGGAGTGGAAATAAAATCAAAGCCAATATTGATATCAAGTTTGAGAACAAAAGTTGAAGATGAGCAAAAAAGAATATTAAGTGAAAACCCATCAATATCTAACCCAAAATTAATAAAGCAACTACATGATTATTCATCTTCAATATTACTTGAAGCAGAAATATTTTCTACGGAAGAATCGGTAAGGGTTGATATGTATAATAAAGGTGACGATAAGTGGCATATAAATGGAGAGGATATAATGAAACTTCCAAGGATTTTATATAAACCATAATATATTATTAAACTCTTTATAAAAAAGATACTATTAATTCGATATACAGGTTTACTCAAACGATTTTCGAATTTTCTGTATTGTAAAAGGTAAGAATTTTTCTTGAAGCGAAGTTATGCAGAAACAACATATTGTGGGAACTATTGTAGGTTTGAAACAAAGTTAACGACTCTCATTCGAACGATTCAGCGATTTCATGCACGTTACCAAACGGATCAACGAAAGCAGCATATCGCCCTTGAGTAGGTTTATCATGCAAAAATTGAATACCCTTTTCCTTCATTTTCTTATAAGTTTGCTCAACAGATACGACCTCAAACACCAAAACTGTTCTAGCTTCGTTTGAATAATCTCCAATTTCTTTGGTCTTTTCACACTTAAAAGCTATAAGCTGACAGCCGTCAAGGGCAAATACAAGCTTATTTTCTTGCTCTAACAATGTTTGCAAACCCAGCAATTCAGAATAAAACCATCTCGCCTTTGTCATGTCATTGACGAAAATCATTATATGTCCTAGTTTCATAAGGCTATGCTGCCCCTTCACTTTTTTAAGGATACCATTTTTTATGGTTCATGCAGAATCTTTGCTAATGATTATTTGAAGTATTCGCGAATTGATTAACATATCCTGCCCGTTAGTTTAATAAATGGCGAAAAGGGAACGATTTAATTATAACGGGGTTCAGCCGAGATACGTGTAAAACTAGGTCATAGTAACACATTATTTACCAAACGTTGTTTATCGGTGATATTTGTAACATTATTAATAAAATGCCTTTTTGTTACACAGAAATCTGATAATGGAAATAAAATACAGACTATGACCCGAAATTACATGTATCTCGGTTGAACCCCTATATGGGAAGAAGAAGGCTGGAATGGAAGAAGCTAAACATTAAAAAGACAACCTCTTATTTTCTAGAGGTTGTCTTTTTAGTAGTAAGTAACCACATACCAATCTCAAAAAATATTACTATACACAATGTTTGGATAATATTTTCAAACCATTTAAATTGATTGTAATTAACATAATCAAAATACATAAGAACAATGTATAGCGGTAACAAAAAAATCAATGGTCTTTTATATTTCATACATATTTCCTCCCCTTTAAATACTGTTATGTATAACTATAACATTTCAAATAACTAAATATTCAAAATGATGTAATTAAACGTCCCTTGTTTTTGGGTGTGAGGCGGTGGTTGGGGTGAAGCGAAGCGAGGGGCTAGCCCCTTCTAGTGTCATAAAAATATAGAGTAAGAGAAACTTTATGGACAGTCGATCAAGGCGGTTCGGCAGGTACAATTGCTAGTCCAAGTCGTGCTACTTAAATCCTCGTTTTTGGTATGTTCGGCTTGGCGAAATTCTCACACCTGCCGAAATCCATTCGTCAATGGTGAAGCATAGCGAAAAAGGTGGAGATTTTTGAGCGATTTTTGCTCAAAAATACTACCTGTCCATTGATGGGGTACAGCCGAGATACGTACAAAATCTGGTAACATTGATACATTATTTACCAATAAACGTTTTTTGAAGATATTTGTAACATAAACGAACGTTCATTATTGTTACAGTACTAATAACCCTTAGCATGGGTTTTATGTTAGTACGTTGGCTGTACCCCAAGTAGAACGGAACCAACTATTGGATTCAAGGGTCATTCTGAGAGTAAATAACTATCATTTTAGTTTGATAAGTCTATTTTAGAGATTTCAAAGACTTTAAAATCAATGAAAGACTTTTGTAACATTTACGAAAGTAAATTGAAAGATATTTATAATAAGATAATTTTATCGAAGGTGATTTTATTCCACATTAAAAGTATAAGCAATGTACAGTATAATTTTATTTTTGTAATCTTATAGAAATGATGAAAAAAGAGGAGAAATAGCATGAAACGTATGAAAAAAATAATTCCCGCAGCATTTGTGTTAAGTACAGCTTTATTTGTAGCACCAGGATTTTCTTCTGCGGCTACTGATACTTCTACGAAAGTAGGAAATCTTCCAGTGGTAATCAGTTCTCAAGAAGGAAAAGCACCTATGACAGCAGCTCAGGTTGCTAAAAATGGTACTCAACTTCCTTACATTCCTACAGGTCCTTATGAAGAATTTCCTAATGAATGGCATGTTTCTACAGAAGATGGAAAGTTAATTGATTATGTATATGTAGATGTTGTTGCTAAAAGTAATGGAGCAAGAGTTTATGGATTAAAAATGGATGCTAATTCTCAACATAAGATTTTAAAAGCTGATGGCACTTGGCTTAAAGTTGGAGAAGAATATGAAAAAACAGGTAATAAAGGAGAATTATTATATACAATAGCAATTCCTAAAACTGATCCAATCTTAGAAGATACTAAATTGAAAAAAGACGTAAATTGGAAATTAATTGATTCAAATATAGTAGATAAAAATTCAGGCTATCATTGGAGCAAAGCAGTTACAAGTGGTATTTCACATAATGTAACTGTAGGATTATCTTATACAATTGGGATGGAAGTAGGTCTTGAGGGGGTTGCAACAGTAAATCAATCATTAACTGCAAGTTTTGGTTATGGTGTTACTCTAAATTCAGAAAGTACCGTTACAAAAACATTTGACTTTAATCCAAAGCCTACTGATTATGCATATGATCAATATAGAACTGCATTATATCAACAGGTAGCAACATATTCAGTTGTTCCAGGGGAAAAATTGCAAAAATGGATGTCTGAACAAAGTGGTGTTTGGGATAATCTTTTTGGTAAGTTAGGTGTGCAAAGTCCAACGGAATATAAAGTGAAAACCTCAGTTGATTATCCAGTAGATGTCTTAGTTGCTCTTACTTCGAAATAATTAAAAAGCTAGCAAAATGCTAGCTTTTTAATATCCCATCTATATGGAGACAATTTGTACATTAACCTGTCAAATCTGTAAAAAATAGAATATATATATTTTATTAGATATATATATTAAATTTATCCCAATAGAGTAAACCCTATTGGGGTTCAACCGAGATACATATAATTTCGGGTCATAGGCTGTATTTTATTTCCATTATCAGATTTCTGTGTAACAAAAAGGCATTTTATTAATAATGTTACGGATTATTTTTGATACAGTATTTTGTTACAACTAATTCAACGGTTAGGATATTTCATATGTTCAAATACAAAACGTAACAAAAACGAACGTTTATGTTACAAATATCACCGATAAACAACGTTTGGTAAATAATGTATTACTATGACCTAGTTTTACACGTATCTCGGCTGACCCCCTACTATCATCCATGTTCTTCTTCATATATTTGCACCAGAACCGGAATTATAGCTGTTTTCTTAATTGGGGTCGTTATGTACAAGCTTATTAAGAAAAAAATAGAAGAGAATGTCGATAAGAAAACCGCCTTATTTTGGCGGTTTTTACTTTGTTTTACAAATTTTTAACATTTTTTTACCTTTAATTTATACTAGTTTAATAACGTTTCGCTAAAATATTCTTGTATTTTACAATATATGCGAGGAGGATTTTTGTGATCAAAAAGATGTTGTGTAAAGTGAAAGGTCTTATTGGTTTTTTAGCAGTTTTCTTTTTAGTATTTACATCTTTTTCTTGGACTAGTTTTGCGGAAACAAAAGAAGAAAAAACAGAGAAAGAATCGTCAGAGAAGAAGATTGTTTTTCCGGTGTTAAGTGATGTACACATTAAAAATAGTGGAACGGATGATACGTTTCGTTTTCAAAGAGCGCTGCAGCAATTAAACGCAGTAGCTCCAAGACAAGATGCTTTTGTAGTTGTTGGTGATTTTACAGACAGTGGCTCGACGCAGCAGTATGATCGTTTCTTCCAAACTTATAAGCAATATGGAAATCAAAATGCAACTGCTATGTATGCTTTAGGTAACCATGATTATTGGAACGGATTATTGGCACATGATGCACAGAAACGTTTTCTTAAAAAAACAGGAATGGAATCTATCTATTATCACAAAGTTGTAAAAGGCTATCATTTTCTTGTGATGAGCCCGGAAAATGGAGTGACACATGGATATTATTCAGATACACAAATTAATTGGTTGAAGCAGGAATTAGTAAAAGCGAAGCAAGCTGATCCAAATAAGCCAATCTTTGTCTTTTTACATCAGCAAATTAAAGGAACAGTGTACGGGAGTCATGAATGGGGGACAAATGATAGTGCCAAAATTAATGAAGTCTTAAAAGAGTATCCACAAGCTGTAACGTTTTCTGGTCATTCTCATTATCCACTTGATGATCCAAGGTCAATTCACCAAAAAGACTTTACGTCTGTTGGTATATCATCAGTTAGTTATATGGAAGTGGAAAGCGGAAAAGTACAAGGAAATATTCCGCCAGGAGCTGAAACATTAAGCCAAGGTTTATTGGTAGAAGTAGACGATCAAAAAGTGACGATTCATCGCCGTGATTTTCATACGAACTCTTGGACAGGTGAGCCGTGGGTAGTTGAACTTCCAGCAAAGAAAGAATCTTTCAAGTATACAGAAGATCGTGATAAGGAAAAGCCGGCATTTTTACAAGATGCAAAGCTGAAACTTTCGAATATAACAGAGACATCTGTGACAGCAACATTTCCGCAAGCTGTAGATAATTTACTCGTTCACTCATACCGTTTGCAAGCAAAAGAGAAAGCAACAGGAAAGGTGAAAAACCATCTTTTAGCCTTCTCTGAGTTCTACCGGGATCCGGTGCCTAAAGAGCTGACATTTACATTA
This sequence comes from Bacillus sp. DX4.1, assembly GCF_030348195.1. Classification (NCBI taxonomy): domain Bacteria; kingdom Bacillati; phylum Bacillota; class Bacilli; order Caryophanales; family Bacillaceae; genus Bacillus; species Bacillus sp. DX4.1. Next base: position 305,051 of record NZ_JAUCFT010000006.1, on the reverse strand, counting down.
GGTGGACTCGATATTAATACGGAATATAACATAGAAGTAACAGCATTAGATTCATTTGGAAATGAAAATAGTGCTCCTTTGCACGAAGAATTTGAAACGAATACAGAAGTAATTGATCCGAATGCGAAAGTACCGAAAGCAGATGTATTCGATGTGAACTTTTTAGATGGTACTTTTAAAGACTATTCATCGTTTGGTGCAAATGGAAGTGTAAAAGGAAATGTAGCAATTGAGTATGAGAAACCTTTAAAGAAACACGTAATGAAATTAAGTGGACAGGATAATGCATATGGATATATTCCATTTTCAAATGAGCAAAAAGCAAAGGTAAAGGATTCCTTTACACTTGAAGCAACGTTTTCTATGAATCAAATTCGCAATCAAGCAATTATGGAAAATACCGAAAGCGGTGGAATTGGATTTGAATCAACAGGTTCTGGTTATGTAGAATTATGGGCGCATATTGGTGGCAGTTATAAACATATTGGTGTACAGTTAGAAGCTAATAAAACATACCATCTAACAGGAACATATAATGGAAGTGAACTTGCAGTATATGTAGATGGAAAAAAAGCAAATAGTCAGCGGGTAACGGGGAAAGTGTATCATCCAAACGTACCATTTGTAATTGGAGCAGATCCAACAAGCGCTGGTAATGGTAATGTTCCTTTAAATGGGAAAGTTGCACTTGCAAGACTATATAGTAAGGCACTAACGCCTTCTGAAGTGAAAGCGGCTTATCATGAGTTTAATAATCGCATAAAAATAGAAGAGATCCAAAACTTATATGAAGAAATGAATAAGGTAAAAGAAACATTGGCAGGTACTTACGAATTTGGAGAGAAACCTGGTCAATATTCACAAAAAGCGTTTGCTGAATTACAAAAAGCATATAACGGTGCAAAAGAAACGTTTGAAAGAATGACGGTAACAAAAGAAGAAATCGTTACAATGTATCAATCATTACAAACGGTACATCAAACCTTTTTAAATTCTAAAGTGGCAGAAGAAAAACCACAAACGGCGAAAGAAAAGCTTCAAGTAAAGATTAATGGAGCAAAAGATTTCTTAACAAAGATACAAGTAGGAACAGAGGTAGGGCAATACAAGCATGAACCAGTGAAAGCATTAGAGCAAAAAATACAAGTAGCCGAAGCAGTTGTACGTGATCAAAAAATGACGGACCAACGTGCAGATAGTATGCAACGTGCATTAGAGGATGCCATAGGGCTTGCTGAGAAAAGTATAAACAAATAGGGCGGGGAAGAGGCTTGTCATGGACAAGTCTCTTTTGCGTGAGGATCATTCGGGACTTGAGGGAGTAGAATATAGGGGTACGGAAACGATTCTGGGTATGAGGGTCCACTCTGGGATTTAATTACAAATATAAAAAAAGAACTTTATTCAAGTTCTTTTAATCTACGATACAGAGCGGCTTGACTCACTCCTGTAATTTGGCATATTTCCTTAACGGTTTTATTGGTATGCTTCCGTAATTCAATTGCATGATTCATACCTGGATGCTTATCCGTGTATTTCTTCAATCTTCCTCTATACACTCCTTTTTGGGGCACGGCAAGAATTCCTTCTTTTTTGAGCTACTCACTAGAGGACAGTTATATAATTATGTTTTTACATTTAATGGAGATGGAATTATTTGAGGCCTATTAGGGGTCACTATACATACCCATCAACTTAAGAACGGAAACAAAATGAATTTTTGTTCATATGAACTAAAAAACTCTTAAAATATTTTGTGGTCTTAAAAATAAGTATACTAAATAAACCTAGATAGGTATCATTTTTAAAAATTATGCAGCTTTCTTTTGTTTTCCAAATCCACTATATGGGCAAAAACACCCAATAATGAAATCGTTTCTTGGAAACTCTCACATCGCAATGATTTACAACTTGTTCTAGAAATACTTGATTTAGCAATACAAAAAAGAGATGTGTATGGAACCATCATCCACTCAGATCAAGGATGCCAATACACATCTCATGCTTATCATCGTAGGCTTCAACAGCTAGGTGCCATCAGCAAGCCACTCTCGCAAAGGAAACTGCCATGACAATGCTGGCATTGAATCATTCTTCTCTCATTTTAAATCCGAAATGTTTTATCTCAATTATTATCAAACAAAAGGAGAACTGATTCAAGCAATTGAAACATAGATTTATCATTATAACTACAAACGATTCCAAAAACGACTCAACCATTGAGCTCCGATTGAATATCGAATCTCGATGGCTGTCTAGTCTTTTTTTTAAAGCTGTCTACTTGACGGGATTAAGTCGATAAAAGATGTCTTTTTATATTTTAGTATGTAAATGTAATTGTCGCCAATGAATATCCAGCTTGTGCATTATAAGGTGCTACTTGGTAAGATACTTTTTTTGCACCTTTTGGCCAAGAAATTTCATTCAATACTTTCTTTACGTCTTGCATCGTTCCATCCATAGATTGTTTATAACGAACCTCTACTTTTTTTGGTTTTGATGCAAATTGCTGTTGCAATTTTTTCTTGAACTCATTATAATTATTCGCCCCATATTGTGCAGATAAATAAACAAGGTTTGTATCCTTTAGCATTTGCTGATATGTTAATGCTTTTGGGCTACCTGCTTTTATCTTATTTGTTAGTTCATTATAGTAGGTTGTTATTGCTTTTGGATATTTACTACGATCCCATTGATGGTCTTTTCCCAATTGTTCATCAGACATATTAAAATAAGAATATGTTACTCGTCCTTGCTTGTCTGGAATTGGATCATCGAATGTTGTGTCAAGATGATACCATTTCCCCTCAATTTTCACTAGATTCCAAGCATGAGCTTGTCCATTTCCAGTTCCTGTTACAATATGAGATTCTATTCCTGCTTCTTTTAGCAATTGATAGGTTAATAATGCATATCCTTGACAAACCGCTGAACGATTTGCTAATGCTTCATATGCCGTATAAGCTTTGTATGAAGTATCATATGAAACATGTTTCACTATATAATCATGAATTACTTTTACTTTTTCATGTCCATCCATTCCAGTCTTAACAATAGAATTTACAATTGATTTTGTTTGTGTTTTTACATATTGAGTTTGTTGTTTTGATTCACGGTATTTGATATTCAATGTGAATGTATAGTTTCCTGGTATACCACGAATTGAATAGTTTGTACTTGCTACATTATATTTTAAGTATTCATCCGAATCTACTACCTTGTCGTACGCTTTAACAAGCGTATTCATAACTTCTTTAATATTATTATTTTTTGTTTTATATGTAATGGTAATGTTCTCTTTACGATTATCAATATGCTTCTTTATTTCTTGTTGAAATCCTTGTAATAGTTTTGCATCCCCTTGTGGAGCTGCAACTTTTTGATTTGTAGCTGCATAAGAAACAGCCGGAATTTGTAAACCGCCAATCATTATCGTCGAACAAAGTACGGCCGTTTTTAAGTACTTGTTTGTCTTCTTCATCTTGTCACATCTTCCTACTTAAAATTATATGTAAATATTTTCACATAAATTTAAGTGTATAACAATTTTTCAAAAGAAAATATGTAATTATGCATATTTAGTTCTGGTGCAAAAAGATAATGAAGAGTAAAAAGTAGATAGTTCAACTTGGAATTGTAAGTTAACTAATTGCTACTGCATTATTGAATAAGGTTATGAGGATAAATAATTTAAGGTTAATAGGAACTGAATTTGATGAATGAAGAAATAGGAAAGAATGATGTAATGTTCGCTGGCTATCGAAGAGTGGAACTTTTTGATGAACAATTAGATATAAGATTTCCGGTTCTGTTGCAAAGTTTTCTAAAGTAAGCTAAACTCTGTAAAAAACAAACAAGGAGCGTAACAAATGGGATAATTTAAAGGAAAACAGTTCAAGAAAGATATTATCTTGGTAGCCGTTGGCTACTATTGTCGTTTTTCTTTAAGCTATCGCGATGTATCTGAAATCCTGAAGGAACGTGGGGTTTCGGTTCATCCTACAACCATTATGCGCTGGGTTCATGAATATGGAAATCTTATCTATCAAATTTGGAAGAAGAAAAACAAAAACACATTGTTATCTTGGCGTTTGGATGAAACCTATATCAAAATTAAAGGAAAGTGGTGTTATTTATATCGAGCAATTGATAAAGAGGGACAAACACTTGATATTCAACTTCGTCAAAAACGAGACAAACAAGCAGCATATGCTTTTATGAAAAGACTCGCTCGAACTTTTGGAGAACCAACGGTTCTGACGACAGATAAGGCTCCTTCTTTAGCTTCCGCATTCAAAAAATTAAAGGAGATAGGTCTTTACAAAAATACCTTTCATCGTACAATAAAGTACCTCAATAATATCATCGAGCAAGATCATCGACATGTGAAACGTCGATTTTCCCGTTCCTTAGGCTTTCAAAGTCTTCGCCATGCCTCACGTACTATTAAAGATATAGAAACTGTTCATGCCATATACAAACAAAAGCGAAGTCTTCAACCAAACTTCGTTTTTTCGACGTATAACGCATTACATGAATTATTAATAGTTTCATAAAACTGGTCCGCAATATTCCCCATCTCTTTATGTCTTCGGAAACTTTGCAAGAGAACCAGAACTATTATATTAGTTAGGAGATAAAAATGATAGCATCAGCAATTCTGGAAGTATCTTGAAAACAAATTGATACATGTTTGAAAGGTAAAAACACTCACAAATGTGTACTATTTGTGAGTGTTTCTTTTGTAAAGAGATTAAGCCTCTACCTTAGCTACTCTTTCGAAACCAGTCTTTACTGCTTGTATATATTCATTCACAGCGTGAATAGATACGTCGGCATTTGGATTTAATCCTTCGAACCAGTGATAGGCCCCAGGATATAAATGAAATTCGACATCAACACCAGCTTGCGCAAGTTTGGTTACATAGGTTAATGTTTCACTGCGGAATGGATCTAATTGACCAACAAATGTGTAGGTGTATGGCAAATTACTATAATCCTCTGCTCGAGCAGGGGCTGCATAGGCAGGAATATTATCCGTTCCATATATTTCTCCTAAATACATTTTCCAGCCAGCTTCATTTGTCTTTTGATTCCAAACAAATCCTTCTTTAATTTCATTCGTAGAAGGTGTATTATTTCGGTCATCAATCATTGGATAGAGTGGCATTTGGAAACAAATAGAAGGATATTGTCGATCGCGGGCTAATAATGTCAATGCTGCTGTTAGTCCACCGCCAGCGCTCGCTCCTGCAACACCAATTCGATTCGAATCAATGTTTAATGGCTCTGCATTATCAGCAATCCATTTTAATGCTGCATAACAATCCTCAATTGGTGCTGGATAAGGATGTTCAGGAGCTAAACGGTAGTCTACAGAAACGACCACACAGTTGGCTTCTTTTACAAACCTCATACAAGTATCATCATTATCATCTATAGACCCTAAGATATAACCGCCACCATGTATCCATAACAGGGCAGGTAAGGATTCATTATTTGATTTTGGACGATAAATTCTTAATGGTAATGGATTAGCATCAGGTCCTACAATGACTTCATCTGTTAATGAAAGGGATTCATCAACAACGGTAGGTGGTTTCATTTGCGATATTCCTTCTCTGATTGCTTGCAAGTACTCTGGGCGTAAATCGAGGTCTTGAAACATTTCTAATCCTGGTAATAACTCTGGATTTACTCGGTTCTTCATTTTAACACCCCTATTTGTAATCGTTTTCAAATAAGTGAAGTGCATTCTAAGTAGTTTAATTGTGATAAAATCATCACAATTAAATTGTAAAGTGGATATGTTGTAATTGTCAACGGAATATTCAAAAAATAGTTCTTCTTTTAGGAGGAAGTTTCATGCAACTAATTATACAAGCAGGTGATTTAGGACCAAAGTGGTTTCATGTCGCATTAAGAACTCTCGTCTTACTTGCTTCCTCAGAGAGTATGTTAAAAAGTCATTATATAGCTGAACGATTGGGAGAAGACCCAACCTTTGTTCGAAAGATACTATCAAAGCTATAGTATACGCTGACTATGTGAAATCTCATGGAGGCAGATATAGGGGTATGTGGTGTTAAAATTGAACATTCTGATATTTTATTCTCAACATATTTTCACTTTTTCTCACTGACATTCGGATACTTATATATTATTCTTATTATTGCAAGTTTTCGAAAAATCTAAGAGAAGGGGAATGGTCTATTGTATGAGACGTTCTTTATCTGTATTATGTACGTCAACTATTTTGTTGACGTCTATCAATGGAATAGCTTCAGCTGAAACTGCAACAAATTCTAGTAAACTTGTAAGGCAATCAGTTTAAGCCGCTCCAACAGATGGGTGGTATCAAGATAATGGAAAGTGGTATTACTATAGGAATGGACTTGTGCAAAAAGATTGGCAATCTATTAATAATGCTTGGTACTATTTTGATTCATCAGGAATTATGCTAGTTGGTTGGCAATCCATTAAAGGGACTTGGTATTATTTCACACCCACAGCTGGTAGTGAACAAGGCCAAATGGTAACAGGATGGAAACTTATTAATGACAAATGGTATGAATTTCAACAATTATGTACTATATAAAGGTTGTTTTTTGTGGATTGGAAGATTGTATTTTTAAAATAAATTAACCTTTTATGGAGGGGAATATGAGCGAGCAAATTTATTATTGGTCTCCTATTAAGCATTGGGAGAAGTTGCATAATGAAGTTTTGATAGGGGAAACGAGATATACAGGAGTTATGTCTGAGTGGTTTCCTGAGTTTTATTTTCTTGCCCAAAAGGGAGTGACGATCAGTCAGCTATTAGAGCACTTTTCGTTAGGGAATGAAGAAGAGGCACAAAAAATAGTAGAACTTATGATAAAGAATCGGGTGTTAGTAAGTAACATATTACATCCAAGAGAAGTATTCTCCACACAAGAAAAAATTTTTCCGAATCCATATAGCGATCAGATTCGCTTCTCTAAAGATGATCTAGATAAGTATATCAGTGAACAATTAAATCGAATGCATCCTGCTGCGCGGTCAACTGGAATTCAACTTAAAACAAAAGATGAGCTTCCCGCCATGATCAGGGAGCGTAGATCTTGCCGCCAATTTGATATGAAAAATCCCGTACCTTTTTCAGAATTCGCGCAACTGTTTTCTACTTTCAAACAGAGGAAAGAAGAAAAAATCTACTACCATTACGCCAGTGCGGGTGGAGTTTATCCCATTGATATTTTTGTCTATATAAAACCGAAACGTGTAGAAGGTATGAAAGCTGGTTTTTATTATTATAGCCCATCAGAGAATAGTCTTTTGCTTGTAAACAACATTGACCAAGTAATCAAGAGTGATCATGAGATGATTAACCAGGAATTATTTACCCAGTCTGCCTTTTCGGTTTATCTAGTCTATAATGCGCGCGCTTCCATGCCTAAATATGGTTCAGATGGATATTTATTTGCTTGCATTGAATCAGGCATCATCACTGCTACGTTAAATATGGTGGCTGAGACATTAAACTTGGGAGTTTGTTCGGTTGGGCATATGGAATTTGAGGATATTCATCGCTTTTTAAGTTTGGATAACCATCAAGTATTTCTCCATGGGATTGAAGTTGGGTTAAAAATTAGCGAATAGATAGAAATTAATGTTAAGGAGCTGAAGATAAAAATGCATATCAAAGATCATAGTTCGATTCATGAGTATAAAGTGGCAGAATCGTTTTGGAAAGAGCAATTATCTTCCGGTGTACCCGATTTTTCGTTATTTAATAGCGATTATCAAATGAATAAAGACAATCCATGCGACCATGTTCAAGTCATAATGGATGCAGAGCTTAGTCAAATTTTACGAAAAATAAGTAAGTCACAGGATTTATTTTTATTTAGCTGGTTACAGGCAGCTTTAAGGGTTTGCTGGGTACATTATACAGACCAAGAAAGGATTACAATCGGGGTTCCTGTAATCGGAAAAGATCACGAACAAAGAGAGAATCTGAATGATTTGCTTCCTATAGGAACTGAAATCCATCCCCATCACTCCTTTAAGCAATTAGTGGAGCAGGTCCAACAAACGACTTTACTTGGTTATGAAAATCAGCACTATCCACTCTCTGAATTATTAGCGAAGCTCTATTCAACTCCATTTCAAATCGTTTTGGGGATGGAAGGATTACATAATAAGAGTTCAATAGAAGAATGCTCAGAGAATGAATTAGCCGTCTGGATACAAAGAAAATGGAATGAAAAACATAATGAATTTGAATTTCAAATTTCTTGCAAGTCTCATTCTCTTTTTCCTTTGCAACAGTTTGCCAAATCTTATCTTTATGTTTTAAAGCAAGTGTTGAGAAATCCTGATCTGGCTGTGAAAGATATCTGTATCATTTCGGAAGAAGAAAAAGAGTTGCTAGAAGGATTTAATCAAGTTCAGATGGGCATAGACTTGTCTCAAACATTTCAGGATTTGTTTGAGGAGCAAGTGTTGAAAACCCCAGATCAAATTGCTGTTATTTGTAATGATCAATCTTTGACATATAGAGAATTGAATAAGAAAGCAAATCAATTGGCTTCTGTTCTTCAAAGTAAGGGTGTATCCAAAGAAAGTATTGTTGGGGTTATGGTAGATCGATCATTGGAATTGATTATTGGCATGATGGGGATTTTAAAAGCCGGAGGGGCTTATCTACCAATCGATCCTCACTATCCTAGTGAACGAATTGAATATATGTTACAAGATAGTCAAGCAAAATGGTTACTGAGCAAGCGAACAGAGAAAGGATTGCCGCAATTTGCCGGTAAGGTGTTGTATCTTGATGAAGAACATCTCTTCCAAGGTGAAGAAAGCAATCTAGATCGAGAAAGTGAACCTAATGATCTGGCTTATATTATTTACACATCAGGATCAACAGGAAATCCAAAAGGCGTAATGGTGGAACAGAGATCCCTCGTCCATTTCTTAAGCATTATGAGAGAAAAGCTAAAAGATAATCAGTCGTTCTTGTTTCTTGCTAGTGTTTCTTTTGATATATCTATGTTAGAAACATGTATCCCTTTAACTCAAGGCTCGAAGGTAGTCATTGCTACAGAGGGACAGTTTGCAACAAAAGAATTGGCTCATTTGGTCAAAGAACATAAGGTGGATTTATGGGAATCGACCCCATCGCGAATGGAATTGATTTTGAGTGATCCAGAAGGGGCAGAGTTTCTAAGAGATTTAAAGGCCATTTTGTTAGCAGGAGAAGCATTTTCGATTGATTTGATTGAAAAAATTCGAAGCATCAGCGAAGCGAAAATTTTAAATATCTATGGTCCGACAGAAACAACCCTTTGTGCAGCAGCAAAAGATTTGAGTACTGCCAAAGAAGTGACGATCGGGAAACCTAACCCCAATTATCGTTCTTATGTATTGAATAAATATAGTCAAATGAAACCTTGGGGAATGCCGGGAGAGCTCTGTATTGCCGGAGTGGCGGTAGCTCGGGGTTATCTTGGTAAATCTAAATTGACAGATGAAAAATTTGTCCCGAATCCTTTTGTGGCGGGAGAAATAATGTATCGTACTGGTGATCTCGTCCGATGGTTACCTAATGGAGAACTTGATTATCTCGGTCGAATGGATCATCAGGTGAAAATACGGGGATATCGGATTGAATTAGGGGAAATCGAGGCTCAGCTAAAGAGACATCCAGAGATAAGCCGAGCTATTGTTGTTGATCAGGTAGATGGAAACAGAAAATTGTTAGCTGCTTACTATATATCGGATAAGAAGATCCCTTTTGAAGAGCTCAGAAAATATCTAAGCAATAAATTGCCTGAGTTTATGATTCCCGAAAAAATGATTCAGGTAAAAGAGATTCCACTGAATCCAAATGGGAAAGTGGATCGAAAAAGGTTGTTGGATTTAACTCAAACAGATCAAATATCCATCCCATATGTCGCCCCACGAAATCAAATCGAACAGAAATTGGTGCAAGCATGGGAAAAAGTGATGGAGATCGAGCGAATCGGTATTCATGATAACTTTTTTGCCTTAGGGGGAGAGTCGATTAAGGCACTACAAGTTATCAATTTATTAGGAAAAGACCATCTGAAAGTAAGTACAAGGGATATTTTTAAACATCCCACGATTGCTCAACTTAGTTCTTGTGTAGAAGTGGAGCAGAAAGAAGAAAGCCTAGATAAAACACCAACCCGTGTTAAAGATATGTCCAAGCCATTTTCCTTAACAGAAGTTCAGACAGCTTACATGTTAGGGCGTAATCCGCAGTTTGAATTAAGCGGCATTTCACCTCAATCGTATTATGAATATGAAACAAAATTGGATATCAATCGGCTTTCACAAAGTTTCCAAAAGGTAATTCAGCGCCATCCTATGTTACGAGCTGTGATCTTGCCAGAGGGAAAACAGCAAATCTTACAAGACGTTCCTGATTATCAGATTGCAATTGAAAATCTCATTGGTTTAGATGATGGGAAACAAAATGTTCGATTGCAAGAAGAACGTTCTCGAATGACCAACCATGTATTTCCTTTGGGGCAATGGCCTTTGTTTGAATTGAAAGCCTTTCTTTTAAAAGAAGACACTTATTTGTTATGTTTTCGATATGATGCTTTATTGATGGACGGGGCAAGCATGAACATCGTTGGACATGATTTGTTGCATTATTATCACAAACCAGATCAAAGATTGGAATCTCTTTCTTTTGATTTTCAAGATTACATGTTCATCTATGATGAAATGGAACAAAGCAAAGAATATAAAAAAGCAAAAGAGTATTGGACAAGCAAGCTGCCTGACTTTCCATTTGCTCCTTCTCTGCCGTTAAAAAAGGATCCAGCAGAGATTGCTACCCCTAACTTTCAATCACTTACTAAGATCTTGGACAAAGACAAATGGACGAAGTTACGGAAGCTGGCACAAGAGAAAGAAGTAACTCCTTCCGCCCTTCTTTGTACGATATATGGAGAAGTGTTGGCATATTGGAGTAATCAACGTCGATTGGCAATTAATCTGACTGTATTTAACCGTTATCCTGTTCATGAAGAAGTAGAGCAGATTGTGGGAGATTTCACGTCACTCATCTTGTTGGACGTGGATGTGAATCCAGAGCAATCTTTCTTTACCAGAGTGGAGCAAACTCAATCGACTTTGTTAGATGGACTTGAACATCGTCATTATGATGGAGTTAACTTTATTCGAGATTTTACTCGATATCACCAAATGAGACCAAAAGCAGTCATGCCAATTGTTTTCACCTCGATGCTAGCAGGCGCGGGTGCTTTTGCTTGGGAGCAGCTTGGCTCTCTCCGCCATATTCACGCTCGGACTCCACAAGTGTATTTGGATAATGTGGTAATTGAAAAAAATGGAGAGTTATTGATTAGCTGGAACTATGTAGAAGAATTGTTTGATGTTGATGTGATGGAAGCAATGTTTTCCCAATTTGTCGATCTGTTGGAACAATTGGTGAAACAAAGAGACGTAACCTCTTTGCAAGTGAAAAAATCGGATCAGACTTTAATTGAGCAGTACAATCAGACAACAGAAAAAATACCTTCCACTACGCTGTATCAATTGTTTGCAAACCAAGTACAACGTACACCAGATCAAGTGGCAGTGGTCTTTGAACAAGAGTGGTTGACTTACTTGGACCTTCATCAACGCTCCAATCAAGTTGCTCACTATTTGCAAGAACAAGGGATTGGTCTAGGTGACAGAGTTGGCCTTTTGGCACAGAGACGGGTAGATACGATTGTTAATATGATAGGGATATTAAAAGCGGGTGCTGCTTATGTACCAATCGATCCCGATCATCCACCAGATCGACAAACATATATCTTAGAAAATAGCTCATGCAAACTTTTGTTGGAACCTGGTCTTTATGAAGAGAAACATTTGTCATCATATGCAACCGAAGATCGGCCTACCATTGCTGGTCCGGAAGATCTTGCTTATATTATCTATACTTCAGGAAGTACCGGAAAACCAAAAGGAGTGATCATTACTCACCAAGCGGTTGCAAATACCATTCAAGATATCAATCAAAAATATCAGGTGAATGAAGACGATCGCATTATCGGTATCTCCTCCATGTGTTTTGACCTGTCTGTATACGATATTTTTGGAGTGTTAAGTACAGGTGCAATGTTGGTAATGATTCGTGATCCGAGAGACATGCAAGAACTGATTCGTACGGTCGAACGCAGAGGAATTACAATCTGGAATACAGTACCTAAAATCATGGATTTGGCATTGGATCAGGTAGGTTCTCATTTTGAAAATTCTTCCTTGCGTTTGGTCTTACTTAGTGGGGATTGGATTCCACTCCCTTTACCAGAAAAAATAAAACGACATTTCCCGATCGCGGAAGTAATTTCACTGGGAGGGGCAACAGAAGCATCAATTTGGTCGATTTATTATCCAGTCAAACAGGTGGAAGCACACTGGAACAGCATTCCATATGGGATGCCTTTGGCAAACCAAACGTATTATGTGCTGAACTACGATAAGAAAATGTGCCCAGTTGGTGTGATAGGTGATTTATATATTGGGGGAGTGGGTCTGGCCCAAGGATATTTAAATGATGAAGAGAAAACGAACGAAGTGTTTGTGTCACATCCAGACCTTGGTCTTATTTACAAAACAGGGGATTGTGGCAGGATACATCCCGAGGGGTATATTGAATTTTTAGGACGTCAAGATTACCAAGTCAAAATTCAAGGGTATCGAGTAGAGTTAGAAGAGATTGCCCATTGCCTTCTCACTTACAAACAAGTAGACCAAGCTGTAGTGATTGACCAGACAGATGAGAATGGGATAAAATCTTTAGTCGCATATGTGGTAACTGAGCAAGATATCAGTACAACAGAACTACGAAAACATTTGCGAGACCACTTGCCAGAGTACATGATCCCTTCTTATTTTGTTTATTTGGAGCGACTACCCTTGACCCCTAATGGAAAATTAGATCGAAAGGCGCTTCCTGCTCCGGAGAAACAAAAAAATGAGGTATATATTGCTCCAAAAACTGAAATGGAAAAAATATTGATCAGTGTATGGCAAGAAGTGCTCAAAGTAGACCAAATCGGAGTAAATGATCATTTCTTTGCCTTGGGTGGCGATTCGATTAAGGGCATTCAAGTTTCTGTACGACTTTATAGACAAGGATTTCAGTTAGAACCAAAAAATCTATTTGACTTCCCTGTATTAGGTGACATGGTTCATTTTGTTAAAAGACTAGACCATCCTTCACACTCACAAACAGATGATATAAACAAAAAGAAAGAAAATAAAGTTACATCACTGAATGTTAGAGATAAACAGCTTAATCAACATACGCTTTACAAAATACAAGAAAAAATGCCGGATATAAAAATAGAACGAATCTATCCATTGGCACCTTTCCAACAAGTTATTTATGAACATGCTGTAGCTGAACCTGATACCAAAGCGTATTTTGAACAAACGATTTGGACACTTGAGGGGAAGCTGGATGTAGATCTCTTTATTCAGTGTTTTCAACAATTAGTTGATCGTCATGATTCTCTAAGAACGATCATTGTGCAAGATGAACAAGAACAACCTTGGCAAGCTGTGTTACATGATGTTCAAATGATTTCAGAGGTACAAAGCTTGATTGAGATGACGAGACAAGAGCAGCAGGAATGCTTGGACCAGTGGATGAGTGAAAATTTAGATCGAGGATTCAATAATGCCGAACTCATGACCCGTCTCTGTGTATTTCAACTAGGGAATGCCGAGTATAAGGTGGTTTGGAGTGCCCATCATCTATTGTGTGATGGTTGGAGTGTCAGTATTTTATTAGACGAATTATTCCAACTCTATGAAGCAAAAAATGCGGGAACTACAGTGGAATTACCTCCAGCAAAACCTTTTCAAGCATTCATTGACTGGACTTTAGCGCAAGATCATGAGAAAGCACGCCATTTTTGGCGCGATTATTTATCAGGGTACAATCGGAAAATCAGCATTCCCAAAAAGAAAGTACCAACTCAAAGTAAAGGGTTAAGCTTCACATTTATGGATTTAACGTTAGATGAGGATCTGACCAATCAGTTACGGACATTTGTAACCAAACACCATGTAACCATGAATTCGGCTTTACTAGCTGTATGGGGTATATTGCTTGGCAAATACAATGGAACGAAAGAAGTAGTATTACCCAATCTGGTATCAGTCAGACCTCCCAAAGTGGAAGGGATTGAAAATATGTTTGGTCTGTTCACAAATGTTTTGCCTATCCGAGTAGCCTGGGCAGAAACGCAATCTTTTGTGGATCTCCTGCAAAAAGTTCAACAAGAAACATTGAAATGTAATGAGTATGCTTACTATTCATTTGTTGAGATTCAAAAACAAAGTGAGTTGAACGATCAGTTGACCGACCATCTTTGGGTGTTTGAAAACTATCCAACTAACCCATCCATTTTCTCTTCAAATGAGAACAGAAATTTTGCCATCACAGATTACCAAGTCGTTGATGAGCCTCATGTGAATTACGGAATTATGTGCTTCCCTGAAGAGAAACTTACAATGAAGTTTGGATATGATCAAAATATCTATGAAGCGGATCAAGTACAGGAAATATTGAATCACCTCCATACGTTAATTAAAACGATTGTTCATAATCCAACACAGACAATCGGTGATTACCAATTATAAAAAATGAAAAGGCGAGCAACAACTCGCCTTTTAAAATAGAATAGGAGTGAAACAAGTGACGGAAAACCTGCAGTTATCAGCCGAAGAGATGCGTCAGTTAGGATATCAAGCGGTTGATATGATCATTGATCATATGAATCATTTGAAAAGCAAACCAGTATCTGAAACGATTGATAGTGATATTCTCAGAAACAAGCTGACTGAATCAATCCCAGAAAACGGATCCGATCCGAAAGAGCTCCTTCATTTTCTTAATAGGAACGTGTTTAATCAGATTACCCATGTGGATCATCCTCATTTTATGGCTTTTGTGCCGGGTCCCAATAATTATGTTGGAGTAGTAGCAGATTTTTTAGCAAGTGGATTTAATGTATTTCCGACAGCTTGGATAGTAGGCGCAGGTGCTGAGCAAATCGAATTAACGACAATCAATTGGTTAAAATCGATGTTAGGATTCCCTGATTCGGCTGAAGGGCTATTTGTAAGCGGAGGTTCCATGGCTAATTTAACCGCGCTTAATGTGGCTAGACAGGTCAAGCTTAATAATGACATAGAAAATGCGGTTGTTTATTTTTCCGACCAGACTCATTTTTCTGTGGATCGGGCACTAAAAGTATTGGGTTTCAAACACCATCAAATTTGCCGAATCGAAACGGATGAACATTTACGAATTTCAGTCAGTGCTTTGAAAAAGCAAATAAAAGAAGATCGAACAAAAGGGAAAAAACCATTCTGTGTCATTGCTAATGCTGGAACAACTAATTGCGGAGCGGTTGATTCCCTCAATGAGTTGGCTGATCTTTGTAATGACGAAGATGTATGGCTACATGCGGATGGAGCCTATGGTGCCCCGGCAATTCTCAGTGAAAAAGGAAGTGCTTTGCTTCAAGGAATTCATCGTGTCGATTCCTTGACGTTGGACCCTCATAAATGGCTTTTTCAGCCTTATGATGTGGGCTGTGTACTCATTAGAAACAGCCAATACTTAAGCAAAACATTTCGTATGATCCCAGAGTATATCAAGGATACGGAAACCAATATAGAAGAAGAAATCAATTTTGGAGAACGTGGAATTGAACTTTCGCGCAGATTTAGGGCGTTAAAGGTGTGGCTGTCTTTTAAAGTGTTTGGAGTCGCAGCTTTTCGCCAGGCAATTGATCATGGCATCATGTTGGCTGAACAAGTTGAAGCGTTCTTAGGGAAAGCGAAAGATTGGGAGGTGGTAACACCTGCCCAGTTAGGAATTGTTACTTTTCGTTATATCCCTTGTGAATTAGCATCAACAGATACAATCAATGAAATAAACAAAAAACTGGTGGAAGAAATTACTCACAGAGGATTTGCTATGTTAAGTACGACCGAATTGAAAGAGAAAGTGGTTATTCGACTTTGTTCCATCAACCCAAGGACGACAACAGAAGAAATGCTCCAAATCATGATGAAAATCAAAGCATTGGCAGAGGAAGTAAGCACATCGTACAAACATCTTATCTCAGTTCCGCAACTTTGATATGCTGGGAAATCGTCAGGAAAATTTGCTTAGCGATGTAAATCCGCATTTTCCTGAAGCTACCCCTTGTTGGCATGGTGATTGTTTTACCTCTTTGCTTCATTTTCGCAACCCGATAACAATTTACTTGCACACAAAAAGCAAAAAACAAGTTAACGAAAAAGCGTATGTTCAGAAATCTGCGACATACGCTTTTTTGACGAAAATAAAGAATTGTTATGTCGAATGTTGCTTAGCTTATGTTTTCCGCGTTTTACTACCGGGACCCCATGCCCATCAAGCAAAGAAAACAGATTCTCCCCAAAACGAGATTTTTTTATTAGGGGTCACAACACATCGCTATCAAGCTAATATTTTGAAATACCCCCAAAGCGAAAATTTCACCTTTCCATAGCTATCTATAGGGATTCAGCCCATCGTTTTGAGGAACAATGAATTTCTTAGCCTGATGGCGATGGGGCAGTATCCTTTAATGAAAAGAGAAACTAAGAAGACTAATGATTTAAAGACTTAGTTTATTTCAATATCCATAAAATCTACTTAATTAAGAAAAAGGTACATCACAAGAGGGACTTAAATTTTTAAAAGGGATGGCTGAAAAGAAATGAATCTGTACGATACTACATATATTTCCTTTAACAACTATCCCTATTATATTTAAAATTTAATTATAAATCCTTTTTTGCATATATTTTCAGAGATATCACCATTGATATAAGACAAATAACTATTGAAATAAAACAAGGCATCCATGCCAGAACAATTGATGAAAATGGAAAGGTGGTTGTAAAACCAATGTGACTCGATTGAACTCCCTTTATAAGAGTAGGAGCGACAAAAGGTATTAAAAAGACAGTGAAAAATGATATAAGTTTTGTTTTGTCATAACCGAATTTAAATTGAACAGGAAGTAGTATACCAAATAAAATACTAAAAATTAAAAATGTTATTCCAAGAGCGTTTACGCTGAGTTTTTCTATACCTGATGGTATGATAACTGACGTAATAATACGGATGATGGAGACACAAATGAAAATTACAAAGAGAAAGAGATATTTTGCTTTTACAAATGCATTTCGTGTGTATGGAGTTGCACAAAGCAAAGCGGCCCCCTTGTACTGATCCTCAAATTTGGATAACGTACTAAACAAAATAAGCTCCATCACAATTACTGTTAAAAGAAAGCTAACAAGACCGCCATCGTTTAAATGTAGTTGTGTAGAAATGTAAATAGGAGCGATAGTAGCATAAACGAGTAAAATTAGAAAATATTTTTTGACTAGTATAAAGTCTTTCATTACAAGGTTAATTAACATGGTTATTACCTCCGATATATGAAAGCATAATATCCTCTAAAGTTGGTCTTTCCATCAATACATCAGGCATGAGTCGGCGTACATCATCTTTTTTATGAGTAATCCCCTCAAATCCGTAGTGAGATTGATGCAAATTTAAAAAAAGTTTTTTTGTTTGTTCATTAATTAATTGATTGTCTCCCTTTACCAATACATGTGTGTCTACTAACACATCTTTTTCCTCATTAACTAAAATTTTTCCATCATCGATTAAAATGATCATATCGGCAATTTTATCTAAATCAGAGGTAATATGAGTGGAAAAAAAGACGATTTTCCCTGGTTCCTTCATAAAATCTAGGAGAATATTCATTAATTCACTTCGTACCAATGGATCCAAACCACTTGTTGGTTCATCCATTATTAATAGGTCTGCGTGGTGGGATAGAGCCAATGCAACTGCAAATTTCATCCGCATACCTTTGGATAGGGTAGAAATTTTCTGTTCTAGATTTAAATTAAACTGTTTAATATAAGTTAAGAAAACCGGTTCATCCCAATCAGTATAGGAAGGGGCAATCACATTTTTCATTTCTTTCAATGTTAATTCATCATAGAAATATCCCTCATCCAGCACGATGCCAATGTTGTTTTTGGACTTTCTTTCATTTTTATCCATATCTTTTCCTAAAAAATTAATTTTTCCGGAATCTTTTAAAATGAGGCCAAGGATTGCTTTAATTGTTGTGGTTTTCCCGGAACCATTAGTTCCAATAAAACCTGTTATACAGTCTTTGTTAAGTGAAAAAGTAACATCTTTTAATGAAAAATTGTCGTAAGTTTTATTTAGATTATTCACTTCTAGCACAGCATTCATTTTTCATTATCCTCCTCTAAAATTAAGTCCAATATTGAATGGAGATCATCTGCATGAATTCCTATACTTCGAGCCATCTGACAAACTTCTGCGAGCTTGACTTCCACCATGCGGCGCTTAGATTCCATTAACAACTCTAGGTTTGTAGGTGCTACATAGGTACCTTTGCCAATCCTAGTAATAATAAAACCTTCTGCTTCTAGTTCTGCATAGACTCTTTTTGTGGTAAGTACACTTACATGTAAGTCGTTAGCTAATAAGCGGATTGATGGCAATTGTTCGCCTTCTTTTAACTCATTGTTAAATATTGATTCTTTAATCTGTTCCTTTATCTGTTGATATAAAGGCTGATTTGATACATTACTTAAGATTATTTTCATTAAACAACCTCTCAATCGATAAGTGTTATGTTATATGATACACAATATACACACCATACACAGTTAATATTATAAATTATAAAAAATGAATTAACAAGATATATTGTTACAAAAATCACCTAAATTTTAATTTTAGGGATACCCTTAACGAAGTCTTATAGGGGTCTCGTCACATCGCTATCAAGCTCAGATAAATTTATATCCATTAAACGAAAAAAACGCTATTCTTTTTGTATTGGAGTGAACCCTGAGAATGAGACGATAAAAAACACCTCTCTAAATCGTAAGTAAGTTATGATTTTAATGGAGGTGTTTTTCGCATGGGGAAAAAGACGCATTATCCCGCCGAAATAAAGTGGAAAGTAGTTGAAATGAAACACCAAGGATTCAAAAATAAAGAAATTATGGATGCCTTAGGAATTAAGCATGTGGCTCAAATTAAAACTTGGATGGAATGGTATCGTGAAGGTGAAGCCTATCGGTTTGAACAATCTATTGGAAGACAATCTGCACATGGAAAAGGCTTAAAAAAGTTAATAGAACTTGAACAAAAAGAATTAGAAATACGTTATTTAAAGGCAAAGATTATATTGCTGGAAAAGTGCCAAGAAACCTTAAGGAGGTGGGAGGAAAAGAAGAAATAATGAAAATGATAAAGGAATGGCAATCAATTTTTACAATTGCAGAACTGTGTTCCATATTTAATATTTCACGCGCTACTTATTATCGTTGGAAAAAGCACGAGAAGACAGTAACTAATCATGAAGAAAAAACCGTAATAGAAATATGTCAACATCATAAATATCGGTATGGATATCGTCGGGTTACAGCTTGTCTACGTAATCAATTTAACATTGTAATGAATCATAAAAAAGTATTACGTATCATGAGAAAATACAACGTATTATCTCGGGTTAGAAAAAAGAAGAAGATATTTGTGCTCGGTCATGAACCAGTGGTAGCTAAAAATAGAATACAACGGAGATTTAAAGCTACCAAGCCTAATGAAAAATGGTTCACTGATATCACGTATTTGATGTTCGGCAATAAGACTCTTTATTTTTCATCTATTATAGATGGGTTTAACAATGAAATTGTAAGTTATAAAATAGGTGAGACACAGGATGTTTCTCTTGTATTAGATACTCTAAAAGAGGCTTTAAGAAAGCGAAATGTGATTGATACGATTTTACATTCGGATCAAGGAAAAGTGTATACATCAAAACAATTTCAAACATATGCCAAAGAAAAAGGCATTATCACAAGCATGTCTCGTACAGGAAACTGCCATGATAATGCCCTCATAAAATCCTTTCATTCTCATTTGAAATCCGAAGGATTCTATGCGCAAAATATAAAACAATCGAATAATGCTAGTATAATACAAACTGTGGATGAATACATCCACTACTATAATAATGAACGGATTCAGAGAAAATTAGATAACATGTCACCTATAGGTTATAGGAAACATGTTGTCTAGGTGTTTTTTCTTTGTCTCACCAAATGGGGTCAGACCACTGTATATTTCTACAAAAAGAATAGCGCTTTTTTCGTAAATTTAAAAGTTATGTTAGCGTCTTTTTTACAAACAAAATAAAAATTAACAGACTAACAAACCCAGAGATAGCACAAACAATAAATAGCATTTGATATCCCATGAGTTGTGAAACAAATCCTAGAAGAATGGATCCTAAACCAATCCCTAAATCAAAAGCAGTAAAAAATGTAGCGTTCGCTATTCCTCTTTTCTCTGGTGAAGCTAATCGTATCATGGCTACTTGAAGAGCAGGTTGTGCTGATCCGAATCCAATCCCATACAAAATAGCTGTAATAACTAGTCCAACAATCCCATTTGTCATTGCTAGAACTAATAGTGCGGATATCAGTGTAAACAGCGCAGGAATAATAATGATTCCTTCTCCATATTTATCGGATACCTTCCCGGCAAATGGTCTAACTACTGTAAGTGTGACAGCATAAACTAAGAAAAAAGTACCAGCATTAACTTGAATTTTTGCCGCAAACAGTGGTAAAAATGTTGTAATGCCACCAAAAGTAAGAGATAGGAAAAATGTAACAATAGCGATTGGTAAGAGTGTTTTTTCAAAAAATGATATTGGTTTTTTTGATGCATGTTGAATTGCTGGTATTTTTGTACCAAGTGCAAGTATGAATGCAACAAGTGCTAATCCTGTACATAGAAGAAATAGATAATGGAATGAAAATGATTTTATTACCCAAAGACCTAATACTGGTCCTAAAGCCATACCTAAAGTCATGGCAAGTCCATACCATCCCATTCCTTCTCCGCGACGAGATTGTGGAATCACATCAGTCACAGCTGTTCCGATCGAAGTTGTAGCAATTGCCCAGCTGATTCCATGAAGGATACGTAATACCACTAAAAATATAACTCCTGTTACCCAATCATAAAAATACATTGTAATTGCAAAAAATAGTAGTCCGCTTATTATAAATAATCGTCGACCATATCGATCCATTAATCCTCCAATAATAGGACGTAAAATGACTGCCGATATTGTAAACACTCCTATAATAAATCCAACTTGAGATTCACTTCCACCTAATTGTTTAATAAAAATAGGTAGTGTTGGCATGAGTAAATAAAAACCACTAAATAGTAATAATGCTGTAATGGTCAGCATTATATAGTTTTTTGTCCATAAACGTTCCATCGTAATGTAATCCTGCTTTCTATCGTTTAATAAGTTGAGAATGGAAAGCTCGCATCAATTGGGTCCTTACTGCCCAATTGATGCGAGCTAAGCGAATAAAAAAGCAGTACCACCCGCTATAAAAGTGTTGGTACTGCCATATAGAGTGACAAGTGTTTTGTTAATTAGAACGTACTTGCTACTTTATTCGCTTTTTCAAGCCCTGCAGCAATAATTTCTTCTGCTTTATCTGGGAATTGGTAGTGACCTTCAATTACTATTTTTTCTATATCTTTTGCACCGAAGAATCCCATCATACTTGCTACATATTTAACAGCCATTTCCATTGGGGCTTTTGGTCCTTCAGAATATACACCGCCACTTGCGTTTAATAATGCAATTTTCTTATTTCCAATAAGACCTACTGGACCTTCTGACGTATATTTAAATGTTTTTCCCGCGCGGTTTAAGTAATCAATATATGTGTGTAGTACAGCTGGGATTGTTAAATTCCATAATGGGAAACCAAAAACAACTTTATCAGCTGCAAGGAATTGATCTAAATATTTATCAGCAACAGCAACAGCCGTTGCTTCTTCTACTGTTAAATCAAATCCTCTACTAGACTTAAATGTGCCGTTAATCATATCTACTCCTACATATGGCAATTCCTCATTGTATAAATCAAGCTCTACTACTGTCTCATTTGGATGAGATTCTTTATAACTTGCTAAAAAAGCATAATATAATTTTACGCTAACTGCTTGATCTGCTGGACGATTGTTTGCTTTTACAAATAAAACTGTTGTCATTCTCTTTTCCTCCTGTTACTCACTCTTTTATGTTGTTATATATTTATTTAATAAAAAGGGTATTATATTGTTCTTTATAATATCTTTTTAAAACTATACTCCATGTCTCCACCTAGAGCTTCAGCTGTATCACCAGTTTCTCTGAAGTCATGTGTATGAATTTTCTCAAACTGACCAAAATTTACTTGCTTATAAAATTCATAACAAGGGAATCCATCATGTGCACCTTCAATATCGACAGTACCATCTTTTTGGACATGTACAGTTAATAGGTAGTCAACAGGAGGTGCATATACATTTAATGGGTTGCTAGCACTTGCACTCATTTTAAATTTGACGTCATTTGACTCCCATACAACATCAGTGCACAAAATATTTTCCGTACTAGCTTTTCCTGTTCTCTTATTAACGGAACCATCAGGAGTTGTGATTCTTTCTGTTGTTATGCCGGTATTCGCATATGTGAAAATTTCTTTTTTATAAAAATCTACAACTACTTCTTGTTCAATTCTGGAACGCATAGCGTTTACAGCATAAGGTGTAAATTCACGTGAGTCACCTTCGAATTGAATCATGTTTCCTGTTTGAATATCTTTCTTAGGTTCAGTCCAAGACATTGGAATAAATACACTTGCTCTAACTTTAACGATATTAGTCATGAGACACACCTCTGCAATTCTTAATTTTATTTTGGGTAATAATAATATTGACCCATTGAGCAAAACAGATCGCAATTTCTTTCGTATAAATAATTTTGCTGCTTGTAAACTTCTATTCAGTATTTATATCTAGATTGTCGTTTTAAAACTGTATTCCATTTCCCCAGCTAGCGCTGCTGGAGTGTCACCAGTTTTTCTGAAATCATGTGTATATATTAATTCAAATGGACCAAAATCTGTTTGTTTATAAAATTCATAGCAGGGGAACCCATCATGTGCACCTTCAATATGTGCAACCCCACTTTTGTTAACGTGTATAGTTAATACATAGTCAGCTGCAGGTGCTGCTGTATTTAAAGGATTGCTGGCACTTGCACTCATTTTAAAAGAAACTTCATCAGTACCCCACACAACATTAGTGCATACAATATTTTCTGTGCTTGTTCTCCCTTTTTTATACTCGATAGAACCATCTGGATTTGTAATTTTCACAGTTACGATACAAGCATTTGCATGTGAAAAAATTTCTTTTTTATAAAAATCAATAATCACTTCTTGCTCTAATCTTGACCGCATTGTGTTTACAGCATAAGGTGTAAATTCACGTGCATCACCAGTATATAGGATCTTTAATAGGTTCTAACCAAGCATACGGGGCAAACACACTTCCTCTAATTTTCACGATGTTAGCCATGAGAAACCTCCATAATTTATTAATTTTTGTTTCGTTGAATCCCTTATATCTCTTATAACTAATTATAGTCAATTTGATTGACTATATGCCATATAGTACAATGGAAATCAGATATAGTCAACCGTGTTGACTTTATTTAAGGAGGTTTTATGTATGAGTCATCAAGTATTTAGTGAATTGGACCTTACGTCACTTTTGTCATTATCCTTTAGCTCATCAATCAATGAACTACATGACAAATTGAGTGAATTGGGATTTGGAGATATTAGACCTGTACATGGTTTTATGTTTAAATGCATCACTCCTAATGGAGCGATAGGTATAGAACTAGCCGAATATTTAGGAATTACAAAGCAAGCTGTGAGTAAAATGGTGGATTATCTTGAGAAAAGTGGTTATGTAATGCGCAAAGCTCATCCAACTGATAAGAGAGGGAAAATTATTGTTTTGACCGAAAAAGGTTGGCTAGTAGTGCAAGCAAAAGAGAAGATACTAACTGAAATTGAACAACGTTGGATTGAAAACATAGGCGCTGAACGAATGCAAATGCTCAAGGAAGATTTAACAAAGTTAGTTTATGAAGCAAATGAAGGTAAATCATCATCGAGGTTAAGACCTGTCTGGTAAATAATGAGTTTATAAAAGGGGACTAACCGTGCACCCATTAACTTAAGAAACAGATAATCCCCCAAACGATAAAAGTAAGCATTTTTCTATCCAAATGGAAACAAAATTTTCGTTATAGGGTTATCTCAAAATATTAGCTTGATAGCGATGGGGTGGGACCCCACATCCATCAACTTAAGGATTTGGACTATTCTTGAAGTTAAAAGCACGTTACCATTCTCTTATATTAATGAGAAAGGGTGACGTGCTTTTTATGAATATGCATCAAAAACAAGAGTTGTCTTTATTTGCCGAAGAGTTATATCGATATATGTCTCCCGCTACACTTAATCAATTGGCTATAGAAGCAGGCGGCATGAAATGAAAACGTAAATGCCACGGGCATCATTTTTTATCTTTGTGTGTATGGTTAAATCAACAGGTCGCTACTACCTCTCTTACTCAACTTTGTAGTCAATTAGAAACTTCAACAGGAGTTTTATTAAGTCCGGAGGGACTTAATCGACGATTTAATTCGGCTTCTGTAGCCTTCTTTCGAACTGTATTTACTACACTTCTACAAGCTAAAATTGGAGGGTTATCTAAGATTTCTCATTCTCTTTCTGCTTACTTTGAGCGCATTCGTATCCTTGATTCTACAACCTTTCAAGTTCCAGATCGATTCGCATCTACTTATCCTGGTGCCGGAGGATGCAGTCATAAAGCTGGTGTAAAAATTCAACTAGAGTATGACTTATTGAGTGGAGAATTTTCTGATGTGAAAATTGAACCAGGAAAACGGAGTGATCAGGCGTATGGTGCGACTCGAACAGGTATGATACAAAAGAATGAACTATATATTCGTGACCTAGGATATTTTCGTTTACAAGACTTTAAGTCTATCCAAGATAAGCAAGGATATTATTTATCACGTCTTAAATTACCAACTAAAATATATAGAAAAGAATTCGAAACAGTGGTATTTAAAACAAAACCCGCTCAATTGAGACCAGTATATATACAAGTTTATCTGGAAGATATCATGAAAGAATTACAACCTGGCCAAGTGTATGAGTTACATGATGTATATGTAGGGAGTAAAGACAAGCTTCCTACTCGTATTGTGGTTTATAGATGTACGGAGGAGCAAACACAGAAACGCCTACGTGATCGATCTATTCGTGAAAAGAAAAAGGGGATTACATATACAGATCGTACGAAGCTTTTACAAGGAATTACGGTATATATGACAAACATTCCTTCGGAATGGGTACCAAAAGAGAAAATCTATGATTTATATTCACTGCGTTGGCAAATTGAGCTGTTATTTAAAATATGGAAATCTTGGTTTCAAATTCATCGTTGTAAATCTATAAAACAAGAGCGGCTAGAATGTCACCTTTATGGACAACTCATTAGTATCCTATTATGTTCTTCTACTATGTTTAAAATGAGAGAACTCCTGTTACGTAAGAAACAGAAAGAGCTAAGTGAATATAAAGCGATGTACATGATTAAAGGTTATTTCTTACTGTTTCATCAAGCATTACAAAAAAACACCCAAGAATTATCAAAGATTCTCCTTCGTCTGTTTAACCTCCTACAGCGAAACGGACGAAAATCCCACAGATATGAGAAAAAAACGGTCTTTGATATTTTGGGTGTTGTTTATGAGTATACCACTTCCATTCATCAGGTAGCATAATTATAGTGAAAAAATTGTAACCCGTCAGGGTTTATTTGATATGCCTACTTTTAGGATATCTATAAAAAATAATGAAAAACTACATGGAAAGATCCGCCTTTGTATAAACATATACCTTAAGTTGATGGATGTGGGGTGGGACCCCATCGCTATCAAGCTAACAAAACAAAATTCCCCCTAAAATGAAAAAATACGCTATTCTTTCTGTAGAATCATAGGAAAGGATGGCGTTTTTGTATGTCAATTTCTGTATCTGATGAATTACAACTATTTGCTCAAGAAATTCAAAGCTTTTTATCCCCTAATATCTTACGAAATCTTGCTAGAGATGTTGGCTTTGTGCAACGAACAAGTAAGTACCAAGCCAAAGATTTAGTCGCTTTATGTGTATGGATGAGTCAAAATGTCGCTACGACTTCTTTAACTCAGCTATCTAGCTGTTTAGAAGCGTCAACAGAAGTTCTCATCAGTCCTGAGGGACTAAATCAACGATTTAATAAAGCGGCCGTTCAATTTTTGCAACACATATTAGCCGAACTTCTAAACCAAAAATTAGCCTCATTTATACCGATTTCTTCTCCATTCACTTCTGTTTTCAAGCGTATTCGGATCCTGGATTCCACCGCATTTCAACTTCCAGATATCTTTTCATTCGTTTATCCAGGTGCAGGAGGCTGCAGTCATACAGCTGGGATGAAAATTCAACTTGAGTATGACCTGTTAAGCGGACAGTTCCTACATATTCATACAGGTCCAGGTAAACAACATGATCGAACCTACGGTTCTCTGTGTGTCCCAACTATAACAGCGAATGATTTATGTATCCGAGATTTAGGTTATTTTCATTTGAAAGATCTTCAACATATACAAGATAAAAAAGCTTACTATATCTCTCGTATCAAGTCGAATACACGTATTTATCAAAAAAATTCCAACCCTGATTACTTTCAAGATGGAAGAATTAAGAAAGGTACAGAGTATATACAGATAGATATGGAGGTCTTAATGAACTCTCTTCAGCCAGGACAAACATGTGAAATATCCGAAGCCTATGTAGGAATGACTGATAAAGTACCAACTCGTGTGATTGTACATCGACTAACAAAAGAACAACAAAAAAAACGATTACAAGATCAAGCTGTAAGAGAAAAGAAGAAAGGAATGAAGTATTCTCCTCGTAGTAAACGACTCAGTGGTATCAATGTATATATGACAAATACCCCTACAGATATTGTCCCGATGGGACAAGTACATGATTGGTATTCTTTACGTTGGCAAATCGAAATTTTATTTAAAACGTGGAAATCATTCTTTCACATTCATCATTGTAAAAAGATAAAACGAGAACGATTGGAATGCCATTTGTATGGGCAACTGATTGCCATTCTACTCTGTTCCTCTATTATGTTTCAAATGCGGAAGTTACTTCTCATAAAAAAGAAACAAGAGCTGAGTGAATATAAAGCCATATATATGATTAAAGACTATTTTTTTCTTCTGTTTCGAGCAATGCAAAAAGACACCCAAGGATTATCAAAGATTCTTCTTCGTCTGTTTAACCTCCTACAGCGAAACGGACGGAAATCTCATCGATACAAGAAGAAAACAGTCTTTGATATATTAGGTGTCGTTTACAATTGTACCATGTCGGACAATCAAGCAGCTTAATAAAAAAAGTGAAACCCGTTAGGGTTTATTTGATATGCAAAATTCCCAATGATCTACACTGATTTTTAGAAAAAGAAAAAATTTTCTTCTGAAACTGACCTTTCCTAACCTTAGCTTGATAGCGATGGGGTGGGACCCCTAAAAGAAAGAACCAACTGAAAATATTAAGAGCGTGTTTTGATCAATCTTTTTTTCAAAACACGCTCTTTTCTATGATCGTTAATCAAGGTTATTAGTATCAATTTGATCAAAATTTATTTAAAAGCAACACGAAAATCAATAAGAATCTCAAGTGGAAAGTTGAAGTGTCAGATTGATTTGTTTATGATTTATAATGGGATTTATTTGAGCAAATTGTTTAGAAATAAATGTCGTTTGGAAAAGGGGCTTTGCTATGTATACCATTGGAAGATTTTCAAATCTGTGCGATGTACCTGTGAAAACAATTCGTTACTATAGTGACATTGGTTTACTCGAACCTTCTTATGTAGATCCCGAGACGAGCTATCGTTACTATGACTACGATAAGATGAAAGAGCTAAAAACTATCCTAGTGCTTAAAGACTGCCAGTTTTCGTTAAACGAAATTGAGCAAGCTTTAAAAGGTAAAGATATGAAAGATCTGGATGTAAGATTAAAGAAAAAAACAGAAGAGTTAAAGTACCAGCAAGAACAAATCATCAAGCAAATTAACAACATCCAGCAAATAAAGAAGTTCATAAAGAATGATGAAACATTCATTCCTGAGCCCACTCTGTCAAGTTGTTACATAGAGGAGCGAAAAGATATACAGGTTGTGTCTATTCGCAAAACAATAAACATGTTTGAAATGGACACACTCGTTAAAATGTTGTTTGAAAGGATATATGCATATCAGTTTAATATGGATGGGGAGCTACTAGCTATTTTTCATCAAAAAGACTGGAGACAAAAGAAAGCAGATGTTGAATTACTTTTACCCGTAAAAGTCGAGAAAAATGAGGAGTATCTTACGATATTGCCTGGAGGAATGTATGCATGTGTCAATGTAAAAGGGCCGTATTCAGAACTTCACTATGGTTACAATCGTTTAAAGGCATGGGTGGCAGAACAATCCCTTCATGTTGAAGGAAAGTATATGGAACAGTACTTAAAGGGACTCGTCCCATCCAAAGTAGTGAATCCAATAAATATTAAACCGAACAATGAGATACATCCCAATGATTTTTTGACAAAAGTGTTTGTAAAGGTAACAACGCCGAATAATTGAATAACGAATTGAGGTTAACTCTCTAGTTACTGGAGGGTTTATTCTGTTTATAGCAAGGTATATATGTCTTGCTATTAAAATGCAGAATGGGGAGCTTTGAATGAATACTCATACAGGGAAATTTACTTATCTTAAAGGAAGTTCGTATGAAATTGGAAAACAACAAGCATTAGAATACTATGAAAGTGCACACGTTAAGGAAATTTTTTTTAGGGAACAATCTGATTCTACCAAAGCGTATTTAGAAATTAGGTCCCAAATCGAGGAGTATTGTCCGGGATTAAATGAGGAATTAGAGGGTTTTGCGGAAGGATTTGGTTATAAACCAAACCAATTAAAGTTTTATGACGATGCCTGGTTAATACCTGGAGGGTGTAGTCTAGGCGCAATTTTGCCCCAAAAAATGTCCGATGGTAAAACATACGTATTACGAAACTACGACCTCTCTCCTGATATTTCGGACATGCGTCTTTGTACAACTAAAGTAGATGGAAGATACACGCATACCGGTTTCTCTGTTTCTACATTTGGTCGAAGTGAAGGATTAAACGAGAAAGGTCTATGTGTAGCGTTTGCTTCGTGTGGCATGCCGATAGGTAAATATCCAGGTATGAGAGAACCAGTAGTTACTGGGTTGCAGTTTATGGTGGTTGTTAGAGCCATAC
The DNA here is from genome assembly GCF_030348195.1 of Bacillus sp. DX4.1. Taxonomy (NCBI): domain Bacteria; kingdom Bacillati; phylum Bacillota; class Bacilli; order Caryophanales; family Bacillaceae; genus Bacillus; species Bacillus sp. DX4.1. Next base: position 275,568 of record NZ_JAUCFT010000006.1, on the reverse strand, counting down.
TAGAGACGTGTAAAAATATTGAAGAAGCCGTCTATGCTGTGAAAAACATGCCTGTTGGAACGAATATGAATTTACTTTTAGCGGATGCAAATGGTGAGGCAGCTTTAGTTGGAACATATGACGGAGTTAAAGTAGTTAAAAAAGCAGAACTAGATTATTTAATTGCAACAAATCATGGGCTATTTCCTGAAATTGAAAATCTTGAACCAGGCAAGCTAGAACAATCTCAACTACGATACAATATTTTAGAGAATAAATTTAGTGACAATGGTAAAAGAACTGCTTGCGAAATTAAAGAACTTCTTTCAACGGAGTTTCCGAAAGGGGTGTCCATTCATAATTATAAAGAAAACTTTGGAACAGTGCATTCAATTTTGTTTAATCTAACTGATTGCCAACTTGAGTTTTCCTATGGTTCTCCTTTACATAATAAATTATATCAGATAAACGTTGGTGATAATTTTTCAAAGACACGAATTCCAGTTGAATTTTGTAACAAGAATTATGGACCGGATTTTTGGAGAATATCGAGATAATAAATATAAAATCATAGATAGTGTTTAAAGTGAAGCGCTGTATCTTGCTACTAAAGGTAGTTTTAGTTCAATATGTCCTAAGTACTAAGCTAATACAAGTTATGTACATATTCAAGAAACGGGCGCTTTAATGGAGGGAATATCATAGAAATGATCAAACTTTTTTATAAAAGAATGATTCAATAAAATATATTAAGAGCGTGTTTTGATTAATCTTTTTTCAAAACACGCTCTTTCTTTTTGCTTGTTTATCAAGGCTATTAGTATTAATTTGATCAATCTTTATTCTAAAGCTACATTTCCAGCTTAAACCTCTCCCTTTTACTCTTGGTAGACGATTTAGTGAAATTAAAACTGTGAAAATTTTTCAAACTGACTTTCCACATAAAAACATACGAACCTATTCTTGGTAGACTTGTCATTAACTTTTTACTTAAGGACAAACACAAATATATAGGTATGAACTCAGAAAGGAGGAACATAGAATGTTGATTTCAACTTAAACCTATTCTCCGTTCATGGTAGACAGCTCAGTGAAGTTGAAACTGTAAGAAATTTTAAGACATGGTTTATTAGTTAAAGACATATGAGCAGAAATTAAGTAGAACACTGTAAGACTGTTAAGGAAAGTACAGACGGATTTATAAGTGTAAATGCACATCTATTATTCGTGTAAATATATTTTTTGGAGGTGAGTTATATGTGGGAGTGGTTCATCCGCTTTGCAGTTGGAGTTGCAATCATAGTAGGGGTTTTAATTTATACTCTTGGCGATGATTCTAGAAAAAAATAACCTTGTTACTTTAAAGATTTGTATTTAATCCAAAAATTTGTAATTTCCTGTTTAAGAATCCTTATTTTAAAAGGATTCTTTTTGTCCTTAAAGGTATACCTTTATAAACGGTTGGTCCATATCTATGAAACATTGGAACATCAAGTTTATAAAGGTTATATAAAACATTTTATAAACGTTTATTTTCAATGAACAGCTTTATAAACGAAAATGGTATAATTGTAGTAACAAATGTAAGGAGAATATCAAACGTGGCGAATATTTATGGATATATACGTGTAAGTACAAAAGATCAAAATGAACAACGTCAATTACATAAAATGATGGAACGAGGAGTGGAAGCTCGACGTATTTTTGTCGATAAAGCAAGTGGACGACATTTTGATCGTCCTCAGTATCAATTATTACGAAAAATATTGAGTACAAGTGATATTGTTTACATAGATGCTTTAGATCGTATGGGTCGGAATTATGATGAGGTAATTTCGGAATGGAAGTACATAACAAGAGAATTACAAGCTGATATTGTGGTTTTAGAAAATGAAACACTGTTTGATAGTCGAAAGTTTCGTGAGATGGGTGACATGGGACGGCTAATGGAAGATCAATTTTTATCTTTGCTATCTTATGTTGCAGATCAAGAGCGTAAAAAGATTTGGCAGCGACAAGCTGAAGGGATTGCTGTAGCTAAATCTCAAGGGAAACATTTAGGACGTCCTCAGGTGAACCTTTCAACCCTAAGCAAACAACAAATGCATATAATAGAAGAAGCTTATTCTAAATGGAAAAGTGGAGGAATAACAGCTATTATGTTTATGGAAATGTTAGAGCTAAAGAAAAATACGTTTTATAAAATAATGAAGGAATATGAGGAAACAAAGTAGCATCTTTCCTATGAGAAATCCTACTTTTTCTCCAGTTGTAAGAATCTTGGAGTTTTTGCACCAGAACAGTATTATGTATATCTAGAAAAAATAAAAGACAACTCTAATTAAGAGTTGTCTTTTTGTGTAATAAAATTTACAAAATCTGAAGATATACAAACGACTAGAATACGTTATGGTTATTATTATAATAAAAATTAAGATCGTTATGAATAAAAAGAATATTATAATGAGTTTTTGAGCTTTTTGTTAACAAAGTTTCAAAAATAAACTTTTTATAAAGGTTTCTTTTGAATATGATTATTTATTTTGAACATATAATCATGATTATTGTATTTCGAGGGTTTCCTTATAAACCTTAGCTATATATTTTACAAAATCAATGACGGGATAGTGTATTAGTGAACGGTGCTGCGTAAAACGAATCCCTTCTTTTTCCATTTTAAAAATGAGTTGTTCAATTTCCAACTCTTTATGTTGTATCCTATTATAATTTTGGTATACAATGTTTTTCCATTGATAGGAGGAACCGTGAAAATAACTTTCTCCTTTTACCCTGTGACTAAATATTATTTCTATTTTTTCTCTACGTTGTTTTTCTTTCATATGCGCTTCCGTTGACTGCATGTTTATCGCCTCTTCCCTTTGTGCTGTATACTGTTTCCAAAAATACGGTCTAACCCGTGTAAATAACCCCATCATTGCCAATGTACAATGATCTTGTTGGGAATTATCATTTAAGGCTATCTCATCAACTGTATATATTTTTCAAGCGCTTAATCTAACATCTTGGATCTTACATCTAAATAAGTTGTTGGTCTGTATAAAATACCATTAATCTTTTAAGTTTTTGCTACCAATAACAAAATTGGAAAGTAGCGAAAACGCATGAAAGATTAATTGTTTATCAATCTTTATTATAAAACGATTCTTTATGGGCATGCACCTTTTTATACTCACCAAGATTTACAACATGACGAGTATCTTCATCCATGAATGTTATTCTCTATTTACTGAGGATAGTTTTTTTATTTAGGCTAAGCAACATATCGTATGCCTCAGAACCCTTTTTATAAAAAAGGACAATATATGTAACGGTTCCCCTTTTGATATGAAAAAATCATATAGAAATAAAGCGTTCTTAAAGAGTTTTGTTAAAAATTTGTTATGTTTGACTTAAAAAAAGGAAAGTAATATTTATTTGTAGAAAATTTTTAAGGATAAAAATGAATGTAAAAATAGAATGACTATCTATGATAAGAAAAGGGGGCACTTATATATGCTAACAAATGATTTAGATTTCCGATTAGAACCACGTTTAAAAGAACTGTATGAACAACATAAAATAAGAGCGCAGAAGATAGACTGGGGTTATCATGAGTTTTTACCATGGGATAAGGGAATGGACTTTAAAAGAATTCCTTGGGATGAAAGTCAAGTTACTCTTCCTTCTGGTGTAATTACGGCCATTGAAACAGCTTTATTAACAGAAGTGAATTTACCATGGTTTACAACTTATTTATCTGCGACTTTTAAAGGATCCCTTTCTGTTATTACAGACTTTATTCATACTTGGACTTCAGAAGAGGATCAACATTCGAATTTATTGGAGACCTATTTACTACTCACTCGAAGTGTGAACCCTAAACGATTACATGAATTAAGAAAGTCAGTCGTTGAGGGGGGATTTGAGCCCGATTTTCACACACCAATCGAAGCAATGACGTATACGACGCTACAAGAACTTGCAACGATGGTGTTTTACAATAATGTAGCTAAGGTTGCAAGTAAGCATGATCCAGATCTTGCTACATTATTACGCCGTCTTGCAAAAGATGAAACTCTTCATTATGCGTTTTATCGAGACGTCATTCGAACACATTTGGAATTGGAACCTAATTATTGCTATCATATTGCCAATGTGATTATGAATTTTAAAATGCCAGGTGCTGTCATGCCTGATTTTGAAAATAGAATGGCTGTGATTGCAAAAGAAGCTAACTATGGGCCACTGCAATATTTTGATCAAGTACTTGATGTAGTGGTTGATTATTGGGGGTTAAAAGACTTACGACCAATTGCACCTCTAGCTGAAAAAGCAAGAATTGAGATTTTGGGGTACCACACAAGATTGAAAAAAATACGGGATCGATTTGGTCGTTTTCAAGGGAAAACTGATCTACGTTAATTAGTAGAGGTTTCAGAATATACGCGGGGAAATTCCCCTTCCCTTTATTGGAAATCTGACACGCTCCCTATTATTTTGGTGCTGTTTTTACTTAATTTAATTTTTAAAGAAAAAGTGGTTGACGATAAAAATAAATTTATGATATTATTAAATTTTTGATAAAAAATCATATATATGTTAAGGTTAAGAAGGTTACCATATATGGAGGTGGATTATATGTTTCAAATTGGCGATAACATTGTTTATCCAATGCACGGAGCAGGTATAATTGAAGCCATAGAAGAAAAAGAATTCTCAGGGAAAAAACAACAGTATTATGTCATAAAAATGTCAATCAGTAATATGCAAGTCATGATTCCTACGGGTAAAATATTGAGTTCGAGTATACGCCCAGTTACTGATATACTTGCATTAAAACACATTATACACATTTTTCAGCATGGAGAATCAGATAGATTACTGCCGTGGAAACAAAGGTATAAAGTGAACACGGACAAAATAAAAACGGGTGAAATACAAGAAGGTGCTGAAGTTGTACGTGATTTAATGCGTATGAAGAAAGAAAAAGCACTTAATACAAGCGAAAAAAAAATGTTGGATAACGCACATGAATTTTTGATTTGTGAACTAGGATTAATTAAAGGGATCACTGAAAATCAAATAAAAAGTTTCTGTTAAGGTTCATTATAGATAATGTATTACATCCCCCGAAAATATCCTGAATTTTTCGGGAATATGATTATTATTAAAAGTAAATCATTTCAAAGACATTCAACTTCTTCAACTCACTTTTAGAGTATGAACCTCTTTTGTTATTACTTCAATCTAATCCATTTTTATTTTTAAATTTCTTTTACGAACGTTCGAAGTTTCATCAAATAACTCGATCAAATAGTCACTTGATTTTTGCAATCCTGATTCACACTGGCACGGACAAGGAGCCGTAAGGATGAAAGAGAGGTAGGGCTTTCATTGTTTTAGGTATATATATCTAAGTCATTATTTTTAGAAGAAAAAACAATCAATCTCACCGCTATCTTTAAGAATTTCTTACATCTACTAAGACAGTGAATAGTAATTGTTTATCTTCTTTACGTAAAATTGATAAACGAATTGGTAACACCATATGGTCAACTACAAAAATGGTTTCCAGACCAGGAAACCATTTTTAATTTCATTTACATAACAATAGTAAATTAAGCAGTAAGAAGGAGTGCACACATGAAAAAAATGTTAACAAAAGAATTAAGTAATGAATTAAAGAAGCGGGAAGGGGTCATTTCTATTACAGTTGAGTCTTATGAAAAAATCGAAGTTGGTGGAATTCGTGTAGATGGACCAGCTGTTATTCTAATTAATCAAGAATAGCTAAAAATAGTTGAATGCACGAAGAAAAGGATCAGCCTTTAAGAGAAGGGAGGATCCTTTTTGTTTGCTGCTGATAATAATAGGATATACATAAATTTCATCTGATGTGATGGGATTAAGAGGAAGGAGAGGGTTGGGATTATTGTGGTGGTAAGTTTAATATTGGTAGTATTTCTTTTTATATTATATAAATTAGTTGATAAAAAAACAAACTAATTACTTGAAACGATATATTGTTTTCTTTTTAAGGGCGAGTTTTATTTTATAGTGAAATGGATAATTTAAAGGAGGAATTTAGATGGATGCAAGGAAAGAACGCATAAAATACGAGAAAATGTCAAAGAACTATGACCGTATTTATTTATTTTCGTTTCTCCTATTAATTGTACTTGTTTTTAGTAGTGTGATTATCATAGGAGCTACAGGGGGAAAATATGGAGTGTTCTTGTTGTTAGCAATTTTACTTAACGCACGTATTACCAAAGAATCTCAAAAAAAGTATAAGCAGTATTCTAATAAAGGGCGTATATAAAATGATAAATATCTTGAAAGGAACAACCTAGATGTACATTCAAAATATCCCTATATCATTACCTATTAACTAGTAAAAAATAATCTTATATAAATAATTTTTTAGTAATTTAGGAATAGAAAACGTACCTTATTAAAATGTTATTTTCGTTCCTATAATGAATTATCCTTCTAGCATATTTATAAGATTTATATCATATATTAGGAGAAAGAATGCAAGTTAGAAAGGAGTTTTATAGAATGAGTTATTTGGAGGGAAATGACTTTAGTGAACAAAACATGGTAAGTGTACCTAATCCCTACGTATATCAGACATTACAATCAGTAATTGGTAAACATGTGGTTATTGAAACTGTAAGAGGTAATGTAAGAGGAAAGTTAAAGGATGTGAAACCAGATCATTTGCTCATTGAAGATACGGTACCATATATTGTACGCATTCAACAAATTGTATGGATTATGCCAAAACAATAATCAAATTACATCTAATTTGATTTATAACAGATTAGCGTCATAGACGACCAAGGGTTCTGTTGCAAAGTTTCCGAAGACATAAAGAGATGGGTAATATTGCGGACCAGTTTTATGAAACTATTAATAATTCATGTAATGCGTTATACGTCGAAAAAACGAAGTTTGGTTGAAGACTTCGCTTTTGTTTGTATATGGCATGAACAGTTTCTATACCTTTAATAGTACGTGAGGCATGGCGAAGACTTTGAAAGCCTAAGGAACGGGAAAATCGACGTTTCACATGTCGATGATCTTGCTCGATGATATTATTGAGGTACTTTATTGTACGATGAAAGGTATTTTTGTAAAGACCTATCTCCTTTAATTTTTTGAATGCGGAAGCTAAAGAAGGAGCCTTATCTGTCGTCAGAACCGTTGGTTCTCCAAAAGTTCGAGCGAGTCTTTTCATAAAAGCATATGCTGCTTGTTTGTCTCGTTTTTGACGAAGTTGAATATCAAGTGTTTGTCCCTCTTTATCAATTGCTCGATATAAATAACACCACTTTCCTTTAATTTTGATATAGGTTTCATCCAAACGCCAAGATAACAATGTGTTTTTGTTTTTCTTCTTCCAAATTTGATAGATAAGATTTCCATATTCATGAACCCAGCGCATGATAGTTGTTGGATGAATAGAAATACCACGTTCTTTGAGAATTTCAGACACATCGCGATAGCTTAAAGAAAAACGACAATAGTAGCCAACGGCTACCAAGATAATATCTTTCTCGAACTGTTTTCCTTTAAAATATCCCATTTGTTACGCTCCTTGTTTGTTTTTTACAGAGTTTAGCTTACTTTAGAAAACTTTGCAACAGAACCGGATGGGACTGTTTTCCTTAAAGGATGTTGCCAAAACTCCCAAAGAGCACTTAATAAAGCGTTTTGGCAAAGTCAAAGGTGAAGAGCTATATCGTTTTGCCTATGGCATTGATGAAAGCCGTATTGCTAATAAATACATTCCTAAAAGTACCTCCATAACAAAAGGGCAAATCTTATTAGAAGATTGCTTTAGTCTAAATAAATTAAAATTACTCATTTTATAACAGATTGAGGAAACTTGTTTTCGCCTACGTTCTATGGATAAATGTTGTAGAACGGTTGAGCTTGCAATAGGCTATAGCAAATATATTGGTGGAGGATTTAAGCGAGCCATTACGCTGGATCAACCCACATGTTTAACTGAAGGTGTTTATGAAGCCTGCTTAGAGTTATTAAAGAAATTTCATAGTGGTCATCCTGTGAGACAAATACATATAACTTTAAAGAATTTGACCAGAGATGATGCAATTCAAATGTCATTGTTTGATGATACTTCAAGAAAAGATGCTCAAAGGAAATTAGCAAAAACAATGGATGGTATCCGGCATAAGTTCGGTAAAAATTCAATTATGAGAGGTGTTAGCTACATTAAAGGGGCTACTCAAAGGGAAAAAAACGGGAAAATAGGTGGTCATAAGGCATAAGGAGGAATACAAGTCATGATTGATCGAGGTATGATGAGATGGGCACCATTTTCAGCAATAAAAGAACAATTTGAAGGATTAAATGAAATATATGATAAACAAAATGAAATACCAATGCCTATTTTAGATGAGCAACAATTAGAAGAAATAAATGATGTTGTGTGTGGGGCAATGTCTGAAAATCTAGAAGTAACCATCTCCTACTCTAAACATAATAAAATTCATTTTGAAACAGGGAATATTCATTATTATGATACATCTCGAAATGAGTTAAGAGTTATTGATAAGCAGGATAAGGTGCTATACATAAACATCAATTATATTACAGATATAAAATATACATAAATTGAAAAATAGGATAGGTAGCTATATTGAAACGAACAGGTGAGGATGTAATTGGACTGATTGGTGCATTGCTAGGATTTCTATGTTCATTAGTCATTTTGTTTCTAGGAAGACTAGCTGACGAAATGGGACGGATGGAAGGTGCTGAAAAAGCTCTTACCATTGGATGTATGGGAATATTATTTTCTATTTTAGGATTTTTTGGATTCATAAAAGCCAAAAGTTCATTTAAAGAGGCTGGATTTTTAATGATTGCATCTGCAATAGGTTTATTTGTCTGTGTACATCAAATTACCTTTTATTCATTCCCTTGCCTGGCACTTTTACTTAGTGGATTAAATAATATTTTTGGCAAGAAATGATAAGAGACATATTATGTTTTAGTATCAAGGAAATCTCGAATTTTTCCATGATAACTCCTTCAGACCCTAGATATCCCTTCCTTAATTTATTTAACACTTAAAATACAGTAAGCACCTAGGGTATAGATCGGTGGAAATAAGAGAAGAGGACAATATATATTCCCCCTCTCTTGCTTTACGTTTGTGAGTGGATTCAAAAACAATCAATTGTTGCCGTAGCCGTAAAGTGATTGGTATTCTCCTATGTGAAATATTCTAATTTTGCATTGGGAAAGAATTTCTCCATATAAGAATAAAGATAATTTTTTATATCTTCTTCTTCTTCTTTTTGATAAATGTATTTTCCAATGCCATATTTCCCCCATTTATATCTTCTTTTCTCTTCATCTAATTCTAATTTTGTCATGGGATAATTTTTTTCAATTACTCGTTTGGCAGGCTTTGTAAATCGATGTTGAATAAATTCAAATGTGATATCATCACGTGCATCAAGTGGTAATTCAGCATCAAGACGTTCAAACATATGATAGTACCCATCCTGCCAACCTTCATGCAGATAAATAGGGGCCACAATGAACCCAAGTGGATATCCGGCTCTTGCTACTTTTCCAGCGGCCTCAATCCGTTTTGCTAGGGGAGAGGTGCCGGGCTCAAAATTTTTAATAACATAGTCAGCGTTTACACTAAACCGAAATCTTGTTTTCCCGTTATGTTTTGCATCAAGTAAATGATCTACATGATGAAACTTAGTAACAAACCTCAATTTTCCATACTCAGATTCTCCAAAATGCTCTATTGCGTGCTTAAGAGTATGAGTTAAGTGATCAATCCCTACAATATCAGATGTACAGGATGCTTCAAATCTTGTCAGTTCAGGTGCTCGTTCCTCGATATATTTGTCAGCAGCCTCAAGAATTTCGGCCACATTTACATAAGTACGGATATATGGTTTACTTCCCATCGTTGTTTGTAAATAGCAATAATGACAATGGCCCATACACCCTGTTGCAAAGGGAATAGCATACTCAGCTGAAGGCTTTGAGGTATCAAATTTTAGTGTCTTTCTCACACCAACGACAAGAGTAGATTTTGCTACCCTATACTTTTGAAAATCATTTTCTCCTGGGAGATCTCTCACTTGGTTATGTGAGGTGGTATACCGAATTTCTACATCCATTTTTTTGAATTTTTCTTGAAGTTCTCTTCCTAACGGATAATCTAATGCATTTGGTTCAAAGTATACTAGCTTAGGTATAAATGGATTATTCATTCTAATATCCCCTCTAAATCATCTCCATAATAGTAATTGTAAGCTTGATTTGCCTCTTCTTCTGTAGAATAAACAGCCATTTCATTTGATAATGGATAATAAGTTTCATAAAGAAATAAAGCTAATTCATTTGGATTTTCAGGGTTATTTACAACGGCTGCTGCTTGTATATTTGCTACATCCTGGGTGTGGGGGTTTCGGTAAAAAACATAGACAATATCTCCAGCATGATAAGTTTTGCCTTCGTTAAACAGTTCCATTCCATCACCTTTTCTTTTATAAAATCTATTGGGTACAGTTATTCATTATTAAATTTTTATCTTTAGTGCCTAAAATTATGTCTTCTTTATTATGGAAAAGCTTTTAGCTAATTGATTTAACCCATGTGGGACATACTTCGTTGCAAATCAATAGATTTAATTCAATTCTTTCTTTTGGTGTTCTTTTTTTCAACAATGGGCAATTAAAAATGTTTTAGACTATAGAAAATTGATGTAATTATAATATTTTTTCAAGAAATTTTAGATTTAAAGAGAACATCTTGCATATACATGTTATAAGTTTTTTTGTGAGATTTGGTTATCTAAGAAGGGAGAGATATTTTGAAGAAAGTACTATTATTTGGAGATCCAGGTATTGATGATTCCTTAGCTATCATATATGGTCTGTTAAATCCTAAGATTGAAATTGTTGGAATTGTTACGAGTTATGGAAATGTTACCAAAGAACAAACCACTAGAAATGCTGTTTATCTTTTGCAATTAGCTGGACGAAAAGATATTCCTGTTATAAGCGGCGCTACTTTACCATTCTTTAATGGGTTTACTGCTTATTATCCAGAAATACATGGTGAGGAAGGGCTTGGGCCTATTCAGCCACCAAAAAGTGTAGCATCTATTCCCATTCATGACTTTAGTCTAATCCCATCAATTGTTGAAAAGTACAAGGGAGAACTAACAATTGTTGATGTAGGTAGATCTACCTCTCTCGCAATTGCTTTAAACCTTTGGAAAGAAATGATGCAGAGTATAAAAGAAGTATATATTATGTCTGGGGTATTTCTACAACCTGGAAATGTCACACCCGTAGCAGAGGCAAATGCATATGGAGATCCAGTCTCAACTCAATTTGTAATTAATCAATCAAAAAATTTAACAATGATTCCTTTAAATATAACGAATTCAGCTATTTTGCTTCCAAGCCAAGTAAATTACATTGTGGAACAGACAAATATCCCATTTAAATCGTTAATTAAACCAATCTATGATTATTATTACAGTGCTTATAAAAAATTAAATCCAAGCATTAAAGGAGCACCTTTACACGATGTTGTTGCAATGAGTGCATTGGCCAATCCCGAATTTTTTCAATACATGTACCGTAAAGTAGAAGTAGATGTAAAATCTTTTAGAGGACAAACTGTTGCTGATTTTCGTCCAGGTGCAAAAACTACAGGGGTGCGGATTGGGTTGAAAATCAATCAAAAAGAATTTATTAAGGATTTTATTGATACAATGATAAGTACGGGAAGACATTAATTAAAAGAATCCACTTGGATTCTTTTATATATATATCATTTAATTTATACATAAGGAAAAACATTTAATTAATTGATATAATTTATTGTTGTTTTAGTAACCATTCTTCAATTACTTTAACCGTTTCCTCACGTTGAGCTTTTGACGTAATTAAACTAGCATTATCCCCTTTTTGCTTACCATACATACCAAAGTTAGCATGATTACCACCTTTTATCATGTGCATGGTTGCATTCTTTGACATTAACTTCTCTCGATTTTTTATTTTTTCTACAGTTGCTAAACCGTCTACTTCACCATAAATTGATAACATTGGAATCAATTTAGTAGAGAAATCATTTGCAGGATAAGAAGCTAAGAAAATGATATCGTCTACCTTTTTTTCATGGTTAAAGGCATAACTAGAAATCATGGATCGACCCATTGAATGTCCAACAACATACCATTTTTCAATTTCGGGATATCTTTTAATAATGGTTTCAACGTCATTTGTCCCAAGTATTGCCAAGTTTAATGGTAGTTCTGGAATTACAACAAAATAACCTTCTTTTTCAAGTTCATACCCAATATAACTATATGATTCTTTTTCTACTTTCGCTCCCTGGTAAAAAATAATACCAATTTTAGCCTCTTTCTTTCCATAAATAAGATTTTCTTTATCTTTTTGTTCTACTAATGACAAAGCTTCTTTCGTTGGTGTGTAAGTAAATTGAGACCAAGTAATAAAGAAAATTGTTCCTATAAATATTATAATGAGTATAGAATATATACTTGCTTTAAAGCACTTCTTCACGCAAAAGTCTCCCTATTATATCTTTTTTCCCATAAAAGTATTAATTATTTTTATCAAACCAGACTTCCACGGCCCCTTTTGTATTCGAGAAAAACAAATTGATTATTGTACATTTGGTAGAAATCTCCTGAATCCACACCTAACGTACAAATTTTCTATATCATCTCACATATTTTCTAGAAAAGATGACATACTATGTATATGCTATTACATCAATAGCTCAAATAATTGGTCATTCAATTGGCAGATAATACATTTGTTTATCTGCCAAACTCTTTCATACGCTTTTTATTTTTTAAAAATTTAGTGTTTTGAGGTGTAAAAATGAATTTTTCACATTCTAAAAAAGAAAAGAGTAACGACTCAAAAAACTTAAAATCAGATACTACAAAAACTGGACTTCAACCAGTAGAACAAGCCATGAATGGATTGTACGGAATGCCGGAAACTGATATTGAAGACAAAGAACACCAAAAAACGGAAATTTGAAAAATAATTAGTATTTAGATACTACCTTTATTTTGTATACATATTTTATTTCTAATAAAAAACCAAGGGAAATCTGAACTGTACCCTCTAAAATGGACAGTTTAATAAAAGGGCCTTAAAAAATTAAGCACTTAAAAGATGGTTTCGGTACTGTGGTATTATCCCCTCATAGTAGACAGTTGAAAGAAAGTTACTGTACTGTTTATTATGGAGGGGATTTTTTTATGGGGAAAATTAGAAGAACTTTTTCGATTGATTTTAAAATGAAAGCTATTGAAATGTACTTACATAGAGGAATGGGTAGTAAATTAATTGGAAGGGAATTAGGAGTTACATATTCAGTTATAGACAGATGGATTAAAAACTACAATAGTGAGGGTATTCTTGGCCTACAAGAAAAACGAGGGAGATCTAGACAAACAAATGCAAGTTCAATAAAAACAAGTCATGATGATAGAATAGAACGATTAGAAGTAGAAAATGCATACTTAAAAAAGCTCTTAGCTGCGAAAAAGGAGATGAGGTCAAAAGAGACAAATCAATAGAATACGAGATCATTCATACATTAAAGCATAGCTTTCCAATTGTGTTTCTTTGTGAAATTGCGGGGGTCTCAAGAAGTGGATATTACAAATGGGAAAAAAGAAGAACTAATCCCTCTGAAAAGATGAAGGAAGACCAATTTATTATGTCCAAAATAGTGGAATGCGAACTAGATCCAGATATAAATGGTAGTTTTGGTTATCCAAGAGTTTGTACATGGCTCAAAAAGTATTGTGGTTTACAGATAAATCATAAAAGAGTGTACCGTTTAATGAAGAAAATGGGGATACAAGCTAAGATTCGAAAGAAAAAGTGGAGGCATTTTGGCTTAAAAGAACAATGTGTCGTATCAAAAAATCGTTTAAACAGGGAATTTTCAGCCAGCAAGCCAAATGAAAAATGGGTTACAGATATAACCTATCTCACTTTTAACGGTAAGCGTATGTATCTTTCAGTGATAATGGATCTTTATAATAACGAAATTGTAGCCTACCAAGTAAGCGAAAGCAACAATTTAAAATTAGTTATAGACACAGTGAATAAGGCCTTAAGAAAAAGAAATGTCCACGGAACAGTATTACATAGCGATCAAGGGTATCAATACACGTCCAAAAAATACAACCTATTACTTAAAAAATACAAAATGAATGTAAGTATGTCTAGGAAGGGCAATTGTTATGATAATGCATGTGTAGAGAGTTTTTTTAGTCATTTTAAGACAGAATGTTTTTACAGAAATGAGTTTCATGAAAAAGAGCAAGTTTTCAAAGCCATTAGAAGATATATGAGGTATTACAATAACAAACGATTCCAAAAAAAATTAAACAACCTTAGTCCTGCTGAATTTGGAACTAAGGCTGCTTAATGAAAAGGCATCTAATCTTTTACTGTCTACTTGACAGGGGTAAGACCAATCGTATATAGGCACTCTCTTACAATAGTTATGTAAGGTTCATGAAAATATAAAAAGGGAGAAGAATAATAAACATTCTTCTCCCTTTCTACCTACTTGGAGTTTCATTATCATTAGATAGCCGTTGTAATGAATTGAAGGATGTACAATTCACCTTTGTTATTATAACAAAATACACCACCTATATTGTATGAAATATTGCATATTGAAATGTATTGATATATATGTAAGCGCTTACTATAATAAGAGTATAAAGATTTACCACATCTTAATACTCAAAAAAGAGGAGTAAATAATATGACAATCGCAATGGCAGTTTTAACATTCTTAGGTGGAGTACTTCCATTAGTAACAACACTTATAAAAGCATTCATGTAATATAATTCTCTGCACTTATTTTTTAAAATTATCATACAAATGATCTGTATATCAAAGACGAATTGATGTGCAGATCATTTGTGTGAACAAACTTTATAAAAGAAAAAGAATCCCAAAAGGCATAAGGGATTCTTTTTCTTTATGTAATTACGGCATTAACATGTTTGCTACCGATAATGATAGATTATGTAAACCTTACTAGAATAAGATATATATTCATGATAATTGAAATTAACGGTCTTATCTAAAAATAATGTAATATTAAATATATAGAATATAATATTATAACAAAGGATGAAGACACATGAGTCTACAAGTTTTTGAAGCAGCTAAATATATGATAGAAAATAGTCTTACATCGGGTAAAATTGCTACTGTGGAAGAAATAGAAGAATTACAGTCTAAGTTAATGAATTTGTTACCAGAATGGTTAACAGATTTAATGAGAACAACCCCTCTTTGTGCAAGTAAAATAATTTGGCAAGAATTTTTACCTTCTGAAGATGATGATGGAATGTCTTTAATGTTACTTTTAGATAAAGATGAAATGATAATTGAAACTATTGAAGCTGTACCTGGATATGCTGTATTTGAAAAAGGTTATATTCCTATTGGTCACTGTCTTATGAAAACTGGAAATCCTTATTTTATTTGTATTCATGAAGGAGAAGATCCGCCAGTTTATAGATTAGTTCATGATTATGGGGAAGAAACAGACGAAATTATAGAAAATCGAGAATTAGTTGCTGATAAGTTTTCTAATTTATTGTTAGCCTCCAAGGTTGTAGAAAAAGATCCATATGAAGATTAAATATTTCTTTTATTACTTAATAAATTGACTGCCGTTAACGAGAATTATGTGAATAAGAAATCCCTTTCGTAGAATACGGAAGGGATTTCTAGATGAATTTAATTAAATATAAAATGTATCTAGTACATTATCTTTCTCTTCTTTATTGATACCAATGTATTTTAATGTGATTTTTGGTGTGCTGTGATTGAGTATTTCTTGCAACATCGCGACATCTTTTGTTTGTTTATAGAACCAATAGCCGAAGGTTTTGCGCATGGTGTGGGTACCAATCGATTCTACGCCGGCAAAATTTCCGGCTTTTTGTAATTGTCTATAGGCTTGGATTTTACTAATGGGTTGATTTCCTTTACGAGAAGGAAATAACCAGGTACCTTCTATCGTTTGAGCATACTGATATACTTCGTCAAAAATAGAAGTGAGATTAATGATACGTTCTTTCTTTGTTTTTCCTTCCGTTACTTTTAACTCTTTTCTACGTTTTCGTTTTAACTTCAAAATCATATTTGTTTCTAGGTTTAATAAATCACTTACTCGCAAACCTGTATTGATCCCAATAATAAATAAGATATAGTCTCTTTCTGAACAGTGACGTTTAAGAGCCCATTTCATATCTTCAATCTGTTCTTTACTTCGGATGGGTTGGACATCAATGAGATGTGGTTTTTTGTTCATGGGTTTCTGTACCTCTTTATTTATAGTGTTTTGAATGTATACTTTCCTTGCTAATTTTAAGGATATCAGGGGATTTGGCTTGATGTCAATATTTTCGGGGATTTGAATGTAAACTAATATACTTTAGTTTACATTAAAAAAGAAAGGCACTCTAATGAGTGCCTTTCTTCGACTTGAACCACTTTACTTTTAATAATATGAGTGCTGGACTCCCATCCACTTACCATTTTACCATATTTACCTATATTGTTTATTGAGAAAATGGGAATACACTAAATCGACACTTCTAATGTATGTATTAAAATTTGATATACTAAAAGAAAAAATTAGGATGATAAGGGTATGCCAACAAAAGAATTTCAAGATACAATACAAATTTTTTCTTCATTTTTATTGAATAAAGGTCGAAAACCTTCCACAATTAAACGATACGTCTATGATCTTGAAGATTTTGGTCATTGGTTGCAAAAATCTAAAAAACTCCCTACACGCAATATATGGACGACGCTTGGTACAAAGGATTATGAAGCGTATTTCTATGATTTAAAACAGCAACGACAGTACTCTGATAAAACAATGCATCGTGTCTATATTGTCTTAAATAGAATGTATCAGTATTTACAACTGCCAAATCCGTTAGAAGAGATGCAATTTAGTATTCAACCCAATCGTGCGTCACGTGATGGAGACTTTATCTCAAAAGAGGAAGAAAAAAGGTTAAAGTATATTTTAACTTCATTAGAAGAATTAACGGAAAAACAACGTTCTGTTCGTCCAGTACTTATGGATCGCAACATTTCTATTGTACATTTACTCATCAATAATGGATTATCCTTACAGGAACTTGTAAGTTTACAGATGAAGCACGTTCATTTTGAAAACAATACAATCTCAGTACCAAAAATAGTGGGTATAGAAAGAACAATCCTTTTAACTGATGATGATAAAAAACGATTGTTTAACTATTATAAAATCATTCCTGAACCTGTTCGTCCTAAATATCATAGTAATGATCCCTTATTCATAGCCTTCGATTTTACTCGGAATACTTATCGTTGGTCATATGAAAACGATGCACCGAAAGCCCTAACAGAGATTGCTGTTCAAAAGATGATTCGACTTGAAGTTGCTCGAGCAAATTTACGTAAAGGGATCTCAGCGCAACACTTACGGAACACGTTCATTTTAAGACTTATTGAGCATCATGTTTCAGAGGAAGAAATTATAAAACAAGTAGGCTTTAAATCTAAACTTTCGTTAAAAAGATATTATGATTACATCAATCAAAAATAACGGAGGAAGACAACGTGGAAAGAAATGAGAAACAGGAAATACAGTACATAAGAGTGTACACATTAAAGGATAAAAGTACAAAATCCATTAAAGTTGCGTCCTGGCGAACTTTTAAAGATGAAATGAGAGTTCTAGGTATAAAGGAATCAGATATTTTTCAAATTCAGTTAATAGAAAAGCAATAAGAGAAAAATGAAGGGAGTATGTTGCAATGAATAAAGGAGATGCTATTTTACGGTTACTTATGGAAATGAAGTTTGAAATAAAAAAAGTAAAAGAACAAATGGAACAGATGCAAAAATCTCTGGAAAACATAGAGAAACAAAGCCTAACTAAACAAAGTGAAACCTCTTCGACTGTTTCTAAAGGAAATCGTGATTGGAAATATCCTTCTAAAATGAAATGAAAAGAAGAACCTTAATTTTAAGGGTTCTTCTTTTCAAGTTTTTCTTCTAATGTTTTTTTGTCTTCATTATTGGATGTTTGTACGTCCCATTCGCTTTCTATTTTTCGAGACCATTTACCAATTTTGCTTAAATAAAGTCTTTTTACTTCCCTATATGGGGTTCTCATTTTCTTCGTTTTGGGGAACTACCAATTTCTTAGCTTGATGGCGATGTTGCCGTGCCCCATTTATCCTCACATTATTTATTTCTTTGTTTCCATACCCCATTCTCTTTACGATAAGTGTTCTTGCCATTCATAAAGTCAGCTGTATTGCCAGGAATGCTATATTTCTTATTCTTTTTCTTAGTCTCCTTCTTCAACCGCTTCTCTTCTTGAACAGTTTGTAAATCCGCCTTCCATTGCTTTAACAAAACCTTTTCTCTTCGCATCGAATTTATACCCCTTAGTTTAAATTACCCACCAAAGGTAAAAATTCTATTTTTTAACACAAATATCCTTTTATTTGAATATTAAATGTTTCCGTATCCCTCTTCAATAGACCAAGACAATATTAATATTTTAGGAAGGAGTACCGCCCACATTTTCACGAAAATATACGCTAAGCAAATTCGACATAAAAAAACGTTGAATTTAATACTCTAAGCGATATCACTAATCTCAAAAACGATCGTTTTTGAGATACTAGTTTACAACAATTCATAAATGATTCAAAAGGTCTATGTATTTTTGAAATACTTTAAAATGTTATCTCGAACTTTTTGACACATTGTTTTTCATAGAAATCCCCCCCTTCAAAAGGTGTACCTTTTGAAGGGGGGGATTTCTTGGGTTCTGTTGCAAAGTTTTTGAAACAAAGTTACACTCTAGAAAAAATGAACTGGAGCATGAAAAATGAGGAGTTTTTTTACTTTTTACATAAATTTAAATTTCTTCATGTTCTTAGTTTATCCACTTCATCAGTGGTTACAGGACATTCATCTATAATCCAGCGAAGAATATCAGATGTTTCACCAAAATCTTTTTTGATTGTATTTAAGATTGTATCTTTTGTTAAGCAGTGGTGTAAAAATTGTGCACGTTCTGTAGCTTTATCCGAATAACTTAGATCAAAAAAATTAAACGTATCAGCTTCGTCGGAATCAATGGCCCAAATACCTAATCTATCTTCTATACACAATGGCACGGTAAAAAAGGCCTCTTCGAAATTATCTTGCCATTTTTTCTTAAACATACCGTCAATACGAATCAAGTAATTATAGCTTGAATACCTTTCGGTAATTTTGACAACAGAAACATTATGCACAATTATTTTTGTTTTGTTATCCATCTCAACTGTTTCTTGAATATGAATTTTCATAGATACAATCACCCTCTCTTTACTTCTAATATAACTGGGTAGAATTGTATACACAATTATTTTTATATTGTGTATACGCGTTATAAAAAATCCTATGATGGATAAACAAGAAAAGAGCCAACCCAATAAGGGGTGGCTCTTTTTACTTCACATATACATAGGCTTCGCTTGCTGTTACATAGTATGTTTTTCCGGTTCTGGTGCAAAGATTGCATTTATTTGAAAGAGGTATATAGATTCCTAATGGAATCTATTCTTATGCTTTTCATTTAACAATAGACAGAGAATCTATCCCTTCAAAGTATAGATTTGTAACAAGTAATGATTTTGAAATTAATGAAGAATTTGGATTTGAACTTTTTGATTCTAGTTCTAAACAAATTAGGGGTTCAGCCGAGATACGTGTAAAACTAGGTCATAAGGATACATTATTTACCAATAGATGTTTTGCAGTGCTATTTGTAACATAAACGTTCGTTTTTGTTACGTGTAGCTTTAAAATAAAGTTTAATCGAAATAATGCCATTAACCTTAATAAACGAACAAAAGAAAAGAGCGTATTTTAAAAAAGATCGATCAAAACATGCTCTTCTTGTGTTAATTTGAATGATTCTTTTAGAAAAAAGTTTAATCGTTTTGTACCCCTTATTCAACAGAAGCACTCCGCTTAACAAGATTTTGTTAACAAGTTTTGTTTAGTGCTTTATTTTTCTATTACTCTTAAAAATTAACTACTGAATATTTTTATTGAACTCTAATTGATTTTGAATTCCTGACCTATCAATTTGAATCCAATACTCTGAAATTTTCCCATCTTCTATTCTATACACCGCACTTGCCATTTGAATTATTGGGAGTCCTGTAGGTTGATATCCATCGATTTCTCCTAGGTGTGTACCTACTTGTTTCCAACGTACATATACTTTACTTCCTTGTACTAAAAATTCTTGAATTTCTAAAGAAAAATTACCATATACTTCAATCATCTCTCTTACATGTTCAGCATAATCTTTAGGCGTTCTGCAAACTGTTTGTTCTTCTTCAGATACAATTTGATGTGCCAATACTTTTTCTGCCATTAATTGATTTGAATAGTCAGGATTATTCCCTGAACGTACTTCTTCAAAAAATTTTCTAACAATTTGTTCTGGCGTCATTTAAAAACCCCCTTATTAATAAATCCAATACTAATCATATCACAGGTTATTTTAATCTAACTATTAAAGTAAACTGCTCCGTGTGTACAATAAAAAACAAAGCCCCTTCTTTATTAAGATATTTCGGTTCATCTTTTTTAGAAACGTCGCAACTTTATTCAAAACATCGCGTCTTTTTTTAAAACATCGTGACTTTATTTCAAATCCACACCTACAAGAGGAGTTAGATGCTCTAATACATCTGCTTCCCATCTGTAATTATTTATAATACTCACCCTAACATTTCTTTACAAAATATTCCCTATAAAATTCCCTTAGCATGTAACCTGTATATTCCCTAATATCCATTAAATTTATATGTGCTCCCATTTTACAGCCATGTTCACTATCTTTATCAAGCATTGGGAATGAGTGTGAAGAAAGACTATCCTCAGATAGCATCTCTCCTCTATGCAGATATTTTGACCTTTTATCATAATACTCAATAAAAGCCTTTGCTACATCTGCATTCAGGTATTTTTCAGCTAAGCCCCTTACCCTTTTAGAAATCTGATATTTAGGCTGACTACACTCTTTACATTTCTCCTCCTGAAACCCAATTAAGGTAGTAACCTCTAAAGCAGACAGGTATAAGATTGTTGCTATTTCAGTCAATTGGTCATCATGCTTTCTTGCAGTATGGTAGTGGGAACAAGCCTTTAAGAATAAAGCTAAATCCTTATCTAATTTATCAGTGTTAGCTATATAGTCCACAAACCTTTGACCTATCTCTGAAATGACGATATATCCATTCCTAACAAATGGCTGATATGTAAAGGAATCATTTATAGAGACTGGTACTTGATACACTTCATTAGGTGATATTTCTGCAAGTTTTTGACCTGTATAATATTTATAATCTCTCTCAAAAGGGGCATTTGTTTCTACTGATAAAAAGTCCATTATCTGCTTTAACTTAGGAAAAAACTTACTATTCACTTGACTTTTACCATGAGCATATATAGGGAAAGTAATATCGGTAAATCCATCTGCTGATACCTCTGTTGTGAAATTTTCACCTTTATAACTTGATAGAGAATAATGAGACTTAATACCTATCTTAACAAAGAATTTTTCATAAGCCCCTTTGTTTTTTCTTGCTTTTCTCACAGCTTTTCTAAGTCTTTGACCTAAAGGAGAGTCTGCCTCTAATTCTTGTCTATTGTCCACATCTTCAAAGAACAGATTAACAATTGAGCCATTGTGCTTGTATGTAATACCAACATTTAGAGATGTAATACCTATGTCCATGATGCCAAAATGAATTTTCTTTTCTTCTTTGTCTTTTCTAGGTGCATAATAACTACACTGACATTTCCCAAATTCATTTTCAAGCTCTGCCCATAGACTTCCCAAAAAATCATTAGACTGTTCTATATCCATAATTCCAATATCTAAAAGCATCTATCTCCATATCCTCCTTTACAGTAGCCCTATCCAAAGTATAGCATTTATGGTTCTGTTGCAAAGTTAGCTGAAATGTAAAAGGGGTATGTGAACGATTCAGGGAATGAGGTGCCACTCTGGAAATTAAATCCAAAATTAAGGGTTACACAATTGATTTTCATTAGAAAACCCAACATAACATCAATTATGTTGGGTTTCACATGACTGTCTTTCTATAATTTCATTAAAAATTAAACATAACTTACTTAAAAACTCATAACAAAAACTAAACATAATTTATAGAAGCTATAAAATCGCCTATAACAGACGTTGAAATTACATTTTTTTGAAGTGTGGCCCCTGAAATCCCGAATCGTTCACGTACCCCTCATAGATATACGTCCATTTTCTTGAAGAATATGTAAAATTTTTCGGTCAATATGGTCTATTCTAAACATCCCCTTTTTATTTAAAGCAAAACGCTTATAATGAATAAATTTTTTAAGTCTTTTGGATGAAATAGCTAATAATTTGTATTTAAACAAAATTATATTATATTTATAATTTTATGTATATAATGAAAAAAATGTTATTGGAGGAATAAAAATGGGACTTGAGATGAGGAAATGTTGTGAGAAATGTAATAATAAGATTGAAGAGCAATCTTCGGCTTTTATTTGCACACATGAATGTACATTTTGTGAGGAGTGTACAAAATTAATGAATTATGTATGTCCTAATTGTCAAGGAGAACTTGTTAAAAGACCTAGACCCCTATCTAGTAGTGTCTGCTCTCTTAACATATAACAATACTACTTATTAGGTTCGTAACGAAATAGGTTCAAAAGATAAAAGGGGGCGATATTATGATTATTAGAATGAAGAAAGATATGGAGAAAAGGTTCTGGTGCAAAAACTATAAGGCTCATGTAACGAATCTTCGAAACTTGGACATACTGATACTAGTACTTTAAAAAAGGACGTGATTAGTATGGAAAAGCAAAACTTATTCAAGTGGAAACACTATCAGCCTGAACTAATCTTATTAACAGTAAGATGGTACCTGCGGTACAATTTAAGCTTTCGTAACCTGGTGGAAATGATGGAAGAACGAGGAGTATCAATCGCTCACACAACCATTATGCGTTGGGTTCATCAATATGGGCCTCAATTAGAAGAGAAAGTACGATATCATCTTAAATCAACAAATGACTCATGGAGAGTTGATGAAACCTATATCAAAGTAAAAGGTCAATGGATGTATTTATATCGTGCTGTAGATTCCGAAGGGAACACCATTGATTTTTTTCTTAGTAAATCAAGAGATAAACAAGCAGCCAAGCGCTTTTTCAAGAAAGCCTTGGCTTTTTCGTATATTTCTAAACCTCGCGTGATAACAGTAGATAAGAACCCCGCTTATCCTGTAGCAATTCGAGCGTTGAAAGAAGAAAAGCATATGCCTGAAGGCATAGAGCTAAGGCAAGTTAGATATCTCAATAACATAGTGGAACAAGATCATCGTTTTATTAAGAAACGTGTTCATTCTATGTTAGGGTTCAAGTCTTTTGGCACAGCTACATCCATTCTTGCAGGAGTGGAAGCTATGCATATGATTAAAAAAGAACAGATTGATTTACGGGATCAGTCTGTCCAAAACCAGAAAGAATTCATCCATCGATTGTTTGAGCTTACAGCATAAAATAGAATTCCGCTAGAAATATATGAGCTATAGTCTCTTTTATTTTATCTTTGCACCAGAACCCATTTGAATATATTTTCCTTTTCCATACTGATCACACACCTTTTGTAGAGTAGTAATATCAGTATGTCCAAGTTTAAGAGATTTTTTGCACCAGAACCGAAAAAAGTATTAGACTTTTAAAAAATAGTTCTAGACTGAAAAGATGCTTTCTGTACCTGAAGGCGAATGTGTTGGACGAGATGACTGACGGAGTTGGAAGGACAGCAGCGTATAAGAAGAAAACCGCCTGTGAGGGCGGTCAATTTTTTACGTAGTAATGGAGCTCATGAAACCATCTAAAAAATGCATCTTAACGAGGAGCATTAAAATATGTCATTTTTAATTTAACACTTCTATTATGTTATCTACATATATTTTATTGATTTCATGTCCATGGTTTGTTTGTTCTGAATCCATAATTATTCCTTGTGATTTCTCTTTGTCGATCCACAAATAGTATGTTTGAGTTGTTCCACTTAAAAAGTGAACATTTACTTTAAAATTTGACTTTTGTGTATTAGATATATTAGGAGGGGAATCAAAGTTAGTAGTTTCGATAGCGTTCACGAATGCTCCAACATCTAGTTGCTGTACGAATATGTATTTTTTATCCCCCTCAACTTCAATAAATTCAATAGATTTATTTTTTATGGAGTTTACTCCTTCACCGTCCTTCGCTGTGTAATGAAGTATAATACCATCCTCTGACTGAGAACAATCTCTTAGCATATATGCAAGACCATGAGTTTCTTGTGGAGTAACCAGCTTATTGCATACATCTTTGCTGTAGTTAGAATTGTATTTATCAGTAAAAGTGAATTTTTCGTCTTTATAAGTTACAGTGTTTAGCGCTGGTACTTTTGCTTCATAGTCATATAAATAATTTTTAATTTTTATTTCGTCATTTTTCTTATCTTTTACATTTTGAGAAAATGTTTCAAATCGTTCTAGGTTTCTAGACTTTTCTTTAGGTATGTGTATAACAATCTCATTTTTGTTCGCTACAGTGGATGATTCCTCACTGTTATTACCACATGCAGTTAAAGAAGCGAGTGATAAGCATAATGCTCCAACAATTAATGTTTTCTTCAAATTGAGTTCCTCCCTAAAATATATTATAAATTTAATTATAGCAATGATCGACTATATTTCCCTAATAATACTTAGCGCTTCGAATAGGTTCAGTTTAGAGCGCATATCTCTAATCATGTGATGAAATCGACCCTATTCTTTTAGAAGCTGTGTTGTTAAATCGATAGCTAGTATCAATAAAGGTCAGTCTAATACATTTTTTTAATGGAACAGGAAAATGAGCTGTCAATTATGGTAACACAACTAAATAATAACTTTATAATATCGCTTCAAAAACGATTATTTTTGGGACAATCGAATATCAAGCGATTTCCGCCAATTTATTATCGAAAAACTTTCCCAAAACTCATCTCAAAAACTCTGTCGCTGATACCTACGTTTATGAATCATAATAAATTGGAATAAAATAACTTAATCACCAAATGTTATAGATAAATATGGTAAAATAAGCATAGAGCAACAGCTCAAAAAGTAAAATGGTGATTCAAGTTGAAAAAGTACTCATTTAGGTGCTTTTTTCTCTGTCTTACATACACAAAAGGGGATTGCATCTTGAATATTAGTTTACATTTTAAATATATTGATAATAATATACGAATTTATAGATATTATAGCCATTTTTCCCTATACTTACTATAAAGGGGTGAACATGAATGCAATTTAAGATTAAACAAAATCCTATTCATATGATGATATTTCTATTAACTATTTTCATTTTTATTGCTATGCTTTTCATACAAGGTGCTAATAATATTTACCTAAGTTGTATGATTTTGTTAAACATAATCAATTTTTTATTTATTTACAGATCCACTTATAAAATTACTGACAAATCATTAATTATCAAATATTATTTTACAAATACTGAAATACCTTTTGAAGATATCCAGCATATCAAATACCATGGAAAATCATTGAATTCAAAAAATTGGTCAAGACAACGATTAGAAATTATGTATGGATTATTTAATACTTTAACAGTATGTGTACCAAAAAAAGAAGAAGAATTCATTAATTTATTAACAAATAAATGCCCTAACATAAAAATAATAGACAAACCCATTAATCGATAAAAATAATGGCCTGTCTATTATTTTTTATATTAAATCTAGAAAATCACCAATGTAAACTTTTATATATTTGTTTACATTCAAATCCCCTAAAACATTAACTTTATCCCAATCCTCTTGATATCCTCAAAATCAGCAAGAAAAGTATACATTCAAAACAATATAAATAAAGAGGTACAGAAACCCATGGATAAAAATTTTATTTTAAATAAAATCAATTTATGAATATATGTAATTTAAATTATTAAAAGTAGTTAATATAAAAAACTCTGATTTTAAAAAGATCAGAGTTTTTTTAAATGATATGGTGATCCCTTATATAATAAAAAAAATTATGATAATTGCGCACTAACATTAATAATAATTACAACACCTAAAACTAGAATAATCCAAGTCCAATACTTATTTGGAATGAAAAATAATGAAGATTTATCTTTTATTTGAACTCTTTCTCCGGTTTTTTCATCGACGAATGTTCGTACACTATCAGATATAAACTTTTTAGTGAAAAAATAATTAATCATCGCTATAGATATAGTCGAAAATATTCCTTGCAAAATAAATCCAGGTTTATCTTCCGTGTTCACTTGCAAAAAACTAAAAAGGATTGCATTTATCATAAACCCTAAAATAAATGCTAAGGCTACTAACATTCCTTTACCTCTCCAAATAATCATTACAATGACTCCTTTCAATTTTTAAATAATGGGACATACATATTACATTATATTACATTGTGTTAATTTATGGAGTATTAATCTATTTTAATGCTCTTTCAATCCGTTCTTTTGTATACTCAGTCAAAAATAGCTTTGAAACCTTGTATTGCTCCTCAAAAATTCAATTTATTCCTTTATATTGGTGGGACCCCATGTTGCAAGAAATACTCAATCATAGTACACCACAAATCACACTTAAACATATCGAAATCAATAAAGAAGAGAAAAACAATATACTTGATACATTTCAAATCTAACAGGGTACCGCCAGCATTTTAGAAAAAAAACACGCTAAGCAAAAAAAACAACTAGTTTCCCCTCAAGAGATGCTAGTTGACGTAAAATTCGAAAGCGGAAGTTATTTATGTCTATTAAACATCTTTAGTTTCTTGAGATTTTCTTCTTAAATTCATAAGTGCAGAAAATCCGAAACCAGCACAAACACCCATAGTGATTTTCCAGGATAAAGATTGATATGCTAATCCTGATTTAAAACCTATTGTAATTAGAATCAAACACATAATTAAAATTGACGTATATATGTAGATCCAATATCTGTTCATGCTATGTCCTCCTTATTCTCATTCATTATTTTACGTAGCAAACCCCTCCCATTCGGAGAGAGGGTCAATTTTTGTTTTTCTAACAGTTGAATAACTTTATCTAACTTTTGCTCAACTGGATTTTGTTTTTTGCGACTGCTAGTATATCGAAGTATACGTATAATCGCGCCAAACAGTGCACCGATGATTATTGCAATAATGATGTAATAAATAGTGGTTCCTAAAGGCATTATTCAGAACCTCCTTTTTCCTTATTATACCATTTGCGAGAAGTGATATGTTGTGTGATTTTGGTTGTATATTGTATTCATGTGGGGTTAACATAACACTACTTATCAGCAGTCAATGTATCTGGCAACCTAGAAAAGTCCCTTCAATTTTCTTTATATGTGAGCTGTTAAATGCGGTCTTTTCCAAAACCAATGATGATTTCACCTTCATGGTAAAATTCTATAACAAAATTATTTGGACAAAAAAGATAAGTGTCGCTACCAACCGCCGTTACATCGTCAATATTACGTAATACATCGTTTAAATTTGCATAGAGAACAGGAGCAGTTCCAGTACTCCATAGGATATAGACTTTACTTTCCAATGGGATAAGATGAAATATTTGATCCATTGAGTCAATGGCATGTTTAAGGGCAACCTTATTCCAATTGATTCGTCCCCACCATTCAAAAGGGTAAGAATCATTTAATAATTTGTATATTTCTGCTCCTCTTTCAGGAGATAATTCTTTAGTTTCAGCACCTAACACGCAGACACATTCTTCATATAAAGCACCATGAGTAGGTTTATGCTTTTTTCTATTTGCTTCAAGAAGTTCTAAGAGCCTTTGAGACCTGTTGTTTTTATTCATCTTTCAGCCCACCATAAGGTAAACAAAAATATATACTAAAATCTTTATAAATAGATAAAAATCCTTTTATTTCTTGACTAATATCTTCTAGATTCCCATATATATTATCTGCGGCTAAATTTATTTCCTCATTAAAATTATACAGCTGTTTATCTACATTATCGAACCCTTCACAGCAATTATTATGTACCATACTAAATATAAACGGTTGTATTTTTAATGCATTTTCTTCATTTACAATAAATTTCTCCCATAAAAGTCCCAGTATAATTTTCATCGGTAATTTTTCATCATATATTCCCTTTAGGTTTTTTAATTTAGATGTAATTGTTGGTTTGAAATAAAGTTTAACCGTTTTGAATAAAGATTAACTGTTTATAAAAAAGTTGCACCGTTTTACCCCTTTGGATAAGATTGTCTAAAGGGGTGTTTTTATGTCTAAAGAAGAAGAACATCTGAAGTTGAAAAGTGGCTTAAAGAAGGTCGCGGGACAGGAATCGGTGCAGACTATCAACCGTAGTTAAAGATACAAGACGTTTCCTCGTTAGGTCGGTCAACGAGGCTAAAAGGCATTAAAGCGAGAAGGCAGCATGAATTTTTATCGGATTTGGAACGAAACTACTTTATCTTTCCTTACTTTTCTCTCTTTACATGTAGCGTTTGAAAATCATCAGAAAAAATAGTTAGGAGAATCTCTACCTTGGGTATTACAGAAATTTTTAGCAATATTCGTGATTTAATGTTGCCAGTAATAATAATTATTGGAATCGAGTTCTTAATTATCGCACTATATTATTTCCTTTATTATAGAAAACAACAATCAGAACGAAAAAAACAGATTCACATAATGAAGCATATTCTTGGCGCAGTCTTCATCGGATATATTGTTTTTGTGTTTGAGCTAACTATTATTGGCCGTGGAACTTCCCATTACCTGCAGATGAACCTTCATCCGTTCAGTGGTTATGTTGACGCGTGGAAAAAATACTCTTTACGTGATCTCCAGAATTGTATCTTTAATATATTAATGTTTGTTCCACTGGGAATTTTGTTGCCTTTAATTATCCCTAAATTTAAAGAGTTTAAGTGGCTTCTTCTTGTAGTTGTAAGTACAACCGTATCTATTGAAACATATCAGACACTTTCAGGAGCAGGGATTTTTGAGCTTGATGATTTAATTAACAACTTACTTGGTGGTATTATTGGATACCAGTTATACAGACAAGGGGCTTCTATTGCTCATCACAAAAAAGTAAAAATGAAAAGTCTGATTGGAAACCTTGCAATACCTCTCTTGATGGGTTTGATTTTTATTGGTATGAATATTGTCTACGCCCAACAGGAGTTTGGTCATCTAGCAATAAACGCCTATACGAAATCGAATATGCCAGATGTACATTTATCAACTTCATTGGAATTAAATTCATTACCCACAGTTGCCCCAGTATATAAGAAAATCATTAATCATGATGGAGTTGAAGCCCTGCTGC
The DNA here is from genome assembly GCF_030348195.1 of Bacillus sp. DX4.1. Classification (NCBI taxonomy): domain Bacteria; kingdom Bacillati; phylum Bacillota; class Bacilli; order Caryophanales; family Bacillaceae; genus Bacillus; species Bacillus sp. DX4.1. The sequence goes on along the minus strand of NZ_JAUCFT010000006.1, from coordinate 245,995 downwards.
AACAAAAATTAGGTTTATCAGAGTTGAATACACAGGTTTTTAATGGCGATCGTGAGATTCTATTGGAAGACAAAGCCGGGGCCCAATACACGTTGTTTATAAGTTCAGAGGGGCATTGGTCATTAACGCAGAACAATTATACGCCAGAGCAAACTTCATTGGCTGAGCAAGATCCAATGCTTGAAAAGGCGAAGGTAATTATGGGCGAATTTTCAATACCACTCCAATATGCTGAATTTTCTGTATTGGAGAGTGGAGAATTTGAATGGAGCCTTCCGGATAGTCCTAAATTAAACATTGATTATTGGAGTGGAGATATAGGTCTTGGTCTTAAACCAGATGGCAGTGTTTATTCGTTAACGTATAATCTTAATAAAAATCAATTTATACGGGACGTGAACATCTTGTCTACTGCAGAGGTGTATGAGCGAATAAAGAATGGAGAATTTCCCCAAATAAAATATAATGCACTGGTAAAGGAAGAAGAACTTATTATAAAAAAAGGCGACCATATTGATATTGAATTAATTGAGCTTTCGTATATGTATGACACGAAAGGTTTCTACCAGCCAGTATACAGAGTTTCTGGAAAGCTAAACGGAAATAATTGGTTCACTTTAATCCAAGCAAGGAAATAAATTATATAGGGTGTTTTTGCCCATCCCCTCGAAAAGGGGGAATAAGAAAAACGCATTGTAAAAAGTCCTCATAAATAAAGACTTTGGGTTACTTTTAAGAATACGTGTTTCAAAACATGTACAATTGTATTGACATATTTCAAATGTGTTTAAGTTGTATTTTTGAAATGAAAAAGTCTAGATTTTTAGCTGTGTCATAAAGTGTACTTTTTGACACAGAGTATAATTTTTTAATTAATTAAGCTAATTCCCCCTTTTCGGGGATTTGGGCAAAAACACCCAAATTTAGTTTTATAAAAAAGTTTAATCAAAACACATTTAGAATTCTTTAATTGAAAAAATAAAACATCGCGAGTTTCTTCAAAACATCGCATCTTTTTTAGAAACATCGTGACTTTATTTTAAATCCACATCAATCGATGCCCCAAGCGATTTTTAATAAAATTAAAGTGGTTCAAGTCGGAACACTCGAAAGGGTGCTTTTATTTTGAGAAATATAAAATACTGATTTAATTCACCTTTCTTAACAACAATATAGTTAAATATGGTAAAATAGTAATTGGATTGAAATACAATATACTTGGGGGCACAACCACATCACTATCAAGCTAAGACTGCATTAGGAAATTTTTAGGGGAGTTTTTTTGCTTTTTATAGGGGATCAGTGTAGATTATTTAAAAATTCGCATACGAAATAAACCCTAATTAATATAGGTATTACTACCATAATGGGTATTGTATGAAAAAAATATTTTATGAAAGCAAGTGAAGAAAAATGAATAATAAATTAATTCAACGTAAATGGGCATTAGTTGTAGCAATTTTGTTTACAATATCATCTATTATGCAGCTAGCAGGAGGAGATATTAAGGGCGGTCCTTATGGAAAGGGACAGTTATTGGCATATTTTTTAATCCCAATATTATTTTATGTTTTGGCATTTAAAAAGAAGAAAGAAAAATAACTTCAAGACAATCTGAACTAGTGATTTATAGTCGCTAGTTTTTTTTGGGAGGAATCATGTTTCTACTCTGTTGAAGCTTTTTTATTAGACGGTCGTTTAGAAATCGATAACAACAGAAGTGAACGTTCTATTAAACCATTTGTGATCGGGAGAAAAAATTGGATGTTCTCAAATACACCGAGAGGTGCTAGAGGAAGTGCCATCATGTATAATGTGGTTGAAACCGAAAAAGAGAACAATTTAAGTCCCTATCATTATCTTCTATATTTGTTTGAAACGCTCCCAAATATCGATTTAAACAATAAAGAGGAAATTGATAAAGTCTTACCGTGGTCAATGGATTTACCATCTAGTTGCAAAGTACCGAAAAAAAGTGAAGAAAACAAAAAGTAACTCTAAAATCAACCTTTGTTGTATATTTTGGAGTTACTTGACGTTTACCATCAAGCTTATATGAATTTACATCCCCACAACGATATTTTCATCGATTAAGTTTGTTTATGCTTATTTTTTGGTAGCAAAAAGACCACCCATAGATTAGCGGGTGGTCATGTTTTTCTTAAACTGTTTTATATTATTTGGCTTTCTATTTCTTTAAATCGAAAGTGGTAATTTTAATTTTTTGGGAATATCGACTTTGAAATTTTGGGTATGGCGTATCGAAAACGAATACCCTTCTCGTATAAATGATATTTCGTTAGTATTAGAATGAAATTGTACATTGCTTTGACGAAGATTACTTTGAATCTCTTGTAAAAAAGAGAGGTTTGTTGTTCCAAAGGAGACATGCATTTTAGGTGGTAATGCCCTCATACCAATAGGAATCCAGGGTCTTCCTTTACTAACAACCACAGCATGAGCGGTCCCTCCTATAACTAGATTAAATATATCTTGATCTTCTAACGTCCTCATCTGTAATGTTTGCTTTAGCCAATCACGAAACACCGGTACAGATTCAACAGGGAAACCTATTTCTCTTAGATATATAACTTGTAACTTTCCCACTGGATTTAGAATTCCCTCTTCAATATAATCATGTGATATGACTTCAAGTATATTTCCATCGCCATCTTTAAAATATAACGACCTACTTTGTTTAGTATTATGAATGATATAATCTCCATTTTTATCTTTTAAATTTGTATACCTGATTGAAGTAACCAAGGAACAATATTTTGAAAAATAGACATTGGAACTTGAAAAGCAAAATGGGCTGATGTGATTGGTTCTAACACCTCTCGAAAACTAATTGTTGTATAAGGGGTTATTTGGAATTGAACAAATGATTTAGTCTCACTTTTTATTGGAAAACATAGTATATCTCGATAGACCTGCTTTACCCCCTCTAAAGAAAGTGTCTGTAATTCTAGATCTGAAATATGTGTAATCATTGTAATGTACCTCCATGTCCGATATATCTATTTACTATTATATCGAAATTAAAATATGATAAATCTAACTGAGGTAGCAAATTCAAATAAAAATTCTACTACTTTTGTAGGGGGTATCTCGATTAAATTTAGATGAAATCATATTTAAATAATAAAAAAAACGCTATTCTTTTGGTGGGGTCACTATATCATTTCGGGAAAATTGTACGCTAAGGACTACAAATCCTTACCCTGACAGCGTTTTTTTAGATAAATACATGTTCAGAAAGATATAAACCAAAGATTAATTGAACATTGAATTGTTTACAAAATTTATGAACATGATTATAGCTAGAAAACGTTGATATTATTGAGTTTTATCCTCTGTTCATAAACATAAATTTTCTGGACATGAAAAAGGAACTGATTTTTTGAGTGTCAAAAAATCAGTTCCTTTTTCGAATTTACATAAACAAACTAGCATTCATTTATCACTTAATCACAATAGGATAATCCCTTATTAATTTCGTATATATCAAAGAAAGATGAATCAAAATCTAATAAATCCCATTCTGCGTAGATTTTGTGTTGTGGGTGTAAAGAATCTTTTATCGCTTCTAAAAATTCAATATACCCTGGAATGCCCCCAATATCCTCTAATGGTGCCGCATTTTCTCCTCCTATACATTTTATTTCATCAGAAGGTTGATCGAGTATATTTTCAACTTGAATCTGTAACAGCCAATGATCTCCAAAGTCATATACATACTGAAAAGCCTGATCCGTTTTTCCAATATGTTGGTGTAGCATGGTTTTATCTGCATGTAACATAGGAGACGAAGTAGTCATTGCCAATGTATGAAAGGAAATGCTTGGATCAGGTGGGGAGGAGATTACATATTTCCCCACAGTAAATTCAAATAAATGTTGGTGTTGCCACTGAAATAAGCATTGAATCACATCATGCAAATCATCAAAGAATAAATCTGTTGGTAGGATAACTCGTCTCCAAATAGGGAAAAGGGCATCCCACTAATTCCAAGTGCAATTGATAACATTTCATTTCGTGTTTCCTCCTATTTAAATGGATGGTATATGTCCTACATATCATTTTCTCTGAAATAGTAAGAAATATAAAGTACAAACCATAGAAGGAACGAAAAATCATGTTAGCGTACAAGGGGTAGTTGTATTTTCTTAGCTTGATAGCGATGTGGCGGGTCAGTATACGAATGTTTCCGTTTCCGTACCCCTACAACACAAGGAGAACCAGGATCAATGGTTGAAATACCAAAAAGTACACATCAAAAATACTCTAAACAATTACATGGTACAATTGAAAATGGAGACAGCTTTAGAAATGATGAGGTATTAGATGCCCAGTATGATCGCTTTAGAGATCATTACTGGAAAATGAGGGCTAGAGAATTTCAAAAATAAATATTATAAGGAGACTACAATCATGAAAGACATAATTTCCAGATTAACAAAACAATTTGAAGAACCTGGAGATTTTTTTGGTGGGATTGATGAGGAATTAATTTGCAAATATGAACAGCACTTAAATTGTAGATTTCCTGAGAGCTATCGTTGGTTCTTACATCAATATGGTGGTGGTGGAGTCTTAGGAATTGACATAACTGGTGGAAAAAGCTTAGAAACCTCAACACTAATTTCTAATACAAAATCATATCGTACCATGGGAATGCCTGAAGAATACGTAGTTATATATGATTTGGATGAATATGTATACTGCTTAGATACTGGGAATTTAATAGAGGGTGAATGCCCAGTTTTATCTTGGGACTTTGTAAGTAAAAGACCCTATGTTAAATACAATAATTTTTATGAATTCTTTTTAGATAGATTAGAAATAGCAATTGAAGATTATGAGGATTAACAATCCAAACATATTCGATAACTTTAAAAACCAATATGATATATTATGAATGGAAAGTGTGTGAAAAATTTTCGGAAGAAAGTGAAATAATGCAAGAACAAATTACAGAAATTATTAATACTTATCAAAAAGAAGATGATTTTCTAGGTGGAATAAATGATGATTTTATTCAAAATGCTGAAAAGCTATTGAAGGTAAAATTCCCAAAAAGCTATCGTTGGTTTTTAAATACATATGGTAGTGGAGGACTTGCTGGTATGGAGATTTATGGGTGTGAAGATACGTTTGAAGACTCCTCAGTTGTGTATCATACCAATATGTATAGAGAGCAGTATAATTTATCTTTAAATTATGTTGTGCTCAATGATATAGATGGTACAGTGACTTGCCTAGATGTAAATCAAATGAATAATAAGGAATGTCCAGTCATTTTATGGAGCCGTTTTACTAAAGAACTCTATAAAATCACCTATAATAATTTTTATAGCTACTTATTAGATTGTTTACAAGAGTCCGTGGATAATTTTTATGAAGAAGATTAATTAATTTTACTAAATATAGAACCCAACATAATATCAATTATGTTGGGATTTTTTCTAATATAACCTATTTAGCCCCCTAATGAATTTGGACACCTGTTAAGAGTGGTTTTATACTTAAGGTAGCCAAAAATGAAGGGGGGCTTTTTGATGCAAAGAAGAAAACATTCTGCAGAATTCAAACAACAGGTGGTACAAGAGGTGATTGATACCGGAAATAGAGCTTTAGTGGCAAGGCGTTATGAACTTAGTCCTAACCTTGTAAGCAAATGGGTGAAAGCTTTTCAAGAAAGCAGATCTTTAAATACTTCCAGTGTTCAAGAAGGAGTTTCCCCTTCAGAACTTAAACAACTAGAGGCAGAAAACGACCAGCTTAAAAAGTTATTAGGCGAAAAAGACCTAGAAATTTCTATTCTTCGTGACGTGCTAAAAAAGAAGAACCCTCACTTACTGAAACGCTTGAAGTAGCGGACGAGTGGATTGCGAAAGGCTATTCTGTGCGTAAAGTCTTAAAGATTTTAGGGGTTTCCCCTTCTACGTACTATTATCAGCGTAAAAGAGAAGAAAAATCTGTGAGTGAGGGGCGACCAATTCCAGGTTATTCATGTACTAGGAAAGGAAAAAAGATACCCGATGAGCAAATACAGGAATGGTTGATGGAGCTAATTTCCGGTGAAGCTGGTATCTATGGCTATCGAAAGTTATGTCTTCTCCTTCAAAAAATATATGAATTAAAGATTAACAAAAAGAAAGTGTATCGGTTGTGTAAAGAACTTGATATCTTACAACCGCAACGAGAAATAAAGCTTCGATATCCAAGGAAACTTTCGCGGAACAGAATCATCACGGGGGCTAATCAGCTTTGGGAAACAGATATCAAATACGGGTATATTGAAGGCGAAGAGCGTTTCTTTTTTATCCTGTCCCTTATCGATGTATATGATCGTTCCATTATTGATTATCATATTGGTTTACAGTGCACTGGCTGTGACGCTGGTCAGCTCGTTCAACGTGCTTTGTTTAAACGGCAACAGTTTGATGAAGGATCAAAGCCAGTTATTCGAACAGATAACGGCCCACAATTTATTTCATTAACATTTCAGAAGGCATGTGAAACATTCCAAATTGAGCACGAACGGATTCCACCGAGAACACCAAATATGAATGCCCATATCGAGTCATTTCATCGTTTACTAGAGTATGAATGTTTAAGAAGATTCGTGTTTGGATCTTATGCGGAAGCTTATGGTGAAGTAGCTAAGTACATGGATTTTTACAATAATCGTCGAATCCATTCCAGTATTTTAGACTTATCACCAAGCGATTTCTATCAACGCATTCAAAAAGAAAAGTTAAAAATTAACGAAGTGCGGGTTTGAGGTGAGAGAATTTTCTTACCTCAAATGAAATATTGAGTAATTCTATGAAATAACGAGTTAAGAGTAGTATGTGTCCAAAATTAGGGGGTTAATCCGGTATTTGTACTATTGCATCCTTCTTAGCTTTTGTGGATGTTAAACAAAAAATTAATAAGTATAATGTCGCACTGTGAAAAGGAATCTATAACGGTTCCTTTTTTCTATGCAAAATAAAAAAGCAGCGAATTGCGCCACCTCTAATTAATTACCACTTTGTATTGTTTGCTAATCAAATTCACTTTTTAATTTATGGAAATCAAATGACAACTATAGAAAAGACTCTAGAGTACATGGTTGAAAAGGCTGGGATGAAATCGTATCAAGCTAAGCCAAAAAAATAATAGGAAGTGATTATATTGAAATTTTATATAATGAGAGAAACTTACTCTAACTTTGCAGAACCTATAGAAGGTAATAATCGTTTTAATATAGAAGTTTGTGAAATATGTGGTGGTGTCTTAAGAGTAAAAACGCATCCTCTGCAGATCTATTTTCAAGGAAAGAGAATGGCCGATTTTTATACTATACCTCAATATACGTTTATCAATGATAATATACAGAAGGTATTACTAGAAAATTCAATAACAGGATTTTCACTTGAACCTATTGGTTTGCAGGAAGAAGTATTACCTTTTATGAAACTACCAATGGAGCATATGGAAACATTAAAAGAATTGGTTGTCCATGGTGATGGTGGTTATATATGCAATAGTGAAGGTAAACAGATTAAAAAATGTCAGTATTGTGGGAAAATCGCAGGGGATAGACGTTCTATAGAAGGATTAAGTGTCAATATAAAAGAATGGGACGGCTCAGATATATTTTTCTTTAGGAATTGGTTTGGGGTCATTATTGTAACGGAAAGAGTTAAGAAGATTATTGAGAAACATAAATTCAAAAATATTAGATTTATAGGTCTCGCAGATTTTAGATTTATTTAATAGCTTAATATTAACAACACTATCTAAATGTTTAGCTATGTAGATAGTGTTGTTTTATCACGTATTATGAAAAGGATGTTTTTTTATGAAAAGAAAAACTTTAATAGTATGGAGTACAGTATTTGTTATCACAATGTGCAGTATCTTCAAGTTAATCTCTGATAAAGATTTGAACTTGAGTAAAATGGATAAGGTGTATGCGGAATCAGGTAAAATTTCAACTGAAGAGCAAACGGCTGTGAAGAGTCAAAATTCAGAGCAAAAAAAGAACGATAGTGATAAACCAACTAAAGAGCAAGCGGTTGTAGAGGAACAAAAAAAGAACGATAGTGATAAACCAACTGAAGAGCAGGCGGTTGTAGAGGAACAAAAAAGAACGATAGTGATAAACCAACTAAAGAGCAAGCGGTTGTAGAGGAACAAAAGAAGAACGATAGCGATAAACTAAATGAAGAGCAAGCAGAAATTATGTTAGAGAAACAAGAGTATACACCTGAAGAAAAGAAAAACATAAAGAAATCAATAGAAGATTCGAATGAAAGGGCTGTACAAAATTTTTTATATCAACTTTATACTCAAAGTTCCTTTCTGCCAATGTCTTTTTCAGAAGATAATATAGGAAAAGACATAAATAAATTAAGCCAGCAAGAATTACAAGCATTATCTCAAAAAGTTTATACAACAATCTCAAAAGGTAAACTTATTACAAATGGAAAATTAGAGAATGTACAACGCAATGAAACTTATGATGTGTATGCTATAAAACTACAATTAAAAGAAGAAACAAAAATGTCAAAAGAATTGTGGGAGCTTAAAATTGATAAAAACGGAAAGATAATTAATAAAATTAATTAATTTTACAAAGAGACAATTATTACTAAGTAATTTTGCACGAATAAAACCCAACATAATATCAATTATGTTGGGTTTTGTATTGGTATATGGGATACGGAAACGATTCGTATACTGACCCGCCACATCTGTAAAAAATAGAATTTCTGTATTTTTCTTACTTTTTTTGAAGTGAAAATACTCTAATTGAACTGTTTTTAATGTGGTATCTATTGAAAATCTAAGACTATTCGTCCCAATTGAGTACACTCTATTGGGATGGCGGACTATTTATTGATTTTCCTAAGGTGAAAGTGCTTCAAATGACTTGTACCAAAGTTAAATTGGAAAATTTTTCAGATGTGGCGGGTTATTCCTTGAATCGTTGCCGTATGCCTTTTAGAGTCATACTATCAGTATGTCCAAGTTTAGGAGACTGCTTGCAGGAATCTTGGAGTTTTTGCACCAGAACCAAAAATGTTAATGCCGTAATTACATAAAGAAAAAGAATCCCTTATGATTTCTGGGATTCTTTTTCTTGTTTAAAGTTTGCTCACACAAATGATCTGCACATCAATTCATTCTTGATATACAGATCATTTGTATGATATTTTTTTACATATAATTGCAATTGCGGAATAATGAACTTACATTACTGCTTTTAAAAGCTCTCCTACTAATGGGATTATTGCACCTAAGAATGATAAAACTGCCATTGCGATTGCCATATTATTTCCTCCTCCTATTTTGTATAGTAAGATAATGAACTTACATTACTGCTTTTAAAAGCTCTGCTACGAACGGGATGATTCCACCTAAAAATTTTAAAACTGCCATTGCGATTGCCATATTATTTCCTCCTCTTATTTTGTATAGTAAGATGTTGTAAATCTTTATACCCTTATTATAGTCAGCGTTTACATATATATCAATAAATTTTAATATGCAATATTTCATATAACATAAGCTGGTTTTATTACTATAATCGAAAAGAGAAATTCTACAGCATTTTTCGATATACCGAAAAGCTAATGAGCATGAAAGTTTCAGTAGGTAAAAAGGGAAAAGAATGTTTATCATTCTTTTCCCTCTTTGTATTTTCATGCACCTCACAGGTTCTGTTGCAATATTCCCCATCTCTTTATGTCTTCGGAAACTTTGCAACAGAACTAGAAAGAGGAATGTGACATTTTTTAAGATTTATTTTTCCTTCAAAAACAAAAAAGATCCTTTATCACATATTAAAGGATCTTTTTTGTTTACATAATATAATTACCACCGACTTATATGAGAGGTAGTCTTCAGTGGGACTGGATTCCAACTTTGTGGTATGGTTTGCCATGATTTGACCGTTCCATCTTTACTTTTAATAAATGCTTTAAATTCTATATTTCTTTCAGCTGGCAACACAACATTTCCTCTCCAATCATTACTATGAGAATCATAATATAATTGAATTGGATACTGTTTCGTGTCCCAACTTCCTAATTCCGCACGATTCCCAGTAATATAAACAGTATCTCCTATTGTTGTAGGAGCATTTTTTACTACAATCGTTTGCATAACAGGAGTCACACCTAATAAATCCTTAAATTTCTCCATTAATGAATTGTTATACATTACATCTTGATAACGAAGTAACGTAAATCCAGCAAAATTATAATTAAAAGCCATTTCTGCAACTCTGTTATACTCTGCCTCATTTCCTAAACTTAAAGCATTTTCACCATTTAATACAATTCCCTTTTGATTAGCTAATGTTGCAATTTCTTGTACTAATGTTCTAGGCATTGAATATTCTGGATAACTACCTTTGTCTGTCATTTCTAGACAAGTAAATGTTACATCTAACTTTGCGCTTTTGAAAGCATCAAGTAAATGGCTATAATTATTATACCCTGCTGGCTTTTCTGCCCCGTGAGGTATAACCGGATTATTATATTGCCAATGTACTCCTGCAATCTTTGCGCCGATTGGTACTTGAAAACTTGGATCAAAGGCATCGTGTGCCAATTCACCAATTAATTTTGTATGACTTTCTAAAACACCTTGATACCATTCTAAATAATCTTTTCCATATGAAGAGTTATATCCATTCTTTAGAAACAGTTCCCCATCACTTGGTGGTAAAATTTCTGAAACAGAAGTAAGTTTTGTACTCCACTCTTTGTTCACTTCATTTAAGGAATCATATTTATTTAATACCCAGGAACGGAATTTTGATTTTGCAAATTCTGTATAGGCTTGAAACTTTCCACGTGATGGATAACTGCTTCCATCAGCAGATGTGTAGGAAGGATATCTCAGCTCTCCAGCTGGTCCCCCAGATAAGTATATCTTTGCGATTACATCTTTATACGGTTTCATAGCTACTGCGAATGCCGTATATAGTTCACCATATTCCTTTTGAATTACATCTGAAGCAAGTGGATTCAATGTTTCTTTATTAACGGTTCCGGTTTCAGATTTAAAGTAAAGACTATCATCATTTTTTTGATTCCAAACCCATGAAGGAATTGGTGTATTACAATCATCGCTAACATTTCCACCACACTGATGTGTAGAAATAATAGGTATCATTTTCATACCTGCATTTCTTACTGATTGAGCAAAACGCTGTGCGTATGAAAAATCAAATTGCTGATCCCCGTTCTTTTCCATATCTCCCCACCAAAAATCAACAGTAATAGCATAAAAACCATTTTGTTTTGCCCACCTTAAATCATTTTCAAATGTCTCCCAATTTGTTACTTCCGGAATCTTTTTTAATGGTGCCATTAAGTAAGCTTTGTAATCCGGATTCATTCCTTTTCCATTTACGGCTGCAAAACTTGCTTGTGGAATTAATAGAGATACAAATAACATCAAGACAGATAAAATGACAATACCATAATATTGAAACTGTTTTTTCATCCCTTTTCTCCTTTTCCCTTTTTTAAATTTATAAAACACTTATGTATCCGTTTTCATTATATACGAAAAACGCAATCGTTTGCATGAAAATATTGCATAATATTAAACTAAAATAAACAAGCTAGATTAATTAACTTGTTTATTTTAAAATTCGACTACAGATTATTCACTTTTACATAAAAATATCATTTCTCATTTTACGGTTCTGGTGCAAAAACTTTAATATACGTGTAAGTAATCTCTAACACTTGGACATACTGATCCTATTACTCTAGAAAAGGTGTGATCGGTATGGCAAAGGAACATGTATTCAAGTGGAAACATTATCAGCCTGATGTTATCTTATTAACGGTAAGATGGTACCTACGGTACAACCTCAGTTTTCGTGATTTAGTCGAAATGATGGAGGAACGGGGCTTATCCATTGCTCATACAACGATTATGCGTTGGGTTCACCAATATGGTCCTGAGTTAGATAAGAGAGTTCGTCGTCATCTTAAGAAAACGAATGATTCTTGGCGAGTAGACGAGACGTATATTAAGGTCAAAGGAAAGTGGATGTATTTATATCGTGCAGTTAATTCAGAAGGAAACACCATTGATTTCTACCTAAGCAAAACAAGAAATCACAAGGCTGCAAAGCGTTTCTTCAAGAAAGCTTTGCAGTCTTTTCATGTTTCACAGCCTCGTGTGATAACCATTGATAAGAATCCCGCCTATCCTATAGCAATTGAAGAGTTGAAGAATGAAAAAAAGATGCCTGTAGGCATCCAAATAAGGCGAGTGAAATATCTCAATAACATCGTGGAACAAGATCATCGATTTATTAAAAAGCGAGTGCGTTCGATGTTAGGATTCAAATCATTTCGTACAGCCACTTACATACTGAGTGGCATAGAAGCGATGCATATGATGAAAAAGAAGCAACTTCATCAAGGGGTAAAGTCTGCCCAAAATCAAAAAGATTTCATTGATAAATTGTTTGGTATCGCATCATAATCTGTAATTTAGTAGGAAATTCAGGTCCTACTTTTTTTATAATTTATTTTTGCACCAGAACCTTATTTATCGCACTATATAGGTTTGAGAAGTATTTTTAATCAAACTTATTTATAAAGCTACAGGTGACCCCTAATATGCAATATTACATATTAATAAATAATCTATATATATAACTTAAAAAATAGCTATAAAGATAATGAACATGCAGGTTTCCCTTTTTGATTATTAGTTTCATCAGGAAAGAAGTCAGATCTTTGAAAGACTTTTGTAACATTTATGAAATAAAATTGAAATATATATATACTAAGATAAACATATCGAAGGTGTTTTTATTTTAATCTGAAGTAAAAAGTATAAGCAATGTACAGTATAATTTCATTTTTTATAATCTTGTAGAAATGATGAAAGAAAGGGAGAGGTTGCATAAATCTAATTTAAGAAAAACATATGATTATCCAGTAGGTATTTTATTAACTCTTACATCTTAAGTAAAAAACAGAAAAATTAAGCTCAGTTTCATTATTACTAGCATATAGAAATCTCTATTATTACTTTGGTAGATTCTCACACAGATATAATATTGTGGATTTATGTTATTACAATGAACCTGTCCACACTAAATCTATAGGATCAAATATTTTATAAAAGGCTCAAATGATGTACAAAATGTTTATCCTTTGGCGTATTCAGGTTAAACCGTAAAAAGTACTCACTCGACACTCATTAGAGTGCTTTTTTGTGTTTAAATTGCACCAAAAGGTATCATGTTCTTTTTGATATGGTATTCCTGTGTATAGAAATATGCAAAGAAGTAATATGAATTACTTTATATTAATTTATCATAATAATATGTTGTTTTATGAAACTTTTAAACGGAGGAAATGTTATGAACAAGAAATCAAAATTTACTCAAATGATGCTCGGTATTAGTACAGTGGCCTTATCATTTGGAAGTATTCAAACACAAGTATCAGCGGAAGAAAACACACCTTATAATGTGTTACAAAAGAAACCAATTGGGATAGAAACTTCAACAGATGAAATTGCACATTCTACAAAAGCAGACGAAACATTGTCTTATGAAGAACGTTTAAAAGTAGGCGATTTTTCACAACGTCCGACTCCGGTCGTGAAACGAGCAGCGGCAAAACAATTTCAGCAAAAGTATTCTGTGGCAGAGCTGAATAGAATGAGTGATGACGAATTAATTGATACATTGGCAAATGTTAGTTGGGATCAAATTACAGATTTATCTCAATTTAATCAAGAAACAAAAGTATTTTATCAAAATAAAGAGCGAATACAGGTTATTATTGATGAATTAGGTCGTCGCGGAAGCACATTTACAAAAGATGATACAAAAGGGATTGAGACGTTTGCTGAAGTATTATGTTGCGGTTTTTATTTAGGCTTTAATAATAAAGAGTTAAACTACTTAAATGAGCGAAGCTTCCAGGATAAATGCTTACCTGCATTAAAAGAAATTGGAAGAAATCCGAATTTTAAACTTGGTACAGATAAACAAGATAAAGTGGTATCTACATATGGTAAATTAATTCATAACGCTTCTTGTGATGCTGAAACAGTTCGATATGCAGAAAATATATTAAAACAATATAACGATAATATTTCTACATATGTAAGTGACAAGAATAAAGGGGACGCCTTGTATAATCTTATACAAGGGATTGATGATGATATACAGTCTTACTTGAATGGTACAAGGAAAAAAGCGGATGAAACAATATGGTATGGGGAAATTGATGGTTTCATAAATGAAATCAGTCGACTGGCTCTTCTGAATCATGTAACAACAGAGAATAGCTGGTTAATTAATAATGGTGTTTATTATACTGGTCGTTTAGGGAAATTCCATAGTAATCAAAATAAACCTTTAGAAGTACTTACACAAGCAATGCATATGTACCCTCGTTTAAGTGAAGCTTATTTTAATGCGGTAGAGCAAATTTCAACAAACTATGGTGGAAAAGATTATTACGGAAATACAGTAGATTTACAGAAAATACGTGAAGAAGGCCAACAGCAATACTTGCCAAAAACGTATACATTCGATGACGGTTCTATCGTATTTAAAACAGGAGATAAAGTAACAGAAGAAAAGGTTAAGAGACTATATTGGGCTGCTAAAGAAGTAAAAGCACAATATCATCGTGTAATTGGAAACGATGCAGCGTTAGAAGCAGGGAAAGCTGATGATGTACTGACAATCGTAATTTATAATGATCCATATGAATATAAACGAAATAGCCAATTATATGGATATGACACGAATAATGGTGGCATTTACATTGAAGGAAAAGGAACGTTCTTTACATTTGAACGTACACCGCAGCAAAGTAGTTATACTTTAGAAGAATTGTTCCGTCATGAATTTACACACTATTTACAGGCAAGATACGAAGTTCCAGGATCATGGGGACAAGGAGAATTATATCAAAATGAACGTATGACTTGGTTTGATGAAGGAAATGCAGAATTTTTTGCGGGATCTACTCGTACGAATAACGTTGTTCCGCGCAAAAGTGTAATTAAAGGATTATCATCTAATCCTGCAGAACGTTATACAGCAGAACGAACATTATTTTCGAAATATGGATCATGGGACTTTTATAATTATTCTTTTGCACTGCAGTCTTACTTATATACTCATCAATTTGAAACTTTCGATAAGATTCAAGATTTAATTCGTGCAAATGATGTGAAGAATTACGATGCATATCGTGAAGCTTTAAGTAAGGATCCAAATTTAAATAAAGAATACCAAGACTATATGAAGCAGTTAATTGATAATCAAGATACATATAATACCCCACAAGTATCCGATGATTATTTAGCTGAACATGCACCAAAGCCACTAGCTGATGTAAAGAAAGAAATTGAAAATGTGGCACGTATAAAAGATGCAACAATGACAAAGCATAAGTCTCAATTCTTTGATACGTTTACATTAGAAGGAACATATACAGGCGGCGTAACAAAAGGAGAATCTGAAGATTGGAAAACGATGAGCAAGCAAATTAATCAATCTTTAGAACAGTTAACGCAAAAAGAATGGAGCGGCTACAAAACAGTTACAGCGTATTTTGTTAATTATCGTGTGAATGCGAACAATCAATTTGAATACGATGTTGTATTCCATGGTGTTGCAACGGGAGAAGAAGAAAAACAGACGATTAAAGTAAATATGAATGGACCATACAATGAGATGTTAAATGAAAAAGTTGAGTTTCATAGCGATGGTACAGAAAGCATAGGTGGAAAAATTGTTTCGTATCTCTGGGATTTTGGGGATGGTACAACAAGTACAGAAGCAAATCCTACTCATGTATATGGAAAAGAGGGAACATATACTGCAAGGCTAACAGTGAAAGATAATAAAGGAAAAGTAGGCCGTGGACAAACAACGGTTACCGTAAAAAAGGATGAGCCAGTAGGTCATGGATATGGCAGCGCAAAGGCAATTCGTTTTAATAAGCTTTTCAAAGGAAATATGGATATGCCTAATATGGCGTATATGTACACATTCAATGTTACATCTCCAAAAGAAGTAGATATTTCTTTTATAGACGAACAGGGGATTGGAATAAAATGGGATGTATATCACGAATCAGATTTAGGAAATCCTGTCATTACGGGCCAAACGGATGGAAATAATATAAAAGGGAAATTTGAAGCGAAACCTGGGAAGTATTACGTAGTTGCATTTTTTGAAGAGGAAAATAGAAATGGGACATATTCATTATTAGTAAAATAAATCTATTCTAATGTATATATAAATTTAAATTTTTATTTGAAATTTTTCATTGTATAGATATACGATATGATGGTTGTTTTTTAAGGAGTCTATCTTGTAATGTTTTCTTTCGTCCATTTCACTGTAAGAGGTTAAACAGACGAAGAATCTTTGATAGTTCCTGTGGTCATCTCTCCGTCAAGTAGACAACAATAAAAAGAGTTTTATACCACGGCCTTTTCCCGATATTCTATCTGGGAAAGGCCGTGAAGTTTTTTTGAAAACGTTCTTGATTATAAAATGTAATAACGGGGTACCGCCACATCGCAATCAAGCTAAGAAAAGCAAATACCCCAAGACGAGAAAATTGGCATCTCCAGGTGGAAATGTACAATTTTTTCGTTTAGGGGGTACTTCAAGACCTTAGCTTGATGGGCATGCGGCAGGACCCCAAATTCATGTTATTCACCTCTAAGAAATCATTGCATATAAAACTCATGAATCGTATTTATGAATCTCTCTTGTTCTTCTAAGAATGGATAATGATTGCTATTTTCAAAGGGAATTAGAGTTGAATTAGCAACTTGTTCATTTATTTCTATGGAACATTGGATAGGGCATTGAACATCATGGTTTCCACAGATCACCAAGGTTTTAACATTTATACTTTGCAATTCAGATCTTAAATCAAAATTAGGAAACTCCTTAGAGAAGTAATTCATACGTTTAGCCGACATGCGTTTTTGGATATTTTTATTGAAATAGGTGTGATAATTCTCTGGTTTGTGGAGTGATAGCTTTGTTCGATTAATTGATAGTTTTTTTCTTTGTTCAGGGGTTATGTCTGGAACCTTTAAAGCTTCAGCTAGCTCTTGCATATAGTCAAATTGAGGATGTTCTGGGTTATAGATACTTTCTTTTATGATTGCATAATCTTTTGATGCTGCTGATCCGACAATAATTAATGACTTTAAGGAAGAACTGAAGTGAATGGCATATAAAAGACCTAACATTCCTCCTGTAGAATGACCAGCAAAATACCATGTGGAAATTCCTAAAGATTCTCTTACAGCATCTAAATCCCTAACAGTTTCTAACATACTTAGTTGTTCTTCGTGTATTTCGGTTTCAGAACAACCAACTCCACGTAAATTTATTAGAAATACTTGATGTGTATCTGTAAAAGTATCAGCAAAATAATCGCCACTATTATTAAATTCTGAATACAAATGTGTAATACAAAGAGGTTCTCCCGTTCCTTTTGTAAATACTTCAAAGATCCCTCTCTTTGTTTGAATTAAATTAGTTTCCCAAACTTTTTGTGTTTGATTCATAGCGACCACTTCTTTCTCCCCCTTTTATCCAAGCTTACTATAAAAAGGACTGTATATCTTGTACATGTGAGGTTTACATAACACCTCTTATCAGTAGTCAATCTATCTAGAAATCTATAAAAATCCCTTCAGATTTTCTGAAGGGATTTTTCATTCACATAATTCAGACTATCGAAAGTTCCTTTAGAGCATACTACTTAATGAGGTGATCTATGTTTATTGGTAACTGCTTTATCTTGTATAGTATTATAAGTTCTTTGCATTTAGGTAATGTACAACAGGTACAAGAGCCTACTCCCCAAATCATAAAGACATATACAAATATCCCTGAAATAAATAACTGGGTTAGTGTTCCGCTGGGAACTGAGGAAGTCACTATATACGTGAAAGCTAAAAATACAGAAACCATGCTGTTTTGGCTTGTACCAACAGGTACAGCTACATGGAAGGAAAGAAAGCTACTGGGATATGATACTGATGGAACAGATGGATGGTCCTTAAAATGGAATATAAAAGGTAAAGTGCTACATAATCATATACATGTACAAGCTCTTGGTTATACATCAATAAGTAATGATTTAATTAATATCAATTCAGAACCTAAATAAAAAGGAAAGCCTGTATAATAAGGCTTTCCTTTTTATTTACATAATCTTCGTTTTCGGAAGTAAAAGCAAACCCCTCCCATCAAAAAGAGGTTTATTTCTTAAACAGTTGCATGACTGGACTTAATCCCATTAGGACTCCGCCAATAATCGCGGCAGCAGTGGCAGGAGCGACCATGTTTTCCCATTGAGAAGCATAGGTTCCTCCTGTAAACAGAATCAATCCTATGATTAAGAGCCGAATGTCCAATGTACCTCGAATACGCATGATTTTCCCCCTATTAGAACAACGATTTTACCACATTGTACCATTTGGAAGAAGTAATGTGTTGCATAATTTTGGATGTATATTCCATACATGGTAGGTTTACATAAGTCGTCATTATCGGTAGAAAAATGTTAAAGCCATAATTACAAATAAAGAAAAAGAATCCCTTATGATTTTTGGGATTCTTTTTCTTGTTTAAAGTTTGCTCACCCAAATGATCTGCACATCAATCCATCTTTGATATACAGATCATTTGTATGATAATTTTTATAAATAATTGCGGAATAATAAACTTACATAAATGCTTTTAAAAGCTCTTGTACGAATGGAAGTAATCCACCTACAAATTTTAAAACTGCCATTGCGATTGCCATGTTATTTCCTCCTCTTTTTATGTATTAAGATATGGTCCATCTTTATGTTTTTATTATAGTAAGCGCTTACATTAATATCAATACATTTCGATATGCAATATTGCATATTTTTATATAATTTATATATTTAATTAAATAGATTGCCTATAAAGCTAATGAACATGCAGGTTTCCTTCTTTGTGTGCTAGTTTCATCAGCAAATACGTCAGACCTTTGAAAGACTTTTGTAACATTTATGAAAGAGAAATGAAAGATTTGTTAGCTAGGATGAGGCTGATCTACTAGTAGACGATGCGCGCAGATAGTAAAACCATTAGTGAAAATAAGAAGGGATTAAGACATGTTGATTAAAAGAAAACTACCTATACTTACATTCTTAGCAATAATTTTTAGTTTGATAGTAACTATTTTTCCTACAAGTTCTGCTTATGCAGATGAAGAAGATCGTATCCTTGATATTTATGGTGATCCAATTACCACAAATAAAGACTATATATTAATAAATAAGTACTGGGACGTGGTGGGAGTTCATCCTAAAGACCGTATAGCACCTGTAGGTCAGAATAGATTTGGAGTAACTTATGAGAAGTACGCTGGTTGGCATTATGCAATTCAGTATAGAAAAGCATCTTATTATGGATCAGCGGAAATACATAAAGATACAAAAGGCAATGAGTACTATGGTACACCTATAAATTTTGAAACTCCAGATGGATTAAACAGTGATGGATATATAAGACATAATACGCCAGTTACCACGTCAATGTGGATTGGTGGACCAAATGCTGAGGCAGGAGGAGTAAAAAAATATATAAATGCAAAGGATGCTGGATGGATTTATTTTAGCGACCAATCAAAAAGCAAGTTAATCGTTCAGAAAGTAAATTCGAAGGAAATAAACTTAGCAACAGGCACCACCGAGATTCTTAGAGATAAATTTGGTAGACCTTGTGATTGGTACAGTGCAGATCCAAAGAACTCTTATTATGGAGTTACATCAACTTTCCAAGTACAGATAGCACAATACCCAGGCTCAGATCACGAGAAAATGTGGGCAATTTCTGCTCCTAAAAGCGTTGCTGGCTACGAATTAGTACCTTTGCAATAAAACGTCTGTTACATTCAGCTTTATATAACTGCACTTATTAGTATGTAATGTGTCTTCCGGTAAGGTAAGAGAAAACTCTATGAAGGAAAGTTAAATTATACATCAAATGGAGGAATATTTATGAAAAGAAAAATGTTTGCTATAGCTTCTGTAATTGCTTTAACAGCTCCTATTCAAAGTGTGGCGTTTGCACATGAAAATGCCCATCAAGATCCACCAATTGCTCTAAAGTGGTCAGCAGAATCTATACATAATGAAGGAGTAAGTTCTCATTTATGGATTGTAAACAAAGCCATTGATATTATGTCCCAAAATACGACTGTTGTGAAGCAAAATGAGACAGCTCTATTAAATGAATGGCGTACGGATCTAGAGAAAGGCATTTACTCTGCGGATTATCAAAACCCATACTATGATAATTCCACATTCGCTTCACACTTCTATGATCCTGATTCAGGAAAAACGTATATTCCATTTGCTAAACAAGCAAAGCAAACAGGAGCGAAATATTTTAAACTAGCTGGTGAAGCTTATCAAAATAAAGATTTGAAAAATGCATTCTTTTATTTAGGATTATCACTTCATTATTTAGGGGATGTTAACCAGCCTATGCATGCAGCAAACTTTACTAACGTTTCGCATCCATTTGGCTTCCACTCAAAATATGAAAACTTCGTTGATACAGTGAAAGACAATTATAAAGTAACGGATGGAAATGGCTATTGGAATTGGCAAAGTGCAAATCCAGAAGAGTGGGTTCATGCATCAGCAGCTGCAGCAAAAGCTGATTTTCCATCAATTGTTAATGACAATACGAAGAATTGGTTCTTAAAAGCAGCGGTATCACAAGACTCTGCTGACAAATGGCGTGCTGAAGTAACACCGGTAACAGGAAAACGTTTAATGGAAGCACAGCGTATTACAGCTGGATATATTCATTTATGGTTTGATACGTACGTGAATAACAAATAACAAAATAAACTTATACATGGAAAAAGTTATGTATGTTATAAAGTGAAACTTCTAACAGTGGGGGGCTTCATCCCCCACCTATCTTCTTTGTTTCTCTCTGAATCTTGATGTGGAAGTCTTACTGACCGCAAATAGCGGGATAAAGTAAAACGGAAACGACTATTGGGTTCAAGGGTCATCCTGAGAGTAAATACTATAATTGGTTCTGTTGCAAAGTATATGATGTATGGCTTTTTTCAAAAGCTTTTTCTCCATGAAATTGATACTGTTGAATCCATGTTCGAAAAATAGGGTGAGCCACCTTGATAGAATCTGCGATGGTTTTTTGACTTTCTTTACCATTCAAATAACGTTTTACAGCTTCTATTTTCTCTTCAACTGTAAATTTGGCCATAAGAAAAGCACCTCCAATTGTTAGACTGTGTCTAACAATTGGGGTGCACTTCATTTCTGGGATTCTTTTTCTGGTTTAAAGTTTGCTCACACAAATGATCTGCACATCAATTCATTCTTGATATACAGATCATTTGTATGATGTTTTTTTACATATAATTGCAATTGCGGAATAATGAACTTACATTACTGCTTTTAAAAGCTCTCCTACTAATGGGATTATTGCACCTAAGAATGATAAAACTGCCATTGCGATTGCCATAGTATTTCCTCCTCCTATTTTGTATAGTAAGATAATGAACTTACATTACTGCTTTTAAAAGTTCTGCTACGAACGGGATGATTCCACCTAAAAATTTTAAAACTGCCATTGCGATTGCCATAGTATTTCCTCCTCTTATTTTGTATAGTATGTTGTAAATCTTTATACCCTTATTATAGTAAGCGCTTACATATATATCAATACATTTTTATATGCAATATTGCATAATATTACATATGTTATTCATGTTATGTTTAAAAATTATAATATACTTAAAAAGTATATAATCATGAAAGGAGATACACTATGTTACCAAATACAACACGTAAACTTAACAAAAAGAAGAAATGGATTATCAGTGGGGTTATTACATTAATTGTTATCGTTGCAGCCATCAATATTTTTGTCATGCAAGGTAAGAAGAAGGGTGAGGCAAAGGCAGATGCTGTTAGCTTCGAAAAAGTAACAGAGCGTAAACTTAATAATACAAAATTGATTTCAGGGCAGGTGAAACCTGGGAATATTGAAAGCTTTTATGCAGATCCGACAAAAGGAAAAGTAAAGAATATTGAAGTGAAAGAAGGGCAAGAAGTAGAGAAAGGAACGAAATTATTCTCTTATGATAATGAAGAAATTAATTTACAGATGAAGCAAGCTGAGCTTGATCAAAAAATGGCTACTATGCGTTATGATCAAGGGCAAAAGAAAATAGATTCCATAAAGAAAGAGATTAAGAAGGCGAAAGATAGCGGTGCTGGGAAAGAAGTAACAGATCCGTTAGAAGAGCAAGTAAGTCAATTAGAAGTACAGCAAAAAACAACTGACCTAGAGAAAGAAAAAGGTCAATTGCAAACAGAGCAGTTAAAGAAAAAACAAAATGAACTTACTATTTATAGTAATTTTTCGGGTGTTGTACAAAAGCTAGATAAAGATGCAGCACAAAGCTCAGCGCAAGCAATGGGCGGACAAGGAAAAGCATTCTTACAAATTGCTTCTAAAGATCCATTCCAAATTCAAGGGACATTAACAGAAATTCAAAAATCAAAAATTCAAAAAGATCAAACATTCACTGTAACTACAAAAGCGAATAGTAAGAAGAAGTGGACAGGGAAGATCATAGAAGTAAGTGAGTTCCCAACGAGTGCAGAAATGGCAGCAGCTGGCGCAGGCGGTGAAGCAACACAAAATATGTCTCAGTATACATATAAAGCTAGTTTAGATGGACAAGAAGGATTGTCTCCAGGCTATCATGTATCCTTACAAGTCAATTTAGAAAACAAGAATATGATTGCTGTTCCTAGTAAGAGCATTGTAGAAAAAGATGGCGATGCATTTGTTTATGTGGAAGAGAAAGGCAAGCTTCGTAAACAAAATGTGAAAAAAGGTTCCACTGACGGCGATTGGACAGAAGCTGAAGGCGTAACAGTAGGACAAAAGGTGGTTAAAAATCCTTCCGACAACGTGTATGACGGAATGGAAGTGAAAGAAAAATGATTACGTTAAATAATATTCACAAGACGTATTATCAAGGGAAGCTGGCGGTACCGATTTTACATGGTATTAGTTTAACAATTCAAAGCGGTGAGTTTGTTTCTATTATGGGACCATCTGGTTCAGGGAAATCGACGCTTATGAATATTATCGGTTGTTTAGATCGTCCAACAGAAGGCGAATATATGTTGAATGATGTAAATATCTTAACAGCAGATGAGAAGAAACTTGCCCTCATTCGTAATGAATATATTGGCTTTGTGTTTCAACATTTTAACTTACTACCACGTCTTTCAGCAGTAGAAAATGTCGAACTTCCGCTTATATACAGCGGCGTAAAGAAAGCAGAGCGCCGCCAGCGGGCTCTTGAGGCACTTGGGAAAGTCGGATTGTCAGACCGAGTACGTCATTTACCAAGTGAGCTATCAGGTGGGCAAAAGCAGCGTGTAGCCATTGCTCGTTCTATCGCAAACGATCCGACGTTTATTATGGCTGATGAGCCAACCGGTGCACTTGATACGAAATCTGGTGAACAGGTTATGGATATTTTTACAAAGTTAAATGCGGAAGGTACAACAATTGTTATGGTTACGCATGAAGAGGAAGTTGCTGCGTATTCTTCACGCCGAATTGTACTACGAGATGGGAAAATTACAGAAGATAGAAGGTGTGCGGTATGAGTTTACTAGATAGTATAAAAATTGCCCTATCTTCTATTCTAGCTCATAAACTGCGCTCAGCACTTACGATGCTCGGGATTATTATCGGCGTCGGTTCCATTATTATTGTTGTTGCGATTGGGCAGGGCGGGGAAGCCGCATTAAAATCACAATTTGTTGGTTCTGGAAATAGTGTGATTTCTATTCACTATAGTGCTGACATGAATGATCCATCCGGTATGGAATCATTGGGACAACCAAAATTGACGGAAGAAGATATTTTTGAAATTAAGAAGATTCCAGAGATTGCACATGTAATTAAGACAAATTCAAATATGGAAACACTTGATGTTAATGATAAAAAAGAGATGGTAAATATAAAAGGGCTAGACGGTGAATACTTTGCTGTAAATAAAGTTAAGGTGAAAAAAGGTCGTTCTTTAAATGATACAGATATTGAACAAGGAAATAATGTTGTCATGATTAGCAATGGTTTAGAAAAAAAGATATTTGAAAAAGAGAATCCCATTGGAAAAATCATCGAAATGAAAGGCCAACCAATGCAAATCATTGGTGTATATGAAGCTACAGGTGGATTTATGGGAATGGGAGATTCCGAGGCGTTAATTTCATTAACGTTATGGCCAACGTTGTATGGAACAGATGAAATTCAAAGTATTTCTGTTCAAGCGAAAAAAGTCGATAATTTAGATGCCTCTGGAACGAAAGCAGCTGATGTATTAAATAGTCGTAAGCCAAGTGAGTTTACAGGTAAATATGAGGTACTAAACTTAAAAGAAATTCAAGAGGGTATTTCTAAAATGACAAATATCATGACGATGATTATCGGTGGTATTGCTGGTATCTCACTAGTCGTTGGTGGTATCGGTGTTATGAATATTATGCTTGTATCTGTAACAGAGCGTACTCGTGAGATTGGGGTACGTAAAGCACTTGGAGCAACGCGTAGTAAAATCTTACTACAGTTCTTAATTGAAGCTGTTATGTTAACGCTTCTTGGAGGACTAATTGGAATTGGAATTGGTTATGGAGGTGCATATATTGTGTCAACATTTGCAAAATGGCCACCACTTGTTTCATGGCAAGTAGTCGTTGGCGGTGTGTTATTCTCTATGACACTTGGTATTATTTTCGGGTTGATTCCAGCGAACAAAGCAGCAAAATTAGATCCGATTGAAGCCCTTCGTTATGAATAAGTTTATTAGTAGATAGCTCTTTATTTAATGTAGTTCTGATAAAAAGATAAAACAAAAAAGAAGAATCCAAAATGGACTCTTCTTTTATAAATTTAAATGGGTAAGATTTAGATATGTCAGAGCATTCCTCAAATCATTCTGTAAGTAAAGAGTGGCACCTCATTCCCTAAATCGTTTCCATACCCCATATACTTGTGGCCAAGTAAAAAAGCGCCCTGTAAACAGGGCGCTTCACTTTTACCTAATGACTAATATTAGCACTTGGGTATAATGTCGTTCCTCCAATTGAAACTTTTATTTCATTTGTTAATGGAACATTTTGTTCATTAATAATTGTTCTCCACCATTCCCATGCAAGACCTGTACATTCTCTCGCTACGACTTTTACATTTTTTGAATTCGGTGGAAGAGGTATAACTGTAGAGTAATGAGCCGTTTTGTCTTGGCCGTTTCCTTCCCAAGTTTTATGGGTTAGTACTTCTTTTCCATTTTGATCATATGAGAATTCATCCCAAGATACATCAAATTGAGCAACATATGCACCAGTATGATCAAGCGTCATTTTAGCACTGGAATATTCTGTAGTTGTAGTCTCAATATAATCTGTATTGTTATGAACAGCAGCAGTTGCGTTATCTTTTAAGAAAGTGCTTGTATATGAAATTGGGTATGCTGGATTTTTAGGACTTAATTCTGCATTATCTTTAATGATATTTCGTATTTCATTAAAATCTTTTGTAACAACCTTGTTATGCTCTTTTGCATCTCCGCCTAATACTACAGCGGTAAAAGTACTGTCTTCAAAAATATCTTTGTACTGTCCACTCGTTTCGACGCTGTTATTCTTAATTAAGGCTTTAAAGGCAGCTTGTACATCTTTGCTCTTAGATGTTGTTTCTAATTTCACATAAATTGTTCTGCCATAAGCTACATTTGACACCATAACAGGCGGAGCCGCATTACTTACCCCTTTACGAGTTAACTCACCAAAAGTAACACTATTATCAAAAAGATCTGATGGATTGTTAGGTAGTTCTGCACTTACGGTATAAAATATTTGCTTATATGCCGCAACCATCACTTTTTTCTCTCCATTTGCAATCGCATTAAAGTCAATGTTCAGCCCATTATCAAGATATTTAGCGTTAACATTAAGAGCACTTGCTATTTGAGATTTACTATAAACCATAGATTCTGTATACTGCATTCTTGCAGGTAACGTATGTGTTGTTGAATACTTTTCATTCCAAGTAGATACTAAATCATCTACTGCTCCAGACACATTACTATATGTTGGATTTTGGACAGTTATTGTATTTTCTTTTCTCATGCCAGGTAAGTCTATACTAATATTCAAAGGTTTTCTCTTAGCCACTAATAAACTAGGTTGATTATCTGCAAAAGCTTTATTTGCAAGTTGTACTGCTCCTGGATAAGTACGATTAGCCACAGAATCAATAATCGAAATATCGACTGGTGAAGTTGTAAGTGATTTTTTCTCACGTTCAACTACTACAAATTTACCATTTGAATTTATACTTTCTTTCGGAACAAAACTCTCTACTTTATCACCATTTACTGCTAAAATATCTCTACTATCATACTTTAAATTTGCTATGCCAGTATCAATGCCACTAGCATTTTTTGTTGCATCAGCTGAATTACCTGTTTGTGTTTCCGCGAAGGAAATAGATGAATAATTAATAGTGCATAAACTAACTAATAAACATGCTAGGAATTTTATTCCTTTAGTATTTTTTATAATTTTCAAAAAAAACAACCCCTTCCTTAAAAAATTGTATCATAAAATTTTGATTTTTGTATATTGATAAATTTTTTTCACTTACTCAAATTAGATAGTTTTTAAGCTACTTTCATGCACCCCGTCCTTTTTTACTTCTTAACATTTTTATGCCTATACCATCATTTTTGGGGCTTCATCCCATACCCAACTATTTTTATAGATTCGTTGCATATTTGGCAAGACGATCTGCTAAATCATTGTACTCATTACCGCTATGAGCCTTTACTTTTACAAATTGTATTTCGATGTTACGCATGTATTTTTGCATAAAATCTTGATACTCTTGTGTTTGAGTGGTTTTAGCTCTCCAGGATTTTGTTGCAAAATTTTCAATTCCTGTATAATCATAGTACAAAATCATATGTTTCCAGCCATTCGCTAAAGCCAATTCTACCGCACGTCTTGCACCCATGAGCTCAGCACCAACATTATGAGTTGCTGTTACATCTGAGTAGGGATAGGCACTGAAATCTTTTAAATACACCTGATTTTGAACAATCATGACTAAGCCATATCCTGCAATTTTCCGCTTCATGTTATAACTTCCATCAATATAGACTTCTACGATGGATTCCTGTGAAACACTTGAAGAGTGTAGCTTCGTTGGTTGTTCTTTTATGTTTTGAGAAGAAGAAGATACCTGGTTCCTTTTATTTTGAATGAGAGTGGATGACAAATATTGTTGTGCTTCTTTTTTTGAAGGAAAAGAGCGGTACTGAGCACCTGAATATCCTTTTACATGTGTTTCACATTCTTTCCAAGAATAAAAAATACCGATTTTCCTTCCTTTTCGCACAGCATATATCTTCTTTTTCATCCCTCTTCCTCCTCATTTCCTTTCTAACTAACGTACAATTTTTTTTTGATATGGTAACCCTTAAATCCAGTATGTATTACGTAGCAATTGTAGAAATGGCTTGTTTATAGACCAGCTGTTGCTTACCATTAACCATCATAAGGACAGTAAATCTATCCATTGCAATGATCTGTCCAGTTATGCGAACACCACTCTTTAAAACTATAGTGACTTCGCTTGTTTTCTCTTTCAATTGTTCATACATATCTTTTTGTAAAGTGTGCATATCGTTCCCTCCTTTTTTATAACCGTATCATACTTTAATTGAAATGCTGTTTTTGGGGTCTGTGTAGTAATGGAACCGAATCACGCAATAAGTATTAGCGGACATTATAAGCAATAAAAATGCTGCTTTTTCATGTTAAGATGTGGGTATTTTTGCCCACCCCCTCGAAAAGGGGGAATAACAAAAAAATATTGTAAAAAAGTCCTTATACATAAGGACTTTTGGTTACTTTTAAAAATAAACGTTTCAAAATATATACAATTATATTGACATGTTTCAAATAGGTTCTGGTGCAAAAACTATAAGGCTCATGTAACGAATCTTCGAAACTTGGACATACTGATACTAGTACTTTAAAAAAGGACGTGATTAGTATGGAAAAGCAAAACTTATTCAAGTGGAAACACTATCAGCCTGAACTCATCTTATGAACAGTAAGATGGTACCTGCGGTACAATTTAAGCTTTCGTAACCTGGTGGAAATGATGGAAGAACGAGGAGTATCAATCGCTCACACAACCATTATGCGTTGGGTTCATCAATATGGGCCTCAATTAGAAGAGAAAGTACGATATCATCTTAAATCAACAAATGACTCATGGAGAGTTGATGAAACCTATATCAAAGTAAAAGGTCAATGGATGTATTTATATCGTGCTGTAGATTCCGAAGGGAACACCATTGATTTTTTTCTTAGTAAATCAAGAGATAAACAAGCAGCCAAGCGCTTTTTCAAGAAAGCCTTGGCTTTTTCGTATGTTTCTAAACCTCGCGTGATAACAGTAGATAAGAACCCCGCTTATCCTGTAGCAATTCGAGCGTTGAAAGAAGAAAAGCATATGCCTGAAGGCATAGAGCTAAGGCAAGTTAGATATCTCAATAACATAGTGGAACAAGATCATCGTTTTATTAAGAAACGTGTTCATTCTATGTTAGGGTTCAAGTCTTTTGGCACAGCTACATCCATTCTTGCAGGAGTGGAAGCTATGCATATGATTAAAAAAGAACAGATTGATTTACGGGATCAGTCTGTCCAAAACCAGAAAGAATTCATCCATCGATTGTTTGGGCTTACAGCATAAAATAGAATTCCGCTAGAAATATATGAGCTATAGTCTCTTTTATTTTATCTTTGCACCAGAACCCCAGAACCGATTAAAAGAACTTGAATAAAGTTCTTTTTTAATTTGTAATTAAATCCCAGAGTGGCCCCTCATACCCAGAATCATTTCCATACCCCAACAAGAAATAGGAAAATTCTCTAAAATATGAATAATACAAAATTTAATATATGCAATTTTGCATTAATGACTACAAGAATATGTTTTTTTTGTATACTCCCTAATAAGATGCATCTTTATTATACGTAGTATTAAGAGGAGAGATAGAAATGAAGAAATCCGTCGTTACATTACTAGCAACCGGAATGGTTTTAGGTGCTCCATTTTCAAGTGCCTTTGCAGCAGAACAAGTATCGCAGCAAGAAGCCTTGAACAAAATGGAGGTCGTTCAAAAACAGTGGAATGATGAACAAGGAAATCCATCCTTCCTTTCAGGGGAATTATCTGATGGAAAAGTGGATTCAGAAAAAGCAGTAAAAGCGTTCCTTGAAGAAAATAAAGAATTATTTAAAATCAACCCACAAACTGACTTAACACTGAAAGAAGTAAAGTCAGATGATTTAGGAATGAAACATTATGTGTACATTCAATCTATTAATAAAGTTCCAGTTGATGGGGCACGTTTCATTGTTCATACAAATCGTGATGGAAAAGTAACAACAGTAAACGGAGACGTACATCCCGCTGCTGCTGACCGTTTGAAAGAAAATACAAAGGCAAAGATCTCAAATGAAACTGCCCTTTCAAATGCATGGAAACATATTAATCTAGCAAAAAAAGATACATTTGTAGAAACAAGTGGAACTCAGCTAGAACAAATTAAAGAAACCGCAAAATCTACAAATGAAAAGGCAGATTTAGTTGTTTATGAAAAAGACGGGAATTATTACTTAACTTATAAAGTACAATTACAATTCATTAAACCTTATGGAGCAAACTGGAAAATCTATGTAAACGCAGAAGATGGAACAATTGTAGATTCATATAATGCAGTTACAGATGCAGATACTCCGCAAAAAGGCTATGGCATCGGCGTATTTGGTGATCGAAAAAACCTGAATACAACTTATAGCAGTCAATCTGGAAAATACTATTTAAAAGACACAACAAAGCCGATGAATGGTGGCTTTATTGAGACAGCTACTGTTAATCATATCTCTGATTACGAGAATATAAAAAATTACTATCTATTCGATACAGATAATGCTTGGGTAGATAAGAACCAAGCTCCTGCAGTTGATGCTCATTTTAATGCAGGAAAAGTATATGATTATTATAAAAATGTTCATAACCGTAACAGTTTTGATGGAAAAGGTGCAACGATTCGTTCTGGAATCAATTTCGGAACCAACTACAATAATGCATTCTGGAATGGACAACAAATGATTTATGGTGATGGCGATGGTGTTGAATTCGCACCGCTGTCAGGTTCTCTTGATGTTGTTGCACACGAACTAACACATGCGGTAACTGAAAAGTCAGCTGAGCTTGAATACCTAAATCAATCCGGGGCACTAAATGAATCTTTTTCTGATGTATTTGGATATTTCGTTGATCCAGCCAACTGGGATTTAGGAGAAGCTGTATATACGCCTGGAGTTAAAGGAGATGCACTTCGCAGCTTATCAAATCCTGAAAAGTATGACCAACCTACTCATATGAATGATTATCAATATTTACCACCAACAGAAGAAGGAGACAATGGAGGCGTACATATCAATAGCGGTATTCCAAATAAAGCTGCTTATTTAACAATCAATGCTATTGGTAAAGAAAAAGCAGAAAAAATCTATTACCGTGCTTTAACAACGTACCTTACACCAACAAGTGATTTCAGCAAGGCACGTGCTGCTTTATTACAATCTACTGCTGATTACTACGGTGTTAACAGTACGACATATCAAGCTGTACAAAAAGCTTGGAATGACGTAGGAGTAAAATAATAGTTTCATTGATAGAAAAATGTAAAAGGACACACTTGCTAGGAGTATCTGGCGAGGGTGTCCTTTTTCACTGTATTAGGGATGGTTTTGGTGCAAGAAATCTAGTAAACTTGGACATACTGATACTAGTAGGGGTACAGCCGAGATACGTGTATATCTCGGCTGTACCCGTGTTAAAGTCTCGTAAAAAAAGTGATAGGTCGGCAATATAATCTCCATTCTGTTCTTTTCGGTTCCGGTGCAAAAACTTCAAGATACATGCAAGTAGCCTCTAAATTTTGGACATACTGATACTATTACTCTAAAAAAGGTGTGTGATCGGTATGAAAAAGGAGGTTCTGTTGCAAAGTTTCCGAAGACATAAAGAGATGGGGAATATTGCAGACCAGTTTTATGAAACTATTAATAATTCATGTAATGCGTTATACGTCGAAAAAACGAAGTTTGGTTGAAGACTTCGCTTTTGTTTGTATATGGCATGAACAGTTTCTATATCTTTAATAGTACGTGAGGCATGGCGAAGACTTTGAAAGCCTAAGGAACGGGAAAATCGACGTTTCACATGTCGATGATCTTGCTCGATGATATTATTGAGGTACTTTATTGTACGATGAAAGGTATTTTTGTAAAGACCTATCTCCTTTAATTTTTTGAATGCGGAAGCTAAAGAAGGAGCCTTATCTGTCGTCAGAACCGTTGGTTCTCCAAAAGTTCGAGCGAGTCTTTTCATAAAAGCATATGCTGCTTGTTTGTCTCGTTTTTGACGAAGTTGAATATCAAGTGTTTGTCCCTCTTTATCAATTGCTCGATATAAATAACACCACTTTCCTTTAATTTTGATATAGGTTTCATCCAAACGCCAAGATAACAATGTGTTTTTGTTTTTCTTCTTCCAAATTTGATAGATAAGATTTCCATATTCATGAACCCAGCGCATGATAGTTGTTGGATGAATAGAAATACCACGTTCTTTGAGAATTTCAGACACATCGCGATAGCTTAAAGAAAAACGACAATAGTAGCCAACGGCTACCAAGATAATATCTTTCTCGAACTGTTTTCCTTTAAAATATCCCATTTGGTACGCTCCTTGTTTGTTTTTTACAGAGTTTAGCTTACTTTAGAAAACTTTGCAACAGAACCCTTTTTTGTAGTTTGGACTTATAGCATATTGCAACAGAACCTTAATTATTATTGGATAAGAGAGTGAAGGGAATTTAAACTTACCACGTTATTGATATCAAAGTTGTATGAATGGTGCCTAAAACCATACCGCTGGTTAAAGAAAATACATACGTTGTGGACCTTTTGGGATAGATATAGTTATGTAAAAATGATAGCAAGGGGGGCAAGGAAGTGTTTAATGATTTTAAGCTTGTGGATGATCGTCCAGTTTATATTCAATTAAAGGATCATTTTAAAAAAATGATTATGAAAGGACACCTACTGGAGCACCAGAAGCTTCCATCTACCCGAGAACTTAGTAAATTATTATCGGTCAGCAGAACTACCGTTCTCACTGCTTACGCGGATTTAGAACAAGAATGTCTAATCTATGCAATAAAAGGAAAAGGAAATTTTGTAGGGAAAGTCGAAACATCCAAAACTCCATCCATCGAACTAAACTGGAAAGAAAAGCTCAATGAAGCTACCTTGCTAGCTGATGAATTAGACTTAATGAAGCACGGTGTTCGCTGGAAAAAAGGCATGATTTCATTCAATAGCATTGCCCCAGACGAAAAGCTTTTTGATGTCGAAAATTTTAAAAGGGCTTTTTTGACCCGGATGTCCATTGAAGGAGATATCGTTTTGAACTACGGATATGCAAAAGGTTATAAACCCCTAATTAATTACCTTCTTCACTATATGGAAATGAAAGGAGTAGATATTTCCAATAAGGATATTCTTATCACTAATGGCTTCACCGAGGGTCTGGATATTTTATTGTCTTCCTTAGCTAAAAAATCTGGGCGTATTATTTGCGAAAACCCTACCCATCATGCCGCATTAAAGCTTTTTCGATTACATGGATTTGACATCCACGGGATAGAAATGAGGGATGATGGTATCGATATTTGTCAAGTTGAGAAAAGCTTATCCGAAACGGAGTTTGATTTTGCATATCTAATCCCGTCCTATCATAATCCTACCGGGATTGTCACCTCCTCTGAAAAAAGGACTGAAATTATGAAACTTTTTTCTAAATATCAAATTCCTATCGTGGAGGATGGATTTAATGAGGAATTACGTTATTCAGGTTCCCATTTAGCACCATTATTGACTTTCGCGGGACCTGGAAACAATGTTATCTATATCAGCAGCTTTTCAAAAATTCTTTTTCCAGGCTTACGTGTTGGCTGGATTTTAGCAGATAAGGAATTAATCCGCTGCTTGGAAAGTATGAAAAGGGCACGGACTATTCATACATCCACACTGGATCAGGCAGTGTTTTATCAATATTTGCAGGATGGCTATTTCGAAAAATATTTAAAAAAGGCCAAGTCAGTTTATAAGAAAAAATATGAACTAGCTCTTCATGCTTGCAATCAATACATTCATTTTAAAAGAATGACTGGGGATGGCGGAATTCATCTTTTTATAGAGTTAGAAAAAGGAATTAATTCACGTACACTTTTGAAAAAATGCTATCAAAAGGGAGTTGTTTTTTCTCCTGGGGATGTTTTTTACACGGATGGAGGCGGAAGTAATACGTTTCGATTAGGATTTTCCCGGTTAAAAGAAGAGGATATTATCCATGGAATTAGAATAATTGGTGATACCTTGAAAAATGAAAATTGGCGTTATTATGGGAGGAGTGTCCTCCGAAAAACAAGTGTCCCTCATGACAGGGGAAGAAATGATTGCACATTTGGATAAGAGTAAGTACGAAGTTGTGCCTATTAAACTAAATGACAAAAAAGAGCTTGTTGAAAAGGCAAGAAATCTGGATATTGCCTTGTTAGCGCTTCACGGAAAATACGGGGAGGACGGCACGATTCAAGGTACACTGGAAACCCTCGGCGTACCATATACCGGAAGTGTCATGCTATCAAGCGGTATTTGTATGGATAAAAACATTTCGAAAAAAATTATTCGTTATGAAGGCATTCAAACACCGGATTGGATTCATATTTCGAATATGGAAGAGCTTCAGTTGGATGAATTAGACAAAATGGGGTATCCGTTAGTGGTAAAACCAAATTCGGGTGGTTCCAGTGTAGGGGTAAAAATAGTATACGATAAGGATTCTTTATTATCGTCGCTTGCCGATGTATTCGAATGGGATTCTGAAATAGTTATTGAAAAGTATATAAAGGGCGAAGAAATTACGTGTTCTATTTTTGACGGAAAGCTTTTACCAATCATCTCGATCCAACATGCGGCTGAGTTTTTTGACTATAATGCGAAATACAATAATGCCGCTACGATTGAAGAGGTTGTAGAACTTCCAGTTGCAATACATGCAAGTGTCGCCGATGCTGCAATGGCCTGCTATAGAGTATTAAAATGCAGTGTTTATGCTAGAATTGATATGATCGTAAAGGATGGAATCCCATATGTCATGGAGGTTAATACATTACCGGGGATGACAAAAAATAGCTTACTGCCCAAAAGCGCTCATGCGGCAGGAATCACCTATAGCAAGCTATTGGATATGATTATTGAAACCTCCTTACAGGTTAGGAGAAGCGAAGGTTTTTAATAGAAACATAATTAAAGGCGGTTCTGGTGCAAAAACTATAAGGCTCATGTAACGAATCTTCGAAACTTGGACATACTGATACTAGTACTTTAAAAAAGGACGTGATTAGTATGGAAAAGCAAAACTTATTCAAGTGGAAACACTATCAGCCTGAACTAATCTTATTAACAGTAAGATGGTACCTGCGGTACAATTTAAGCTTTCGTAACCTGGTGGAAATGATGGAAGAACGAGGAGTATCAATCGCTCACACAACCATTATGCGTTGGGTTCATCAATATGGGCCTCAATTAGAAGAGAAAGTACGATATCATCTTAAATCAACAAATGACTCATGGAGAGTTGATGAAACCTATATCAAAGTAAAAGGTCAATGGATGTATTTATATCGTGCTGTAGATTCCGAAGGGAACACCATTGATTTTTATCTTAGTAAATCAAGAGATAAACAAGCAGCCAAGCGCTTTTTCAAGAAAGCCTTGGCTTTTTCGTATGTTTCTAAACCTCGTGTGATAACAGTAGATAAGAACCCTGCCTACCCTGTAGCGATGCAAGAGTTGAAAGAAGAGAGCCATATGCCCGAAGGCATACAACTAAGACAAGTTAGATATCTTAATAATATAGTGGAACAAGATCATCGTTTTATCAAGAAACGTGTGCGTTCTATGTTGGGATTTAAGTCATATAAAACAGCAACTTCTATATTGAGTGATGTGGAAGCCATGCATATGATAAAAAAGGGACAAATTGATTTACAGAATCAGTCTGTCCAAAATCAGAAAGAGTTCATCCACCGAGTGTTTGGACTTATAGCATAAAATACGATTCCGTTAGGAATCTACTATCATCCATGTTCTTCTTCATATATTTGCACCAGAACCCCCTTTTTTCTGTATCGCATCTAAATCAATTAAACTAAAATAACCTAAATCTCGTATGCATAGGTCTTGTAAATCAACAGTATGTTGAACTTTTTTTCCATAATTCACATCATTTTGTTTGCCAGGTCCCACTTCAACATGTAAAAACTGTCCACTCAGCAAATCATATTCTAGTTGTATTTTCACACCAGAAGCCTTTCCGCTTCCTCCAGATCCAGGATAGGACGCTGCAAGTTGATCCGAGACTTGAAATGTAGTAGCATCTAGAATCCGAATACGACGAAAGTATGCTGAAAAAGAAGAAGGAAGAGGCCTCGTGGATAACAATTGTTTTTGTAATAACCGTGAGAATAGAGAGCGTAAAAATTCCACTGCTTTTGTATTTAGCCTGAGATTCAGTCCTTCCGGACTGATAAGGACACCTGTTTCTGATTCTAAAATGCCACATAATCGAGCCAGAGAATGACTCGCAGTATCTTGTCCCATCCCAATACATAATGAAGATAGATCTTGTGCCCGAAATTTACTCGTACGTTGAACAAACTGAGTTTGTTTGGCAAGTTCGGTTAATGCTTGTGGTGAAAAGCTACGTTGTAATTCCTCTGCAAGTAGTCGAAACACTTGAGAGCTAGAAAATTTTTTCATAGATATTCCTCCACTTTTTCTTAAATTTTATACATTAGAAAGAAAAAGGAAAGAGGGAATCAGACATGTATCCACTGGGTTCGAAAGAACATCCCATCATCGTAAAGGTTTCGTCTCAAACAAGAGCAGAGAAAGTGGCTGCGATTTGTGAGGCATACAATTTTTACTACATAGTTGGGCTAGAATTCAATGAAGATATATCGGATTTAAAAAAAGCAATCAAAGATTGCTCAAGACCAGCAAATATTTATGAGAATTGTCCATGTAACAGTGGTAAGAAATACAAATTTTGTTGCATGAACAAAGAAATTGAGTTAGATATATAAAAATGAGATACTCCCATTTTTTTTCGGTTTGGGGGTATCTCATTTTAGTTAGCTTGATGGCGATGTTCACGTACCCCAATAACGATAGTATGCAAAGTAGCTAATAAAGTGTACATAATATCCGGAATTTAGATGTTATTGCCCAGTATGAGTAGTTCTTGAAAAATAGACTACAACTGGGCTATTCGTGTTTCTTATTCGAATGTCCGCTAATGCTTATTGCGTAAAAAAGTTCCATTGCTACACAGACCCCGAAATACTAAATCCGTAATTATTTTTTTCCTTCATTTTGATTGAATAGGAAAATTGCTACTAAAAATACCGTAGCTACATTAATTACAAGGGCAACAATATTTAAAAAGTCAGTTATCGGACAAAATACAATAATCAATGATGTTACTGCGACAAATAATGGAATTACCTTATTTGTGTTTGTGACTAGTTGTTTCTTGTAAAAATGTCTTAGTATGAAATAAATACCTATTAAGATTGGTGCAGTAAGGAATACTCCAAAATATCCCCATGCATCTTCAATAAACCAAGGGAAAAAGCGCATACGTGAAGTAAAGATAAAAAGATTTAGTATGATAGTTCCTACTAATAGGCTATTTAATATAATGACTTTCTTGTTTTTCTCCATTTTAATTACTCCTTAGTTAATTCGTAAAAACGATTCATGACTTCTTTCTCTTCAAACGTGCTATACCAACGATACTCACTATCATCTAAAATACGAAAATGCTGACTAATCACATTTTGTTGTACTCGAAACTTTCCTTTTTTCGTAATCTCATTCCAAAACATGTTTCCACCTAATGTTTTTACTTTTGGAGTATTCATACCATCGTGAGCTAGTGTTTCAATTACTTCAAAAGGTTCTTCTCCTAAAATATGTTTTAAGATTTGACTATCCTTAAATAAAGCACAAACTACGACTGCATTCGTCCAACCAATGGATGTTCTTTCTTTTTCAACTTGAACCAGTGTCTTTTTAGAAATCCCTAGAACAGTAGCCATTTTTTCTTGAGAATATCCCCTTTCAAGACGAATCAGTCGAACATTCTTAGAAATCAAATCAATTACAGTTTCTTTATTCAAATAACATCACCTTCATGGGTTAGTGTTCATTTCTACTAATAGTGTAATATTACACTATTGGTTACCTTTTGTAAAGGGGAGTCATATTGGGGAATATTTACATTAGTTGATAGTTGTTTATGTCTCAAAGAGTGTGTTTTTTAACCTTTCTAATGTCCGCTACTGTTTACTACGTGATTTGGTTCCTTTGCTACGCACCCCCCCTTTATCATTTAAAAACTACGCAAATTATCTCCTAAAGTTATATACATAGACCTTTTGGATCATTTATGAATTGTTGTAAACTAGTATCCCAAAAACGATGGTTTTTGGTAATGGAACTGGATATTTTATATTATTTAAAGAGTTTACTTTGCGGTTCATAACAAGAACCCTGTGACTACCCCATATCAAAAAAAGAAAAATATAGGAACTATGTTCTAATCAATTTGTAATTTAAATCCCTGAAAAACATGGTCGCACAGTCACTGTTAAACGCAACTTCTAGAGCAATTTATACAGCTATGGATAA
This sequence comes from Bacillus sp. DX4.1, assembly GCF_030348195.1. NCBI lineage: Bacteria > Bacillati > Bacillota > Bacilli > Caryophanales > Bacillaceae > Bacillus > Bacillus sp. DX4.1. Next base: position 207,928 of record NZ_JAUCFT010000006.1, on the reverse strand, counting down.
ATAAATGGAACTGAAAACACGATTATTATTAGTAAAACTGAATTTAGTATTAACGAGATTCTAAAACAAATTAATTCTAGACATTCTCTTCAAGGTAGTGTAATATGAAGTTTGCTTCACATGAAGTAAACTTCATACGGGACTGTGTTAGGAGTGATTTGTTTGAAAAATAGATTTAAAGAGCTTTATTTATGTTCGTTTGCAATAATTGCAATGGGTTTTTTTGAAATATTTTTTGATCACACTGAAGCTAATTTTAGTGAAGGTTTTTATTGGGGGAATTTAAAGATATTTACAGGAGCAATGCTTTTAATTTTCGCGTTAGTTTCTCAAACTAAATACAAATCTAATCACAAACAGTTAGAAAAAGAGCTATCAAAGGAATATGATGAAAGGGATGATTTAATAGAAGGGAAAGTTGCACAATTCACCATAAGTATTCTAATGATTATAATTATTCTTATGATGTTCCTTTCGAAATGGGTTATAATTCCAACAAATACTGGGCTATTTCTTATAATAATATGTTGCCTAATTACTAAAATATTAGCTAAAAAATATTATAATGGTTTTCTTTAATTAGGAGATTTCTATGAAAAATAGAATAAAAGAGTTGCGTTTAAAACATGGAATAACACAACAAGAATTAGCTGATAAAGTATTTGTATCTTCACGAACGATTATTTCGTTAGAAAAACAACAATATAATCCATCTGTTTTACTAGCATATAGAATATCTGTGGTTTTTAACTTATCAATTGAAGAAGTTTTTATATTTGAAGAAGATGACTAATAGTAGTATATAAGTACAATTAACGAGAAAAATTTAAACAATATAGTAAAATACGAATAATGAATAGAGGTAAATATATTATGATTTTAAAACTATTATTTATACTTTTTGGAGTAGTCTTAGTATTATGGGGTATATATAGAATGAAAACGGATGATGCATTTGTAGGAAAAACACAAACAAGGAAAAACATTTTTAATTTCTTGATTTTAGGAGAGACGTCTGGACTCGGACAATTATTAGGTGGAATATTGTGTATAATTTTAGGGATTTTATCTTTTATTATTAAGTAATTGATAAAATTAAGGAGTTGAGCTGTGTTTTTAAGTTTAGCTCCTTTTTTGGTTGCGGTGTAAAAATTTCAAGATAATGGTAACTAATCTTGGGACTTGGACATACCGCTACTAATACTGTAAAAATTAATAAAGTATCCTATTACGATTCCTACACCTTGTGTGGGTATTATGTCATTATTAAAAGACACTCTTATGGGTTCTGGTGCAAGGAATCTATGAAATTTGGACATACTGATACTAGTACTTTAAAAAGGACGTGATCAGTGTGGAAAAGAAATTTGGTTCTGGTGCAAAGATTGTATTTATTTGAAAAAGGTATATAGATCTCTATTGGAATCTGTTCTTATGCCACCATTCCAAATAGTTGATGAATAAACTTCACTTCATTTTGGACAGACTTGTCCCGTAAAATAAGTTGGCCTTTTTTAATGATATGCATCGCTTCTATTCCTGAAAGAATAGATTTAGCTGTACGAAAAGATTTCAATCCTAACATTGAACGAACTCTCTTTTTAATAAAACGATGATCTTGTTCTACAATGTTATTCAGATATTTTATCTGCCTTATTTGGATGCCTACAGGCATCTTTTTCTCTTTCTTCAACTCAGCAATGGCCATAGGATAGGCTGGATTCTTGTCTACTGTGATCACACGGGGCTTTGAAACATGAAAAGACCGCAAAGCTTTTTTGAAGAATCGCTTTGCACCCTTGTGGTCTCTAGTTTTGCTTAAGTGAAAATCAATCGTATTTCCTTCTGAATCAACGGCACGATATAGGTACATCCATTGACTTTTAACTTTCACATACGTCTCATCGACGCGCCAAGAATCATTGGTTGGCTTAAGATGACGTCGTACCCGCTTATCTAATTCAGGACCATATTGATGAGCCCAACGCATGATTGTGGTATGAGCAAGAGATAAGCCACGTTCTTCCATCATTTCGACTAAATCACGAAAACTGAGATTGTACCGTAGGTACCATCTGACTGTTAACAAAATAATATCAGGTTGATAATGTTTCCACTTGAATAAATTTTGCTTTTCCATACTGAACACGTCCTTTTTAGAGTACTAGTATCAGTATGTCCAAGTTTAGAAGATTACTTGCAAAAGTCTTAAAGTTTTTGCACCAGAACCACTTATTTGGAATTGTATCATAATCTGGAATTGAACAGATTGTGTAGGTTCTCTATGTCTCTATTAAATGATTTTTGCACCAAAACCGAATATTGATATGTGAGGGTTTTACTGCCCGCGAATAGCGAGATAAAACGAATGCGAGTATTTTCACATATGAATCTATGAAAAAGTTGATGAAATTGTCAGCTTTTTATTTTTGAAAAAAATTGTTTATCTATTTTTATAAAAAAATATTTTTTTGACCCCCATAAAATTTTTATTTCCTCCGAATATGTATAGTGAAGAAAGCAATTAGAATTGAAATCATTTCGTACAGCAACCTTGATTTTGAGAGGTATCGAAGCCATGCATATGATGAAAAAAGGGCAACTTCACCAAAGGGTGAAATCTGCCCAAAATGAGGTTGAAGTCATTCATAAGATATCGGATTAGTCGTTTGATCTCAAAGTTAACAGGAAATTACTGTTCTATATTCCTATTAAGCTATTTTCGCACCAAAACCCTAGAAGGTCTATCTATTAAAATAGTTTGCGTTTGTACTTAGAATAAAAAGAAAAGGAGTATGTAAAAAAATAATGGAGAAAAAAATTCAACAAGAGAAAGATAACTCAAAACCCGTTTTTTATGATCCTAAAGGAAGAAGAAAACTAGCTTTTAGTTGGTTTCTATGTATCTCAATAGTTAGCATAAGTATTGTATTGTATTTTTTCTTTCGAAGTATTTTTTCAACACCAGAAATTCCAAATATGAATCCTTCTGTAAAGCAAGATACTAAACTTGTACCTATTAATCAAAAACTCAGCGACCAGCAGTTAAAGAAGGAAGAATTCAAATCTCCTAATACCGAAATAAACAATAATGAAAATTCCGAAAATTCAACAGACAATGGCGAACAACCTAAAGAAGTTTATGGTTTTTATGTAAACTGGGATGAAAATAGTACTGCTTCTTTAAAAGAAAATATCGATTCATTAACCATGTTAGTTCCAGAATGGTATCACTTAAAAGCAAACTTAACAATTAGTAGTGAGATTAAACCTGAGATTGTAAAGTTAGCAAAAAAAAATCATGTAAAAATTATGCCTTTGCTTACTAACTATACGCAAGAAGCTTCTGGTCCTGATAGTAAACTTATTCATAAGTTACTGAATGCTCCAGATAATGTACAGACAAAGTTTATTAATGATTTAGTAAAGCGAATTGAAGAGAATCAATTTGCAGGTATTAATATTGACTTTGAGTCAATACCTGAAGGCGATAGAGATAAATTAACAAATTTCATGAAAGAACTTACTACTGTCTTTCACAAACATCATTTGCTTGTGACGCAAGATGTCCCCGCTAATGATAAAACCTTTGATTATGGGGCATTAGCCAAAGTAATAGATCGTATGATTGTAATGATGTATGATGAACACTATGGAGCAGGTACACCAGGACCAATTGCTTCAAATAAATGGTTTGAACATACGCTCAATCATTTAAATATTCCCTCTGAAAAACTTATAGTTGCTTTCGGTAACTATGGATATGATTGGGAAGTAAAGAGCAAAAAAACTGCGAAGTCTTTAACTTTCTCAGAAAGTATGAAAATGGCTCATGATTCAAATATAAAAATTCAATGGGATAAGATAAGTGGAAACCCTTATTTTCGATATAAAAAAGGAGCGAAAGAACATACTGTTTGGCTCTTAGATGGTGTTACTCTTTATAATCAAGTAAAAATCGCAACGAAAAACAATGCAAAGGGGTTTGCCTTATGGAGACTAGGAGCAGAAGATCCTACTGTATGGAAAGCATTAAAAGATCCTACAGAGGTACAAAATAATCCCGATACATTACATAAAATCGCTAGTTTAGATGAAGTAAAATATTCTGGACAAGGAGAAATTTTACAGATTGAGAATGCAAAGAAAAATGGATTCAGAGATTTTAAAGTAAGCAAAGAAGGTTATCTTACAGATGAAGTGTATCAATCACTACCATCTTCATATCAAGTGAAACGCTATGGAAAACCAAAAGGAAAACAAGTAGTACTAACATTTGATGATGGGCCAGATCCTAAATACACACCGGAAATCCTAGATATATTAAAAGAGTATAAAATAAAAGCAGCCTTTTTTGTACTTGGTGAAAACGCCCAACTAAATCCTAGTATTGTTAAAAGAATATACGATGAAGGCCATGAAATTGGCAATCATACCTTCAAACATCCTAACGTAGCTGATACGTCTTTACTACGAACAAAAGTAGAACTGAATACAACTCAGCGCCTGATTCAGGAAATAACTGGACATTCTACGGTTTTATTTAGGCCACCATATGAAGCGGATGCTGAGCCGGATTCACCAAATGAAATATTGCCTATTTTGCGTGCACAAAATATGAACTATACAATGGTTGCAGAAAAAGTTGATCCTGAGGACTGGGCGACGCCATCAACAAATGAATTGGTAAAGCGTGCTCTTAATTCCATTTATAAGGGGGAGGGAAATGTTATTCTTCTCCATGATGCAGGAGGGAATCGTGCCCATACGGTAGAGGCGCTGCCAATTATTATTAAAGACCTTAAAAAGCATGGATATAGTTTTGTGACAATTTCAGATTTAATGGATAAAGAACGAGATGAAGTCATGCCTCCCGTTTCTTCTGAGGATAAGCAATATTTACTTTACAATAAAGCTGTTTTTTCAGGAGCGGGATATTCTAAACATATATTAACAACTATTTTTTATATTGCTATTGGATTAGGTATTTTCCGATTCTTATTTTTAATTTATTTTGCATTCAAGCAAAAAAGGAAAACAAGATCTCGTTTATTTACTAATTCGTCTTATCAACCTTTCGTTAGTGTTGTGATAGCAGCATATAATGAAGAGAAGGTTATAACCAAGACGATTCGCTCAATTTTGGATAGTGATTATAGAGAGTTTGAAGTTATTGTTGTTGATGACGGATCGAAAGATGGTACGTCAAAAGTAATTCAAGAAGCATTTCATAAACATCCTAAAGTTTGTTTAATTCAGAAAGAAAATGGTGGGAAATCATCCGCAATGAATTTAGGATTTCAAAAATCACGAGGAGAAATCATTGTCACTTTAGATGCGGATACTATTATTGCGCAAGATGCTATTTCTCTAATGATTAGACACTTTGAAGATCATAATGTAGCAGCAGTTTCAGGCAATGTCAAAGTGGGAAATAGACGAAATTTGTTAACTACTTGGCAACATGTTGAATACATTACAGGATTTAATTTAGAACGCAGAGCTTTTGATGAGTTGAATTGTATCACGGTAGTTCCTGGAGCTATTGGAGCATGGCGTAAAAAGAATGTAGTTGAATCTGGATATTTAAGTGAAGATACACTTGCAGAAGATACGGATCTTACTATAACATTTTTACGTCAAGGGCATAGAATTGTATATGAAGAAAAAGCATATGCTTATACGGAGTCGCCTGAAGATGTGAAAAGTCTCATTAAACAGCGATATCGTTGGTCGTATGGTACACTCCAATGTCTTTGGAAGCATCGAAAGGCATTGTTTAATGCAAAGCATAAAACATTAGGGTTTGTTGCATTACCTAATATGTGGTTGTTCCAATATGTCCTGCAATTCATTGCTCCTTTAGCAGATATATTAATGATTATGGGGATGTTTGGTAGTAATCCTCTAAAAGTTTTAGGATTTTATCTTGTGTTCTTTGCAATGGATCTTCTCGCTTCTCTTTTTGCATTTAAATTAGAGAAAGAGAGTCCTAAACCATTAGCATGGTTAATTTTACAACGCTTTATTTATCGTCAATTTATGACGTATGTTGTAATTAAATCTGTATTTTCATCTATTCGAGGGGTAGCGGTAGGATGGAATAAATTGAAGAGAATGGGAAGTGTTAAGCACTCCTCTGAACATAATGAGGCATCATAAGAGAGCAGACTATCTGCTCTCTTTTTGATATGGTGACCCCTAATTGGAGATTCTATAGGTGGATTTTTGGGCGCTTTAATTTATGATAACTTTAACATCCAAACTATGTTAATTATTTACAGTTTAGGAACAGTAACAATAGCTCTAGGTTATTTTGCATTTTATAAAATACAAATAAAAAATGCAGAACAAAAAACACATCATTTAAATATTTAACTTATGGAAATTTACACATTAAAAAAGAGTCCTAAAATAAATAGGACTCTCTTCACATTTTATTCAATTCCCACTCTTTTCGTAAAATCCCCATTTTAACCGCATCAAAATATTCACCATTTACCATTCTCGCTTGTCTTATTCTCGCTTCTTCTTTCATCCCTAATTTTTTTGCAACTTTCATCATTCTTAAATTTCCTGACCAAGTTGACATCCCTAATCGATGCAATTCAGTAAATCTGAATAGAAAATCAATCCAAAGTTTATAAGCTTCAGTACCATATCCTCCATTCCAGTATTCCTTATCATAAATAACAATACCAGTTTCTAACCAATTAGTATGTTTATCTACCCAATAAGAACTTACAGTACCAATTAATTCATCTCCTACAAAAATAACTAACGCATCAGGTACTTTTTGAATAGACAAACAATTATCTTTCCATTTTTGTATGAATTCTTCTTTTGATATTTTAGGTTCAATTATATATGGACCATTCCATTTCTTTGCTTCTTGTTCTTCTTCTTCAAATTTCCAATAATATAATTTATCAAGATCTTGATCAGTAGCTTTTTTTAATATAATTTTTTCTCCAACAATTTTAATCATACAAAATACCCCTTTTTGTTTAAAATTACCATAAAAAGGGGTAGCACGCACATTTTAACGTTTTTATACGCTAAGAGATTCTTAAAACTCATTGCTACTAATTCCAATTGAGATTTTGATTTAGAGATTAGTTTTGAGACACATTTCAAGCTATTTTCAGCTTATTTTAGGTTAAATTTCATTTGTCTCAAATACCCTCGTTTTTGAGATTTGGTAAATTGCTTAGAGTAGTAAAATCAACGTTTTTTACATCGGAATTTGCTTAGGGGGCACGGCAAGAATTCGTTCTTTTTTGAGCCACTCATCATGAAGCTAAATAATAATAAAATATATTGTCACATTCCTGTCACAATGTATTTGTATGATAGAAATACAAAAAAGGAGGTTTATAAGTATGAATAAAAAAATGAACAAGCTAGTCATTCCAATTTTGATGAGTTCAATATGTCTTACATTACCATCCCTGAGTTATGCGCAACAAAAGGATATTACAACAAAGGGACAAAACGTAGTTTCTCAATACAAAAATTTCACTTTTGATGTGAATCCTGAAACCGGTGAAATTTTTGTGGAAAAAGATGGTGTAAAAGAAAACGCTTCCTTACCACTACCGAAGAAAAAAATAACAAATCTGATAAAAAAAGATGATTGTATATCATGGAGTTATCCAGATGACCAAATAGATGTGAAGATTGAAAAGAAAGAGTCTTATTTAAATATTAAGTTAAAATCTACTAAGTCTGAAGGAGCTAATGAATTTACATGGCCTAAAGTAAGCGCGGACAGCTATACGTTACCATTATGGGAAGGAAAAAATATACCTAGCAATGATCCAAACTGGAAAGAATATTTAAAAGATGAAGACATGTCATTCATAGAACGTTTTTCTATGAGATTCTTTGTATTGAACAAATCTAAATATTCTATTATGTATATAGCGGATAATATGTATAATGATAATATTCATTTCACTGCTGATTCCGATATACAGTTTAGTTTTACACATCAATACCCTTCTAATAATAAGAATAAAGAATATGGATTTAGATTATATATAACAGATAAAAACCCTGTTTCGATGGCAAACATTTATAAAAATTATATAAAGGAACAGGGAGAATTTAAGACCCTAGAAGAAAAAGCAAAAACAAATTCGAACATTAAAAAATTATATGGTGCTCCTCATATTTATTTTTGGGATCACCCTGGGATTTCAGTAGAAAATATCAAGTGGGATAAATTCACACAAAAAATGGATGAGGCATTTACAAATTGGATTGCACAATTGTTACAAGCAAATACGGAAGATGGTTCAAAAGATTTTGAAACTGTTATGCAAGATATTAAAAATAAACAAGCTATCGATAAAAGTCAACAAAAAGTAATAGTTAATGCGATAAATCAGGTATTAAAATTAGAACAACTTTATAATAAAGACATTTTTAGTAATCCAGATACTGGAACAAATGAATTGTTGAAAAAAGGAATCCAAAACTTGAGTGAACAAGAACTATATACACTGAATAAAGGATTAATTAAGAGTAAGTTAACAGATACAGTAGATGAAGTAAGCAGATGGGAACAGAAAGAAACAACAGATGTTTTAGTTGATATGAAGAAATCGAATGTTAAAAAAGCATGGATAGGTTTACCTAATTGGGCTAATGGATTAATGAATCCCAAAATGGTAGAAGAAGCAAATAGAATGGGGTATTTAATCAGCCCTTATGATTCATACCACTCGATTCATGAAGTTGGAAGTAGAGATTGGAATACTGCTTCTTTTAAAGATAAAACTTTATATGAAAATGCTACAATATCGAATGAAAAAGGAGAAAAAATAGGCGGCTTCTTAGGAAAAGGAAGAAAGTTAAATCCAACTTTATCCTTACCTAGTGTGAAAGAACGTGTAGGTGATATTTTACAAAATAATATACCGTTTAATTCTTGGTTTGTCGATTGCGATGCTACAGGCGAAATTTACGATGATTATTCTCCAAATCACATTACTACTCAGGAACAAGATGTAAAAGCAAGACTGCAAAGAATGAAATATATTAGCGAAGAAAAACATATGGTAGTCGGATCAGAAGGTGGGAATGACTTTGCTAGTAATATAATTGCCTTTGCGCATGGAATAGAAACACCTGGGATTTGGCCCGACTCTGATATGAGAGATAAAAAGAACCCATATTATGTAGGCGGATATAAATCCACTTCACCAGATGGTGCTATTCCAGAATCGAATGCCAAAACAATACCAATCAAACCTATTTATAAAAATATTTATAATAATCCTGTATATTCAATTCCGTTATATAAACTTGTATATAATGATTCAATTATTACTACTCACCAATGGTCATGGGGAAGTTTTAGAATTAAGGATGAGATAGGAAATAGAATGTTATCTGAAATGTTGTATAATGTACCACCTTTATATCATATTGATAAAAATGAATGGGAGAAAAGTAAATCCATCATTACCTCTTATTTGAAAGTATGGTCTCCATTTCATGAGAAAGCCGTAACAAAACCAATGACTAATTTTGAAGTATTGTCTGAAGATCGGCAAGTTCAAAGTACGACATTTGGAAAAAATATGAAAGTGATTGTGAATTTCTCAAACCAAGATTTTATATATAACAATGAGAATATAAAAGCAAAAACAGCTATAGTATATGACGGGAAGAAAAAGAGTATATTAGAAGTTCCTAAATACTAAGATACATGATATGGTAACTGCTGTTAAAAATTCTGAACCAAGGAGATCCGTTCGAAGGGTTTGATTTTTTTAATCATATGTTTACCTCCTTACATAAAATGACGTAGAATATGTATTCTGCGTCATTTTTTAGTATGATTAATAGGAGGGTTTTGGTGCAAAAATATTAGATAGAAACATAGAGTAGCAATTTCCCCTACATTTCTATTTTATGAAGCTAAGCCAAACAATTTACGAATAAATTCTTTCTGGTTTTGGACAGATTTGTCCATTAAAACAAGTTGCCCTTTTTTCATCATATGCATGGCTTCAACACCACTCAATATAGAGATTGCTGTTTTAAATGACTTTAATCCTAACATAGAACGAACTCGTCTTTTAATAAACCGGTGGTCTTGTTCCACAATGTTATTAAGATATTTTACCTGCCTTATTTGAATGCCTACGGGCATCTTTTTCTCTTTCTTCAACTCTTCAATTGCCATAGGATAGGCTGGGTTCTTGTCTACTGTGATAACACGGGGCTTTGAAACATGAAAAGACCGCAAAGCTTTCTTGAAAAAGCGCTTTGCAGCCTTATGATCTCTTGTTTTACTTAAATAAAAATCAATCGTATTTCCTTTTGAATCAACGGAACGATATAGGTACATCCATTGACCTTTGACTTTCACATATGTCTCATCGACTCGCCAAGAATCATTGGTTGGCTTAAGATGACACCTTGATCGCTCATCTAATTCAGGGCCATATTGATGAACCCAGCGCATGATGGTTGTATGAGCAATAAATAGCCCGCGTTCTTCCATCATTTCGACTAAATCACGAAAACTGAGATTGTACCGTAGGTACCATCTTACGGTTAATAAAATAATATCAGGTTGATATTGTTTCCACTTGAATAGATTTTGCTTTTTCATACTGATCACGTCCTTTTTTAGAGTACTAGTATCAGTATGTCCAAGTTTGGGAGATTACTTCCAGATATTTTGAATTTTTTGCACCAGAACCGCTGTTTATATAAGTTTACATAACACCTCTTATCAGTAGTCAATCTATCTAGGAACCTAAAAAAATCTTCTTCAGAAAATCTGAAGGGGATTTACGTTCACATAAGTACAATTTTCTGTACACAGGGTAAAGTAAGGTGGAAAATGTCATCCTTTTTAATCTGGTGCAGATAAACTTTTGGGAATATCCATACAGGGTTAAAGGAAGAGATTTATTTAACAAGAACGTGTAATCATTTTCTGTAAAAATATTGTAATATTTGTAATGATAAGTTTAAAAAATAGAAATTAATCTTTAATTCTAACAGCATTTTTAAACGTATGATGAGTTTTTAATAAAAAGTAAACCAATTCCTTTAACGTGATATAAAAGAAAAAATTGGGACCTTTATGTGTGTTAAATGACTATAAATAGAAATGTTTAGGGTATTTAAGTTTACTTCAATTTAAAGTAATTTTAACACCGATGAAACAACAATTTTTAGAATTATTAGTACAATTAAAGTGTAAAATTTAATTGTAAAGAAGGGATCATTTTGAGAGAAACAATTAGTAGTTATGAAGATTTATTAGAGATGTTAGATTCATTATTACGTGAACCAACTCAGTTTTGGGATGATTTTTATTCTAATCGTGAAAAAGGAATCCCCTTTTTTGCTAATAAACCAGATGAGAATTTAGTAAAATATTTTGAGAAAAAATTACTTAACTCAGGAAGAGTCCTGGAACTCGGATGTGGTCCAGGTAGGAATGCAATTTACTTTGCTAAAAAAGGATGTTTAGTTGATGCAGTAGATTTATCGCAAGAATCAATTCAATGGGCAACAGAACGAGCGAAAGAGCAAAATGTAAATGTAAATTTTATTTACGACAATATTTTTGACTTACAAATTGAAGAGGAAGCATATGATATTGTGTATGATTCAGGATGTTTTCATCACATTGCTCCACACAGAAGAATGAGTTATATAAATTTGGTAAAAAAAGCTTTAAAACCAAAGGGGCATTTTGCAATCACTTGCTTTGTTCAAGGTGGAGAATTAGGTGGAGCAGACATAACAGATTGGGAAGTATACAGATTACGAAGTCTTAAGGGAGGACTAGGCTTTACAGATGAAAAGCTAAGAACCATTTTTAAAGACTTCTCTGAAATAGAAATACGTAAGATGAAAGAAATTGAACAATCAAATGAAGTATTTGGTGTGCCTGCGCTATGGACAGCTTTATTTATGAAAGGGGTACAGCCGAGATACGTGTAAAAATAGGTCATAAGCTTACTTTTATTTACAGCTATGACCTATTGTACTTATAGAGGTATTGCTTCTTCTATTGGATGGGGGATTTTTTGTAAATCAATTACATGATCGCCGAATCGTTTTATATGTCTACGATTCACAAAAGAAAGCATATGAGGTGTAATAAAAATGAAAATACAAATTGTATTGTTTGACGGCTTCGGAGAGCTTGTCTCTTTCGCACCTTTTGAGGTACTCAAAAGAGCGATAGAAGAAGGGGCTCCATTTACGGTTGAACTAATATCAAGTGAACCAAAAAAAGAAATTACTACTTCGTTTGGAGTTACGGTTAAACTAAATGATTTTTTACGAATGGATAATCGTCCAGATCTGTTAATTGTACCTGGTGGTGGCTGGAATCATAAAGCTGAACATGGGGCACGAAAGCAAGCAGAGCTTGGAACCTTGACCGAAATGATTAGAGAGATGCACAACGAAGGAACGATCGTTGCTGGAGTTTGTACAGGAGGTATGCTACTAGCTGCCTCCGGTATATTGAATGGTCGAAAGGCGACGATGCACTATTTGGCGCAGAATGAAATCATTGGATACGGGGCAGAGCTTCTTCGTTACAGAATTGTTGATCAAGGGAATATTATCACTGCAAGAGGAGTCACTTCAGGACTTGATTTGGGGCTTTGGATCACGGAAAGGTTCGCAAGCCCCAAAATTGCAGCTGCCGTTGAATATAGAATGGAATACGAGAGGCGAGGTGTTGTTTGGAGTTAATTTGAATTCTTTTTTATTGGCTTAATCACAGGGTTCTTGCTGTAGACCGCAAAGTAGCTATTCGTATATATAAAATTGAAGTCAATCCTGGCTTTTTTTATTGTTTGTTTTTCCCTAAACTAAAAGTGTAGGTAGCTATTTTATACAGAGGGAGAGACAAGCACGAAGAAGAATTGGAAATAAAAGTAATTCTATGACCTATTTTTACACGTATCTCGGCTGTACCCCATGCCCCTCAACTTAAGAGATTTTAATACTCTTAAATAGGGGTCTGTGTAGTAATGGAACCGAATCACGCAATAAGCATTAGCGGACATTATAAGCAATAAAAATGCCGCTTTTTCATGTTAAGATGTGGTGATTTTTAATTTCACAAGCCATTTTTAGAAAATATTCAAAGACATATCTCATGTGGAATGTCCTATAAGTATCATTAGCGGACATCACATCACTAAAAATAGGCATTTTATGTCCACTAATATACGAAATAACCCTTAAAATAAATGTCCGCTAATACTTGTTGCGTAAAAAAGTTCCATTGCTACACAGACCCCTCTTTTCTTTTTACATGGAAAAAGCAAAAGAAGAACGAATTTCATATAAATGCCATTAATGCCTTTTATAAACAAAAGCACAATCTTCAAACAGACTGTGCTTTTTCAGCGTATAAATAATCACAAAAATTAACAATGGCTACATAACATTTAAGTAAGCGTCAAATATTCCCCACCTACAATTTGTAAATAACCCATGCGATAATCTCCTTACATGCTACATGTGGAGGTTTTTTTATGAAAAAACACCTATTAAAGAAAGAATGGGAAGCTTATATTCAAGACTATAAAAACAGTGGATTATCAAAAGCTGCTTGGTGTCAAAAACAGAACCTACCAGTTCATCAGCTATATTACTGGCTGGAAAAATTATCGCCTGAAACTGAAGATCAGGATAAAAATGAGCGTGCGACTTGGATTTCTATGAAGGTCCCTGTCATAGAAGAAGAAATACATGCCACTATTCGAATTCACATGAAAGAAGCAACCATTGAATTAGATGTTCCTTTTACTCCACAGGTGCTCCTACAAGTGATGCAGACGGTGAAAAACAACAATCATATCAGAAGTAGCGATTGAAAGGAAGCTCAAACATGTCAATCCTACAGAACGATATGAGCAGCGACTAAAAAAAAGCAGGCCCATTCTGGACCTTTTTTCAGCATGGCTTCATGAGCAGAAAGATCGTGTTCTACCCAAAAGCGCTCTAGGGAAGGCCATCAATTATTGTTTGAATCAATGGAATCATCTTGAAGTTTTCTTATTAGACGGTCATTTAGAAATCGATAACAACAGAAGTGAACGTTCTATTAAACCGTTTGTAATTGGGAGAAAAAATTGGATGTTCTCAAATACACCGCGAGGTGCTAGAGGAAGTGCCCTCATGTATAGTGTGATTGAAACCGCAAAAGAGAAGAATTTAAGTCCCTATCATTATCTTCTTTATTTGTTTGAAACACTCCCCAATATCGATTTAAACAATAAAAAAGAAATTGATAAAGTCTTGCCATGGTCAACGGATTTACCGTCTAGATGCAGAGTATCGAAAAAAAGTGAAGCAAACAAAAAATAACTCCAAAATTAACTTTTGTCGTACATTTTGGAGTTATTTGACGTTTACGAAGCGTTTCATCATCATGAATGGAATTAAATACCCAATGTGCATACTGTCACCAGTTGGATTTACACCACAGTACAAGGAAATCTTTTTCTTTTCTACTAATTCACGTAACCCTGCATCTGTTTGTTGATTAATGGCGTCACGCCATCCTAATTCATCAATGATGTTCATGATTTTCTAGCTCCATTAATGATAAGAATTCTCTTTTAAAATTTGCCTAAAAACAATCGTATTATCACCGTGACTGTACCATTATGCTACTCTGCTTAGCATAACCATAGATACTTCGAATTTTAATTCATAAATTTATTTATTATAATTCTAAAATAAATATTTTAAAATGCTTCACATTTTACTGTGTAAACTTTAACTTGCGAATAGTATTGTAGGCTTAACAGATGTCACGCTTTTAGATTTATTTTTCTACATGATAAATTGTTTCAAGTTTATCTTGAATTGCTCTTTCAATCTTAATCGCATATTCCTCGAATACATCTTTATCATGAGCATACGGGGACAATGCACTCGCACGAAGCACTGTTACTTTACCTTCACGATCCCATTCTGCTTCACTAAATCCAAGGCTCTTCACAAATGGAAGTGGGCTGTTACCATAGTCAGGAGTAGCAAAGTCTGTATGAGATGTAAGAAATTCATTATTATACAATCCGCCTTTAACGTAAGAAGCCTGACCGAAGAAATCATGATTTAATTTATTCATTTTTTCTAAGTCTGTATTACCTTCTTCATTAAATACATAATCAACCATATTGAAATCAGGTTTTGTTAATGGGTACACACGAATTGTTTTATCGCCAACTTTGAATTCTTTATCACTTAAGAAGTCATAGAAACGATAACCTCCTTCGATACTTGCACCAATTAATTTCCCGAAACCAGTTACATTTAGTGGCAATACTTTGTGAGCTGTCCAAACCGCCGCTGCAGTTGCACCTGCTTTAGAACCTTCTAAAATATATGCACCTAATAATGCTGGAATATCTGCACCTTTTTCGAATACATAAGTTGCAAAGTACGAAATCACATCACGCATTCTAGTATCTTTAATAACAATACCGCCTGCAGAATAGGGAATATACCCCATTTTATGCGGATCAATTGTAATAGTCTCAGCTTGGTTCATTGCTTTAAAGGAATGGTAAATATCTTCTGTCAACCATTCGTTTTTCGTACTGAAAATACCATATTTTTCATAAACTCCATCAATTATATCATAATCAATAAATTCATTGTTTTCATCTAAGAAGATAGATCGAGCATATCCACCATAAGCAGCATCTATATGAATATAGAAGTAAATACCCTCTTTCGCTAATTTTTCACGCAATGCTACAATTTTATCAATACGGTCTACTTGTCCTTCTTCTGTTGTACCAATTACGCCCACTACACCTAGAATTGGGATTTTTTTCGCAGCTAATTCTCGAATTTTTTCTTCAAGTTTGTTAATGTCCATGCGATAGTTATTATCAACGTCAATTGCTTCTACACAATCAAGACCTATACCAATAATATCCGCCGCTTTTAGCCAAGAGTAGTGTTTTGTTTGTGGAATCAACCATTTACCCAATTGTTGTAAGTGTTGCCCACTACGTGCAGAATGCGCTTTGATTTCATCTATTTTCTCAGGGATTTGATCTAAAATATCTAGAATTTCTTCTGTAGACATATTCAGTAATTCCCATTCAGATTTACCTTCAACAAATTTAGGAGCTACTTCTTTAATCGCTAAAGGAAGGGATTTCATATTTCTTGCATACCAAAGACCTTCTAGGTTAGCGATAGAGCCATCCGCACAAATATGCCCCCAGCTTTCATCTTTTTTATAGCTCATAAGTGCAGCAAATTCATGTCCTACTTCCTCTTCCATTTGAGAAGTACCTGGTGAAGATTCATATGCTACGTTGTTACCGTTCCATAACATTGCTGCTGTATAAGCGATGATAGCAGGCATTAATGTTTCAGAGTTCATATGTCCCCAGAAACGGCCAGCAGAGTGCCAAGGTAAAGAGTTTGTACGTAATTTAGAAGATAGTACATTGAACACACTGCGCATATGATCTGCAGTCATTAAAAAACTTTTCGAACTTTTATCTTGTGGAGTAATAACTGGTAAATCTTGTGGTTGGTAATTTTGACGCCATCCTACATGTTCATTAACTAATTTGATTAACAACTCTTTAAATAAATCAGCATTTTCCCCCTTATCACCTAAGAATAATGCTTTCAGATTAATATCAGGTATTTCATTTTTCATCTTCCATTTCCTCCAAATTCATTAAAATATCCGCTTTGAGATGACACAAAATATAATATATTTAAATCTTAGAGCAGTACATTTCTTTAAAATATCTGCGCTGATTGAAAAGATATAGTATCAGATTGTTTCACTAATCTCATGTTACACATAAATCAATATTTGTTATCAAAACACAAGGTATTCAAAAACCGTTAATTAAATGAACTAACCCACTTAATAACAAAAGTTTAGGAACAGTACCGAGAATTTATGGTTTCTTTAGTTTTCTCGTTTTAAATTTTCAGACGACCTATTTTCTTTTTTCCACTCTGGTTTTTTGTATTTGTTAATGATAAGTGCTATGCCAATCATTACTACTGTAGCGCCTATTTGATAAATAATATATCCTGTATATTGACTTGGCTTTAAAATAGATGGTGGAATCAGACTTACAATAATTGTGAAAATAATACACGTTATCGAAAAAATGAAGACCATCCACATTAAGCCATTCCCTTTACTACCCAATCTGAATGGTCTACTAACGTCTGGCATCTTATAACGCAAACGAATAGCAGAAATTGCGATCAAGGCGTATACAACACAATATAAAATTGTTGTGGTAATTGTAATAATTAAGAATGCACTGTTAACATCTGGAACGACCACATATAAGATAGATACTAAGGAAATTACAATTGCTTGGATGAGTACAAATGTAATGGGAATATCTTTATCTGTTCTCTTTTGGAAGAATTTCGGGAGATTCCCTTCTTCTGCAACTTTAATCATAGATTTACTCGGTCCAAGCACCCAGGCACTTAACTGTACTAAAACTCCAATTAAAATCATCAATGAAATGAGATTTACGAAAACAGAGGGAATACCTAAATCTTTACAGAAAATTAAATATGGTTGTGTAATATTGGCAAGTTCCAATTCACCTTTTGGTACTGCGTTTGAAACAGTTAAACCCGCAATAATATTAAAAATTGCTAATAAAATTACAGACATGATAACGGCAATAGGATAATTACGTTTTGGATTTTCAATATTATTCGCATGTACAGATGAAATTTCTACCCCTGCAAAAATAAAAATGATCCCTGATAAATAAGTTAAGCTTCCTAAATCTTTAAAATTAGGAACCAGATCACTGGTCTTGAAATTTCCTAAATAACTGTTAGGCTGAATACCGTTTTTTATCATATAAATAACTCCTAGAACAACAAGAATAACAAACGGAATGTATACGCCAATAATAGCTCCCCAGTTACCTGCAATTTTGACCATATCAAACTTAAGATTTAATAAGGTAACACCCCAGTATGAAATTAGAATAAGGATGAAAATAAAATAATTATTTGAAGATAATTGAGGTTTATTTATGACGTACCCCAATAGAATACCCACAGTTGAAGAAACCATTACCATCCCAAAAAACATTTGAACCCATAATAACCAAGAAGTAACAAAACTCCATTTTTCACCTAAAGCATTTTTCACCCAAACTTGAGGTCCTCCTTCCTCAGGAAATCCTGTTGAAAGTTCAGCTGACATTAACGCAATAGGTAAAGCAAAGGCAAACGCAGCTATTAACATATAGAAAATTTGGGTCCAACCAGTAATAGCAAGAGTTGGTACACTTCGTACCGTTCCAAAAAAAGCCATTGTAATACCAATTAATCCAAAAAGCGTTAATTTTTTCATCTTAGACATAAAGTTCCTTCCCTTACTCGTATTCAATTTTCAATTGGATATATTGTTAAAGATGGATACACCCAATAGATTAATACAATGCTTTTTAAGTCCTCTTTAAAGTGAGCATATTAATTGATAATTATGTGCGATGAAGATTTGGTAGATTGAGGAAGGCGCTATTGCAAAGCTTCCTAAACTAAGATGAATTTTGTGAAAAATGAACGGAAGGGTTCTGTTGCAAAGTTTTCTAAGTTAAGCTAAACTCTAGAAAAAATGAATGCGGAGAATCAGGTTCTGGTGCAAATATGCGAGGTTCTTGAAGGTGCATACAGATTCCTAATGGAATCAAGGTTTACGCAGTAATCCCAAACAACTGATGGATGAATTCTTTCTGAAAATTGAACTGCCCGCTCATCATCACCGTGTATGCAAATTGTTTGTACATTGATATTGATAATCTTTCCACCAACTGCCTTTACATTTCTTTCGGTTCTGTTGCAAAGTTTTTTTACAGATAGAAAGTTAGGATGGGGTATAGCTGAATTCTATGAAATTGTGAGTAATTGCTGTAATTCATTGTACGTTGAAAAAATGAAGTTTGGCTGCAAACTTCGTTTTCGTTTATATATAGCATGAATCGTTTCGATTCCTTTCAAAGTGCGCGAAGCATGGCGAAGACTTTGAAATCCTGCAGATTTGGCAAAGCGGCGTTTTACATGTCTATGGTCCTGTTCTATGAGATTATTCAAATGCTTGATTGTACAATGAGTTGTATGTTTATAAAAGCCTTGTTCCTTTAATTTTTTGAGTGCACAAAGTAATGCCAGTGCTTTATCTGTTGTTAGAACCGTTGGTTCTCCAAACGTTTTCACTAATCTTTTCATAAATGCATATGCAGCCTGATGATCTCGTTTTTTACGAAGTTGAATATCCAATGTGTACCCTTCTTTATCAATTGCACGATACAGGTAACACCATTCTCCTTTGACTTTTATATACGTCTCATCCAATTTCCAAGATAGTTGCACTCTTTTATTTTTCTTCTTCCAAATTTGATAGATCAGGTGCCCATATTCATGAACCCAGCGCATAATAGTTGTTGGATGAACTGAAACACCACGTTCTTTCAAAATTTCAGAGACATCACGATAACTTAAAGAAAAACGACAATAGTAGCCAACGGCTACCAAAATAATATCTTTTTTAAATTGTTTTCCTTTAAAATATCTCATTTATGATTCCCCTCACTCTGTTTTGCAAAAGTTTAGCTTAGTTTTAAACACTTTGCAACAGAACCAGCGAAACCTAATTTCTATTTCAGTATTTTTTAAATCAAGAAATAAAAGTATATTTAAATATTATTTATATTTTTGAAATCTCCGTTCAAGAGAAAAATAAATAGTAAAACCCTATTGAAATATTGAATTACAAAGGGAATTAAATATTTGAGGACAAGTCCATCCTTATTTTTTGATATAATAAAAAATAAAAATGAATATTTTTAGAACATTATTGTATGTCATTGACAATGAAATTTTAATTCACTATAATGACTATAATTTAACATAACAAATACATTGAAAGAGCCCAGTAGCAGTTTGTCACTGTTATCGAGAAAGCTAGGGGTTGATGGAACCTGGCACAAACAAACTTGTGAATTACACTCTGGAGTATCTTAGGTAATGCTAAGCGGAGTAGCAATCGATATTATTGCTAAGAGTGGTATGAATAGCAGAATGGATACTATTTGTACAATCTGGGTGGTAACACGGTTAAAAATCGTCCCTATGTCTAGTATAGACATAGGGACTTTTTTTATATTCTTTACTACTTTAAAGTAAAGAAAACTTATAAATTAAAGGAGCTGGAAAGACATGAACATTATTGATGAATTAGCATGGCGTGACGCAATTAATCAACAAACAGATGAAGAAGGATTACGTGAACTAGTAGAAGAGAAAAAGATTTCCTTGTACTGCGGTGTAGACCCAACTGGTGACAGTATGCATATTGGACATTTAATTCCATTTATGATGATGAAACGCTTCCAATTAGCAGGGCATCATCCAGTCATTTTAATTGGAGGAGCAACAGGAACAATTGGAGATCCAAGTGGACGACAAACAGAACGCCAGTTACAAACATTAGAACAAGTACAACATAATGTTGACGCATTAACAGCACAAATGAAAAAATTATTTGATTTTGGTGGCAATAATGAAGTGAAAATGGTAAATAACTACGATTGGACACATCAAGTAAACATTATCGAATTTTTACGTGACTACGGCAAAAACTTTAGTGTAAATAGTATGTTGGCAAAAGATATTGTAGCAAGCCGTTTGGATACAGGGATTTCATTTACAGAATTCGCTTACCAAATATTGCAATCTATGGACTTCCATCATTTATACAAAGAAAAAGGCGTTCAACTGCAAATCGGTGGTAGTGACCAATGGGGAAATATTACGAGTGGTTTAGATTTAATTCGTAAATTAGAAGGACATGAAGCAAAAGTATTTGGGTTAACAATTCCGTTACTATTAAAATCAGATGGAACGAAGTTTGGAAAAACAGCAGGTGGAGCGATTTGGTTAGACCCTGAAAAGACAACTCCATTTGAATTCTACCAGTTCTGGGTAAACACAGATGATCGCGATGTAATTAAATACTTAAAGTTCTTCACATTCTTAACAAAAGATAGAATTGGTGAATTAGCAGTTAAAGTTCAAACAGAGCCTCATAAACGTGAAGCACAAAAAGTGCTAGCAGAAGAAATGACGAAATTTGTTCATGGTGAGAACGCATTTTTACAAGCGGTAAAGATTACAGAAGCCTTATTTAGTGGAGATATTAAATCGTTAAATGCAGATGAAATTGAGCAAGGATTTAAAGATATGCCGACATTCCAGGCTTCTAAAGAAACAAAAAATATTGTTGAGTGGTTAGTAGACTTAGGAATTGAGCCTTCTAGACGTCAAGCAAGGGAAGATATTAATAATGGGGCTATTTTAATGAATGGAGACAAAGTAACAGATGTGAATGCAGACTTTAAAGTGAGTAATTCAATTGATGGAAGATTTATCATTATCCGTAAAGGTAAAAAGAATTACACTTTGGTGAAATTAGAAGAATAGAATCCGCTATAGAATGAAAGCGAGGAGATTAATTATGCTGCCATCATGGGAACGAACACTAGAATTAGCATACTTTAATCACCATGTCACAACAGAAATAAATAAAAAACAGCAAGTAAATTGGTTATTAATAGATCTGGGGTTAGAAAATATAAGTGAAGAACAAATTAATGATGTATTAGATAAGATGTTAATTGGTTTTAATCGGTTATTTAAGTATAAAGCTATACAACAAGCAAATTTAGGTTATTTTAGAATGTTGGATATTATAAGAAAAGGTGACACGTATCATCCAAGAATCCATATTTTACTTCCAATGATAAAAAGTTATTTTCAGGGGAGATACTATATTAAATATGATAACTGGATCTCATTGTGGAGCAGAGCAGTAGGGTTAGAAACTGATTTATATGTAAGTGTGAAAGTAATGAATGGAAAAGAAGATAGACGTGAAATATTCCAAGAAAAATTGTTAAAGTTTCGTGAACAAAAAAGTGAGATCCCGCTTCGGAAAAGTAAGATTATTACATCTAGACGTCTAGTTGGATATAGCAGATTGTTAAAAAGTATAGCAGACCAATCAATAAATGAAAATGATTTTCATTTAGGGGTGAATAAATTATGCATAGACGATCCAGTTGCTAATCAGGCGTTTATGCATATGCTAGAATGGCATCCTGGTTTAAGAGAAGAGAGGATGAATCCTTTTTTAGAATAGTAATTCTATAGGGAATAGCTGTTGATAAAGAAGAGTGAAGAAGGTTCACTCTTCTTTTTTGTGCTAATTTAAATGAATTTTTTTGAGGAAAAATGTATATTTATTCTTTGTATTTTTATAAATGAAAGGTTTAACGCTTTAATAGATAAAAGCATTAAATCTTTAATGCTTTAAATAAAAAGTTTTTCATTTTATTCGACAAACATAGTGATATAAAGGTTTTTATGGTTGTTGACAAAACAAATATGCAGGAGTAAACTGACGTCGTAAGTTAATTTGTGAATCATTACACAAATTAAAACTTGAGTTTTATGAAAGGTTCTTGTGAGGAATATATGATTTTGAATGAATATTATTCACTGTGTTTTAAGGGGGAACAGAAAAGATATTCGAAAAAATCATATTTATAGTAGCGGAAAGGGTTGGTGCTATAGATTCTATATACTTTATGAAAGACTTTGTTTTAATACCCTAGTTTTTAAAAAGTTTATTTTAGACGATACAATTTCTTTAAAAATTAGCGTATTAGTTCATTGTATGAATCAGGAATAATGGATTCCGTAAAAATTAAATAAAGGAAAGAAGGATATAGTTATGGCCAAGACAAAAAAATTAACGCTATTTGGGCTAATTGGTATTACGATGGCATTCTTTGGCACAGTACGTAGTGTACCAACGCTTTCCATTACAGGATGGACGCAAATTTTCTACATGTTAGTTGCTGCACTTGTATTCGCCCTTCCAATTGCCTTGATGTCGGCGGAGCTTTCAACAGGATTTCCTGAAGAAGGTGGGCCTCAAGTTTGGGTGAGAAATGCATTAGGCGAAAAGTGGGGATTTGTTACCTCATGGTTATTATGGGTTCAAATGTTTTTTGGAATGGTAATGGTTTCATCAACAGTAGGTGTCTTACTAGGCTATGTTATTGATAAACCGGAGCTATCTTCAAACAATTATTTTATCTTTGCTTTAATCTTAATTTCATACTGGGGCGTAACTTTATTAAACCTTAAGTTTGATATGGTTAAAGTTGCAGGTAACTGGGGCGCAGTTATTGGTGTATATATTCCATTTGTTATTCTCGTTGTTCTAGGTGTTATTTATATGATCAAAAATGGAGTTCAACCAAACGGTTACTTAGGAGATTTTAAACCAAGTGATTTAATTCCTAATTTCAAAGATTTAGGCAGCTTAACGTATTTATCAGGTATCATCTTTATTTTTGCAGGGGTAGAAATTTCATCTGTACATGCAAATAATATTGAAAATCCTAAACGTAACTATCCGGTTGCTGTTATTGCCTCTGTTGTTTTATTAGTAATCTTTAATATTATTGCTGGTTTAACAGTTTCTAATGCAGTGCCACGCGGTGAGTTAGAATTAGCGAACATTACACAACCGTATTTAATTTTCTGTGAAGATTTAGGAATTCCATCCATCTTTGTTAACCTTATTTCTTTAATGATTTTAATTGGTGTTTTAGTACAGCTAAGTGCATGGGTACTTGGACCAAGTAAATCTATGATTAAAGTGGCAGAGGAAGGAAATTTACCGAAGTTCTTTCAAAAGAGAACGAAGAAAGACATTCCAATCACGTTTGTAATGATTCAAGCGATTGTTATTTCGTTAGTATCTTTCTTATATGTAGTAGTTCCAGATGTTAATAGTGCGTTCTTAATTATTACAATTACAACAACGATTTTATATTGTATTGTATATGCTTTAATTGCTATTTCAGCGATCCGTTTACGTTATAACATGCCTAATGTGAAGAGACCTTTTAGATTAGGAAATAAAGGGAATGGATTAATGTGGTTTGTATCTATTCTCTCAATGATAGGTATTGTACTTACGATTATTGTAAGTTTGATTCCGCCATCCATTCTAAAACCAAGTCAGTATACTGGTTACGTAATTTATCAAGTGGGTGCTACAGTCGTTATGATTGGGATCGCTCTTATTATCAACAAATGTAAGAAACCAGAATGGAAGAAAGAAGATAATAAAGAGGAAAATTTAAAACAAGCAAACTAAAATTAAAAACTTAACGACGTTAAATAATTTATTTTATAAGATAATGGAGGAAATAAAAATGAAATACGAAATGCCCGATATTAATTTAAAAGCATTATTCTTAGGAGACAAAGGAGAAAATGCAGATTTATTTAAAGAATTGTTATTAAAAATGGTAGATGAGCATGTTGGCTGGAGACAAAATTATATGCCACAAGATTTACCTGTTATTACACCTCAAGATAGAAGCTCTCAAAGCTTCCAAGAAACTGCCGATCATATCCGTGGTGTATTCAATGTACTATCTTCTAAATTACGTACACATTCTTTACCTTGGCATACTGCTGGTCGCTTCTGGGGACATATGAACTCTGAAACATTAATGCCTTCTATCATTGCTTATACAGCTGCAATGTTATGGAATGGTAATAACGTAGCATATGAATCTTCACCAGGTACTTCTCAAATGGAAGAGGAAGTTGGACATGAATTTGCTGCGCTTATGAGCTATAAAAAAGGTGAAAGTTGGGGACATATTTGCGCAGATGGTTCCATCGCTAACTTAGAGGGATTATGGTATGCACGTAATATGAAATCCTTACCACTAGCTATTAAAGAAGTGGCTCCTGAATTTGTTGGGGGTAAATCTGAATGGGAATTACTTAATATGTCTACAGCAGAAATTCTAGATATTTTAGACCAAATTCCTGAAAAAATTGATGAAATTAAAAGTCATTCTGCACGTAGTGGTGAACATTTACAAAAACTAGGTAAATGGTTAATCCCACAAACAAAACATTATTCCTGGTTAAAAGCTGCTGATATTATCGGTGTTGGTCTTGACTCTGTAGAGCAAATAGATGTTGATGATCACTATCGTATG
Source organism: Bacillus sp. DX4.1 (assembly GCF_030348195.1). NCBI lineage: Bacteria > Bacillati > Bacillota > Bacilli > Caryophanales > Bacillaceae > Bacillus > Bacillus sp. DX4.1. Next base: position 182,798 of record NZ_JAUCFT010000006.1, on the reverse strand, counting down.
GATATTAATAAATTAGAAGAAAAAATTCGTGAACTAGCAGCGCAAGAAATTCCTGTTCTAGGTGTTGTTGGGGTTATCGGTACAACAGAAGAAGGTCAAATCGATCGAATTGATAAAATCGTAGAACTTCGTGAGAAATTAGCAGAAGAAGGTATCTACTTCTACATTCATGTAGACGCTGCATATGGTGGTTATGCTCGCTCTATTTTCTTAGATGAAAATAACGAATTTATCGAATGGGATCAATTAGAAGAAATGTACGTAAAACATAACATCTTCACTGAAAAATGTGAATGGTTAACGAAAGAAGTGTATCATTCATTTAAAGCAATGAATCAAGCAGAAACGATTACAATTGACCCACATAAAATGGGATATATTCCTTATTCTGCAGGCGGTATTGTTATTAAAGATACTAGAATGCGTGATGTGATTTCGTACTTTGCAACTTATGTATTCGAAAAAGGTGCAGATATTCCAGCATTATTAGGTGCATATATGTTAGAAGGCTCTAAAGCAGGGGCAACTGCAGCGGCAGTTTGGACAGCTCATCAAGTGTTACCGCTAAATGTAACGGGTTATGGTAAATTAATTGGTGCAAGTATTGAAGGAGCTTATCGTTTCTATGATTTCTTAAGTGAAAAAGAATTTAAAGTTGGCGATAAAACAATTCGTGTGCATCCATTAACAAAACCTGATTTCAACATGGTTGATTATGTGTTTAATGAAGAAGGGAATACAGACTTAGAAAAAATGAACAAATTAAATCATGATTTCTTTGATCACGCTTCTTACGTTAAAGGTGGATTATATAATAATGAATTTATTACATCTCACACAGACTTTGCTACTCCTGACTATGGTAACAGCCCACTTCCATTTGTGAAGAGTCTAGGATTTAGTGAAGGAGAATGGGATCGTGAAGGTAAAGTAACAGTACTACGTGCTTGTGCATTATCTCCATATGCTCATGATAAAGATGTATTTGAAGAATATGCTGTGAAGATGGAAAAAGCAATTCAAGAGAAACTTGAAAAAATCTACAATGTAGCGGAATAAATTTAGTAGAAAATTATTTTTATAGAATGAATGCATAACGTTAGGAAGTTGTTATGCATTCATCTTTATATAATTGCTTTTGATTATCCTGTTATTCGCGGGCAGTAGACCTTCCTCTTAAAAGTCGGTGGAAATAAAGAAGTTAGGTTAGGACTGAAGGGAAATCCCACTAAGAAAAGTTTCACTTTAGAAGAACAATTGAGGAGTGAAAATATGACGGTAAAAAAAGTATTAACGATTGCAGGTTCTGATTCAAGTGGAGGCGCAGGATTGCAGGCTGATCTTAAAACATTTGAAGAGTATGGTACTTTTGGCTTAAGTGCCATCACAACAATTGTCACAATGGATCCTGATCATAACTGGCATCATCATGTTTATCCAATTGATAAGGAACTTGTACAAAAACAATTAAAAACAATTTTTTCTGATGGCAAATTAGATGCAATGAAAACAGGAATGCTTGGATCTATAGATATTATTAAGCTCGTAAGTGATGTAATTGAAACATATGAGATGCAAAATGTTGTCATTGATCCGGTCATGGTTTGTAAGGGAGAAAATGAACCACTCCATCCTGAAAACAGAATTGCAATTCGTGATTTTCTTTTACCAAAGGCAACAATTGTAACACCAAACTTATTCGAATCAGGTCAGTTATCTGGAGTGCAAGAGATAAAAACAGTAAATGATATGAAGGAAGCAGCAAAAAGAATTAACGATTTTGGTGCTAAGAATGTTGTGATTAAGGGCGGGAAGTCCCTAACGAACCATAGTGCGATTGATTTACTTTATGATGGAGTAGAGTTTGTTCTTTATGAAGCAGAGAAAATTCATACGAATTGTAACCATGGTGCTGGTTGTACTTTTGCAGCAGCGATTACAGCTGGACTTGCTAGAGGACTTTCAATTCAAGCCGCTGTGGCTAAGGCAAAAGACTTTACAACAGAAGGGATTAAGTCTGGTTTTGACTTTAATGAATTTGTTGGTCCAGTTTGGCACGGTGCCTATCATAAAGCTGATTTACGTTAACTGTTAAATATTTTTAGGTAAATAAAGAGGGCATAAACATTTATTGGTATGATTAGTAATTCATGTATATACTCATCCAACATTTTGTTTATGCCCTTTTATGATTTGGATATGGATTCGATTTCTATTGCTTCTGATTAAATATAATGTTTAGATATTAAATGTGTAATTTTTCACAAACGTTGATAGTAAATGGAAAGAATTCAATGACCATTTAACTGATAAGGAGTTTATTGAAATGAAAAGAGATGTAACTATTAAAGAAAGTACTTTTCTTTTAGTCGTTTTATTAGCAATTATAGGGACTTGTATTATAGGCTTCAGTTTACCTCCTCAAGTACCAATTTTAATTGCGATAGGAATTGTTGTTTTATTTGCTAGGATGAAAGGTGTTTCTTGGGATGCAATTCATAAAGGAATCCAAAATGGAATTTTACCAGGATTAATTCCAATTATTATATTTATGCTAATTGGAATTTTGGTTAGCGTTTGGATTGCCGCAGGAACAATTCCTACTATCATGATTTATGGATTCAAAATTATATCAGCAAAATTCTTTTTACCTTCTGTTTTTGTTGTATGTGCACTTGTTGGAATCATGGTGGGTAGTTCTTTCACAACAATTTCAACTGTCGGTATTGCATTTTTAGGAATGGGTCAAATGATGGGCTTAGATTCAGCGATGATTGCAGGTGCTATTATTTCAGGTGCATTTTTAGGGAATAATATTTCACCGTTATCTGATACAACAAATTTAGCAGCAGCTATTGCAGAAGTGGATTTATTTGAACACATTCGTAGTATGATGCGAACAATTATTCCAGCCTTTGTTATAACCCTTATCTTTTTCCTATTTTTGGGACATGGCACTTCGATATCAGATGGAGATAAAATCGAAGAACTCATTCAAACGCTTCATTCATCTTTTACTATTTCAGTTTTCACATTAGTTCCAGTATTTGTATTGTTTTTGTGTGCTAGAAAAAAGGTACCTGCTATTCCGACATTATTACTTAGTATAACTATTACAGTCTTTATACGTTATATGTACCACCCACATACTAGTTTTGAGCAAATTGCTAGCTTTATGCAAGATGGATTTGTTTCTAAAACAGGTGTGCAGAATGTAGATTTACTACTGACTCGCGGTGGAATGCAAAGTATGATGTGGTCTGTTTCTCTTATTCTTCTTGCCTTGGCATTAGGTGGATTGTTAGTAGAAGTGAAAATTATTGAAAAGTTAATTTCTAAAATATCGAGTATGGTTAGTAAGAAAGGAAACTTAATACTAATGACTGCTTTAAGTTCGATGGGGGTCAATATTCTGCTAGGAGAACAGTATTTATCAGTTATTTTACCAGGTGAAGCATTTAAATCACAATTTGAAAAAATTCATGTGGATTCAAAAAACCTTTCCGGAATCTTAGCGAATGCTGGGGCGGCTGTTAATCCATTGATTCCATGGGGAGTAAGTGGTGTATTTATTACTGGTACACTTGGTGTATCTACTTTGCATTATCTTCCATTCGCTGTATTTTGTTTTGTAGTTCCTATTATTCATATTACCTTGGGTTTTATTGGAAATTCGAAAATTCAATCAAAAGGACATAAAAAGGCTGGTTAAATCTTACAATATTTTTCGCTTTATAAAAGCTATTGTTTGATATTATCCCCTTTAAGTAGTAATTCAACAAAACTCCATGATAAAGTGGAGGGAAGAATGAGGCTTAGAGGGGATTTTTCTATGTTAAGAGGAGAGATATTTTAACTATCATAATGATTGTATTGTTTTTTTGACAAAAAGAAGACTAGTTATTGGTGTATTATTTTCAATAATTAGTTTGTGAAAATACGTAATTTAGACAAAAAATCGTCACGAATATTTAATATAGAGGTGTAATTCAAAAATAAAAAATAGTGATATAATATTTTATACCCTTTAAAGCGTTAAAATGTGAAATATATAATCTGCATTTGGAAAATAAATGGTGTTAATTTTTTAAGTAGGATACATGTTAGAGTAAGTATATTTGATATAGGAAAGAATAAGAATTAGAAAAATCAGAGTGTATATAGGTATACATCATAGTAGAAAAAATACAAATTGTATAAGAAAGGGTACGAAATGAAAAGCAAGCCCCTTGTGGTGTAGCGGCTACTCTAATGAAAGTGGAGGTAAGCATATGCTGATAGATAAATTACGTGGAAAAGATTTAGATGAATTTTTTGAAGTAATTTTAGCATTGGAAACTGTTGAGGAGTGTTATAGCTTCTTTGATGATTTATGCACAATGAATGAAATGAAGACAATATTTCAAAGATTTAAAGTAGCTAAAATGCTATATAATGATAATACTTATCATTATATAGCAGAGGAGACAGGTGCTAGTACAGCAACAATTTCTCGTGTGAAGCGATCTTTAAATTATGGAAACGATATGTATGATGTTATTTTTACTCGTATGAAAGAAAAGTGATTTTTTATAACGTATAGTTAACATGGTGAATTATCTGTGAGATTATGCCGTAAAAGCCCGATTAAGTTTCAACTTAACAATTAAAATATGTGACTGTAAGGAAAATTGTATACGACGCCTGAAATATATAACATATTCTTCAGATAATAAGAGGGGAATATTTTAATTTTTGATATCTCGAAATAAAAGGATCCATTTTGAACAGCTCCCTGTCAAGTAGACAGTGGAAATAATAAAAATACTTTAAGCGGCTTGAACCCTGTATTCCAAGAAGCCACTGAAAAACTTGCGTTTTTTATAAATAAATTCATTATAGGGGTCACCATACATTTCCATCAACTTAAGAATTTTATAACGCCCCAAAAACAAAAAGTTTGTACATTTTTACCTGGAGATGTCAAATTTCTCGTTTTGGGGGTATTTGCTTTTCTTAGCTTGATGGGCATGTGGCGATACCCCACATCCATCAACTTAAGGTATATGTTTATACAAAGGCGGATCTTTCCATGTAGTTTTTCATTATTTTTTATAGATATCCTAAAAGTAGGCATATCAAATAAACCCTGACGGGTTACAATTTTTTCACTATAATTATGCTACCTGATGAATGGAAGTGGTATACTCATAAACAACACCCAAAATATCAAAGACCGTTTTTTTCTCATATCTGTGGGATTTTCGTCCGTTTCGCTGTAGGAGGTTAAACAGACGAAGGAGAATCTTTGATAATTCTTGGGTGTTTTTTTGTAATGCTTGATGAAACAGTAAGAAATAACCTTTAATCATGTACATCGCTTTATATTCACTTAGCTCTTTCTGTTTCTTACGTAACAGGAGTTCTCTCATTTTAAACATAGTAGAAGAACATAATAGGATACTAATGAGTTGTCCATAAAGGTGACATTCTAGCCGCTCTTGTTTTATAGATTTACAACGATGAATTTGAAACCAAGATTTCCATATTTTAAATAACAGCTCAATTTGCCAACGCAGTGAATATAAATCATAGATTTTCTCTTTTGGTACCCATTCCGAAGGAATGTTTGTCATATATACCGTAATTCCTTGTAAAAGCTTCGTACGATCTGTATATGTAATCCCCTTTTTCTTTTCACGAATAGATCGATCACGTAGGCGTTTCTGTGTTTGCTCCTCCGTACATCTATAAACCACAATACGAGTAGGAAGCTTGTCTTTACTCCCTACATATACATCATGTAACTCATACACTTGGCCAGGTTGTAATTCTTTCATGATATCTTCCAGATAAACTTGTATATATACTGGTCTCAATTGAGCGGGTTTTGTTTTAAATACCACTGTTTCGAATTCTTTTCTATATATTTTAGTTGGTAATTTAAGACGTGATAAATAATATCCTTGCTTATCTTGGATAGACTTAAAGTCTTGTAAACGAAAATATCCTAGGTCACGAATATATAGTTCATTCTTTTGTATCATACCTGTTCGAGTCGCACCATACGCCTGATCACTCCGTTTTCCTGGTTCAATTTTCACATCAGAAAATTCTCCACTCAATAAGTCATACTCTAGTTGAATTTTTACACCAGCTTTATGACTGCATCCTCCGGCACCAGGATAAGTAGATGCGAATCGATCTGGAACTTGAAAGGTTGTAGAATCAAGGATACGAATGCGCTCAAAGTAAGCAGAAAGAGAATGAGAAATCTTAGATAACCCTCCAATTTTAGCTTGTAGAAGTGTAGTAAATACAGTTCGAAAGAAGGCTACAGAAGCCGAATTAAATCGTCGATTAAGTCCCTCCGGACTTAATAAAACTCCTGTTGAAGTTTCTAATTGACTACAAAGTTGAGTAAGAGAGGTAGTAGCGACCTGTTGATTTAACCATACACACAAAGATAAAAAATGATGCCCGTGGCATTTACGTTTTCGTTTCATGCCGCCTGCTTCTATAGCCAATTGATTAAGTGTAGCGGGAGACATATATCGATATAACTCTTCGGCAAATAAAGACAACTCTTGTTTTTGATGCATATTCATAAAAAGCACGTCACCCTTTCTCATTAATATAAGAGAATGGTAACGTGCTTTTAACTTCAAGAATAGTCCAAATCCTTAAGTTGATGGATGTGTGGCGATACCCCATGCCCATCAACTTAAGAGCCAAAATAAAATGAACTTTCGTTCATATGAACGAAAAAACTCTTAAAATACTTTGTGCCCTTAAAAATGAGGGTTCTGGTGCAAAAAATCTCTTAAATTTGGACATACTGATATTACTACTCTACAAAAGGTGTGTGATCAGTATGGAAAAGGAAAATTTGTTCAAATGGAAGCATTATCAGCCTGAACTAATCTTATTAACAGTAAGGTGGTACCGACGGTACAATTTGAGCTTTCGTAACCTGGTGGAAATGATGGAGGAAAGAGGATTATCAATTGCTCACACAACGATTATGCGTTGGGTTCATCAATATGGACCTCAATTAGAAGAGAAAGTACGACATCATCTTAAATCAACAAATGACTCGTGGAGAGTCGATGAAACTTATATTAAAGTAAAAGGGCAATGGATGTATTTATATCGTGCAGTCGATTCAGAAGGTAATACAATTGATTTTTATCTAAGTAAATCAAGAGATAAACAAGCAGCCAAGCGCTTTTTCAAGAAAGCCTTGGCTTTTTCGTACGTTTCTAAACCTCGCGTGATAACAGTAGATAAGAACCCTGCCTATCCTGTAGCGATTCAAGAGTTGAAAGAAGAGAAACATATGCCTGAAGGCATACAACTAAGGCAAGTTAGATATCTCAATAATATAGTGGAACAAGATCACCGTTTTATTAAGAAACGTGTGCGTTCTATGTTGGGATTCAAGTCATTTAAAACAGCAATTTCTATATTGAGTGGTGTTGAAGCCATGCATATGATGAAAAAAGGACAACTTCACCGACAGGTGAAGTCTACCCAAAATGAAGTTAAATTTGTACATAACTTATTTGGAATTGTATCATAATCTGGAATTGAACAGATTGTGTAGGTTCTCTATGTCTCTATTAAATGATTTTTGCACCAGAACCAAGTAATTGTTCCTTCTCGTCCGTTTGGTGCGAATATTTTCCCTCCGACTGTTATATCTTCATTTCTAAGTATGATTTTAAATGGATAAATTTCTTTTCCCATCTCTCTTCCCCTACTGAATAATATTCAAAATCCCGTCAATACTGTAAGTAGGCTGATAAACAGCTATAATCCAAATCTGTAGTTCCCTAATCTCTTTCTCCCTTTCCCCTAAGGGCTGAGCAGTTAGCTTTTGCTAGCTGCTCTTTTGTTTCTATATTCCCTCTCTTGTTTCTCAAAAAACTCTTTAACTGCATTTTCTCAATAAGTACTCATTATTCTTGCCCCTCTTCTCTACAAAATGAAGTTTTTGTTCATTTATACCTCAATAATCTCAAATTCCTGAGACGTATCCGCATGCCACATTTGAACGAATTCAGCATGTTCTTTTGACGGATACTTTTCCGCTTCTTCTGGGGTCTTAACATCGCTAAAGTGATAAGCGTCTGGATTGTAGTTGCCATTGTGTTTAAGATATTTCTTTGTTTTTACGTTTTGGATTACATACTTCATTTCCAATTTCCTCTTTGTTCATTATTTTGTAAAATCTATTTATCAGATCTTCTAAAATCACGTGTTACACTTAAAAAGTAGATCTGTCATATTCGGCAATCTAACACCCTTAGTAGCTCTAGCTTACCCTGGCTAGGGCTTGTCTTATTTGGACACATTTACCAGTTTTATTTCCAAGAAATTCATGTTACGATTTCTTTGTTGAGTACGACACATCTCAGCTGTACGAAGCCCTGTAACATTTCCTGCAGGGCTTCTTTTATTTGATTAGTCGTAAATTTGCAGGAATTTCCTCTTTTAACCTTGCGATTTGTTTTTCCATTTCCAAAGACCTCCTTTGCTACTAAAATAGCGTTTTTGTTCAAAATGATGACCCTATTCATTTGGACACATTTACCAGTATTTTTGCCAAAAAATTCATGTTATTGTTAATTAGTCGAGTACGTCATTACTTGACAATTACCCTTAGAAGCCCCGTAAATAACCGGGGTTTCTTTTATTCAAATAACGATTTTATTAATTTTTTTATTGAACTGATTTTTCTAAAGAACCTTACAAAACTGTAATACTATTGTCACCTAATGAAATAGTAAAAACTTTTAAGATAGTTTATATTTCAAAGTGTTCACCAGAACAAAACAACTACACAATAGAATGGAATTGAAAGGTTAATGAACATGAGTAAGAAATTAGTGAAACCCCTACTTGTATTAGGAAGTGCTATGTTACTAACACTGGGTGCTTATGTGTATGCAATTATGGATTACGGCACACCAGACGAATTCAGTAAAGAAGCATGGCCAAAAACCGAAGAAACTGCTAAACTTGCCACTATTGAACACTTTAAAAAAGAAAATAATGTTGATGTGACAATTACGAGTATTGGTCATTCAGGAGAATATGCGACACCTGAAATTTATTTAGAAGGACATGTTGCTGGTAATGAGCAACAAAAAATCGCAGCTACTGTAAATTCTGCTGAAAACTACAAAGTTAAAGACACATCTAAAGACTAATTTTAGAATTGATGGAGCAGTTAGCTTTTTGCTAGCTGCTTTTTAGTTGCGATAGGTAAGACTTTGAAGTTATCTCCATCTTTTCCCCCGCTTAACACTGTACGTGCGACTTTCATCGCATACAGCGTCCCATCTTATCCTTTTATACTAAAGCAACTAGATTACAAACTTTACGGAGTTTGTTTATTTTCTTCAATTGTTTATCATTCAATTGAAGTATTCTCATATATTTTCTAATCGTCTCTTCATTTGTAGCGTGTATCAGTCTGTGTACAAATTTATGTACAATAATTAGGTTATTGAACTCGTCAGTTCCTCCTATATCTTTCGGTAGTTTGTGATGGCAGTGCGCATCATCAGCTAGTAAAAAGATTCCTGTGACAGCACATTTACCATTTTGCATGGAATATCTCGATATTCTGTTATCTGTATACTCCATGTTTTTCCCTTTACTGGAGGATAGCAACATTTTTTGTATTTCATTAGCAATGTTACCTTTTAAGCTTTTGATAAGTTTTTGTCTTCCTTTTTCAGTATAATTACATATGTCTTGACTGAAATTTTGAGGGAATCGTGTTTGTATGTCCGCTAGTGGATATACATGATTACCTGCTACTTCAAAGGTTCTAAAATTGTTCCTGTGCAATTTTTTGTATAATATATTAGCATTGGTAGGAATTTTATATTTTCCTATTGATTTTAGACGATTAAACAAGGTTTTCGAGAGACGAAAGGCTATTTCAGCAAAGTCTATATTCACATGTGTTGCGATTCTGTAATAATTTTTGATACCAAGCACATAGGAGTTATAGTCCTGTACTGCTTTTGCTGTTGGATTCTTTTGAATTGCTTTAATCCTTGTTTTTGCTTTTTCAAGGATATCCTTTTTCTTTTTCTCGCTTATATGTGTGTTTGCCACATATCTTTTGCGCTTTTTAACAGATTTGATAGAGAATCCTAGAAAATCCGAAGATTTTCTTTTTAGGTTAGTTATAGTTGGTCTTACCCCTGTCAAGTAGACAGTCAGAAAAAGACTAAGCTACCAGTGTGTTTCGATATTCAATCGGGGCACACTGGTTTAATTTCTTTTGAAATCGTTTATTATTGTAGAACCATATATATTTTTCAATAGCTTGGATTAATTGTTCTTTTGAATGGCACCCTGAAAAATAAGATGTCTCTGTTTTTAAATGAGAAAAGAAAGATTCGATACAAGCATTATCTAAACAATTTCCCTTACGGGAATGACTTCCTATCATATTGTAAGCCTTTATACATTGGGAATAGTTCTTAGAAGTGTATTGAAAACCCTGATCAGAATGCAGGATAGCGTCTTGGATCGGCCTTTTCCGTCCGCCATTTTCATACAAATGTACAGCTTTCAATTTAAACGCCTCTGTATATTTTCGGAATGTTGTTCCTTTTTTCGCCATAAAAATATCCCCTCCAAGTATAGTGTAACATTCCACATTAATAATGTAGTCTTTTTACACTGTCTACTTAAAAGGGATAATACCAATTGAAGACTTCGTCTTTGTTTGTATATGGCATGAAGCGTTTCTATCCCTTTTATCGTACGTGAGGCATGACGAAGACTTTGAAATCCTAAGGAACGAGCGAAACGGCGCTTCACGTGTCGATGATCTTGCTCAATGAGATTATTGAGATATTTTGTTGTACGATGAAAGGTATTTTTGTAAAAGTCTATCTAGCTTAGAGAAAAACGACAATAGTAGCCAACGGCTACTAAAATAATATCTTTCTTAAACTGTTTTCCTTTAAAATATCTCATCTTGTCGTGCTCCTACTCATTTTTTCTAAAATGTAACGTGGTTTAGAGAACTTTGCAACAGAACCTGTTTTAGTATGATAAAAAGAGAGAATATAGTATACATGACTAATATGTTCTCTCCTTTATTTATTGAGGATTTTTATAACTTAGGTCTTGATAATAAGTGAACCTATTTCTTTATTTCCTTATGCAATATTGCATGAAAAACCGTATGAAAAATCTATTATAATTTATCTTGAAGTTCCTAACATGCTTCATCATGTGTGCTAATACCAAATTGGTTATACCCTAACTGGAAACAAACATAGAAAAAGAGATCTGTTTAAAATAAACGGATCTCTTTTTCTTATAAATTTCATATATCACATGGACCATTCGTATAAATTGTATGCAGGCTAGGTTGTACCCATGATACTACTTAAGATAACTAGATTATAAATAAATTGTTTATTTATAGGGGGTTTTGGCGAGGACAAGGAATCTCTTTCTAACATCACGAATGCTATAACGCGAGGTGATGGTGATATGGCTAATGAAGCAGGAAGTTCTCAGCTGGTGTATATTAGCAAGGACGTAGCGATGATGCTCAAAGTTCAAGAGTCAACTTTACGGAAGTACTGCATCATGCTAGAGGAAGCCGGATACCCATTCCATAAGAATGAGCATGGCCACAGGGGATTCCTAGATCAAGATGTTATCACGCTGAGACGGTTAATTGAGATTAAATCACATCCTGATATGACATTAAAACAGGTTTGTAACGCAGTAATGATATGGATAAAAGAGAAAGATGTATCAGAGGATGACACAAACGTTATAACAGAAGCCGAACAACATAACGAACGATATAATGAACTGAAAGAAATGATTCAGCAGCAAAACCATTTGCTAGAGAAACTGACACATAAATTAGATGCACAACAGCGATATATTGATGAAAAGTTAGAAAAACGCGATCAGCAGTTAATGAGTGTGATAAGAGAAATACAAGAAGAAAAGAAAATATTATTAGAGACAGCAGCAACAAAGAAGAAACCATGGTGGAAGTTATGGTAAATAGCTTTTTCTAAAAAGCAATTTTGTAATGTACCAAATATCTTTTGAACTACCCGTCACATAATTCTCTTATGAGCTGTTTAAAATTGGGGATTGTTTCACGGAAATGGTGAGTAAAAGAGGAACTTTCACAAATTCATGTATACGCGAAGGGTTAGAAAGGACAGGTATCAGTTAAGATATACTTTACCAATGCATACGAAAAAATAACCACCCGGAAATACTGTACACACCGAAGAGGGATTTGCATACAAATCGATTTATCTTGTACAATAATACTAAGAAAAGAAACGACAGGGAGAGGAAATCCATGTCCAATAAGTTAGTAAATTTACGAATTGATTTTGCGTTTAAACAATTATTTGGTACAAAAGGAAGTGAAGATATTCTCACGGGCTTTCTTAATGCCATTTTAGAAGAATCTTTAGATGTGCCGATTGTGTCTTTACAATTGGAAGACCCACATCTCCACAAAGCATATGAAGACGATAAATTATCCATTTTAGATTTACTCGCAACCCTTGATAATGGAACACAAATAAATGTAGAGATACAGCTTCGCAATACACATGATATGATTAAACGGTCCCTCTATTATTGGTCTAAATTATATACCTCTCAAATGCAAGAAGGTATGCCGTATCGTTCGCTTCGAAAAACAATAACCATTAACCTATTAGATTTCAAGTTGTTTTCTAGTGATGAAGCATTTCACACAACAGGAAAACTCTGGAATACAAGGACACATCAAGTATTGAGTGATGATATGGAAATCCATTTTGTAGAGATCCCAAAGCTAGTTAAACAGTGGCGCGAAGAAAAAGTGAACCCATGGGAAAATGCATTTGTTCGTTGGATGTTATTATTACCGGCACATGAAGATGAACATTTAACTCAAACACTGGAGGAGATTGCTATGAACCAAGATCCAATCTTACAAAAAGCGATGGATAAATGGGAAAATATGAGTCATGATTCTTCTTTTCGACTTGCATATGAAGCTCGTGAAAAGCTTTTACTTGATGAACAAGCTAAGCTTGCACATGCAGAACAAGAGGGTATGGAAAAAGGCATTGAGCAAGGTAAGATGCAAATGATTCGAGGGATGCATGAAATTGGTGTACCGCTTGAAACTATTGCAAAAGCAAGTAAGTTAAGTGTGGAGGAAGTAGAACGTATCTTGAAATTAAAGTAAATATATAAACACACACAGAACCTATTTTAAATACAAATTTGTATTCTATTCATGAGCAAACGTATAGAAGAAAGTAGACGCTCATTATCGTAGTGCGTCTAATCGAAAAGCATTGCTGAAGATTTTGGCAGTGCTTTTTCTAAATCAACTTTTTGATATTTTTCATTCTACTCACAATATCACTTTTTACTTGCTAATTAAATAACTTTATTGTCATTTTACATAATCCGCCCTTACGTTGAGTACATGTATTCAACGTAAGGACCCTTTTAAATTCGTTTTTTAATTTTCTTTGTTAAGATAATACATGAAACTAGGTCATAGTGATACATTATTTACCAACAGTTGAGATTGCTGTTCCATATAATCCTCCTTTTTATTGGCTTTGTTAAATGATAATGTTGACATCTAGTAAAAAGAAAAGATACTTTAGTTGAAGTAGTCTTTAAATTAATTATCCCATTTAGTAATTGCATAAAGAATTTCTTTTGGATTGGGGTCGTGTTCCAAATATCCTCCATAGCGGGAAACTAGAACACCATAGCTAAAACTTTGACTAATAATCCATATATCATCATTGTTAATACATTGCCATAGAATGCTAAAGTTCTCTATTGCCCATTTTCCGTTAACAAGAAATACTGGGCTGTCATCTATCCCTAAAAATAAATAAACTAATTTTTCTTCAATATCTATCCCTTGCACATACTGAATAACCTCTTGTTCCCAACTAAATTCTTTTCTGAAATTACTATAATTAATTACAAAATCCCCTTTATGTAATTCAAAGTTCCATTTCTCGTGAACCTTATTAAGGATTGTTTCTAATTCTGGAGATGTGATTACATCACTTTTTTCTATAACATTTGATATATCTTGGGGTAGTAAACTCATTAATTTATATCTTTGGCTCTGTTGTTTAGTTATTTTTAACTTTTGTTTTAAACGTATCTTTCGTTCATCCATAATCACACCCCGTTACCGTTACTCGCATTATATTTTCATTTAAATAAAAATTTATTAATTCTTTTTTACTGTATTAAACTACATTGTTAGTTTAACAAAAAAATCAACAGCGGTCTTTAACAGAGATTTTTTATTAAAAACAAAAAAGGTTCTGTTGCAAAGTTTTCGAAACTCAAGTACACTTTGAAAAAAGATGAACGGGAGCGTAACAAATGGGATATTTTAAAGGAAAACAATTCAAACAAGCTACTATTGTCGTTTTGCTAGGTCATCGGGATTTCAAACTCTCCGGCATGCTTCTCGTACAATAAAAGGCATTGAAACCATTCATGCCCTATACAAACAAAGGCGAAGTCTTCAAATAGGCTCTGCCTTTTCGGTGTATAACGAATTACAGGAATTATTAATGGTTGCATAACCATTTAACGATGCAACCCTAGATTCTCTATGTTTTGGGTAACTTTGCAACAGAACCTTTCAAGTTGTTTTCTAGTGAATAAGCATTTCATACAACAGGGAAACTCTGGAATACAAGGACACATCAAGTATTGAGTGATGATATGGAAATCCATTTTGTAGAGATCCCAAAGCTAGTTAAACAGTGGCGCGAATAAAAAGTGAACCCATGGGAAAATGCATTTGCTCGTTGGATGTTATTATTACCAGCACATGAAGATGAACATTTAACTCAAACACTGGAGGCGATTGCTATGAATCAAGATCCAATCTTACAAAAGGCGATGGATAAATGGGAAAATATGAGTCATGATTCTTCTTTCCGACTTGCATATGAAGCTCGTGAAAAGCTTTTACTTGATGAACAAGCTAAGCTTGCACATGCAGAACAAGAGGGTATGGAAAAAGGGAAAACTCAATTAATTCGTGGTATTCATAAGAATGGTATGCCGTTAGCAGACATTGCGAAATTCACAGGTCTAAGTACAGAAGAAATCCGAAAGATATTATTATAATGCATGAAATTCAATGAATCCAGCAACTACATTCAAAGAACCGCTCCTGTATCTATTCAGAAGCGGCTCTTTAGTTTTGGTGCAAAAAAACCCTTTCATACCACCTGTCTACTTATCTTATATCTTTTGAGAATATATCCACATCTGTCAGCATATATATTAAATACAATAGATATGTGAAAGGGTGAGAGTGTGATTTCATCATATTCAATAAGATACATTTTAATAACGGGTAATACTTTTGTAAAAAAAGTAATCACTGTATATGCATCTTCTGCGTTCTTTGCTATCGAAAAAATTAAAAAAGAATTAGAACGTCGCTTTTCTAATCCTACAAAAATTGAAGTCTATGCGGTTTAAATATTTAAAACAATTGAAAGTAGGAAAGGTAAAACCGATATCGGTTTTACCTTTCCTACTTTCAATTTATTATGTATTAATTACACATTAAAATTCATCTTCACCAATTAAATTTCCTGCATCATTATCTTTAACCAGCCTTTGTTTTAAATAATTTTCTTTTGTCGTTCTATCATCCTTATGACCTACTGCGGCTGCGATAAGATGTGGTGGTAACTCTTTGTAATCGTACAAGTACTGTACATAAAAGTGTCTAAAGAAGTGAGGGGTTATTCTAATATCTTTCGTAAACGGTAGCTCCGTATCCTTAATAATCTTTGTAATGTACTGAGATAAATAATTTTCTCGATATGCTGTATGATTTTTGGTTTGAAAGATGGTACCACCATTTTTATTACCTATATTAATAGGAAGTCGTCGGCGTATACGAAAGGCAACAATACGATGAAAAATCTCCTTATTAATAGAAACAATTCTTTCACCATTACCCTTTGTATCTACAGTCAAGTAATACCGATCACGTATTGAATCAAATTCAAGGTTTTCCCACTTCGCATGAGCAACTTCCGCGACACGTAACCCCGTTGTCGCAAGAATAGATAATAAAGCATAATTAATCTCGTTATCCTGATAATAGCAAAGTAACTGCTTTACTTCTTCATAGGATAAATCCCTCTTTGGTTTATGATGCTTGCCTACTGTGGTACTCAATACTTCTACATGAAGTGGCTCCTGAATATATCCGATTTCATATAACCATTTTAAATAGGATCGAATTACACCTAGCTTTCTACTTATTGTGGACGGTTTGTATTTCTCCTTAGATTGATAGGAAACTGCCTCCTCTGACAGCCACCTCTGATAGTTACGGATATGACGTTTTCGTAGATTCCTCCATACACGACCATCTTCGTAATCTTTTACATCTTGCTGCAGAAACTCTTTGCTTTGTTTAATAAAAAAATAGAACTGACTTAGATCACGTGCATATAAAACACGTGAATTATCCTTTATCCGTTTTTCCTTATCAAAATGAGTTTGTCGGTTTAAATAGTAGTACAGTATCTCTTCATCAGAAAAACTATCATACGTTTGTTTATCTTCTCGTTCATTGTTTTCTTTTCTTTGCTCCACTTGTTTTAGAATATCTTCATTCCAAATTGCAATTATATTTGCAAATTCTTGTTTTTGTTTTTCAATAATTTCTAAAGAACTATCCTTATGTAGTGTATTTATTTCAAATTTCATCATATATCAACTCCTAACGGAATTACAATCTATTACTATTATAACCTATATACATGTAAAACTAGTTGTATAAAGAAATTAAACTTTAATTATTAGTAAATGAATACCAACCATAGAAAATTGCACATTTTCTATGGTTATAGTCGAATTATTTTTAAAGATTATCTTTTATATGTTTTCTAATTATAAAAAAGATAATTTAATTAGAAAATGAATTTACCTTTCGCATATGTTTAAAAATAAATTAAGAGTTATTTGTGTTATAATTAATTTAAATCATATATTTTAGCAATCTAACTTTACATAATAAAATTATAAATTTCACATAAAAGAAGCTTACTCGTAGGAGGAAAGAGAATGTTTGAAATGCAAGAAATGAATATGAATACAAATGAAGTAAAGGCTTATTTAAAAATTAGTAGCTTTATTTTCAGTACTCTTATGAAGCAAGGCCAATTAAATCCAATTAATAGAGATACCTGGCGTTTAGATGGCAGTTTTTTATTTAAGCGAGAAGATATAGAAAAATTGAAAGAAGAACGTGAAACAGAAGGAATTACCTTATATCAGGCAACCAAAGATTATAATGTGAGTATGTATCAGCTTGAAAAGTGGATAGAAGAAGGGAATTTGACTTGTACTATACAGAAACATCGTAATCGTGAAACGAAATTTGTAAAAGAGGAAGAAATACACGGATTGGTACAACAATTGGATCAGACAAATACCCTCTATACATTCTCACAAAAGCATAGTGTAGTATTGTTCCAAAAATTTATGGAGGGCAATAAATTAGCACGTATTATATCTATTCCGAAGCGTGGGGATATTGTGCTTCTTGATGAGTTTGGAAACAATATGACACTAGAAGATGCAACTAAAATGGGGTATAAGCCCTCATATGTTCTATCCGATAAACCAAGAAGTCATCATCAAAAGTTTGTAAAATTTCGTTTTCCTAAATCAGATCAATTACGTAGTAACATTTTTCACTTAATTGATTTAGTACTACAGTATGTATCACCACGAAATATTAAGGTTTCTGAGGAAGATGGATTCTGGTATTTTGATGTTCGTCAATCTAATATTCAATTACCAATGCAAATGCAGGTAGAATGGATTGATTGTTTAACCCCGTATATAATAGAAGGAAAACTAACAGGACGTGTTAATAATAGCGTGTATTTAGATAGCAGCAGCGTGACTAAATCAGTAACGATTACAAGCAATGAACACCATTCAATTACAAAAATTGTAAAAGAAACGAACAGTTCTATTGAAGAATTTATTGCAAGCGCAATCCGAGATAAAATTAATCAACATATGTTGTATAAACACTAAAATCTTCATCACATTAGAAAGATGCCAATCAAAAAAGAACCACTGTACTTCTAGTGGTTCTTTTTTTGTTGCAATAATCTATAAATACTTTAGCAGTAAAGGTAGAAATTAATTAATTCGATAAATTATTAAAATGAACTCTAGCATGACTACAAGCCTCTGAAATGCATGAAAAAAATATACTTTCACACGAGATTTTTATCAAAATAACAAAATATCCCCCAGATTCCCTTGTAATAAGTATTATTAATCAAAAGGGTTATTATATAGCTAGTGTTCTTAAAACCCTTTGTTGAAGAAGCTGAAGTTTCATTTTTTTATGATGTATGGAAAAAAAGGTTTTGACTACAGATAAGGCTCCTTTTTTAATTTGCGCATTTAAAGAATTAAAGAAGCTAGACTTTTACAAAATACCTTTCAGCGTACAATAAAATATCTCACTAATCTCATTGAGCAAGATCATCGACACGTGAAGCGCCGTTTCGCTCGTTCCTTAGGATTTCAAAATCTTCGTCATGCCTCACGTACGATAAAAGGGATAGAAACGCTTCATGCCATATACAAACAAAGACGAAGTCTTCAATTGGTATTATCCCCTTTAAGTAGACAGTGTAAAAAGACTACATTCTTAATGTGGAATGTTACACTATACTTGGAGGGGATTTTATTATGGTTAAAAAAGGGAATAAATTTCAAACTTATTCAGATGAATTAAAGATACAAGTTGTAAAAAGTTATTTAAATGGTGAGGGCAGCCAAACAGCTATAGCTAAGAAATATAAGCTAAAAAGTAGAACACAGTTAATGAATTGGGTCCGGAGATATCAAGAAACAGGCGATATTTCAGACTTGCGGGGAAACAACGGCGGCAATAACGGCTTAAAAAACCTCTTGAAAGGTCGTCCTCGTACGAAATTCGATAGTGTGGAAGAAGAATTGGAATACTACAAGGCACAGGTGGCTTATTTAAAAAAGCAGTATCCAAATCTATAGGAGGTGTTCTTGCTCAAACGGCTAAGTACGAGATTATTGAAGAACTACGTTCTCGATACAAAGTAACCTGGCTGGTCGTCATTGCGCAGTTAAATCGATCTAGCTACTATAAGTGGCGCTCAACATGTACGCAAAGGCAATTACGCCTTTCAAAGGATCATACATTGCGTGAACAGATTCAAGCCATTCACATAAAACACAAGGAATACGGTTATCCTCGCATGAAAATTGCCTTACTAGAGGCTGGATTTTTAGTGAATCACAAAAAAGTATGTAGACTTATGCGAGAACTTCAAATTCAATCAATCATCCGTAAAAAGCGACGCTTTTTTAACGGGAAATCCTCAAAGATTTTTCCGAATGTAGTAGAACAACAATTCCGAAACCGCAAACCAAATGAGGTACTTGTCACAGATATCACTTATTTGCCATTCAAAGATAAATTTCTCTATTTATCGGTCGTTCAAGACATTTATAACAATGAAATTGTTGCTTGGAAACTCTCACATCGCAATGATTTACAACTTGTCCTAAAAACGTTAGATTTAGCAGCACAAAAAAGAGATGTGTATGGAACCATCATCCACTCCGATCAAGGATTCCAATATACATCTCATGCTTATTACCGTACGCTTCAACAGCTAGGCGCCATCGGCAGCCACTCCTGCAAAGGAAACTGCCATGACAATGCTTGCATTGAATCATTCTTCTCTCATTTTAAATCTGAAATGTTTTATCTTAATTATTACCAAACAAAGGAAGAACTAATTCAAGCTATTGAAGCATACATCTATCATTACAACTACAAACGATTCCAAAAAAGGCTTAACCATCGAGCTCCGATTGAATATCGAATCTCGATGGCTGCATAGTCTTTTTCTACAGCTGTCTACTTGACGGGGGTAAGACCAATCAGTCTGTCCAAAATCAGAAAGAGTTCATCCACCAAATGTTTGGACTTATAGCATAAAATACGATTTCACTAGGAATCTACTATTATCCGCGTTCTTCTTCATATATTGGCACCAGAACCAAATATAATTACTATTCATAAGATAATAATATTATGGGCTATTTATGGTTGATATGACTATATTTATATGTAATTTTACATATCCAAATAAAGTGAAATGATATATAAAGTACCATTAAATTATATTAAAAATATTTTTTAGCAAGAGATTAATATAGAGCAATGAAAATCATTATATTTAAGGCTTAATTATCATAGTATAATTATTTTACTTAGTGAAGTGATTAATAGTATTTAACTTTTTAAATATAATGTTTTTCTAATATGAATACAAAATGTCTGAATAATAAAATATAAATGATGAAATTTCATTGTTTACTTATTAAAAACATAGTGTTTAAATGAGGGGGAAGTAAGGTCCTTACATTCTATGAGAAGTAAATAATAACGAGAGTTTAACACTCTATCCGAAAGAATTCTCCTTCCTCAAGCGTGTGCAAGGAGAGAGCTTAGCGCTAGGTCGTTCAAGATGTATGAATAAGATTGCAAAAAGACAATAGTGAAGAGGTGTACTAAATGAAAAATAAAATAATTACAGGATTTTTAATAACATCCATTGTTACTGGGGCAGCTATTCCTATCAATACTCTCGCAACGCCAATCGTTCAGGCAGAAACGCAACAAGAGAACACGGATATTTCTTCATCATTACGAAAATTAGGTGGACAAACTAAATTAATCCAAACATGTATAGATCAAGCTTTAATGAAGCCTAATGTACAACTAGAGGAAGTCCCAGCTTTAAATACAAACCAGGACCTAATCAAGAAAGATATGAACGAATGGTCATCGGAACTTTATCCAAAAGTAATTCTATTAAACTCAAAAAGTAAAGGATTTGTAACTAAATTTAATAACTATTACCCAACATTAAAAGGGTTTGTAGACAATAAAGAAGATAGAGAAGGGTTTTTGGATAGACTAGAAGTTCTTCAAGAAATGGATATGACGAACCAAGAAAACGTACAACGTCAGATTAATGAATTAACAGATCTTAAATTACAGCTTGATAAAAAACTTAAAGATCTCGATACTGATGTGACAAAAGCACAAAGTGTACTAAGTTCAGATGGAACAGGGAAAATAGACCTGTTTAAAAATGAATTACTAAATACCCAAAAATCAATTCAAAATGATTTACAACAAATAGCATTGTTACCAGGAGCTTTAAATGAACAAGGACTTAAAATATTCCAAGAAATCTATAGTCTTTCAAAAGATATCATTGAACCTGCTGCCCAAGCAGCTGTGGCAGCAGTTAACAAAGGAAAAGAAATTGAAAGCTCTATTTTAGAAGCACAGGAAAAAGCAGAGAAAGAATTGAAAGAAAAGGGTAAATCTACTCAAGAGATTGAATCTGCCAAAAAAGAAGCTCGTGAAGCAATTGAGAAAAACAAAAAAGGCGAAATAGCTGCAGCTGCAGCTGCAAAAGCGAAAGAGTATGACCTTATGAAAGTTATTGACCCTGAAAAAATTAAAAAAACATATAGTACCTTCGCTGAAGTAAATAGACTAACAGCAGAGCAACGAGCACATTTAGATGATTTAGAGAAACAAAACCAAAAATTATATGATTTAACAACGAAACTAACAATAGCGGATTTACAAAAATCAATGCTTCTTATTATGCAAAATGATTTACATACATTTGCAAATCAAGTGGATGTAGAACTTGACTTACTGAAACGTTATAAAGAAGATTTGGCTCTAATCAAAAATAGTATTACAAAATTATCTACTAATGTTGATACAACTAACCAGCAGTCTCAAAAAGATACATTAAGACAATTAAAAAATGTAACAAGTTACCTTGAAGAACAAATTAATAAATTTTAATATTATGTTTTTTAAAAAAACTACAAAGATTATAAGAATCTATCGAAAAACTGAGAAGGAGAATAATTATGAAAAAATTTCCATTTAAAGTGTTAACTTTAGCCACTCTGGCAACGGTTATAACTGCTACTAGCGGTAACACTATTCATGCACTTGCACAAGAACAGACTGCTCAAGAACAAAAAGTAGGGAATTATGCATTAGGGCCTGAGGGCATGAAGTTAGCATTGGCTCAAACAGGATCTCATATTTTTGTAATGGATTTGTACGCAAAAACAATGATTAAACAACCGAATGTAAATTTATCCAATATTGATTTAGGTTCAGAAGGAGGAGAGTTACTCAAAAACATTCACCTTAATCAGGAACTGGCGCGAATCAATGCGAATTATTGGTTAGATACAGCGAAACCACAGATTCAAAAAACAGCACGTAATATTGTAAATTACGATGAACAATTTAAAAATTATTACGATACATTAGTAGATACTGTACAAAAGAAAGATAAGGCAGGCCTAAAAGAGGGCATAAATGATTTAATCACTACAATTAATACAAATTCAAAAGAAGTTACAGAAGTAATTAAGGTGTTACAAGACTTCAAAGCAAAACTGTATACAAATTCTACAGATTTTAAAAATAATGTTGGTGGCCCAGATGGAAAAGGTGGATTAACGGCAATATTAGCGGGACAACAAGCATTGATTCCACAACTTCAAGCTGAAATTGAGAAGCTACATTCTACTCAGAAAAAACATTTTGACGATGTATTAGCATGGTCAATTGGTGGTGGATTAGGAGCGGCCATTTTAGTTATTGGAGCCATTGCAGGAGTGGTAGTAATTGTTGTGACTGGCGGTACAGCAACACCAGCTGTTATCGGTGGCCTTGCTACCTTTGCGACGACTCTCGGTGCAGCTGGTATCGGTTTAGGAACAGCATCTGGTGTCATGGCGTCTAATCATATGAACTCCTATAACGAAATTTCTAAAAAAATCGGAGAATTAGGTACGAAAGCCGATCTTGCTAGCCAAGCAGTTATTTCGCTTACTACTGCAAAAGCAACTTTGACAGAGCTGTATCAGACAGTGGATCAAGCGATAATGTCTCTAACAAATATTCAACAACAATGGAATACAATGGGGGCCAATTATACAGATTTACATGATAATATCGACTCTATGCAAGAACATAAACTCTCTTTAATACTTGATGATTTAAAAGCTGCTAAACAAAGTTGGAATGATATTCATAAAGATGCAGAATCCATTTCGAAAGACATCGCTTTTAAACAAGAAGAAAAGAACTAAAAATCAAAATCTATATAGGAGGAATATGCAATGATGAAAAAAATCCCTTACAAACTACTCGCTGTATCGACGTTTTTAACTTTGACAACAACTTCTGTAGTCTCACCAGTAGCAACTTTTGCAAGTGAAATTGAACAAACTAACAATGGAGATATGTCTCTTTCAGCAAATGAACAAAAGATGAATGCAGCTTTGAACAAGACTGGGTTATTTGCAAAATCTATGAATGCCTATTCTTATATGTTAATTAAGAATCCAGATGTGAATTTTGAAGGAATTACTATTAATGGGTATCCAGATTTACCTAGTCAAATTCTACAAAATCAAAAGAATGCAAGAGCACATGCTGTTAAATGGGATACGGAAATAAAAAAACAGCTTTTAGATACATTGACAGGCATTATCGAATACGATACGACATTTGATACTTATTATGAAACATTAGTAAATGCGGCTGATACGGCCTCTAAAAAGTTTAAAGAGGCTAATGAGGCTAAAGTGGCTGAAGCTAAAGTAGCCAAAGTGGCTGAAGCTAATGAGGCTAAAGATACTTTAAAAGAAGGGATTTCAGATTTACATAGTGAAATTCAAAAAAACCAAGAGTCTACAAAAAGATTAATAGAAGAATTAACTAAGTTAAGAGACGCTATTGGACAAGATGTTAGAGCATTTGGAAGCAATAAAGATATCTTGCAGTCGATTTTAAAAAACCAAGGTGTTGATGTTGAGTCCGATCAAAAGCGTCTAGAGGAAGTTTTAGGATCAGTAAACTATTATAAACAATTAGAATCTGATGGATTTAATGTAATGAAGGGTGCCATTTTGGGCCTACCGTTGATTGGTGGTATAATAGTGATTGCAGCACAAGATAATTTAGCTAAATTAGAGCCGACATTAGCACAATTACGTCAGACTGTAGATTATAAAATAACATTAAATCGTGTAGTTGGAGTTGCGTATAATAATATTAATGAGATGCATAAAGCGCTTGATGATGCTATTAATTCTCTTACTTATATGTCTGCGCAATGGCATGATTTAGATTCTCAATATAAAGGGGTACTGGATAGAATTGATACGGTATCTGAAAAAGCTAATCAAGAGAAATTTACATTCTTAAAAGCTAACTTGAATGCAGCTAAAAGTAGTTGGAGAAATTTACACACAGATGCGTTCAGATTAAAAGAAGATATAAAAGAATTAAAAGTGGAACCCATTTCTTCACAAAAGTAGGGAAATATCGATTCTGTTGCAAAGTTGCCCAAAACATAGAGAATCTAGGATTACATCGTTAAATAGTCATACGACAATTAGTAATTCCTTATACACCGAAAAGGCGGAGTCTGATTCAAGACTTCGCCTTTTACTATAAATTCTCTTTAATACTTGATGATTTAAAAGCTACTAAACAAAGTTGGAATGATATTCATAAAGATGCAGAATTCATTTCGCTTTTAAAGAAGAATAGAACTTAAAATCAAAACCTACATAGGAGGAATATGAAATGATAAATAAAATCCATTACAAAATACTCGCTGTATCAACGTTTTTAACTATGACAACCACTTATGCAATCACACCAGTAGCAGCTTTTGCAAGTGAAGTTGAACAAGCTAACAATGGAGATATGTCTCTTTCAGCAAATGAAGAACAGATGAAAAAAGCTTTGCAAGATGCTGGGGTATTTGCAAAATCTATGAATGACTATTCTTATTTGTTAATTAATAATCCAGATGTGAATTTTGAAGAAATTACTATTAATGGGTATCCAGATTTACCTGGTAAAATTGTACAAGATCAAAAGAATGCAAGAGCACATGCTGTTACATGGGATACGCAAGTAAAAAAACAGCTTTTAGATGCATTGACAGGCATTATTGAATACGACACAAAATTTGACAATTATTACGGAACATTAGTAGAGGCGATTAATACAGGAAATGGAGATACTTTAAAAAAAGGGATTACAGATTTACGAAGTGAAATTCAACAAAACCAAGAGTATGCACAAAAATTAATCCAAGAATTAACTAAGTTAAAAGACGATATTGGACAAGATATTAGAGCATTTGGAAGCGATAAAGATCTCTTGCAGTCGATTTTAAAAAACCAAGGTGCTGCGGTTGAGGACGATGAAAAGCGTCTAAATGAAGTTTTAGCGGAAATAAACTATCAGAAAGACATAGAATCTAAAGGTTTGACAATGGTAAAAATCCCCTTTCCTCCTGTAATGATTTCTGGTGGTATAATGATAGGTGATGCAAGAAGTAAGTTAGGCTGGTTAGAGCCGGAATTAGCAAAATTACGTCAGACTGTAGATTATAAAATAACATTAAATCGTGTAGTTGGAGTTGCGTTTAATAATATTAATGAGATACATAGTACGATTGATAAAGCTATTAATGCTCTTACTTATATGTCTACTCAATGGCATGATTTAGATTCTCAATATACGGGAGTACTGGGGCATATTGAGAAGGCATCTGAAAAAGCTGATCAAAATAAATTTAAATTCTTAAAACCTAACTTGGATTCAGCTCAAGTGAGTTGGAAAAGATTAACAACGGATACGATCACATTAAAAGAAGGGATCAAAGAATTAAAAGTGGGACCTCCACAAAAATAAGGAAATATCGGTTCTTTTTTAAAGCTTTTGAACAAACATAGCAAACTTAAGTTTCTGCTATGTTAAACAATTTTGTGATTTGTGGTACATTAAAAAAGCGGTGACCGGTTATGAATCTATTCAAGAAGTAGTTGGTGAAGGCTTAGAAAACGTTGCTATCCAATGTATTAATGAAGTTTACGAAGCAACTGGGATTGATTTGAACAAATTAGTAGATCCATATCCCGCAATAAATTATTGTTCTTTTTCGGAAGTGAAATTTGATCCTAATACTTTTACGTTAACAGAAAGTAAAAGAACCGATGTCATTAGTAAAAGTTAAAAACTTTATTATTTATCTATATTGTTATTGTAAAAAATAAGGTTCTGTTGCAAAGTTAGCTGAAATGTAAAAGATCTGTGGTTGAAGAAAACAAATTTTATGCAGGTATCAATAATTTCTGTAATTCATTATACGTCGAAAAAACGGAGTTTGGTTGAAGACTCCGTCTTTTTTTATATAGGGCATGAATGGTTTCGATTCCTTTTATTGTACGTGAGGCATGACGAAGGTTTTGAAATCCTGAGGATCTAGCAAAACGACGTTTCACGTGTCTATGGTCTTGTCCGATACGATTATTTAGATGTTTAGCTGTATAATGCACGGTGTTTTTATAAAGATCTTTCTCTTTTAACTTTTTTAATAATTCGTTAGCTAATAAAAGTAACGACTAACCGAGAAGCCCCCACTTCAAACGGCTCGTAAGAGCGTTAAGTGGTGGGTAGTTCACTGCACAAAGTAAAGAAGGCGCCTTATCTGTCGTCAGAACCGTTGGTTCCCCGAAGGTTTTAACCAATCTTTTCATGAAAGCATATGCCGCTTGAGTATCTCGCCTTTTGCGAAGTTGAATATCAAGCGTATGGCCTTCTTTATCAATCGCACGATATAAATAACACCACTTACCTTTAACTTTTATATAGGTTTCATCCATTTTCCAAGATAATCTTATGTTTTGGTTTTTCTTCTTCCATATTTGATAGATCAAGTTACCATATTCATGAACCCAGCGCATGATGGTTGTTGGGTGAACAGACACCCTACGTTCCTTCAGTATTTC
The DNA here is from genome assembly GCF_030348195.1 of Bacillus sp. DX4.1. NCBI lineage: Bacteria > Bacillati > Bacillota > Bacilli > Caryophanales > Bacillaceae > Bacillus > Bacillus sp. DX4.1. Next base: position 155,780 of record NZ_JAUCFT010000006.1, on the reverse strand, counting down.
AGTTACATCGCGATAGCTTAAAGAAAAACGATAATAGTAGCCGACGGCTACTAAAATAATAGCTTGTTTGAATTGGTTTCCTTTAAAATATCCCATTTGTTACGCTCCCGTTCATCTTTTTCCAAAGTGTACTTGAGTTTCGAAAACTTTGCAACAGAACCGAACAGCCTTGTGTGTATCACAAAAAACACATTAATTTTTCACAAATTTCACACAAAACCATGGTATGCTTTTATTTAATAATAACTAATAGGTTTGAGAGAAGGGAATTGTATATGAAAATAATCCGGTGTTCTCTTCTTTTGTTTTTAGTTTTATGTTTTCCCACACTTAGTAGTCATGCTGAGTCTACAATACAATCAAAAATTGACGCGGCTTCTCCATATGAAACCATCAACTTAGAAAATGTTACTTACAACGAAACAATTGAAATATTGAAACCGCTTATAATAGAAGGAGATACGAATACGAAGATTCTCTCATGTGGGAAGGGCCCTGTTATTACTGTAAAAGGCGAAGGAATTACCCTTAAAAATATAAAAGTAGAGCAATGTAATAATAGCAAAGAGAAGACAGCAATATTTGTATCAGGAACGAAGCATTATTTCAGTGGATTGGAAGTTCGTACGTCAAACATGGGAATTAAGCTAGAAGATGCCCAAAATATAAAGATTGAGAGTAGCAATATCATTGGAAAAGGAAATGGGAATGGAATTGATTTATGGCAATCTGGCCAAAATCTAATTGAGAACGTCAAAATACAAAATGTACGTGATGGTATTTATTTAGAACAAAGCGACCGTAATAAAATAAAGCACAATACAATCTGGCAGTCTCGTTATGGTATTCATCTTATGTATTCTGATGGAACGGTTGTTGGAAATAATACATCAAAAGAAAATATAACTGGTGCAATGATTATGGGGACGAAGGGAACATCTGTAATAGGAAATCACTTTATTAATAATAAAAGAAATGTTCATGCGCAAGGATTGTTATTATATGATGCAGTAGAAACGAAAGTTTTACAAAATGAAATTGCTAATAATAGAGTGGGTATTTATGTAGAGAAGGCAAAAAACAATAAGATTATGGGGAATAAAATTTTTAATAATTTTATCGGTTTACAATTTAAAGATGCCAGTGCGAATGAATTAACTGGGAATGTATTGGTAGGGAATGTTAATGAATCTCAAGCTACGCGAAGTAAGGAGAATAACATCTATAAAAATTATTGGGATGCTTCTTTAAAAGTAGATGTAGATGGTTCGGGTATTAGTAATATTCCGTACAAAGCGGATGCTTATTTTCTTTTGTTAACACAAGATATTCCTGAATATCAGTTGTTTTTCCAATCACCAGGGATGCGTATTTTGCAACATTTAATAAAAATTCCAGATCAATCATTATTGCTAGATAAAGAGCCTAGTATGAGGAGCGGAGTTTCTTCACAAATAGGTGAAAATATTGGATTTCAATCTAACATTTTGGTTATAAGTCTAAGTATGATGCTAGTGGGAAGTATATTATTCTTTTTAGGGAGGAAATATTGATGAGAGTAAAATATATTTTGTTTGCTGTATGTTTATGTTTGGTATTTGCAGTAGTGGGATGTGGGAAGAAAGAAATTGAGGCCGTTACAATTGATGAGAAAAATGATAAGTGTGATATTTGTAATATGGCGGTCATGGATAATCCATTTGCAACAGAGGTAATTTTAGAAAATGGAAAAGCTTTAAAGTTCGATGATATTGGTTGCATGTATAAATGGATGGATGAGCATAAAAATGAAAAAACAAAAGAAAAGTTCGTGAGAGATTACAATACAAAAAATTGGGTTGCGGTAGATAAAGCTACATATGTATATGATAAAACGATTAAAACTCCAATGGCTTATAATGTTATTTCTTTTAAAGATAAAAAAGATGCAGAAAGTTTTGTAGATAAACATACCGGAAAAGTTCTCTCTCATAAAGAGCTAGGGGACCACAAATGGGAAATGAATAAAGAGATGATGGGAAAAACAAAGAAAGATCATGGTAGTGGACATTCTCATTAATATGAGATTTATTACTATGAACAATAGTTAGAAAAAGACAACCAACTAAGGTTGTCTTTTTCGATAGAGAGGTGATTATGTGTGTGGAATATATTATATTCAGAATGGCGTAGCGCAGTAAGGAATAAGTCTGCATACACATTTTTATTACTTTGGGTGGTCATGCTTTCTTTAATATTTATTATGGAAAGAAATATACCAATTCTAGCAGGATATACAAATATAACAGGGACAATGGTAAACCTTATTTTATATATTATACCTTTGTTTATGTTAATTATAGGATCATTCTCTATTGCCGGTGAGGTAGAAAATGGGAAATGGAGACTTTTATGTACATATCCTTTAAAGACCTCTTCATATGTAATAGGGAAAGTAGTAGGACAATTTATAGCGCAAACAGCTATTTTTACAATTAGTTTTGGAACTAGTACAATAATCGGATTGTTAAGTGGGAGTAGATTTAATATTCATTGGATATTAGCAATTTATATCTTCTCTGTTTTGCTTATATTCTTTTTTATGGTGTTAGGGATAACAATTGGATCTTTTTCTGCAACAAGGTGGCAAGCGTTAGCGATTGGCATCGTAGTTTGGTTTTTCCTTATTATGATGTGGCCTACAGCTTTAATTAGCATTCTTAGTTTTGTTCCATATACGATGATTGCACCGCTTATAAAAATTTTATTGTTCTGTAATCCAGCTGAATTACTCCGAATTATATTTGTTATTCAATTAGGGGGTGGGGCAATATTTGGACAAGCATATGACCAACTTGTTATGTTTCTTCAAAGTAAAGCAGTTATTTTAGTTTTATTGATATATAGTGTAATGTATACGATGATTTTCTTATTTTTGGCAGGATGGCGAATGGAGAGAGGAAGAAAAAAGTGACAGTATTAGAACTTAAAGAGGTATGCAAACGATACAAAAAGAAAATTGCGTTATCCCCTGTTTCGTTACAAAGCAAAGCAGGAGAATGTATCGTATTATGTGGTGGAAATGGAGCGGGGAAAAGTACCTTCCTTGATATAATAGCAGGGATTTCGACTCCTACAACTGGAACGGTTCAATTAGGAGATACAGAATTACAGAAAGATAGAAGGCGGTATGTGAGGGAAATCGGTTATATGCCAGATGATTTTCATGCACAACAGTCCATGACTGTACAAGAGTTTTTATCATTTTATGCAGCTTTTCGAAATGTAGGAAGAGAGCGAGTACAGGAAGTTATTGAAATGCTGGGATTAGATGAGAAAAGAAATGAACGTTTACATAGATTATCAAAAGGGATGAGACAAAGACTTTTATTTGGGCAGGCATGTCTTGCACAACCAAAGGTATTAATATTAGATGAGCCAACAAATGGATTAGATCCATATTGGGTGGATGAGTTTCTATCCTTATTAAAGGCATTTAAAAAAAGTGGTACAATGATTATTTTCTCCACACATATGATGGATGTAGCCGCTGAAATTGGTGATCGAATACTTTTCATGAAAGAAGGTAAGGTTATACAAGAAATAAGAAACGCTGGGGATATAGAGAATTTAACATTAAAACTGTTACAGCTGCATAGAGGATAAGTAGATTATGAAACAGCTACCTTAAAAGAATGGTAGTTGTTCCTTACAACAATTTGATTCCTTTGACGAATGGCTTGAAAAAGTCAAAATCCAAGAAAAAGGAGAAAACTTACCACTAAATCGAGTTCCATCCACTCAGTTTTTGAGTATTGAAAAAGAGAAATTAGTCGGTGTAATTAATCTCCGCCATCGATTAACACCAGAATTACTGATGGAAAGCGGACATATCGGTTATAGCGTGCATCCCGACGAACGTCGAAAAGGTTACGCCTCTGAACAACTTCGGCTTTCCTTATCCGAAGCGAAAAAATTAGGATTAGAGAAAGTGTTGATAACTTGTGACAAAGCAAATATCGGCTTTGCCAAAACCATTCAAAAAGTAGGAGGTATTCTAGAAGGTGAAGTAATTTCTCCTAATACTGGCGAAATTGTTCAGCGCTATTGGATAGAAATATGACTTAGTAAATTTTCAAAAATCATATTTGAAATCGTATCGAAACCGGATAAGGAAACCATGTATAATAAAATACTTAAGAGACCGAAGTAGAATTATATAAACGAAAACATTCGTGTCATTATCATAAAATCCAGAAAAAAATAAAATATCGTGTATTAAGTGAGTATAATTCTGTCACTATACACAAGAAGCCCACACACTTAGAATTTTTTTATAAACTCCATTATCTAGTTTACATAAGAAATCTTATCGGTAGTTGTTAGTAACTGAAATTATCTAATATCAAAATGAAAAGTATTCTTATCTTATTGAGATGAAATATTAAAAAATTGGTACATCGATTCGTTTTGTTTAATATTTAACATATTACGTAAGTTATATCATGACGATGTTTTGAAAAAAGATAAATATTATGTCACGATTCTCTTGGATCTCCATAATTTTATAACTGTATTCACCAGTTCAAAAACCTTGTAGATTTCATTTGTATCTCAAAATGAAAAGTATTCTTAGTTTTTGAGATACAAGAGACAAAAATATATTTTTGTCTCTTCCCTTTTGAGGCCCTTCTTTGCGCACATGAGCAAACTTTACCGCTTCTGAATAGATACAGGAGCGGTTCTTTAGATGTAGTTGAAGGATTTTATAATTCCATGCACTATAATAATATCTTTCGTATTTCTTCTGTACTTAGACCTGTGAATTTCGCAATGTCTTCTAACGGCATACCATTCTTATGCATACCACGAATTAATTGTACACGCTCAGTTAGTCTACCTTCTTCTTTACCTTCTTCTAAACCTTCTTCACGAGCATGCGCTATTTTAGCTTGTTCATCTAGAAGTACCTTCTCGCGAGCTTCATAAGCTGTTCGGAAAGACGAGTCATGGCTCATATTTTCCCATTTATTCATTGCCTTTTGTAAAATTGGATCTTGATTCATTGCAATCTCCTCCAATGTTTGAGTTAAATATTCGTCTTCATGTGCTGGTAATAATAACATCCAACGAACAAACGCATTTTCCCACGGATTCACTTTTTCTTCACGCCATTGTTTCACAAGTTTTGGAATCTCTACGAAATAAATTTCAATATCATTACTTAAGATTTGTTGTGTTTTCGTATTCCATAACTGTCCGATTGTATGAAAGGATTCATCATTAGAAAATAGTATAAAATCTAATAAATTAATGGTGATTGTTTTGCGAAGTGAACGATATGGCATTCCTTCTTGCATTTGGGACGTATATAGTTTACTCCAATAATATAAAGAACGCTTGATCATATCATGGGTATTTCGAAGCTGAATTTCTATATTCACTTGCGTTCCGTTCTCTAGTGTTGCTAATAAATCTAAGATGGATAATTTATCATCTTCATAAGCCTTGTGAAGATGGGGGTCTTCCAATTGTAGTGAGACAATTGGTTCATCTAAAGATTCTTCTAAAATGGCATTTAGGAGACCGATTAAAATCTCTTCATTCCCTTTTGTGCCAAACAACTGTTTAAAAGCAAAATCAATTCGTAAATTTACTAACTTATTGGACATGGATTTCCTCTCCCTGTCGTTTCTTTTCTTAGTATTATTGTACAAGATACATCCATTTGTATGCAAATCCCTCTTCTGAAGTGTTATATTCAGTTTTAATTATTTTATCTATTCCCGACAGAAGACTCTCAGCTCAAAAATGTGAAGGTGTGAAACACCAATTTTAGGTGGGAGATGAATGTCGGAAAACGATAAAAGTTCTAATTAAGTACTACATCATCTTTCAATAGTTCTTTCTGCAGTTGTTTAATATTAATGTCTGCTGGATTTACTTTACTGTCTAAAGCCAGTGAAGTTGCTGTTCCAGCTGCTTGTCCAGTAGCCATAGCACTAGGAGTTAAACGTGTAGTAGCTAATGCCTCATAAGAAGCAGACATACATCTACCAGCTACTAAAAGATTGGTAATCTTTTTAGGTAATAAACAGCGATAAGGAATATCAAAAGCTCCCTCACCTTTTATCCATCCAATCTCCATTCCTTTTCCACTTGGAGTGTGAATATCAATTGGGTATCCACTTCTAGCAATAACATCTTCAAACTCTTTAGCGACTGTTACATCTTCTTTTTGTAAGATATATTGACCTTCAATACGACGTGACTCTCGAATTCCTATTTGAGCACCTACACTTGAAATGGAAGCTTGTTCAAACCCTGGTATCCATTCTTTCTGGAGTAGAAGCCATGCATATGATTAAAAAAGAACAGATTGATTTACGGGACCAGTCTGTCCAAAAACAGAAAGAATTCATCCATAAATTGTTTGCACTTGCTGTATAAGATACGATTCCGTTAAGAATATATGCATTTTATTCCTTTTTTGCACCAAACCCCCTTTTGTAGAGTAGTAATATCAGTATGTCCAAGTTTAAGAGATTTTTTGCACCAGAACCCAATTATTGCATGTACTCAATTAATAATTTCAGATTGCAGCTGACTCATTTGAGTCGGCTGCAATTTTTTGAAAAGCTATGTTAATTTTCAATAAAGCTTTATGTCAACATGACATGTATACGATATACATGATTTCATAACTCAACATAGAACATTAAAGCCATCGCACCCGTTAGTTCCCAGTGTTTACCTACAATAAAAAGACCGCCTTATGATGATCCATTTTTAGTATCCCTAAAAAACATCAGGTTGATTTTGAGGAACAGAGGGACAGATATACTGCCCCCTATTGTTTACTTATTTTGATTTTTTTTGGGCTCTTAATGCTATTTTTTCAAGCCCATTTTCTCCTGCAAATTCTACATCTGCTTTTGGTAGAGCATTTTTATTATTTTTAATTGATTATTCTTATTTTTAACCATTTTTTCACCACCCTTGTAGTTTGATTTAGTTATTCCTTCAAGGATGCCAACTATAGTAAATACGCTATATAAAGATAGTGAAGTAGTATTTTTTCGTTATCGGCACCCACGATTTTAGTTTGCTTTCTTTTTTGTAGGCTATGCGATTTGATTTTCTTGGTTCTGTTGCAAAGTTCTCTAAACCACAATACATTTTAGAAAAAATGAGTAGGAGCACGAAATGATGAGATATTTTAAAGGAAAACAGTTTAAGAAAGATATCATTTTAGTAGCCGTTTTTCTCTAAGCTATCGTGATGTGTCTGAAATTCTGAAGGAACGTGGTATTTCAGTTCATCCTACAACGATTATGTGCTGGGTACATGAATATGGCAATCTGATGTATCAGATTTGGAAAAAGAAAAACAAAACGGTACAGTTATCTTGGCGTTTGGATGAAACCTATATTAAAGTCAAAGGAAAATGGTGTTATTTATATCGTGCCATTGACAAAGAGGGGCAAACGTTTGATATTCAACTACGTAAAAAGAGAGATACACAAGCGGCATATGCTTTTATGAAAAGACTGGTTCGAACTTATGGAGAACCAACGGTTTTGACTACAGATAAGGCTCCTTCTTTAATTTGCGCATTTAAAAAATTACAGAGGATAGACTTTTACAAAAATACCTTTCATCGTACAACAAAATATCTCAATAATCTCATTGAGCAAGATCATCGACACGTGAAGCGCCGTTTCGCTCGTTCCTTAGGATTTCAAAGTCTTCGTTATGCCTCACGTACGATAAAAGGGATAAGACCACAATCAGACTCCGTCTTTTTCAGCGTATAACGAATTACAGACTTTATTAACGGTTTCATAAAATTTGACCACAATCTTCCCATGTCTCTATGTATAAAAAAACTTTGCAACAGAACCCGTTTCCTCTTTTATAGAGTCGTCATCGAGTGTGAGCTTCACTTGTACGGTAGCTATTTCGCCGTTGATCTGCTCCGTTTCTTCCAGGGGAAAGGGTTATATTTGTTGCTATAGTTGTTTTTGTCATGATTTCCTTCTTAACCACAGTATTTTTATACTTCACAAAACTAACAGTTTGTTTATACAAGGTTATTTTTTCTACAAAATCATTATTTATACTGGGTATAGTAAAATTAAGAAATTTGCTTCTCATTACCTTTTGCTGATTGTCTTGTTATCCCTCCCTAATTGCAATTTGGTGAGGAGGGGTCGTCACATACGAACTTAAGAATGACCTCGGAGCCAATTGCCACAAGGGTTCCAGCAGATGGGAACTGTGCATTGGAAACAAAAGGACCTGCATTACATAAATCTACATCCGGCGGGTCAGAAGTTAGCTTCACCTGACCAGACCAACTCAATACTAAAAATTCGGCAGCATCCCGACTAAGAGCCATCGGGGTAAGATTACCTGATTCGTCGGGCCAGACAGTCCCGGCAAGACAAGCGTCAACGGTAGCTGCCGAAAGGCATCTGCTCGCCCATTCAAAGTCGCAGGCAGAGTAGCCAACCAAGTTTGGCACACGAATGGTGGGAAGCGCGGGCGGAGTAGCTCTCTTTAACGGAATCGGTGCAGGTTCGTTGATCGGAGGTGAAAGTGTATTTGGATCGAAAATGCGCGGCGGCTTCATTTCACCCCGAGAGAGTTTGATGCCGTGGTCCATGACAGCATTAATCAATTTGGGGTTCTGGTGCAAAAATGATTACGTAGATAATACAACATGAATGTTATATTTTTATGTGAATGAGTTGTTCGGGAATTAGTATAAAAATCCGTATTTTTATACTTTGTAAAGATTGAATGTTCGTAATTAATCTTATATTTTTGTGTGTATTTTGACAGCATTCGAGGTTTGCACCAGAGCCTTTTTTTTCATTTTAGAGGGGATTTTGTTATGTTAGCTTGATAGGCATAGGTACAGTCCTAGGAAAATGCTTTTATATTTTCTGATTAAAATGAATGTTATGTTTTTTCTTGTGCACACCATTTCTATTTATTAATATAAATATAAGGAAAATAATTATCAAAGCCCATACATTGGTTGTAGAAAATTATTTTCCTAGATGGATGAGAATCTAACAAATACAGGAGGGGTATGTGTGTTATCAAAGTGGAAAATAGGAATTACAGCATCAATTCTTGCACTAACGACATTTACAGCGGCGGTATCCGCTGAAGAAAAACCTGTGGATCAGCCAAAATGGCAAGAATGGGTTGGGGAGCATGCCAAAAAATTAAAGGAGCCAACTGCTCATACGTATGAGGATTTATCATTCTTGAAAGAAACGATACAAGACAAACGTTTTGTTCTCCTTGGTGAATCAACACATGGTTCAACAGAAATGAACCAATCAAAGATTCGTATAATTAAGTATTTACATGAAGAAATGGGTTATGATGTAATTGCATTTGAATCAGGATTTGCAGAAATGAATACAGTGTATCAAAACCTAGATAATTTAACAGCTGAACAAGCGATGAAGAAATCTATTTCTGATGTATGGTCTACAGAAGACGTGGAAGAATTATTTCAGTACATAAAGGAACAAAAGGAAAAAGGGACACCCCTTATGTTAACGGGGTTTGACATACAAATCCCGTATGAAATTGAAAATTTTCCATTTGCAACCTTTGCTTACGAATGGATTGAGAAGTTGAATCCTGAAGTAGCTAATTTACTTACAGAAGCTGAAGGTGACATCTTTAAATATCATTCTGTGTCTTCCTATAAAGAGTTTCAAGCAATGCAGACACCCCTTATAGACAAATATGAAAGGATAAAAGAATTTATCCAACAACATAAGGATGAATTACGACAAGTGGCACCTAAATCATCATATGATGTAAATCTTTTAGAAAAGACAATTAGTATTCGTATTGATTCGCTTAAAACATATATGTCAAATCAAGTGAAAGAGACGTATAGCATTCCATTTGACTACACTATTTACAATAATTACTCATTATATTCACGTGACCAAAAGATGGCTCAAAACCTAGCATGGCTTAGTGAAATACAATATACAGGTAAAAAATAATGGTATGGGGTCATAATTATCATATTCGAAAACAAAATTCTAAAATGATACAGGATATTAGTAATACTCATAAATACGGATTTGTAGGCCCCAATATGATAGACTACCTACCAAAACATATAAAGGATCAGATGTATGCCATTGGTTTATTTGCGTATAGCGGGAGTAGCCTAAATTCTGAGGATAATAAAACAATTGTGTATGTAAAGGAGAAACATGAATCCAATAGTATCGAAGAAATTTTGAAAGCTGCGCAACATCCACAAGTATTTGTAAATTTAAAAGGTGAGAAAAATCGTCCTGAAACATCTTGGATGTATACGCCAATAATTGCACAACATTGGGGAAATGAGGATGAAATTATGATTCCAAATCAACAGTATGATGGCATTCTATGGCTAGAACATATTACACCTTCTCGGATCAAGTAAAATAAAAAAGCGCGCCATCTTATCTCAATGGCGCACTTTTTTATACAAATCATTTAGAAGAATGTATTTATTCCATGCCGTGTATGTAGAAGCCCTGAGTAAATCAGGGTAAGGATGGTGTTTCATTAAAAAAATGTTTTAGACTATAGAAAAAAGTATTAGACTATTAAAAAATAGTTATAGACTGCAAAAGCGTATTTTGGACATGAAAGCACCTTTTATTAACATAAAACCAAGGATCACAAAACCTTTAAAAGTCCCTTTAGAAGAACTGAAGGGACCTTCTATTCACGTTAGTTTTTAATTGGATTGGCACCAAAGATTATTTGTTCTAATACCTGTGCCACACCTTCTTCATCATTGTTTCCAGTAACAAAAAATGCAATCTCTTTTAGCTCAGGAATAGCATTACCCATTGCTACTGGTAATCCAGATTCCCTAAATAAGTTAAAATCATTCCAGTCGTCCCCAAAAGGCATAACATAATCCATAGGTATTCTCTTAGCTGTACAGATATCAATAACAGCACGCTCTTTCGACACATCTTTATCCATAATTTGAATCAAGCTTCCCGAGTCAGTGCGTATGATGTTAACTTTATCTGCAAAAAGTTTCTGTAAACTTTTATAGTCATAGTATTGAGAAATTAGTATTTTGGAGGCTTGTATCTTCCTTAGTTCATCAATGGTTATCACTGTAGGATTTGTTGTAACTTTCATGACCTGTTTATAGTCTAAAGTTTGGCTGCTGTACCAAACATCTTCAGACTCTATAGAAATATAAGCATCTGGCTGATTTGTATGTATATAGTTTAGTATTTCTTCGGTCAACATCTGTTTAATTGGGTAATGTTTTCTACCTAACTGATTATCTACGGACAAAGCACCGTTATAATAAACAACAGATGCTATTTCCTGAAGCTCTCTACATAAAAAATCATTAACAGACCTTGGTGGTCTTGCTGTTGCAAAAATAATAGCAACACCTTTTTCGTGAGCTGTCAAAATGGCCCTTTTACTTCTTTCGGACACTTCTTTTTGTGAATTTAATAAAGTTCCATCGAGATCTAAGACAATGGCTTTAACATCATTTGTGAGTTTCATGTATATTTCCCCTTTTTTAAATATATCAATACTCCTTTAATGTTCTATATTGAGCAATGAAATCCTGTATAGCGTATACATGTGAAGTTTCCATAATGTCTCATTATACGCAGTAAACACAGAGCTTAATTCCATATTCATTAAGATTAGACCTTGTCCCTTTTAAAAGTTTTATGCCAGAATATATACATTCTTGTTTTATTAAGTATGTTTTCTCAGAATTGTTCCTATTTCTCGTGTGAAAATTACATAACTACTATTAGTCTAATACTATATTTTAATAAAAACTCTTTTCCAAAAATGAAACTTATTCACCAGTCTAAATCTTTATTTTATTAAATTAGAAATATAAGAATTGAGGAATCAAATTAGATTAATGATGTTCAGTCTAAAACATTTTTCAAACTGAACAGATGGCATTTAGGCCGCACCCTAGCTTTTCGATTAGTTCCGGTTCAGACAGAATTTTGTCTCCTACAGACCAGCTCTTGTCTGCAACCAGTCCCTCCAGTTTGGAAGCGTTATTTATTAATATTTTTAGGGGGTTTTTGTACAAACCAAATCATTCCAATTGTGTTTGGGGGTATGTGTCAAAGTTCTATAATGAAAATAAAAAGGAAATCGAACGTTCAAGAGAATCTGTATTAAAATTTACAAAAAGAAATGTAGATGAAGTAAATTTACGGGAGTTTATTAGGCTGAAAGGATGCGGATGTCATACAGGTTATCAGTAAATAACAATTTTTAATTTTGATGAGTATGTTGGCTTATCAAAAAATGATAAAATAGTTACCGCAATGGTAAAACTTTATAATGATAAAAAAGAAAGGCGAATCTCTATGAAATTGCTACGTTCATTTCTAATTCTCACTCTTGTTGTATTGTTAAGCGCATGCAATACAGCAACAAAAGTCACAAAGGTTCAAGAAAATGGCGAAACGACTTTAAAAATTGGCTCCCTGCAAGGGTATCACGATGTGCAAACGATTAAAGCTGAAAAAGGAAATGTGGAAATTCCTTATGAGGCAGCCGTTGAAGAAGGTACGATTTTATTGCAAGTCACAAAAGACGATAAGGTCATTTATGAAGAAGAAGTCACTTCTCAAAAAGAAGGTTTGCTTTCCTTTGAAGCGCCAAAATCCGGATCATATGATTTAATTGTACGCGTGAAGGGTGAAGAAGAGAAAGCGAAAGGAATTCAAATACATACGAATCTATGAAAAAACGGCAAGCGGAGTGTACCCGCTTGCCGTTTCCATTTGGTTCTGGCACAACACATGCTCATCAATTTAAGAAGTAAACGTAAAGTAACTCCAAAATATACAATTGTAATTTCCTATTTAAGAATCCTTATTGTTAAAGGATTCTTCTTTTTTGTTCCAAAAGGTATACCTTTTGGGACAGTTAATCCCTTTTGGATTTTCTGAAGGGATTCTTTTAGATTCCTAGATACATTGAATACCGATAAGGAACGTTATGTAAACCTCACATGAATATGATATGCACAAGAGGTTTCGTTACTACACAGACTCTAAAAGTTGAAAGATATGTGAATACATCTTAGTGTACGCTGTCATTTAAGCTGATAGATACAACAGCGTATGCTATTATCATACCTAATTTTATTCTCCAAAATAACCGATTATTGTTTGATTAAAAAAATGTTTTAGACTGAGTATCGCTGGTTTAATAAGATTCCTTTAGTTTTATTTTCCTGTTTTAATTAAATAAGGATTTAGACTAATGAATAGTTTTTATTTAGAGAAAAGAAATTTTATTAAAATAAAGTATTAGACTAGATAGTAGGGTTTATTCTATCACACGTATGAAAACGCATCTCACGATTAAAGCGAACGCACTTTGTAATTTTGAAATAAAATACAATAGATATTTCAAAATTATATTGATTGCGTATTCCATATATTGTATTTTAAAAGTGATCTTACTTTTGATAACTGAAAAAAGGGGGCTTATTCATGCCAATTATTAAAACAAAAAACGGTGAATTTCACTACGAGTCTTTTGGACAAGGGGAACCAATCCTTTTTTTACACGGAAGCGGGGCATCTTGGAAGATGTGGAAACCACAAATCGAATCATTTTCTAAAGAATATCAAATGATTCTTCTCGATTATCGTGGTCATGGCGAATCAATAAAAACCTTTCCTGGTAATGTATATGATTACGACTTAATCGTATCTGATATCATTTCATTTTTAGATACACTAAGCCACACACCTCTTAATGTAATCGGCGTTTCACAAGGAGCAGTTCTTGCGACATTAGTAGCCATTCATCATCCTTCCTATGTAAAAAAATTGGTCATTTCTAATAGCTATAGTGAATTTCCAACTAAAACTTCTAAATGGGTGCTTGAACTTTCAAATTTCATCTTCAGTTTGCTATCCTATTCAACAATTATTGATTTAATGATGAAATTTTACAAACACGAACCGTACACGCAACAAATGCTATGCGATTCATTTTCAATAGACAAAAAAATGTTATTAATGATGAAAAAAGCAAAATTTCCTGTTCATACTTCTTTATTACATCTCATTCAATCCCCCACTCTAATTCTATCTGGAGCAGGAAAAGTTGTAACAGGTGTTGATGAAGGAAAAGCAGCTAAAACAATTCACCAGCATATCCCAAATAGCACACTTGCTTTATTCCAAGATGCATTCGATCCACTCAATGTAATGAGAAAAGATATTTTCAATGAGATGGTCCTCGATTTTCTTAGAGACTCTTCTCTACATGAGTATGAGGAAGTTTCGTATGGATAATTGTCTACATATGCATCGTTAAATATACTAGATATGAAACAGCTATATCCTAAAGAATAGGAATTTGGGTGGTTCTAATTCACGTTCTATCACATGGTCAAAAAAGTATCGGTTTGGTCACCGAAACTTTTTTGTTCTTCCATATGTTATTGAAATTGGTTTTATGTTAACAAAAGATTCATTTCTTGACAGAAAACACCTTTTTAGTCTACAACTATTTTTTAATAGTCTAATACTTTATTCTATAGTCTAAAACACTTTTTTAATAAAACACATAGACCGGGTTCAGTTCACTGCTTCTTTGAAAAAGCCCACATAGACTGGATATATTTGTAAGCGTCAAATATTCCCCACCTACAATTTGTAAATAACCAATGAGATAATCTCCTTACATACTACATGTGGAGGTTTTTTTATGAAAAGACACCTATTAAAGAAAGAATGGGAAGCTTATATTCAAGACTATAAAAACAGTGGATTATCAAAAGTTGCCTGATGTCAAAAACAGAACCTACCAGTTCATCAGCTATATTACTGGCTGAAAAAATTATCACCTGAAATTGCAGATCAAAATGAAAATGAGCGTGTGAATTGGATTTCTATGAATGTCCCTGTCGTAGAAGAAAACATACATGCCACGATTCGAATTCACATTCAAGAAGCAACCATTGAATTAGATGTACCTTTCATTATTTACTGTTTTGCCCTTGGTTACGGCAACAATTATACTAGATGTAATCCGAATGTATAATCTGAATATTTTTGAAATTAAGAGTAGGATTTCCTTTGAGGACATAGAAATTATAAAGTATATCACCATGATTTTTTAACATGTAAGTTTCTTCCTATTTATATAAGTTCTCAATATGAACTTATATAATACCATTACTAATTACCTCTTAGATTACTATCATACTGCAATAAAATGAAGGAACTCCTTTTCTTTAACATAAATTCTATTTTCCACTAAATGAATTAGAAAACGATAATAAAATTAGGAGGATTACGATGACCCAGCTTGATTCATTACATCCCATTGTAGAAAAAATAATCAACAATATTGAAAAATTAATGGTCGGAAAACGAAAAGAAACGATCTTAGCCTTGACAGCTCTCTTAGCTGAAGGTCATGTACTATTAGAAGATGTTCCCGGTGTCGGGAAAACAATGCTAGTACGTGCTCTTTCTAAATCAATTGATGCCGATTACAAGCGAATTCAATTCACACCTGATTTACTGCCGTCAGATGTAACAGGTGTTTCTATTTATAATCCAAAAGAGCTCCAATTTGAGTTCAAGCCTGGACCAATTATGGGGAATTTTGTACTTGCTGATGAAATTAATCGTACATCTCCAAAGACACAATCTGCCTTACTTGAAAGTATGGAAGAAGGCAATATCACAATAGATGGCATTACAAGACCGTTACCAAAACCGTTCTTTGTAATGGCTACACAAAATCCGGTCGAATATGAGGGAACATACACTTTACCAGAAGCTCAGCTCGATCGTTTCTTGTTGAAGCTAAAAATGGGATATCCTACACCAGAGGAAGAATTTGAAATTTTAAACCGGATGGAAAAAACAAATCCACTCTCCCGTTTACAAGCTATTACTACAATAGAAGAATTGCTTTATTTACAACAAAGCGTACGGGAAGTAAGCATGGACAAAGCAATCAAGCATTACATTGTAAAGCTTGTTAATCAGACTCGTTCTTATAGTTCTATACAGCTAGGTGCAAGTCCACGCGGCTCAATTGCTTTAATGAAAGCTTCACAGGCTTATGCATTCATCCATGGCAGAAATTATGTTATTCCAGACGATGTTAAATTTTTAGCTCCTTACGCTTTAGCTCACAGACTCATTCTAAAAATGGAAGCAAAATTTGAAGGAATAACAGGAGAAAAAGTTATCGCCAAAATCGTTGCACGAACTACCGTGCCGACTCAAAGGACGATGAACCTTTGATGAAACGACTACTACGAGCACTATATCACGTTACCAAGTTATTGCTAATCCCTTTATGCCTAGTCTTAACATTTGTGTACGCCATGCTTCAAGGAGGATTTGTAAGTTGGTTTTTGTTTTACAGTACGATTCCTATTGGCCTTTATTCACTACTACTCCCCTTCTACGCTTTACGGGACGCTGAAGTAAAACGAATAACAAACCAAAACGAATATGTAGCAGGAGAACAATTTTTAAGCACTATTACAATAAAAAGAAAATTTCCTTTTCCCTTACTTTATTTAGTTGTAGAAGATGAACTGCCACCACAATTTACAAGTTGTAGACAAACAAAGACGAATAAGGTAATACTCTTTCCAGGATTAAAACGAAATATTTCGTTTCAATATGTTATTGACACAATCCCTAGAGGAGAGCACACTTTTACAAGCGTACGTGTCAAAACTGGCGATCTATTCGGTATGATGGAGAAAGAAGTAACTTTTTCAGTTCCAGATACATTTTTAGTCTATCCCCAGTATGTAGATATAACGTATCGACAATTGGAAAATCATTTCGAACAAGGAGCGCTTTCAGCAAATATAAATTTAGCAAAAGACTCTACAGTCTCTGTCGGTGTCAGAGAATATAAACCTGGTGACCGCTTTTCATGGATTGATTGGAAAGCAACTGCACGAACAAACAATATTATGACGAAAGAGTTTGAACAACAGCGCAGCCATAATATCATGATATTCATGGACAGAACCCAATCCCCTCTATTCGAATCAGTCGTAACGTTTACTGCCTCTATTGTGAGGGCTGTCTTGAAGCAAAATTCACCAGCCTCATTCGTGTCTGTCGGAAAAGAACGAACTATTTTCCCTTTAGACAATGGAGATACTCAGTTGCAACAAATCTTTTGTCATTTAGCGAAAGTACAAGCAGACAGTGTATTCCCGCTCTCTCGAAGTGTAGAAATGGAATTAAGAAAAATTTATCAGCCCGTAACGATTATACTCGTGACAAGCGATCTTTCTCCCGATATTCAAAAGGCGGCTGATTGTGCTGCTATAAAAAATAGAAAATTAATGGTGTTTGTCGTGAAAGAAAAAGCGAACCAACTCTCACATCGAGAACTAAGTATACTAGAAACTCTACAAAAACGAAAAATATTTGTAAAAGCGGTTTATGAAAACCGGTATACAAACGTGTTTTTTGAGGTGAGCAAATGATAACATTACAAACAAAAAACCAATGGGATATGAGCAGATTCTTCATGCATGTATGTGGACTTCTTCTTTTACTAGAATGGCTAAGACCTCTTATAGGTATTACAAACGTAGGTAGATTAGATATTTTTGTAATATTTATAGGAATTTGCTTCACTCTCTCTTTTTTTCAAACAAGGTGGCAGATTCCAATAAAGATCGTCACGATCTTATTCATCATTCATTCCCTGTATTATAAAAATGCTTTTATAAATCCATCTTGGCTAACAACATTTTTTTCTGATATTTCTCAAAATTCCTCCCTGTTTTTCCAGGGGAATTTGCTAGATATTTCTCCAGTTTTTCCGACATTTTTATTTTTTCTATCATTTTGGTTTTTGAGTTCTTTCATCTCTTTTTGGATGATTCATAAAAAACGTGGATTGTTATTTCTTGTATTGACTATTATTTATATCACAACTTTTCATAACTTACATTTATACAATGCAAACTACGCTATTCTTCGTACTGTTGTCATCGGCTTTTTTATGCTTAGTCTTCTTCAAATAGAACGAATAAAAGAGATTGAACACTTACAAAATTATGCTAGAGAAATCTCAAAATTACTTAGACCTCTTACAATATTTATTGTATTGTCAGCAACCATCGCATACTTTGCTCCAAAATTTGGCCCTCAATGGCCAAACCCAATGAATTTTTTAAAATTCAACACATCCGAAGCAAGTAAAAAACAAGAAGTTTCTAAAATTGGGTATGGTTTAGATGACTCGCAATTAGGCGGTCCTTTTAAGGCGGATAATACAATTGTTTTTACAGCACAAACGCAAAACAAACAATATTGGAGAGTAGAAACAAAAGATTTTTATACAGGAAAAGGCTGGGAGGTTTCTGAAAAGCCGAAAAAGGTTTCTTTTAAAAATAAAAACGACGTCGTGAGGTGGTACGAACAAAATACAAAAACGGAGACAACCGAAGCAACAATCACCATGCAAAAAAGTTATCCTCACCTTACCTATCCAGCAGGATTAGTATCAGTTGAGGCTTCTTCTGATGTATCATACAGTGTTGACCCATTTTCAGAAAAAATCTATACAATGCACGGAGACTCTTCTACTACTTTAAATTCGTATAAAGTAACATATGAGATCCCGGAGTTTTCCATAGAAAATTTGAAAGCTGTAAAAACGAATGAAGGTCATGAAACAAGTTCTTATTTCATGACAAAGTACACACAACTTCCCGAATCATTACCGCAGCGAGTAAAAGACTTGGCTGTCAATCTTACAAATGATAAAGACAACCGATATGATAAAGTATTAGCTATTGAAAATTACTTCACAGACAATTCTTTTGTATACGAAACAATGAATGTCATGATTCCTGCCAAAAACCAAGATTATGTAGATCAATTCCTTTTCGATACAAAAAGCGGCTACTGTAATAATTTTTCGACGTCTATGATCGTGTTACTTCGTTCTGTCGGGATTCCCGCTCGCTGGGTAAAAGGCTATACAGAAGGAACTATTGAGAATACATTTGCTGGTACAGAAGGTGAGAATGTTTATAAAATCGCGAACAATAACGCACACTCTTGGATCGAAGTATATTTTTCAGGATACGGATGGATTCCATTCGAACCAACAAAAGGATTTACCAATCCCTATAATTTTATAAATAATACTCCTGCTTCTACTTCACAAAATAGCGAAGAAAATAATTCTAAAAACGAGCAAATACACCAACGGAACAATGAAGCAAAGCTCAAAAGTTTAATAGAAAATACAGAAGAAGCCTCTACTAAAAAGATCACAAATTCTAAAAATGGGTTTTCTTGGTGGTACGTATTCCTCTCTACGATACCGATTAGTATCATGGGATACATTCTCTTCACCACTAGAATGAAATGGATTACATTTTTTATTATTCTTTTCTATAAATACCGAAAAGGTGATGCTGTTTATCTAAAAGCTTACGGTGCACTTTTAAAACAATTTGCGAGAATCGGCATACCACGGGGTGAAAGTCAAACATTCCGAGAATACGCTCTCCGCATCGATACACTTTACAACTCGACTGATATGCAACAACTTACTTTCAGTTATGAGAACGCTATGTATCAAAAGGGACAGGCCGCAGCCGAATGGAAGAAATCCGTACACTTATGGGAAGTGCTTATGAAAAAAGCAGCTTCTCTGCCTAAATTAAATGACTTCGATGCAGTGATTTAATTTTGATAATGTGAGTTTAAAGAAAGTACCTCAAAGACTAAGAGCTACTTTGTTCTTTGAGGTGTTTTTTAATAAACATAATAAGAGATAACTAACTCCTAATCGCCTCAGCCAACTAGAAAAAAAAAGGCAGGAAAAAGGGTTTAATAAAAATAAATCATATTTGAGTAATCTTCAAAATGGAAAAATAGAACCTCCCTCCTCCGAAGTTAGTTATGCACTAGCTGAAATAAATGGGGGGATCCAATTCGATTAATAACAGTTGATTTAATAAGCCAAATCCCTTTAGAGGAAGTAAACAATAAATCTTTTGTTTCCTCCTTCTCTAATCAAATGTTCAGTATGTTAGCTACAATCTTTGAAATGAACAGGGCCCCTTTAGCCAAATTTATACTTGGGCATTTACGCTCTAATAGGGGTATCGCCACATCGCTATCAAGCTAACAAAACAAAATTCCCCCTAAAATGAAAAAATACGCTATTCTTTCTGTAGAATCATAGGAAAGGATGGCGTTTTTGTATGTCAATTTCTGTATCTGATGAATTACAACTATTTGCTCAAGAAATTCAAAGCTTTTTATCCCCTAATATCTTACGAAATCTTGCTAGAGATGTTGGCTTTGTGCAACGAACAAGTAAGTACCAAGCCAAAGATTTAGTCGCTTTATGTGTATGGATGAGTCAAAATGTCGCTACGACTTCTTTAACTCAGCTATCTAGCTGTTTAGAAGCGTCAACAGAAGTTCTCATCAGTCCTGAGGGACTAAATCAACGATTTAATAAAGCGGCCGTTCAATTTTTGCAACACATATTAGCCGAACTTCTAAACCAAAAAAAAGAAACAAGAGCTGAGTGAATATAAAGCCATATATATGATTAAAGACTATTTTTTCTTCTGTTTCGAGCAATGCAAAAAGACACCCAAGGATTATCAAAGATTCTTCTTCGTCTGTTTAACCTCCTACAGCGAAACGGACGGAAATCTCATCGATACAAGAAGAAAACAGTCTTTGATATATTAGGTGTCGTTTATAATTGTACCATGTCGGACAATCAAGCAGCTTAATAAAAAAAGTGAAACCCGTTAGGGTTTATTTGATATGCAAAATTCCCAATGATCCACACTGATTTTTAGAAAAAGAAAAAATTTTCTTCTGAAACTGGCCTTTCCTAACCTTAGCTTGATAGCGATGTGGCGAGACCCCATCGCTATCAAGCTAACAAAACAAAATTCCCCCTAAAATGAAAAAATACGCTATTCTTTCTGTAGAATCATAGGAAAGGATGGCGTTTTTGTATGTCAATTTCTGTATCTGATGAATTACAACTATTTGCTCAAGAAATTCAAAGCTTTTTATCCCCTAATATCTTACGAAATCTTGCTAGAGATGTTGGCTTTGTGCAACGAACAAGTAAGTACCAAGCCAAAGATTTAGTCGCTTTATGTGTATGGATGAGTCAAAATGTCGCTACGACTTCTTTAACTCAGCTATCTAGCTGTTTAGAAGCGTCAACAGAAGTTCTCATCAGTCCTGAGGGACTAAATCAACGATTTAATAAAGCGGCCGTTCAATTTTTGCAACACATATTAGCCGAACTTCTAAACCAAAAATTAGCCTCATTTATACCGATTTCTTCTCCATTCACTTCTGTTTTCAAGCGTATTCGGATCCTGGATTCCACCGCATTTCAACTTCCAGATATCTTTTCATTCGTTTATCCAGGTGCAGGAGGCTGCAGTCATACAGCTGGGATGAAAATTCAACTTGAGTATGACCTGTTAAGCGGACAGTTCCTACATATTCATACAGGTCCAGGTAAACAACATGATCGAACCTACGGTTCTCTGTGTGTCCCAACTATAACAGCGAATGATTTATGTATCCGAGATTTAGGTTATTTTCATTTGAAAGATCTTCAACATATACAAGATAAAAAAGCTTACTATATCTCTCGTATCAAGTCGAATACACGTATTTATCAAAAAAATTCCAACCCTGATTACTTTCAAGATGGAAGAATTAAGAAAGGTACAGAGTATATACAGATAGATATGGAGGTCTTAATGAACTCTCTTCAGCCAGGACAAACATGTGAAATATCCGAAGCCTATGTAGGAATGACTGATAAAGTACCAACTCGTGTGATTGTACATCGACTAACAAAAGAACAACAAAAAAAACGATTACAAGATCAAGCTGTAAGAGAAAAGAAGAAAGGAATGAAGTATTCTCCTCGTAGTAAACGACTCAGTGGTATCAATGTATATATGACAAATACCCCTACAGATATTGTCCCGATGGGACAAGTACATGATTGGTATTCTTTACGTTGGCAAATCGAAATTTTATTTAAAACGTGGAAATCATTCTTTCACATTCATCATTGTAAAAAGATAAAACGAGAACGATTGGAATGCCATTTGTATGGGCAACTGATTGCCATTCTACTCTGTTCCTCTATTATGTTTCAAATGCGGAAGTTACTTCTCATAAAAAAGAAACAAGAGCTGAGTGAATATAAAGCCATATATATGATTAAAGACTATTTTTTTCTTCTGTTTCGAGCAATGCAAAAAGACACCCAAGGATTATCAAAGATTCTTCTTCGTCTGTTTAACCTCCTACAGCGAAACGGACGGAAATCTCATCGATACAAGAAGAAAACAGTCTTTGATATATTAGGTGTCGTTTACAATTGTACCATGTCGGACAATCAAGCAGCTTAATAAAAAAAGTGAAACCCGTTAGGGTTTATTTGATATGCAAAATTCCCAATGATCTACACTGATTTTTAGAAAAAGAAAAAATTTTCTTCTGAAACTGACCTTTCCTAACCTTAGCTTGATAGCGATGTGGCGAGACCCCTATATAGAAAAAACACCATTAACTTATTGTAGTTTTATAAAAAAGATTGATCATTTAAAACAAAGTTCGATTATTTAAAATAAAGATTGATTATGCAGAGAAATTGATTGCGAGTACGGAAGTATCTGTTCTTCCTGGTGAAGTGTTTGAGCGTCCTGGATATTTCAGGGTTGGATTTGGGCTTCACCCTGACAAATTCCGCGGTGCAATGAAATTGATGTCTGAATTTATTGCATCCAAGGGATGGGAATAGGAATAAGCAGAATTTCCGCTGACTTTCAGAGAACGTTGCAATTCCACCTGCGCTTGGATGCTCGATAGACAAAAAGGCAAAAGTAAACGCAAGCGGGATACTAAGCAAAATCATGATAAACCAAGAGATAATAGCACTTGGCCCTGCTATACTTGCTGTCATACCCGGTAAAATGAGAATTTCTGATCCTAAAACAGCTCCCACATATAAAGCTGTTCCCTTTCGAATAGAAATCGTTTCTTTAAAATCATTAGACATTTAATGCACCTCCATTTATATTTAAATTATAGAAAATTATTAATCTATTTTATATTCAAAAATGAACATAAACTTTTTCTAAACTTTATATTATGAAGGTTTTTTAATTATTTATTTTCAATTTCATAAAGGAGTATACATTATGGATGAAATCGATAAAAAGATAGTTTCACTTTTACAAGAAGATGCCAGAATGACAATTAAAGAAATGACTGCACATTTATGGTATTATCCCCTCATAGTAGACAGTTGAAAGAAAGTTACTGTACTGTTTATTATGGAGGGGATTTTTTTATGGGGAAAATTAGAAGAACTTTTTCGATTGATTTTAAAATGAAAGCTATTGAAATGTACTTACATAGAGGAATGGGTAGTAAATTAATTGGAAGGGAATTAGGAGTTACATATTCAGTTATAGACAGATGGATTAAAAACTACAATAGTGAGGGTATTCTTGGCCTACAAGAAAAACGAGGGAGATCTAGACAAACAAATGCAAGTTCAATAAAAACAAGTCATGATGATAGAATAGAACGATTAGAAGTAGAAAATGCATACTTAAAAAAGCTCTTAGCTGCGAAAAAGGAGATGAGGTCAAAAGAGACAAATCAATAGAATACGAGATCATTCATACATTAAAGCATAGCTTTCCAATTGTGTTTCTTTGTGAAATTGCGGGGGTCTCAAGAAGTGGATATTACAAATGGGAAAAAAGAAGAACTAATCCCTCTGAAAAGATGAAGGAAGACCAATTTATTATGTCCAAAATAGTGGAATGCGAACTAGATCCAGATATAAATGGTAGTTTTGGTTATCCAAGAGTTTGTACATGGCTCAAAAAGTATTGTGGTTTACAGATAAATCATAAAAGAGTGTACCGTTTAATGAAGAAAATGGGGATACAAGCTAAGATTCGAAAGAAAAAGTGGAGGCATTTTGGCTTAAAAGAACAATGTGTCGTATCAAAAAATCGTTTAAACAGGGAATTTTCAGCCAGCAAGCCAAATGAAAAATGGGTTACAGATATAACCTATCTCACTTTTAACGGTAAGCGTATGTATCTTTCAGTGATAATGGATCTTTATAATAACGAAATTGTAGCCTACCAAGTAAGCGAAAGCAACAATTTAAAATTAGTTATAGACACAGTGAATAAGGCCTTAAGAAAAAGAAATGTCCACGGAACAGTATTACATAGCGATCAAGGGTATCAATACACGTCCAAAAAATACAACCTATTACTTAAAAAATACAAAATGAATGTAAGTATGTCTAGGAAGGGCAATTGTTATGATAATGCATGTGTAGAGAGTTTTTTTAGTCATTTTAAGACAGAATGTTTTTACAGAAATGAGTTTCATGAAAAAGAGCAAGTTTTCAAAGCCATTAGAAGATATATGAGGTATTACAATAACAAACGATTCCAAAAAAAATTAAACAACCTTAGTCCTGCTGAATTTGGAACTAAGGCTGCTTAATGAAAAGGCATCTAATCTTTTACTGTCTACTTGACAGGGGTAAGACCATTACATCTTAGTCGTCCAAGTGTTACCGAAAGACTCAAACGATTACATGATACAGGAATAATTGAAAAATATACAGCACGTATTTCCCTCGATGCAGTCGGCAAAGACATTCAAGCGTTTTTAAGAATAGAAAACTTAAAAATCGCCTGTAAAAAATTCGAAGAAAAAATATATAACGAACACAGAATACTTGAATGCCACCGAGTCACTGGCGAAAGTAGCTATTACTTAAAAGTAGCTGTGCAATCAATGAAAGAATTAGAAGAATTAATCGATGTTGTAATTCCATTTGGTACAGTAAAAACTTCTATGATACTCTCCTCACCAATCCCTTACAGACCGGTTATTGTGGAGTAAACCCAAAAAAGGAGTGATTCTTATGATCACTCCTTTCTACTTTAAAATTTACCCAGGTATGATTTTACTTATTTATTTCCAAATTTCATTTGCCCATTTAGGATGATCAATAAATGGATTACGATTATGTTGATATTTTGTAAAAATAACTTCATTACGCTTTCGTTCCAAATCATCGACAGGGTCTTGTTCATTCCATTTTAGTAAAACAGATAGTTTCCCCATATATGGATCTTTATTGTTATTCACTTTTTCATTAAGCTCTAAATCTACTTCGCCATTGTCTCCTTCATAACGAACAGTCATGTAAAATAACATTCTAGCAATATCCCCTTTTACACTATCACGAGGTTCCCAAGAATCACTATCGTATTTACATTCTGTTGCTTCTGAATGACTCACACCGCCATTATCAAAATCCAAATTCCCACGTGAACTATTGACAGATACATCCGTGGCTCTTAAATGATGAAGGTCAGTTCCAGGCCCTGCAGCTGTCCCAAAATCACCGTGGGATTTTGCCCAAACATGCTCTCGGTTCCAATTATCGACCCCTGAACCATTTGTAAATTTCCCTTGCGAACGTCCTGTATATAAAAGGAGCACATTATTTTTATTATTTGGATCTTCATCAGTATCTCTTAGTGCATCCCAAACTGCACTGTATGATATCTTTGTATGATTATCAATAATATTATGAAGCTCCTTTTTTAATTCTGAACCCGCTTTTCCCTTCGCACTATTATAATATGTATCATCATAATTAGTTGCAATTACCCCTTGATTTGCTTTTGAGGACGAAGAAGCTCCTTCACCATATACGATATCTGTAAATGATAGGGATGAAGAACCTAAAATGAAAAATGAAGAAATAGTAAAAATAGCAAGTTTTGTATTTCGAAACACCATATACACATATCCCCTTTAGAATTTAATTTTAACTAATGAACGAAAACAATTCTTTCTAAACACATGAAATATTTTAAAACTACATACACATTTTCTCTCTATACGATAGAAAATCCTATTCAGCCTGTATAAATTTCCATGCTTTTGGTTGATCCGTTTTCTTTCCTAACACAATCCAGCTTTTCTCTTTTCCATTTTCTTGATAATTTACTGGGTATCCATCTGTATATAGGTAATATTCAGCTGAATTATTCGGATTTGGATACACTTTAAACTGTGCAGTATTTGCTTTTTGTTTCGCAAGATGTACCCAATTTGTCATGTTGGAGTAATTAAGAAATACGTAATTATCATAGTTGGATTGCGTCATTTTCAGCAGTACACTTTCTCCGCGATGGAGGATTCCATTATTCTCTTTATCAAATACAAACTGAACAGGTGTACCGTGAACTTTATTATCATTTATTGGATTAGATAATAGCGCGTAGTCATTCGCAGCATATACCTCAAAGGTCAAACCTCTATTTAGAAACTCACTTGGCACTACGAAGTATTTTTTATTATCTTGTATTACTTCTCCTTTAGAATCTCTCACTACAGTATTTTCAATTTCTTCAGACATAGTATTTCCAACAAATGTGTTAAACCATAAATGAATAAATCCCGCTGTATTTCTTTGAGCTTTTTCTAAACTTCTCTGAACAGCTGGCATAACTTCTTCTTGCCAAAGAGCATTGTTTCCTTTATTATAGTGAGATTTAATCTCGTCATTGGTAATGTTCCCGATTTCCACTTTTGCGAGTTTCGCTGTTTCATGGATCCACTGTTTTGGATCATTAGAATTCACTAAATTATATACGCCCTCACCATCAGATACTTCATACTGTGTCTGAATTGTTGTCACATAATTTTCAAAAGCGCTATGAAACTTTAAGGCACTCATATCGACGGCTGTAAAATTAGCAGCATGCATTGGCTGAGTAGCATCTGTGAAGTAGTGCGTCGCAACACCTAAATAATAAAAAGCTTGTTTTCGGTCATCCTTCTTAAAGTATTCACCTGCTAATTTAAAATATTTATCTCCTTGCGAGAGAGCTGTTGGTTCTTCTTCTCCTTTATAGTTCTTTCTCGTATCAGGATCGTAGAAGTGAGATTTCCATCCTCCCTTAATTAGCCCATCAATACCTATCGTACCTGTACCGCCATCGTTAAATTCATCAAGGTAATCAGCATCATAAAGACCTCTTTCAAATAACTCCTTATATTCAGGAGTATTTAAAAATTGTAATTCATTTGCTTGAACCGTCTTATCTTGATTACGACCCATAATTTGAATTGCGTTTCGTGCAATCCATAAATGTGTGCTTTCATTAGGATGATGCGGATGCTCCGCAGACCATCTTTTCACACGTTTGTGCTCTTGGTTTTCCTGTTTCATTACTTCGCCTATTCCACAAGCTTCTGTGACTGTTGGGATTACCACAGTCCCAGAAGCTATTGCTGTGACAAGAGCCAATGTACATAATTTCTTTTTCATATGATTCTCCTAAATTTCAATTTCATCAATAACGTAAACGATTTCACTTTGAAACAAAAATATTCTTCTACATTAAAAATGTAGTTTAATGATAACTTATATATTTCAATTTTTTTATGCAATTATACATATTTAGTTACTAGCTAAAAAAGACTACAGTTTATCGGCTATTTAAATCAAAAAAATTATTAATTAAATAAAAAAGAGGGATGAATATGATTTTGAGAACGAATGACACAAAGACGCGAGAAACAGTAAGATATGTTGCAGGATTTGTTATACTTTTAATACTAGTATCCTTTATATATCAATGGAATAACGGTTTAGAGATTGATGAAGCTCAAACATGTCAACCCTACCGAGCGATATGAGCAGCGACTTGAAAAAAGCAGGCCCATTCTGGACCTTTTTTCGGCATGGCTTCATGAACAGAAAGATCGTGTTCTACCCAAAAGCGCTCTAGGAAAGGCCATCACTTATTGTTTGAATCAATGGAATCATCTTGAAGCTTTTTTATTAGACGGTCATTTAGAAATTGATAACAACAGAAGTGAACGTTCTATTAAACCGTTTGTAATCGGGAGAAAAAATTGGATGCTCTCAAATACATCGCGAGGTGCTAGAGGAAGTGCCATCATGTAAAGTGTGGTTGAAACCGCAAAAGAGAATAATCTAAGTCCCTATCATTATCTTCGTTATTTGTTTGAAACGCTTCCCAACATCGATTTAAACAATAAAGAGGAAATTGATAAAGTCTTGCCGTGGTCAATGGATTTACCATCTAGTTGCAGAGTACCGAAAAAAAGTGAAGCAAACAAAAAATAACTCCAAAATCAACTTTTATTGTATATTTTGGAGTTACTTTACGTTTACCGAAGTTTAAAATAAAGTCGCGACGTTTATAAAAAAGTTGCGAAGCTTTACTCCTTTGGATATGATTATCTAGGTCAACAAGATTAAAAGGTATAAAGACCGCCAGACAACATGAGTTTTTATCGGATTTGGAACGGAACTACTTTTATTTAACTGAATTTTCTGATGTTATTTTAGATATTCGTGAACAATTTCCTTTATTACCACAAGAAGAGACGATTGTCATTGCTGAAGAGCTTGGGATTAAACACCCAGCTGATCCAAAAACAGGCGATCCAATTGTTATGACAACGGACTTTTTATTAACAGTTGATAAAGGACAAGGTGTATTTGAAGTCGCTCATACTATCAAAATGAAAGATAAGCTATTAGAAGAACGTGTGTTAGAGAAGTTTGAAATTGAACGGGAAAATCGCTCTTTGTCGATGTTAATATTATCATCGTTTGAAATTCGTGAATGGAAAACTATTTATGATCGACTGCTTATAAATCTTGTGAATGATAGTGGAACTTGGACAAGTAAGTCATTGAAAAGCATTGAAGGTCAAGGTATTACAGTGGTGAAAGCTAAACACAGTTCTAAAGGGGTTCAGCATAGGGCAGAGGTTTTATTGAACAAATTAGATTACTAGACATTACGAGGGGGTTTATTAATGAAAATGAATGAAAAAACATATCTAAGTATAGAAGAGATTATTTCATTACCAACCTTATCAGGTACAAACATAAGTGATGATGGCAAAAACGTAGCATTTGTCAAGAAGACAGCTAACTGGAAAGACAATAAATATAGGAATCATGTATGGATATATGAAAAAGATAAGGGGCAGAGTTACCCATTAACAACTAGGGATATAGATAGTACATACCCATTATGGTCTCCAGATTCTAGGGATATCGCATACCTTAGCCCAGTTGGTCACGGGGATAATAAGAAAAATCAGATCTTTGTTAAGTCAATAGATGGTTATAGTGGGGTTCAAATTACTGATGAGAAAGAAGGGGTCAGTAAATTCAAATGGGAGTCTACTGGCAAGGGTTTTTATTATGTTGCACAGTCAAAAGAATCTGAGGTGATAAAGAAACGTAAGGAACTATATGGAAATTTCCATCATATAGGTAAGGAATACCAGAATAATTGTTTATATTACATTGAAATAGAAAAAGTGATACAAAATGATAAATATGAACACCCGGAAAATTCTGATAGTGCTGGTAAGGATAAAGATGAACACGAAAATAGCGTTGTTTATCAACTAACTGATGGGAAGGATTTTCATATCCATGAATTTGATATTTCAAATGATGGGAAAAAGGTTGTATTTATGGCTACACCAAGCCCAAATATGGGAGATTATATTAATGGAGATCTATACATACTAGATATTAAAGCTGGAGAGCTACAAAAGATGAATATAGATAAGTTGTTGGGAGGGAGCGTTTGCTTTTCTCCTGAAGGCAGCAAAATATGTTACTCAGCAAGCATAAGGGAGAAGGATTACTATAAGACCCATATACAAGACAGTACATTAGAGATATATGATATTAATAATGGAGAGCTAATTCAACCTTTAACAGATTTTGATAGTACGGTTATTCCATTACGGTGGACAGCTAAAGGAATTTTAATTAGATGGCAGAATAAAACTAATTATCTTATTGGGTTGCTATCTGAGGATGGCACTGTGGAAATGTTAAGCGAAAAAGTAGATAGCTTTATAATGGATGCTTCTATAACAAGGGATGGAAATCATATATCCTATAATAAGGCTATAACAAATGAAACCTTTGAAATCTATTTAGACGATAAAAAAATAACGAATGAAAATAGCTTTTTCAAAGGAAAGCTTAAAAGTAACAGGGAAATAATCTCATGGCAAAGTAGTGATGGTCTTGAAATAGAGGGTGTTTTATCAACCCCAGTAGAGTTTGACGCAAATAAAAAATATCCCTTATTAGTGGTAATCCATGGTGGTCCGGCTTGGGCATCCTTTCCAATATTTTCAGACTGTTTTAATGAGAAATATCCTATTGAACAGTTTATCGAAAAAGGCTTTATAGTTTTAGAACCAAACTACAGGGGAAGTTCTGGTTATGGTAATGAATTCTTAAAAGCAAACTATAGAAAACTGGGAATCGCTAACTACGATGATGTTATATCTGGAGTGGATAAACTAGTTGACAAAGGGATTGCAGATAAAGATAGAGTAGGGGTTATGGGATGGAGCAACGGGGGATATATATCAGCTTTCTGTTCTACATTTAGTAGTAGATTTAAAGCTATTTCAGTTGGAGGTGGAATTACTAATTGGAGTACCCATTATGTAAATACAGATATACCTTACTTTATTAGGATGTATTTAGGAAATAATCCATGGAATGATCCAGAGATATATACTAAAACATCACCAATGATATATATTAAATCAGCCTGTACTCCCACCTTAATCCAACATGGCGAAAAGGATGCAAGAGTTCCAACTCCAAATGCATATGAGCTATATCAAGGATTAAGGGATATGGAAGTTGATACAGAATTAATTATATTTAAAGGAATGGCATATAGTTCTGACCAGCCAGGAATTAATGTGGCTATTATGAAGCAGAATTTGATGTGGTTTTCACACTATATTCTTGGAGAAAGTATTAAAGATTTTAGGGTTTTATAATGGATATCCTCACAGGATACATAAGGATGAAACAGTCTTCATAAGGAAGCTTTTTTTCATATTTAGCCTGTGATTGTAGCTCTATGATTTCCATGTGAATTTCCACTGTATAATACTCTAGCAACTACATTGACTTACAATTGTATAGCAACGTTATGGCATTAAGCTCCCTGTACCTTTGTAGGGGTACGGAAACGATTAGTGTAAAAACTGCAATAGGATAAAAACGTGGCTCAGATATGGAAAATTACATATTTGCCACGTTTTCTTCTTATAAAAGATTAATTAGACCTAGAAGGCAAAGTAGATATGAGAAATGGATACTTCAGTACAACTGATTTATCTACGGGACAAAAAAAGATATATTAAATAAAATGATCAAACTTTTTTTAACACCTACACTTAGCGTACAATTTTTTTAATTAGATAGTGACCTCATCGCCATCTAATTAAGAAATTCATTGTTCTCCAAAACGAAAAAATGAGCTGCGTTCATATAAATAACTGTAGAGAGATAAAAACTTTCGTTCTGGGGGTACTTCAAAATATTAGCTTGATGGACATGGGGTACCGTCAGCATTTCGGAAAAAAACCACGCTAAGCAAATTTGGATAAGAAAAGAGCCGCATTTTACCCTGTTAAGAGTAAAGCGGCTCTTTAATATTTAAAAGACGTAAAGAATTTAGATTTTTAAACGTAAAAATATAGTTTGTATAAATTAATTAAATTGCTGTAGAGAATTTAATAAGTTTTTATGAATACGTAATAATGTTTGAATTTCTGTTTCCTGAAGTTGTTCTAATGCTAATGACATAGCTTTATAGGAAGTAGAATTTTCAATAGATTTTTTTGATGTTTCTTGACCTTTCGTTGTTACTTTTAATTTTATCTCTCTACGATCTTCTGATGAGGGCTTTCGTTCGATTAATCCTAGATTAACTAATTCATCCACATTTACACTGACTGTACTTTTAGGGACTGAAAGTCGTTCTGAAATACTTTTAAGAGTAATATTAGGAATTCCATAAATTGTGTTTAAGATTCCCATTTGTTGTACTGTTAATCCTAAACAAGAGGCATTTTGATTTGTAAATTTTATAATTTCTTTATTTATTGCTACAAATGACTGTACAACTTCTTCTTCTTTTTTGAGGTTCTGATTTTTTTGTATCATTGTAGTAACTTCCTCTCTTTTTACATAGTCCATTAAACTAATTTCAACATAAAACTACTTAATTCTAAAAGCAATAAGAACGATTAATACAACACAATGTCATTTGTGTTGCATTAAAACGAGAAAAACTATTCAAATCGGTTGCTAACGCAACACAATTTACTCAAAATAGCCTACTTTTATATGCAACACAATTTAAAACAAGGCTAAAAGGGGTTCAGCCGAGATACGTATAATTTCAGGTCATAAGCTGTATTATATTTCCATCATTAGTTTTTTAGGTAAAAATAATTACCTCACGATAAACAAAAATCCAATTTCCTTAGCGTACAGGAAATTGGATTTTTGTTTAGTTAGTTATTTGAATTATCTCCAATCGAATGATATTAATTCATATTAATCTATTTTATGTAATGAAAAATCTTGAATATTCTATTTTTGAAAAGGGAAATCAGAGATTCATCACACATTATTAGTTTTTTTATTAGTAAGAAAGTCATTAATGAAGAAGCACTTTTGCTCATAGTTTATGAATGGGACTAGTAAGCGCGATAATAACTTCAATGATCTTTGTAGTTGATGCCAAAATAAATATTGCAACCGGATTAAAATCGGCAATTAATCCACCTCCTAGTGCTCCTAATGGCATAGCCAAACGAGTAAGTACACGTGAAAATCCTAAAACTCTTCCCTGCATATCAGTGGGTACTGTTTCCTGCCGGACGGATGCTACAATAGTATTCCAAGCTATATTACAAATCATAGCAATACCAAATGAAATGCCCGGCGCAAGCCAATATTCACTCCATATTGCATAGGTCAATCCAATTGCTCCCACACCAAGAAGGATTGGAATAAGGATTCCCCTTCGAAAGCGTCGTTCAAGTGGAATAACAATGATACTTCCTAAAAGACCACCCACCCCGATTAAAGTATAATTAATCCCACTTTCTTCAGCAGATAGATTTAATGTAGAAAGCAAATAATACATAAGCCCACCTAATACAGCGCTAGCGCCAAAGTTTCCCACCATTGCTTGAAGAGATAAAGCAATGTTAAGACGATCATTCATTAACCATTTAAGCCCTTCTTTCATATCATTCCTTATAGTGTGCAATAGTGTTCTTGCTCTATCTGTGGGTTTCTTCTTTTCTAATTTCGGCAATAGTAATACAGCAACTAGAGTAGCTATAAAAGAGATAGCATTTATCCAGAGGGCATTAATCCCACCTATTATAGCAATTATAATGCCGGCTAATGCGGGTCCTGTTAAACTAGCAATTTGATTAACCATTTGGTATGCGGAATTGGCTCTTGTTAACGATTGACCTGCGATTCGTGGAATTACTGTAATAGTCGCTACGTCAAATAACATCGATAGTACGGCTAAAATAAAAGAAACAACATATAGATGCCAGAGTTGAAGTACGTTCAAGTTATACAGGATAGGAATTAAGGCTACTAAAATAATACATCCTAAATCAGCAACCCACATTAATTTCCGCCGATCAAAACGATCCACTACTACTCCTACGATTGGACCAAACAAAACAATAGGTAACACACCGATAGCAAAAAGTGAACTCATAATTATTGCTGATCCAGTTAACTTATAGGCAATCCAAGGAAGAGCAAACGTATAAAGGGAATCACCCATCCTGGAAATCAGTAAGCCAAAAATAAAAATCACGTAGGTACTAGGGAAATGTGTAATTGTTGAAACTAGATTTCTATTTTGTGCATTCGGTTTCAACGGTGAGTTAAAGTTTGTTTCTTTTTTCATTATCGACTCTAATTTACCTCCTTTTTTAGTAGCAAAACTTATATTAACTGGCAGTAAGCCCCTTACTTATTAAATATTTAATAGGTATAAAATTCTTTAAAATACAAAAGTATTCCTTCTTTTACCCAATTATTCATTTTGCTGTAAGTGCCTATTTGTGCTAAGTTACCCTTTGTATTTGAAAATATGAAATATCCCAATCATTGAACTGGCTGTAACAAAATACTGTATCAAAAATAATTCGTAACATTAATAGTAAACCACCTTTTTGTTACACCGAATTCTGATAATGGAAATAAAATACAGACTACGACCCAAAATTACATGTATCTTGGCTGAACCCCATCGCCATCAACTTAAGAAATTCTTTGTTCTCCAAAACGAAAAAAATGAACTGAATTGTTATAAATGATTGTAGATAGATAAAAATTTTCCTTTAGGGGAGTACTTTATAACCTTAGCTTGATAGCGATGTATGGTGACCCCTATTAGGCTATTTTCTTTTTAACAACTCACCACGTAATGCTCTTTTTTTACAAGCCATGAAATTATGATTTTATGACTTTATGTATTTACGTTAACGTATATAACTGTTTTTCCACCCCGCACACGAGAAATGCATAGCATAAATAATAAAAAAGAAGCAGAAAATCACTCGCGATTTCCTGCTTTTTTTATAAATTTAAGTTCTTGATACATACATCGCTTCACGTGAGATTGCTATTTACTAGTACACGATAACCGGTTCATAAGTGCTTAAATTATCATACACAGTTTTAGCAATACTAGGAGGAAGGTTAACACATCCGCCCGATCCCCCCGTTAAATAAGCATTATTTGCCCAGTTTGTTCGCCAGCCGGCATCGTGGAATCCTTGGCCGCTATTTGTGAACGGAGCCCAGTAATCTACTTTAACGGAATAATCAGGTTTACCTACTGCGCTGCCTTTGAGTGTGTACGGTGATCGTTTATAAAGGACGTACCACACACCTGATGATGTATCTTCACTCGTGCTATGTTTACCAGTTACTACATTTGTTGTGACTGCTAATTTTCCATCTTTGTAAATCCAAATTTGTTGCTCTGCAATTGAAACTTCCGCATACGTGTCTCCGATGCCATTATTCGATGTTGTTTCATAACCGATGCCTTCATTACTCCAGCCATTTCCGTGAATATTAGAAGCAGAAAGCGATTTTTCGCCTTTTTCAAAGGCTTGTTGGACTTGCTTTGTTTCTTTTTCAA
This sequence comes from Bacillus sp. DX4.1, assembly GCF_030348195.1. NCBI lineage: Bacteria > Bacillati > Bacillota > Bacilli > Caryophanales > Bacillaceae > Bacillus > Bacillus sp. DX4.1. The sequence continues at coordinate 120,574 of NZ_JAUCFT010000006.1, read as the reverse complement.
CATCCAGTGCCCAGCCATAGCCTTGTCCTTTTACTGATATGACCGAACCAGAATGTGTTTTAAATGTGAAGTCTTTATTTAATGTTGATTTAGTATTATTAATTCCAGCAATCTTATTCTTAATGTCGCTCGCATCGATTGTAACTTTCATATCCTTTGACATAGAGGCATTTTGAATTAAATCTTTCGCTTTTAAAGGATAAACTTCATTCTGTACCTTATAATCAACGGACTGTTGAAGAAGATCCTGTAGTGCTTTCTCCTCTTTTTTGACAATCGGATTATCTTCTTTAATAGGCTGTATGTATGCAGATTTCAGATGAATTTCGCTTTTATACTTCTGCTTGTCGTAATCTTTCAATAGACTAGTAACGTCATACTGTTCTCCGTCAACGCTTTTCGAGATAACAACTTTTCCTTGTTCGAGCTTCGCCATAGCATCTTGAGGCGCTTTTAATTTTTTATTCATAGAGACGAGCTTTTCCTCTACAAGTTTTTTCATCGTTTCGCTACGATACTGATCCGCCTTTTCCGGTAGCAGTGAATATTTTTTTTCCTTTGAGGAAGGGAAAAATGTCCACTGGCTTTTTAATAGTTTCTTAACTTGAGGCAAATCTTTTTCCGTAAGTTCCGTTTGCGTATCTTTTTCATCTAAAATTTGTTGTTGACCGACATAGACTTTGTTTTCTAGTCCAGATGTTTTTAATTTCTGTATTGCTTGATCAGCGGTCAGACCAGCGACTTTTGTGTCATTAATCGTAACATTTGAATTGAAGTGGGTTACCTGATAATAACTCATTCCCCCAATGAGAAGTGCAATTATACCGCCACCCGCTGCGATAAGCTTCCAATTTGTAAAACGTTTGCTTGATCCTACTCGTTTTTTATCAACTTCTTCAACTGACTCATTTATTGTATTGTTGTTCATCAATCTTTCCTCCGTATACATCAACGTCAATAGATTTTAAACTAAAGCCATTGACTAGTGTACCTTATTGTTCTTAGAATTTCATTATCTTTGACCAGATTTTATCGCATTAAATTGGCCAAATTTGGATTTTTTAATAGAACGACACATAAAAATGGTAGATAATTTTTTCAATTCACACTGAATGGTCCCTTATAAGCCCATCCCAAGCCCCTTACAAGTAATAAATCATTACAAAAAGGGGGCCCACCCCTTGCCTATCAATCTAACAGAACAGGTTGCCCAAAAAACGATAAAAATGAACTTCGTTACTATAAAAAACACAAAATTTCCGTTTAGGGGTACTTTAAAATCTTAGCTTGATGGCGATGGGGTCTCGCCAACATTTCGCGAATTTCGTACGCTAAGGAATACCTAAGTTCAAAAACTTGGTTTTACCGTACGTTAAGAAAGTTCCATAAACGATACTTAATGCTTGTTACGGGACTTTGTTTTTGGTAATGAGTTTCGGAACTGGTTTTTGACCATCTTTCTGTTAGTTTCGTTAGAACTCAATAAAGTTCTTTAAACGTCCGTTTTTGGCTCCTATTGTTAAATCCTTGTTATATGTAAACGACAAATAGACCTAAAGATATAATAAAATTGATTTTTTAGGTCTATTTGTCGTTTACGTTAATAAAAGAAAAAACGGGCTTGTTAGACAACCCGTTTTTTCTTTTAGCTCTTTTTTCTTTTCGGTAAGTCAGGAGCCTTCTTCATTGTGTCAACAACATGCATGACCGCGAAATATGGATGTTTTAAAATCATTTTCGGTCCGCTCTTCTTCATAACATCCTTAACGAAATCTTTCATATCTGGTTTATAACAATGAATTTTGCAATTTTGACATGCTGGCTTCTTCTCTTGAAATGGACATTTTGATAAACGAAAATAAGCATACTCTTTTAACTTCTGACATTCTTCACATATAGTATCTTGTTCATGTTCGTTTTTACAATACATATCAATCATAATGCTAATTGTTTTCTCTTCACGTTCAATTCGATTCATGGCTAGTGCCTCCCGTTCCAAAGTCTCTCTGCTTTGATTGTAAGACTTTTTTAGAGGGTTTACATGAATTTTCATTGACAGTTTTTCTAATGTTTATCTCTTTCCTAAAAATTATTAATGGAGAATGTCCCTACCAATCATAACCAACAGTAAAAGCGAACGCATTAAGACTTAAATAAACATCTTTCTTTTTCTTACGAGTTTCGGATGCTTAAACCACTGGAACGACAAGCGTCCACTCGATTCTTCCACGCTATTGATTGATCTATTTTAGCCATAAAAAATCTCCTTTCCGTCTTGTACGTAAGGAGATTTTGACATGGAACTGATTCTATTGGTAGGTGGGGACAGTTTGACGCTTACTGTTATATCAAGTAATTCAGCCTTAGCGTACGGAATCCGCGTTTTGTTGGTGCTACCCCATCGCTATCAAGCTAAGGTTAGGAAAGGTCAGTTTCAGAAGAAAATTTTTTCTTTTTCTAAAAATCAGTGTAGATCATTGGGAATTTTGCATATCAAATAAACCCTAACGGGTTTCACTTTTTTTATTAAGCTGCTTGATTGTCCGACATGGTACAATTGTAAACGACACCTAATATATCAAAGACTGTTTTCTTCTTGTATCGATGAGATTTCCGTCCGTTTCGCTGTAGGAGGTTAAACAGACGAAGAAGAATCTTTGATAATCCTTGGGTGTCTTTTTGCATTGCTCGAAACAGAAGAAAAAAATAGTCTTTAATCATATATATGGCTTTATATTCACTCAGCTCTTGTTTCTTTTTTATGAGAAGTAACTTCCGCATTTGAAACATAATAGAGGAACAGAGTAGAATGGCAATCAGTTGCCCATACAAATGGCATTCCAATCGTTCTCGTTTTATCTTTTTACAATGATGAATGTGAAAGAATGATTTCCACGTTTTAAATAAAATTTCGATTTGCCAACGTAAAGAATACCAATCATGTACTTGTCCCATCGGGACAATATCTGTAGGGGTATTTGTCATATATACATTGATACCACTGAGTCGTTTACTACGAGGAGAATACTTCATTCCTTTCTTCTTTTCTCTTACAGCTTGATCTTGTAATCGTTTTTTTTGTTGTTCTTTTGTTAGTCGATGTACAATCACACGAGTTGGTACTTTATCAGTCATTCCTACATAGGCTTCGGATATTTCACATGTTTGTCCTGGCTGAAGAGAGTTCATTAAGACCTCCATATCTATCTGTATATACTCTGTACCTTTCTTAATTCTTCCATCTTGAAAGTAATCAGGGTTGGAATTTTTTTGATAAATACGTGTATTCGACTTGATACGAGAGATATAGTAAGCTTTTTTATCTTGTATATGTTGAAGATCTTTCAAATGAAAATAACCTAAATCTCGGATACATAAATCATTCGCTGTTATAGTTGGGACACACAGAGAACCGTAGGTTCGATCATGTTGTTTACCTGGACCTGTATGAATATGTAGGAACTGTCCGCTTAACAGGTCATACTCAAGTTGAATTTTCATCCCAGCTGTATGACTGCAGCCTCCTGCACCTGGATAAACGAATGAAAAGATATCTGGAAGTTGAAATGCGGTGGAATCCAGGATCCGAATACGCTTGAAAACAGAAGTGAATGGAGAAGAAATCGGTATAAATGAGGCTAATTTTTGGTTTAGAAGTTCGGCTAATATGTGTTGCAAAAATTGAACGGCCGCTTTATTAAATCGTTGATTTAGTCCCTCAGGACTGATGAGAACTTCTGTTGACGCTTCTAAACAGCTAGATAGCTGAGTTAAAGAAGTCGTAGCGACATTTTGACTCATCCATACACATAAAGCGACTAAATCTTTGGCTTGGTACTTACTTGTTCGTTGCACAAAGCCAACATCTCTAGCAAGATTTCGTAAGATATTAGGGGATAAAAAGCTTTGAATTTCTTGAGCAAATAGTTGTAATTCATCAGATACAGAAATTGACATACAAAAACGCCATCCTTTCCTATGATTCTACAGAAAGAATAGCGTATTTTTTCATTTTAGGGGGAATTTTGTTTTGTTAGCTTGATAGCGATGTGGTGCTACCCCATCGCTATCAAGCTAAGCTTATGCAAAGTCAATTTTAGGCGAGATTGTTTCTTTTTTCTAAAGGGCAAGTGTAGGTGATTTAAAGATTTGCATACGAAATAAGCCCTAACGGGTTTCACTTTTTTAAATTAAGCGGCTTGATTATCAGACAGGGTACAATTGTAAACGACACCTAATATATCATCAAAGACCGTTTTTTTCTCATATCGATGAGATTTCCGTCCGTTTTGCTGTAGGAGCTTGAACAGGCGAAGTAACACCTTTGATAGCTCTTGGGTGTTTTTTTGTATAGTTTGGAATAGAAGAAGAAAATAGTCTTTAATCATATATATGGCTTTATACTCACTAAGCTCTCGTTTTTTCTTTATGAGGAGCAATTGGCGCATTTGAAACATGATAGAAGAACAGAGTAGAATAGCAATCAATTGACCATATAAATGGCACTCCAATCGTTCTGGTTTTATCTTTTTACAATGATGAATTTGAAAGAATGACTTCCACGTTTTAAATAAAATTTCGATTTGCCAACGCAAAGAATACCAGTCATGTACCTGTCCCATCGGGACAATATCTGTAGGGGTGTTTGTCATATACACATTTATACCACTGAGCCGTTTGCTGCGAGGAGAATACGTCATTCCTTTCTTTTTCTCTCGAACAGCTTGATCTTGTAGACGTTTTTTTTGTTGTTCTTCTGTAAGTCGATGAACAATAACACGAGTCTGTATTTTGTCACTCATCCCTACATAAGCATCTGTCATTTCATAGGTTTGTCCTGGCTGCATGGAATTCATCAACTTCTCCATATCTAACTGAATGTATTGCGTACCTTTCTTGGGGTTCAGCCGAGATACGTGTAAAAACGGGTCATAGGATTACTTTTTTTCCAAATCGAACAATATCAAAAATAGTATTAAAGAAACACGAATTGTGAAATTCAACCTAAAAAAGTCGAATTCCTTAGGAACCGACTTTTTAATTTGGCTTGTTAAGCTAAGCCCCCTATTGGGGGTAGTACCAGCGAAGCTGACACCACCCCCAATGTAGATGTAATTAAATGGGGAATTATTTATTGATGAACTCGTTATATCCCTGCTGGGCATCGGTGATTGCAAGCTTTGAATAGACCTCCAAGGACTTGCGGCCATACCCGCTTCCACTCCGTCCAACCAACTCCGCGTCACGTCCTGATTCTGCCCCAATAAGGTCGATGAAATTCACCGGCCTTTTTTTAAACGAACGACGAACCGCGGGCTCGGTGTCAGTCTTCGATTGCCTGGTAGACCATGGTCCAGAAGTCGTGGATAAGCCGTGCCGAATTCGGGACTGACAGCCCGACCTGGGTAAGCAGGATTCCGGTAAGCTGGTTGTCCGGGTCGGCGTAGGTCGTAGTGCCGCTTCCGCCGTCCCAGCCGAACTGGCCGATGGGCGCGTAGTCGCCACGGTAGGTGCGCACCGCCATCCCGAAGCCCCAGCCGCCGTGCTGCCCTTGGCCGAATGACACATGGACGTTGTTGGTGGCCATGGCGTTTCGAGCGGCTTGTTGCTCGGGCGTGAGGCGGTTGGTGGTCATCAGCTGGACGGCGGGCCGGGACAGGATCCGTTCGCTTTCGTGCATCCCGTGATTCAGCAGCATCCGTAAATACGCGTTGTAATCGTCGACGGTGGAGACCAGCCCACCGCCGCCGCCCTGGAACGCCGGAAGCTGGCTCCAGCGTCCCCCCTTGGCCTCATCCCACACGATGAACTCTCCGGTCTGCGGGTCGGGGGCGTAGAGGGTCGGCAACCGGTCGATCTTGTTGGCGGGCACGTGGAAACCGGTGTCCTTCATGCCTAGGGGGTCGAAAATGCGTTCGCGCAGGAACGTCTCAAACGACTGGCCCGTGACCCTGGCGACGAGCACGCCGAGTAGATCGTTGCTGATGTGGTATTGCCAGCGCTCTCCAGGCTGGTGCATCAGCGGAAGCTCGCCAAGGCGGCGCATCCACTCATCCGGCTCGGGCATCGGCACCGGTAGATCGGGCGTAAGCCCCTTCTCGAAGATCGCGTTCATGATCGGAGTGCCCAGCGACGTAATATCCATGCCGATCCCGAACGTGGAAGTCAGCAGGTCCCGTACGGTGATTGGCCGCCGCGCTGGCACGGTATCGTCCAGCGGGCCGTCGATCCGCTTCAGCACCCGCCGGTCAGCGAGTTCCGGTAGCCACGTCTCTACCAGGTCATCCAGCCGCAGCCTGCACTCGTCGAGCAGGATCATTGCCGCCGCAATCGCAAGCGGCTTGGACGTCGAGGCCATCCGAAAGATCGTGTCCCGGCGCATCGGCGCACCACCATCATGGCGCATCGTGCCGAGCGCTTCGACGTGCGTCTCACCGTTCCGGCTGACTAAGGCGACGACCCCAGGAATCTTCCCGGAATCGACATGTCGTGCCAACACGTTGCGCATTTTGTGCAGCCCTGTTTCGGAGAAGCCTTTGTTACTTTGTCCCATCATGAATCTCTCCTTTTTTTCCCATTTTCTGATGAACGAAAATCTTCTGTTGTAATCTTTTTCATTTGGTTTCCCTCTTTTTACTTTTTTATCAGCCCTATTGTTTTAAAACTACAAATTCTCTTTTGTTATTCATGCTTGAAAGCCCTTTGTCAAAAAGGTGGATTCGATGCATCAAAGAGAATGAATATTGGCAATCAAAATCTGACTCACTTCCTTTTCTGGGTTATCAGAATCGAGATATGTCCTGCACTTAGCATAGAGCCATGTGTTCATCAGACGTTTATTCTACAACCGTTGTCTTGCCCGCCCCATTGGAGCCGAGCAGGGCGAAAATACTGCCCTTTTTGGGGAATGAATTTAGCTTTCTAGATGCCCTATCTAAATCCCTTCCTTTTTCCAGAATATGGCCCGATTGCGGAACAAAAATAAAAGAGCTCTCTTCAGCTTTTCTGTTTGCTTAATAAATTCGCCCCATAAATGAAGGGTATAAGTTTTCACGAGAAGATCTTGTTATGCTGAGTCCATACCTTACAAGGCACATTAAACGTTTTGGTGATTATGTCATCGATTCACAAAGCATCCCTCAACCAGTAGAGGAAAATATACCGGTATAAACATAAAACGGGTCATCTGCTGGAAATAAAAGTAAGCCTATGACCCGTTTTTACACGTATCTCGGCTGAACCCCAAGCAAACATGTACCGAAAGGTATTGATATTTTAAGAACGTTCCTAAAATATATTTTTGATGTTTTGGAATGCTATGTTAGCATTAATTTGCGTAGTTCCAAAAGGTATACCTTTATAAACGGTTGCTCTTTGAAACGAGAAAATGTGTACCTAAAGGTATCTGTTTTTTAGGAGTGTTCCAAAATTGAGATTTTGACATTTGAGAACACTTTTTTATCTTAATTTATAACGTATCAAAAGGTGTACCTTTTGATATACCTTTATGGATAAAAATAACCAAAAGAAATAAGGGGATATTTAAAAATTCCTTTTATTCCAGATTTATTGACAGAATATTGAACTATATTTATAATAATTAAATATAAAGATATATATTTATTAGTGAGGGATAAATATGTTTACAAATAAAAAAGGGATTCGAATTGGTTTAGGTTTATATATCTTTTTATCTGTAATTCAATTTACTATTGGCTATATAGAGGGATATACAGGTAATGCATTACTAATTTCTGGAACATGGCAAACTGTGTTATTAGATGCTCCTGAAGGTATACTTGTTATTTTAGGTGCAATTGCTTTATATCAATGTACGAAAAAATTACCAGAAAAAACGGCATCTATGTAGATGCCGTTTTTTCTGATTTGCTACCGGTAAGTGAGGTTATGGTAACTGATATGGTGTAAAATATATAATTATTTTATTTGAAAGTCTCTTTTAAATTTTTTTCAAACCTTTTCATAGGCTGATATACAAAGACGTGTAGTGATAAACCTATAACGGCTGTAATGTTTAAAATAATGCTTATAATCATTAAAGACCATTCTATAACTGGAGAAAAGTACCCGTTCATACTTAGTGTAGAAGAACTTACACCTATTATTAAAATAACCATTAGTAAAGGTAAGTTTTTAACCAATTTGAATCCTCCTGTAAGCATAATATTCTTATATTATCATATCATATAATACGGTGTTTAATTAATTGTAAATTTAATTTTGTTGATGGAATTAAATACGGAAAGTATCATGTACATTGTCTTTTACTAGTTAAACTATGCGGATTTTTTCAGTGGTCTCCTAAATAGATATGCCTTTTTCTGATAGTTATCTATGGGGATTTAACTTGTTTTTTTGGTTTTGGGGAACTACCAATTTCTTAAGTTGATGGGCATGGGGGGTTCCCTTGTTACAATTATTTGTTGACATCAAATGATAAAATAAGTATTTCTATTCCTATTAAATATGGTTCTGGTGCAAAAATAAAATAAAAGAGAATAAAGCGCATATATTCCTAACGGAATCGTATCTTATGCTGCAAGTCCAAACAATTGATGGATGAATTCTTTCTGATTTTGGACAGACTGATCCCGTAAATCAAGCTGTTCTTTTTTAATCATATGCATGGCTTCTACTCCAGAAAGAATGGATGTAGCTGTGTCAAAACATTTGAACCCTAGCATAGAACGGATTCGCTTCTTTATAAAGCGATGATCTTGTTCTACTATGTTATTCAAGTACTTTTGTTGTCTAAGTTGCATACCATCAGGTATGCTTTTTTCTTTTTTCAACTGTTCAATTGCTATAGGATAAGCCGGGTTCTTATCGACTGTTATAACACGTGGCTTTGAAACATGAAAAGACCGCAAAGCTTTCTTGAAAAAGCGCTTTGCAGCCTTCTGGTCTCTTGTTTTGTTTAGGAAAAAATCAATTGTGTTTCCTTTTGAATCAACAGCACGATACAAATACATCCATTGACCTTTTACTTTGATATATGTTTCATCGACTCTCCAAGAGTCATTTGTTTGTTTGAGGTGACGACGGATTCGTTTGTCCAATTCAGGACCATACTGATGAACCCAACGCATAATCGTTGTATGAGAAATGGATAAACCCCGTTCTTCTAGCATTTCCACCAAATCACGAAAACTAAGGTTGTACCGTAGGTACCATCTTACCGTTAACAAAATAATATCAGGCTGATAATGCTTCCATTTGAATACATTTTCCTTTTCCATACCAATCACACACCCTTTCTAAAGTAATAGTAACAGTATGTCCAAGATTTATAGATTCATTGCAATTGTCCTTAAGTTTTTGCACCAGAACCCTATTAAAGGTATAGAAACTGTTCATGCCATATACAAACAAAAGCGAAGTCTTCAACCAAACTTCGTTTTTTCGACGTATAACGCATTACATGAATTATTAATAGTTTCATAAAACTGGTCCGCAATATTCCCCATCTCTTTATGTCTTCGGAAACTTTGCAACAGAACCTGTGAGGTGCATGAAAATACAAAGAGGGAAAAGAATGATAAACATTCTTTTCCCTTTTTACCTACTGGAACTTTCATGCTCATTAGTTTTTCGGTATATCGAAAAATGCTGTAGAATTTCCCTTTTCGATTATAGCAATAAAACCAGCTTGCATTATATGAAATATTGTATATTAAAATTTATTGATATATATGTAAACGCTGACTATAATAAGGATATAAAGATTTACAACATCTTACTATACAAAATAAGAGGAGGAAATAATATGGCAATCGCAATGGCAGTTTTAAAATTTTTAGGTGGAATCATCCCGTTCGTAGCAGAGCTTTTAAAAGCAGTAATGTAAGTTCATTATTCCGCAATTGCAATTATATGTAAAAAAATATCATACAAATGATCTGTATATCAAGAATGAATTGATGTGCAGATCATTTGTGTGAGCAAACTTTAAACAAGAAAAAGAATCCCAGAAATCATAAGGGATTCTTTTTCTTTATGTAATTACGGCATTAACATTTTTGGTTCTGGTGCAAAAACTCCAAGATTCCTGCAAGCAGTCTCCTAAACTTGGACATACTAATAGTATGACTCTAAAAGGCATACGGCAACGATTCAAGGAATAACCCGCCACATCTGAAAAATTTTCCAATTTAACTTTTGGTACAAGTCATTTGAGACACTTTCACCTTAGGAAAATCAATAAATAGTCCGTCATCCCAATAGAGTGTACCTAATTGGGATGTTTCTTTTTAAAGTGTTATTAAATTCTGTATTCAAAGCTGTACTTATATGATTAATTATCATTTCACGGATATTTTATGACAGATAAGAACAGCTACGCTGTCACTAGGCCTAGTTGCAAAGTACCGAAAAGAAGTGAAGCAAACAAAATGTAACTCTAAAATCAACCTTTATTGTATATTCTGGAGTTACTTGACGTTTCGCCTTTTTCGAATCTGAATAACACTAAGAAAGCATAACCAATAATAGATATAAATAAATAATATATTTTAGAGAGGATTTATTTTGAAAAAGACATTAATTATTAAGGCATTATGTTTATCATTAGTAATTGTTTCTTTTTTAATACTCAAATGGCAAGATAGACATTAAATCTACCTCTTCAGTTTCTTCTTTAGAATTCGTTGCAACTTCGTTATGTTCAAAAGACATACTCGTTAGTATTGCAAATGCTACTAAACTTCCTGAAAAAAATTTTTGCATCTTCTACTCTCCTCACATTTATTCCTATTAAATATAACAAGGGGGAATATTTAAGGTTCTGGTGCAAAAACTTAAGGACAATTGCAATGAATCTATAAATCTTGGACATACTGTTACTATTACTTTAGAAAGGGTGTGTGATTGGTATGGAAAAGGAAAATGTATTCAAATGGAAGCATTATCAGCCTGATATTATTTTGTTAACGGTAAGATGGTACCTACGGTACAACCTTAGTTTTCGTGATTTGGTGGAAATGCTAGAAGAACGGGGTTTATCCATTTCTCATACAACGATTATGCGTTGGGTTCATCAGTATGGTCCTGAATTGGACAAACGAATCCGTCGTCACCTCAAACAAACAAATGACTCTTGGAGAGTCGATGAAACATATATCAAAGTAAAAGGTCAATGGATGTATTTGTATCGTGCTGTTGATTCAAAAGGAAACACAATTGATTTTTTCCTAAACAAAACAAGAGACCAGAAGGCTGCAAAGCGCTTTTTCAAGAAAGCTTTGCGGTCTTTTCATGTTTCAAAGCCACGTGTTATAACAGTCGATAAGAACCCGGCTTATCCTATAGCAATTGAACAGTTGAAAAAAGAAAAAAGCATACCTGATGGTATGCAACTTAGACAACAAAAGTACTTGAATAACATAGTAGAACAAGATCATCGCTTTATAAAGAAGCGAATCCGTTCTATGCTAGGGTTCAAATGTTTTGACACAGCTACATCCATTCTTTCTGGAGTAGAAGCCATGCATATGATTAAAAAAGAACAGCTTGATTTACGGGATCAGTCTGTCCAAAATCAGAAAGAATTCATCCATCAATTGTTTGGACTTGCAGCATAAGATACGATTCCGTTAGGAATATATGCGCTTTATTCTCTTTTATTTTATTTTTGCACCAGAACCAGATCAAGTGTTGTATCATTACGAATTTTTTGGTGATCGACTTGTTATAGGGAAATTTTGTGCCATAGCACCCGGTGTAACGTTTATTATGAATGGAGCTAATCATAGGATGGATGGCTTCTCCACTTATCCGTTCAATATTTTTGGACAAGGTTGGGAGAAATACACACCAACGCTAGATCAATTGCCGTTTAAAGGGGACACGATAATTGGAAATGACGTCTGGATTGGGATGGATACGGTCATTATGCCTGGAATCAACATAGGTGATGGTGCTATTATAGGAGCCAAATCAGTTATTACTAAAGACGTAGAACCATACACAATTGTTGGAGGAAATCCTGCAAAGAAAATTAAAACCCGTTTCTCAGAAGAAATCATTAGCAAATTGCTAGAAATAAAATGGTGGGATTTAGATATTGAAATTATTTCTGATCATATTGGTTTGATAGTAAATGGAGATATAGACAATCTAGAAAACCTGAAAAATAAAATATGATAAAATAACAACTGCCTATAACTCGTTATGGTAACAAAAAAGGTTAGGTACTTTTTTAGATATCCAACCTTTTTTGCCGATAAGACACTTTATGAAAGTTATGCAATAAACACCAGTTGAATTAAATTAATCGATCTTCAACAATAGGGAGCGATTGTGGAATTTCACATCTATAAAATGATCAAACTTTTTTATAAATATTGTATAATTTTTCATATAGAATGAATCCGTTTTGATCAATCTTTTTTCAAAACGGGTTCTATTAATTTAACGTAAAATATGGGTTTGCGAGGTATTTTTGATCAAACTTTATTATAAAGCTACAATTAGGAGTGTTGGTTATGGCTCATGCAAAAGATGTTTTATCGGATCAGTTGTTGGCAAATGCTAATGACCCAAGTTGGTACCTACCATTTTCAGATTCAGTAGAAAGATTGTCTGAGGAACATGCATTTTGGACGCCAAACGAAGAAAGTAATAGTATTGCTGAAATTGTGCAGCATCTACTATATTGGAATCAAACATGGCAAACAAGGTACCAAAAATCTCACGTTGATGCTGTGCCTTCAATAGGAAATAATAATAACAGCTTTATTATTCCTGAAAATCATACTTTTGCTGCCTTAAAAAAACAACTATTAGAGGTGCTTTTACGTTGGCAAGAGTTATTATCTGAAGAAAAAGTTGAGAGAGAAGTTAATGGTTATCCTGGACACGTGAAATGGTGGGCAATACTTGGAAATGTGTCAACTCATAACGCATATCATATTGGCCAGATCATTTATATCCGGAAGTTGCAAAATAGCTGGAAAATAGATGCAGGAGTAGATGAATAAATAAAAGTTGCACTAGTACTACTTGAACTAAAGGTTGCAATAGTTTAAGATCTAGCTGTCATTATGGCAGCTTTTCTTATTGTACAACGTGAAGGATAGTGAAAATTGCAAAGTTTTAAGGACAGATTTAAACTTCACATAAATCTGTCCTTATAGGGCAAAATATGTAAGATATTGTGCTGGAAAGCACTTGCCTATTCTAAATAAGGAGTGAGATGAGTGGCTGATAAAAACGAACGTAACCGTGTCGATAATGATGCTGGCGAAGCGGTAGGAACTGGTGTCGGTGCTGTCGCTGGAGCTGCTTTGGGTTCTGTTCTTGGTCCACTTGGTACCGTTGCAGGAGCTGTTGCAGGAGGAGCGATGGGTAACAAAGTCGGCGAAGGTGCCAATGAGGCTAATGACAGTGTTGCGAACCGAGAAGATTAGACTTTAACCAAAGTGACACTGAATGAATTGGATTCCCAAAAAGGGAGTCCTTTTTTTATTAAGTTAATTCAGCTTTTTTAGGTAAATTCCCAGTAAGATTGTGAATCAATTCACTTAAAGTAACGGGTGCGTTAGTTCAACAAGCTATAAGCAGCAATCATAATCATTTTCTTGATCTTCCGCAATCGGGCGCTTTAATGGAGGAAATATCATAGAAATGATCAAACTTTTTTATAAAAGAATGATTCAATAAAATATATTAAGAGCGTGTTTTGATTAATCTTTTTTCAAAACACGCTCTTTCTTTTTGCTTGTTTATCAAGGCTATTAGTATTAATTTGATCAATCTTTATTCTAAAGCTACACATATGCGAGATGCACTGCTATTATAGACTTTTAGGTTCTATATTTCTAGCGGAATTCTATTTTATGCTGTAAGCCCAAACAATCGATGGATGAATTCTTTCTGGTTTTGGACAGACTGATCCCGTAAATCAATCTGTTCTTTTTTAATCATATGCATAGCTTCCACTCCTGCAAGAATGGATGTAGCTGTGCCAAAAGACTTGAACCCTAACATAGAACGAACACGTTTCTTAATAAAACGATGATCTTGTTCCACTATGTTATTGAGATATCTAACTTGCCTTAGCTCTATGCCTTCAGGCATATGCTTTTCTTCTTTCAACGCTCGAATTGCTACAGGATAAGCGGGGTTCTTATCTACTGTTATCACGCGAGGTTTAGAAACATACGAAAAAGCCAAGGCTTTCTTGAAAAAGCGCTTGGCTGCTTGTTTATCTCTTGATTTACTAAGATAAAAATCAATGGTGTTCCCTTCGGAATCTACAGCACGATATAAATACATCCATTGACCTTTTACTTTGATATAGGTTTCATCAACTCTCCATGAGTCATTTGTTGATTTAAGATGATATCGTACTTTCTCTTCTAATTGAGGCCCATATTGATGAACCCAACGCATAATGGTTGTGTGAGCGATTGATACTCCTCGTTCTTCCATCATTTCCACCAGGTTACGAAAGCTTAAATTGTACCGCAGGTACCATCTTACTGTTAATAAGATGAGTTCAGGCTGATAGTGTTTCCACTTGAATAAGTTTTGCTTTTCCATACTAATCACGTCCTTTTTTAAAGTACTAGTATCAGTATGTCCAAGTTTCGAAGATTCGTTACATGAGCCTTATAGTTTTTGCACCAGAACCGATGGGTATGTATGGTGAGGCCTATTAGCTATGCCAAATTGTATTTGGATTGTCATCGATTGCATTACTAGCTAGATCACACACTTGCTTTCATTATTTTCTTGGGCCATACGCGGCAATTGGTTTAACAGGTTTCGCATCCGTCGCTTCCCATATAGGGGCAGTTAATGTTGGATAGTTCAATGCTTCTACTTTTTTTCTCGTTTCTTGTGATGCTTTCAGTCCCCATTGATCAAAAAATGGAAGTACATTTTGTTTCGCTACTTTCGATGTATTGAAAATAAATGCTTGTATTTCATCTTCATCAGTTTCTGGAAGTTTATCCTTTGGTAACTCTCGATATAGTTTGTGAAGGTTCGGATAAAAATCTTCCCCATATGCTAAATGAAGTTGCCAAAACATAACAAGTTTTACAAACAAGTCATCAATATCTTTATACTCTTTATCTGCTTGTTTTAAGTATGCAAAGGCTCTATCGTAGTCCCCTTCTTTTTCTAAACGCGTTGGTTGATTCGGGAATAATTGTTTTTGTGCAGCTAAGGAATATATATTAACAGTGACTTCAGTCATTCCATTCGAAGCCCACGTCCAAGGGTTTTGTTGCCTTGTGTGTCCTGCTTCATGCATTTGTCCCCATCCAAATTCATTTACATTTAAAGCACTTTTAATTGCGTCATAAGCAGTAGTAAATACGACTCCATCCCGACCTGCATACATGTACATGCCCGGTGGGTTGTTAGGGTTCTCTACAAAAGCCCAAAGACGGCGAGTTGAACGATGTAACGGATTAGAACTTGTTTCAGAAAGTCCCGATATTTTATCTTGCGCTCGAATCATTTCATCGTATTTTTCTAATAGGGGAACAGGATCTTGATCCACAATATATTTCTTGGCACTATCACGAGTAACAGTAAGTACTGCTTTCTTTGACTTTAATTGAACAGCATGCGCATCTGGATACTTGTCCATCATAGCAATCCAGTCCTCTTTCGTATGCTTCCCTAATTCAAAGAATGGAACAGGGCTCCCGCCTTGTGTTACTTTCACCTTAACAGTTCCTTTCCCTTCAGAGTTATCAAACCCTAATAAACCACCGTTTGGAGAGGAGATGGTGTTAGAACCAGGAGAAAGACGAAATGCTTTTCCCCCTTCTTTATCATATTCATTTGTCCCAATAGTTGCTCCAAGCTTTTCTAATCCTGATAGTCCCGATACTTCAATTGTGACTTGCTCATTCGGTTTTACATAAATTCCTGTTGGCACATAGTTTCGTTGCTCACTTCTTCTTTCTCTTGCTGCTTCACCCATATAATGTCCTGTACTTGGAAGTTCAAACTTTCTCTCTTCATATTGTGCCTGGGTTTGTGTAGTTTCAGCATGAATGTTCAAACTATTTACAGTCATAGATGTAAATAATGTCGTTGTCAAAACAGCAGATGCCATAAGTACTTTCATTGGTTTTTGTAATCTATGATTCTTTCTTCTACTCATATAAATCAGTCCTTTCATTTAAATCCATTCTAACGTTCATACGAAACGTCGATTTCCTTACTAGCCCTTTATATCCTTTTATTACGTTAATGCAATAATAATTCTTCTTACTATGGCTACTTCTTAAATTTACTTATCCCCCCTCTCTTATTTCATACAAGTCAAAATTATACCTATATATAATTTTGAAGGGGAGCATCTGACCGCGTATAGAAACGGTCATGACTTTTCCCACCACATCAAAATGAGAAAGCAAGTGCAGATCATGTTGTATTCTGCATAGTAGGTATGTCGAAGAATTGAAATGGATATATATGGCTGTTACTTCCATTAAAACATTATAGACTTTGAGTGTAAACCTCTAATCTAGCATATAGTAATTCTAAGTTAAACACTGTACATACATTATTAAATCTAAAAAAACACAACGAAAAGTATAATAATATAGCTTTATTCCATTAAACAAACTCATTATAATCTGATAAACTCACTGAAAGTAAACTGTTTTTATATAAATACAAATTGAACAAAATGACCTAAAAACCCCTTTCTTTTAGGGGGACGAGAGTATCTGGCCATACATAGAAGCGGTAAGCGCCTTTCCCTGCCACAGGAATGGTTTAAAACAAAAGGAGAAAGCAAGTGCATGTCATGTTTTATTCTGCATAGCAGCGACTTATATGTTGAAAAATTAAAATGGATTTATATAAATTAAACATTTTAAATGATTAATTTAAAAATGCTTGTAAAATAATAACATAGTATTCTACATACCATTACCTAATACGCAAATATGTAAAATTGCATATTTGCATATTTGCATATTAGGTAATGGGTCTCGCCACATCGCCATCAACCTAAGAAATCAATCACCCCCAAAACGAAAAAAACGAGTTGAATTCACATAAATAACTGTAGAAAAGTAAAAATTTCGTTTAGGGGGTACTTCAAGATCTTAGCTTGATGGGCATGTATAGTGACCCCTAATATCAGTTTTTATCCTTTCTAAACTTATAAATTTAAATATACAAACCATGGATGAAATGGTATCATACGAATCACCCCCTTTACTACCATATAATATACTTATTTTCTCGTTGAATTTTAAGTCCGAAAACAATTGGAAGCATTAATATTAGTAGGTAATGGATATTTCGAATGAAAAGATTCATATGTAATAATTTACTTTTAATCAAAAAAGAAAAACACTCCTCAGAGTGCTTTTCTTTTTAATAAATATCATCTATACTGTTTACTAGGAGTTGAGTTTAAAGTATATTCTCCTAGGTTTAATAACGTTTTTTATTTAACAAACCGCAAAATTGGCTGATTTTGTGGTTTGTTTTTATCCACGATAAAATTTAACATGGCTACCATTACGATCGAACCAACCTCTAAATGCCCAGTTAATCCATCCGCCATCACCTTGATTCGTAAATTCCCCATCTTCAAATACCCAAATTCCAAAAGTGATTCCATCATATACCGTTGTGCCGAAGAATTTAACACCGTTAAAATGATCATCATAGTTTTGATTTAAATTAAAAACCATAACATTATAGCGTTGACCTGCAGCATAAAATGCTGATTCCATTACGCCTTTTACAAATCCTGAACGATTAGTTTGAGTATTGATAGAATCTCTAATCATATTAGCAATACCCAATACGTCTACATTTACACTTAAATTTGCACTAGCTTTCGCTTCTTTTGGTAATTGAGATTCAACAAAATTAATAGGTAATTCAGTAGATAGGTTAGTAGGAACATTTGTTGTAGAAGGAGAGATCTCGGCCGCACTTGCATCTGTTGGTGCAAACGCTCCTAATCCTCCTAAACCGATAGCTCCAGCTAAAGCAATGTTCGTCAACTTTTTCATTTTTTTCATTTAAAAAACCTCCTTTATATTTTTATAAGATATTACCCTTACATTCCAAAGTATATATTTCTATACAGAGGAGGTAAACAATTTAATTAGAGATACATTTAATTGCTAAAAGTCGAAAAAGAATAAATATACACAAATAATATATTTTATGTATATTTGAAACTAGATGTAAGGTGAATATACATTTATAGGAATAAAAAATTATTAACTGAATATTTTGTTAAAAAATGAAAAACTTTTGTTGATTTTAATATCTTGGATATCCATTATTACTCAATAGAATCCACTTTAGGTTCTGTTGCAAAGTTTTCGAAACTCAAGTACACTTTGGAAAAAGATGAACGGGAGCGTAACAAATGGGATATTTTAAAGGAAAACAATTCAAACAAGCTATTATTTTAGTAGCCGTCGGCTACTATTGTCGTTTTTCTTTAAGCTATCGCGATGTAACTGAAATACTGAAGGAACGTGGGGTGTCTGTTCACCCAACAACCATCATGCGCTGGGTTCATGAATATGGTAACTTGATCTATCAAATATGGAAGAAGAAAAAGAAGAACGTACACTTATCTTGGAAACTGGATGAAACCTATATAAAAGTCAAAGGAAAATGGTGTTATTTATATCGTGCGATTGATAAAGAAGGCCATACGCTTGATATTCAACTTCGTAAAAAGCGAGATAATCAGGCGGCATATGCCTTTATGAAAAGATTGGTAAAAACTTTTGGGGAACCAACGGTTCTGACAACAGATAAGGCGCCAGCGTTACTTTGTGCATTCAAAAAGTTAAAGGAGAAAGGCTTTTACAAAAGCACCGTTCATTGTACCGTTAAACATATGAATAATCGTATAGAACAAGACCACCGACATGTGAAACGTCGTTTTGCTAGGTCATCGGGATTTCAAACTCTCCGGCATGCTTCTCGTACAATAAAAGGCATTGAAACCATTCATGCCCTATACAAACAAAGGCGAAGTCTTCAAATAGGCTCCGCCTTTTCGGTGTATAACGAATTACAGGAATTATTAATGGTTGCATAACCATTTAACGATGCAACCCTAGATTCTCTATGTTTTGGGTAACTTTGCAACAGAACCAGATGTTGATAAGACTTATAACCGTTTAAGAGAAAATGGGATTGAATTTATTACTAAACCACACGATCGTAAAGAATGGAGATCACGTATTGCACATTTTCGAGACCCAGATAGGAACCTTATTGAAATATATAAAATGCTGTAATTGATTAGGAATTTTTCAACACTAATAGTAACTCCGTTTCAAATTATTCGAACGGAGTTATTTGTATTGCTACCAATAACAGCGAATTATGTTAACTGAAAATGCACCTTATACAAAACTTTTTTTCGCAGGAATTAAATTATTTTATAACGAATTACTAGAATAATTTTATACAAGAAAAAGGAGGAATTAACGTGAGAATAAAAATTGAAGAATTTGAACTTCCTCATATGGATTCCGGTCCTTATGGAATTACAAGGGGAAAAGATGGTGCCCTATGGTTTACACAACATAAAGCGAATCAAATAGGTCGAATGACTGTTGATGGTAAAGTGACTCATATTGATCTTCCTACTATCAATGCAGGTGTGCTATCTATAACTTCTACAGATCAGGGTGATATATGGTTTACTGAAAATAGGACAAATAAAATTGGAAAACTAGCAGTAACAGGTGGAATCACTGAATATACGCTACCGAACAGCGATTCTGGACCTTTTGGAATCACGCAAGGACATAATGGAGACATTTGGTTTACAGAAATGAACGGAAATAGAATAGGGAGAATCTTATCATCAGGTGACATTATTGAGTATAGTTTGCCAGTTCCTGATTCTTATCCCTCTTTTATTGTGGCTGGATCTGATCATGCTCTATGGTTTACTCAGAATCAGAGTAATCAAATAGGTCGGATTACGATAGGCGGGGAAGTGACTACATATAAGTTACCCACAAAACAGGCTGGTCCTGTGGGTATTACAAATGGACCGGATGGTGCACTTTGGTTTGTAGAAATTAACGGAAATAAAATTGGCAGAATTACTACTTCTGGAATAATAAGTGAGTTTACCATTCCTACTCCGAATGCTCGTCCACACGCAATTGTAACCGGCCCTGATCGTGCTTTATGGTTCACTGAATGGGGAAGTAATCAAATAGGTCGGATTACAATAAACGGTGAAATTACGGAATATCCTATTCCTACGAAAAATGCGGAGCCACATGGTATGGTAGTAGGACCTGACAAGGCCTTGTGGTTCGCTGAGGAATGCAATAAGTTAGGCCGGTTAAGCTTTGTATAAAAACCTTGAAAGGTAGTGAATATCTATGGAATCAAATAAGCAGCATGGACCGAATCCTACAGATAAATATCCGATTAAAGGAAATAACATTTTACAATTTATTAAAAATACAATTACTAGACCAAATATTATTGCAGGTGAATATTCTTATTACGATGCAAAAAATGGAGAATCCTTTGAAGATCAAGGGTTCTGTTGCAAAGTTACCCAAAACATAGAGAATCTAGGGTTGCATCGTTAAATGGTTATGCAACCATTAATAATTCCTGTAATTCGTTATACACCGAAAAGGCGGAGCCTATTTGAAGACTTCGCCTTTGTTTGTATAGGGCATGAATGGTTTCAATGCCTTTTATTGTACGAGAAGCATGCCGGAGAGTTTGAAATCCCGATGACCTAGCAAAACGACGTTTCACATGTCGGTGGTCTTGTTCTATACGATTATTCATATGTTTAACGGTACAATGAACGGTGCTTTTGTAAAAGCCTTTCTCCTTTAACTTTTTGAATGCACAAAGTAACGCTGGCGCCTTATCTGTTGTCAGAACCGTTGGTTCCCCAAAAGTTTTTACCAATCTTTTCATAAAGGCATATGCCGCCTGATTATCTCGCTTTTTACGAAGTTGAATATCAAGCGTATGGCCTTCTTTATCAATCGCACGATATAAATAACACCATTTTCCTTTGACTTTTATATAGGTTTCATCCAGTTTCCAAGATAAGTGTACGTTCTTCTTTTTCTTCTTCCATATTTGATAGATCAAGTTACCATATTCATGAACCCAGCGCATGATGGTTGTTGGGTGAACAGACACCCCACGTTCCTTCAGTATTTCAGTTACATCGCGATAGCTTAAAGAAAAACGACAATAGTAGCCGACGGCTACTAAAATAATAGCTTGTTTGAATTGTTTTCCTTTAAAATATCCCATTTGTTACGCTCCCGTTCATCTTTTTCCAAAGTGTACTTGAGTTTCGAAAACTTTGCAACAGAACCCAACATCTTCTACTTCAAATTGAAGTAGAAATTTTGATTGAGATTCCCCTTCTAAAAAAAAATTTTCCCCTCCGACCACTTCTGCCATGGCTTTTCGGGATAAAAGCTCGATTTTCGTTTCTCCATTATTGAAAAGTGCATATTCCATTTCTTCCTCGTACCAACTTATTGATAGTCCTAATAAATCTTTGTAAAAATTGGAGCTTTTTTTAAAATCATTAACCAACAGTCTAATTTGTAATAATTTCAATTCAATCTCCTCCTAATAGGCCGAGTGACAGGGTTCTTGCTCTAATCCGTCAGATAGTTTCCAATTACTAGAAAATAGTTTTTGCTAGTATCATGTAATTCACGCCTCTGCCGCTTGCATAAGTTCGTATATTTCGCGAGTTGTATCTTCATTTACAAAAAAAACTTCCTTTATGTAAACTAAACCTGTAGACCATCTACATTTCTAGTTACCATAAACTAAATAACATCTTCTGATTTTACTTCGATTTACTTACGAATAATCCCTTCTCTTATTCAAGAAAAGGGCCCTAAAATGTAAAATGAGCGCCTATCCTTATTCCAGGACAGCGCCCGTTTGTGAAATTGGCAAAGGCAGTCTAATTATCGAATAGCCCTCTTCCTCTCAGATTTGCGGAAACAGGCTCCTTTCCTATTTCACGTGCCCATATAGATAATTGGCCAATATGGTGGATTTCGTGGACAATGACATGACGTATAATCTCTCCGTGTGTACATTCAATGACTCGGCGCCTGATTGGTGCATCTCTAGAGCTAATTGGTTCTTCATTGAAATCAGTTTCTGAAAGTTTCCGAGAATCCATTTCATTTGTCCAAGATGTCACAAATGGCTTCACTTTCTCATGGTATTGAGCTGAAAGATTTTTCACTTTTTGTAAGCTAGCATAATCCTCAAATAATGGCTCCTCAGGCACTGGTTCACCTCGCAAACCTAAGATCCACATATATTCCACATCTACAATGTGAAATAGGGTATGTAGGCTACTGCCGAACCCACCGACCCGTTTCTTTAAAAGTTCTTCATCCGGTATGTCTTCGCACAATGTAAACCAATCATCACGAACTTGCCAGTTATATTGAAACAGTTTCAACATCACAACAACCTCCATCTTTTATAGATTTAATATTTAATTTTCACCAAAAGACTTCAAAATCTTTTTTAAAATAATAACTCTAAAAAAACCTGTTAAAATCCTCCACAAACTGGCCCAATTCAAAAAGATACGTCTTTATATAGCACGCCTCGATTTTGATTAAAGATTAAGATCAGTAGCTTTCAAAAATATTTACTATAAAAATCGTGTCTCAACTTTCCGCTCAGCTGAGCATATATTCTCGTGGTTTCACTCTTCTCATGACCAAGTAAGCTTTGTATTACTTCAAGTGGCGCACCGTTGTTAATCATATGTGTAGCATAGCTGTGACGTAATTGATGAGGATGAATACTCTTTTTAATCCCAGCACGATTCGATATACGTTTGATAATAAATCTTAGGTTATCAATACTCATACGTCTTTTTGGACTTCTTTCCGTAATAAACAAACAGGGCTCCTCATCATCTCTTTCATCTAGATACCTTTTTAACCAAATGGTGCAACGAGTATTAAAGTATACTCCCCTTTCTTTATCACCTTTTCCATGTACAATGACAGAATTCGTTGAGAAGTTAATATCGTCACGATTCAGTTTTACGACTTCCCCAATACGGCAGCCAGTAGAATACAAAAATTCAAATAATGCATTCTCTATTGAGTTATGACATGCTTCCCTAAGGTGTTCAATCTCTAGTTCCGAAAGGGATTTTGGGATTCTTTTGCCTAACTTCGGTTCTTTTAATTTAGCAGCAGGGTTTTTAAGAATAAAGCCTTCATCATGTGTCCATCTAAAAAGTGATTTGATGCAACGAACTCGGTGTCCTAAACTAGATGGCTTTAAGTGTTCTCCTGCCTCAATTAAGTAACCCTTTAGTTTTTCTGTAGTAAATTCACTCATGTTAATGTCACCAAAATAACGTAATAAGAGATTATATTGAAAACAATATGTTTTTAAAGTCAGAGGTGAATATCCCTCAATTTTTTTATCTAATTGATACTGTTCCCATGCCTCAGATAATAACATTATTCTCCACTCTCCCATTCTATGAATCAATTAATCTAGATTTTATTATGTTCAAGGGAAGTCTCTTTTATACGCTAGTTATTCAACAATCGTAGAAAATGAAAAATTACTTAACCATGAGAACACTTGAAATACAAGAAAAAGACGCTTTCTCTATAAAAGAATAGCGCCCGATAGTTGAAGAAGGTTCTAGAAATTTAATATGAAATTACTTTTTGAATCTGATCATTAATATTTCCGGTTCTGGTGCAAATACTTAGGAAAGATATAAAGAGGCGAAAAGTTTCCTAGTGGAATCTAGTCTTAAGCAGCAATTCCAAATAGTTGATGGATGAACTTCACTTGATTTTGGACAGACTTGTCCAGTAAAACAAGTTGCCCTTTTTTTACCATATGCATAGCTTCTATTCCAGAAATAATGGATGTAGCTGTGCGAAAGGATTTCAATCCTAACATCGAACGAACTCGCTTTTTAATAAACCGATGATCTTGTTCCACTATGTTATTGAGATATTTCACTTGCCTTAGTTGGATGCCTAATGGCATCTTTTTTTCTTTTCTCAATTCTTCAACTGCTATAGGATAAGCTGGATTCTTATCTACTGTCACGACACGAGGCTCAGAAATATGAAAAGACTGCAAAGCTTTCTTGAAGAATCGCTTTGCAGCCTTGTGGTTTCTTGCTTTGCTTAGGTAAAAATCGATGGTATTTCCTTTCGAATCGACAGCACGATACAGGTACATCCATTGACTTTTTACTTTGATATATGTTTCATCGACTCTCCAAGAGTCATTGGTTTGCTTGAGATGACGACGGATTCTTTTGTCTAATTCAGGACCATACTGATGAACCCAACGCATAATCGTTGTATGAGCAACGGATAAGCCCCGTTCCTCCATCATTTCCACCAAATCACGAAAGCTGAGATTATACCGTAGGTACCATCTCACTGTAAGAAGGATCATCTCAGGCTGGTAATGCTTCCATTTGAATACATTTTCCTTTTCCATACCAATCACGCACCCTTTCCAGAGTAATAGTATCAGTATGTCCAAGGTCTATAGATTCATTACAATGGTCCTGAAGTTTTTGCACCAGAACCTTTTTTATTTTGGAAAAAGTAATCCATTTACTTTTAATAGATTACTTATATAATAGATTTGAAAGCACTTACATTTTTAGGGGGGTTATGATGAGAAGATTAAAGAAAAGCAGAAAAAAGCGCACACTTGCGCAAACGATTGCACTATCTACTCTTGTTTTAGGTACATCCTTACTGTATACACCACCTTCATCTTCGGCCTATGCCGCAACTAATGATAGTAATGTGGAGTGGAATGGTTTATTTCACGACCAAGGTCCTGTTTATGACAGCGCGCCAGAACTGACATCAGTTCAAAGTGTGACACTGAAATTCCGTACTTTTAAAGGGGATATTACCGGTGTTAATATAAAGTACTATGATACTGCTGATGAATCATTTCATGTAGTTCCTATGTCAGGGGTGTCTAGCGATTCTACAGGGACGTTTGATTATTGGCAAGGAACAATTCCTGCTAGTTCTTCGCAGAAATATTACCGTTTCCAAATTACTGATGGATCTGCTTCTGTTTGGTACAATGCTAACGGTCCTTCTACATCTGAACCATCGTCAGGAGATTTTTATATTATCCCGAATTTTAAAACACCGGATTGGATGAAGAATGGTGTCATGTATCAGATTTTCCCTGATCGTTTTTATAATGGTGACCCATCGAATGATGTGCAAACGAATGCATATACTTACGACGGTACACCAACTGAGAAAAAAGCTTGGGGAAGCAGTGTCTATGCCAATCCTGGCCATACGAACAACCTTGTGTTTTTCGGCGGTGATTTAGCAGGGATAGACCAGAAACTTAGCTATATTAAACAAACGTTAGGAGCTAACATTGTCTATTTAAACCCGATTTTTAAAGCTCCTTCTAACCATAAGTATGATACACAGGACTATATGACTGTGGATCCTGCATTTGGAACAAACACAACTTTGCAAACGTTGTCATCAAACATTCATAGCACAGCAAACGGGGAGAAAGGATATTTAGTATTAGATGGTGTATTTAACCATACTGGAGACACTCATACATGGTTCGATAAGTACAATGATTCTCCCTCTTTAGGAGCTTTTGAATCTCAATCTAGCCAATGGTCTAATTATTATACATTTCAATCTTGGCCAAACACATACGCTAGCTTTTTAGGATACAATAGCTTGCCTAAGTTAGATTATGGAGCTAGTGGTTCACCAGTAAGAAATCAAATATATAATAATAGCGACTCTGTAGCAAAAACGTATTTAAAAGCCCCATATAATATTGATGGCTGGCGATTAGATGCATGTCAATACACAGATGCTGGCGGAGGAAATGGAAGTAATTTTGTAAACCACCAAATTTGGTCTGAATTCCGAAGTGCAGTTAAGGCTGTTAACCCGAATGCAGCAATATTTGGCGAATACTGGGGAGATGCAAATCCTTGGACAGGTCAAGGGAACCAATGGGACAGTGCTACGAATTTTGATGGATTTACACAACCAGTTTCTCAGTGGATAACAGGAAGAGACTACAGCAACAATGCAACTTCTATATCTACTTCTCAATTTGACAGCTGGCTAAGAGGCACGCGTGCTAATTATCCATCAAATGTTCAGCAAGCTATGAGTAATCATCTATCCAATCATGATATTTCACGTTTTGGCGAACGTGCTGGCGGCGATATTTGGAAGACATATTTAGCGCTTATTTTCCAAATGACTTATGTTGGTACGCCAACGATTTATTACGGAGATGAATATGGAATGATAGGCGGTGCAGACCCAGATAATCGCCGGACGTTTGATTGGTCCCAAGCTTCTACTTCTAATAGCGCTGTAGCTTTAACACAAAAGCTCACTAGTATCCGTAACCAATATCCGGCACTTAGAACAGGCTCATTTATGACGCTGCAAACAGATGATACAAATAAAATATATTCTTATGGCCGCTTTGACAAAACAAACAGAATTGCAGTTGTACTTAACAATGATTCTGTAAGCCATAGCGTAACTGTTCCTGTATGGCAGTTAAGCATGCAAAATGGAAGTGTTGTCACAGACAAACTGACTAGTAAAACTTATACAGTACAAAACGGAACTGTTACTCTTACAGTTGATGGACATTACGGTGCGATTTTAGCACAGTAAGCAATAGTGCTTATTGTACATAATGCCTAGGATGTTCCCAAAGGGATCGACCACGGAAGCAGTGATGAACCCCTCGCCTCGCTCTGTGGGTGCACCATACATGCCAATCAACTTAAGAAATCCGGTTCTGGTGCAAAAAATCCAAAACACTTGCAAGTAATCTCCTAAACTCGGACATACTGATACTATTACTCTAAAAAAGGTGTGTGATCGGTATGGAAAAGTAAAATCTATTCAAATGGAAACATTATCAACCAGATATGATTTTATTAACTGTGAGATGGTACCTACGATACAACCTTAGTTTTCGTGATTTAGTCGAAATGATGGAAGGGCGTGGACTATTCCTTGCTCATACAACAATCATGCGATGGGTTCATCAATATGGCCCCGAATTAGATGAGCGAGTACGACGTCATCTTAAACCAACTAATGATTCTTGGCGAGTTGATGAGACGTATGTAAAAGTCAAAGGTCAATGGATGTACCTATATCGTGCTGTTGACTCAAAAGGAAATACAATTGATTTTTATTTAAGCAAAAAAAGAAATCATAAGGGTTCTGGTGCAAAGTTTTCGAAACTCAAGTACACTTTGGAAAAAGATGAACGGGAGCGTAACAAATGGGATATTTTAAAGAAAAACGACAATAGTAGCCGTCGGCTACTATTGTCGTTTTTCTTTAAGCTATCGCGATGTAACTGAAATACTGAAGGACCGTGGGGTGTCTGTTTACCCAACAACCATCATGCGCTGGGTTCATGAATATGGTAACTTGATCTATCAAATATGGAAGAAGAAAAAGAAGAAAATTTCTTCTGAAACTGAACTTTCCTAACCTTAGCTTGATAGCGATGTGACGCTATCCTATTATAAAAAAGCTATATGATAAGGATGTCGGAAGAGATAAGATCTTTTATAACATACATTACCCCGTTATATCATGTTTATTAAATTATACTTTATGGCATATTGAACAAGTTCACTTTTTTTAGAAAGATTAAGTTTGTTCAACATTCTCGTCTTATGAGTATCAACCGTTTTTATACTGATAGTTAATTCTTGAGCAATTTCAGACAATGAAAATCCTTTAACAAGAAACTGCAATACCTCCCGTTCACGTGGGCTTAGAATTACATAAGGATTTCGAGACTCTGTTTCGTTTTGCAATCTTTTTAGCATCGTTGAAATTTCCTTTGGGCGAAGGTATAGGTATCCATCCATAACGGAATCAATAGCAGTGTATAATTCTTCATCTACGGCTGCTTTAGGGACGTAACCTGAAGCTCCCGCGTTCATGATTAATGTTATATAGTCTTCGTCTTCGTGCATGGTGAGCACTATGACTTTCGCTTGTTCATAACGTAATTTAATCTTTGTGAGAACTTGGATTCCATCTAAGCGCGGCAAAGATATATCCAATATCAGAATATCGGGCCTTAAAATATCGTAAAGCCGGAGTGCTTCAAGTCCATCAGAGGCTTCACCTACAACTTTTAAGGACGGTCTTTTTTGCAATAGTAGTTTTAAACCTGATCTCATCAAGGCGTGGTCATCAACTAGCATTATGTTGATTGTCTTTTTCATCATGACACCCTTCTCTCTGTTTTAATGGGATAGACACCATAACTTCGGTCCCACCGATATTGTGAGTTTTGATAAAAAATGAACCACCCAGTAATTCGGCTCTTTCCTTCATTCCATATATTCCGATCCGATTTTGCTGGCGAGCTTTTTCAAAATCGGTCTCACGTATACCATGACCGTTATCATGGATGCTCAACTCGATAGAACAATCCTTGATTTCCATGTTAATCACAATCTTAGTTGCTACTGTATGTTTCACTACATTGGTAAGACTTTCTTGAACAAGTCGGTATAGCGCTACAGCAATATGACTATCTATGGCAGCAATGTCATCATCGGGAACGTGTAGAATTACAGTAAGAGCGAATTTTTCTTCAAACTTTCTTGCATGTTTCCTTAATGCCGGAATTAAACCTATATCATCAAGGATGGGTGGTCTTAATTCTACCGCTAAATCTCTAATTTCTCGCAAAATACTTGCCGCAGTTTCTCGGCTTACATTAAGTAGCTCCTGTTGCTCGATATCTTTAGCTTCATTAGCCAAAATCCGCATTGTAACCATTAGAAAAGTAAGGGCTTGGCTTGTTTCATCATGAAGTTCACGAGAAATTCTTTTTCTCTCCTCCTCATGAGCGGATAGTAGTTTCAAAATCAACGTATCTCGAAGGGCATCCTTTTCTTGAAGTTCCTTCAATAATTTTTCTACTGCAGTGCTGGAACTAATTAGGTTGTCAGCCATTTCATTAAAAGCCCGTGCTAATTTTCCAACTTCATCGTCACCCTCTGCTTTAGCCCTTAAGGATAAATTACCGGCTGATATGCCTGTTGCTGTATCAACTAAACTATTGATTGGTCGAGTAATGATACGAGTCACATAATAAGCTATACCTGCAGCCACCATACAGACCAAAAATGTAGCAACAACCAATTCTATTATTTTAGTAAAAATATAGCTTTTCGCCTGTTTTTCTGCCATTCCAACTCTAACAAATCCTACATCTCCCTCTTCGATTGGAACCAGTATGTCATGGATATTTCCTTCATCTGAAGTTAGTATAGCGTAATTTCCAGTATTGATATCATCAGGCTTATGTGCGTTTAATATTCCTTTCGGTAAGTGTTTGGAGAATGTATTTCCGACAAGAACATTATTATTGTTAATGACCAGTATATAACGAACGTCTTTGTTAGCTTCCTGTGCCCGGGTAATGAGAAGATGAATCGAATAGTAGTCATCAGTCAGAATGTAATCCGAAGACAATGCCGCAATATTTTCAGCAATATTTACACCACGTTTTTTAAGGTCCTCTGTCATGATTTTTGTGAGTGATTCCCAAATGATACATCCCAATACTAGAGCGAGAAAGAGTAGCGAAACGAATATAGCTCCAAATATCTTTTGGTTTATTTGTAATTTATTCATCCATTTCATAGGTGACCCTCATATAATTGGGGTTCAAATGGAACAAAACGATCAATGAACAGTCCCTGAAACGCTGGTTTTATTATTTCTTGTTCGTGCATAGAAATGAAACTTTCCTTGATAATTCGCTTCTCTTCATTAGGTAAATTACTGCTGATGACAACAGGACCGGTACCAATCGGTTCCGTTTTTTCAATAATTTTCAAATCCTTAATCAGTTCTGGATTTTTAAGTTTGGTACGCTCAAAGACTAAGCTATCAACAGCTGCAGCGTCAACAACACCATTTATCACAGCGCTTAGGGAGCTTTCATGATTATATGTAAAAACATAACGACCAAAGAAATGCTCGGGCGTTTCACTTAATTCAGCTAATTTTTTCCTCACAAAAATATATCCGGAATAACTGGTTGGATCGCTAAAAGCAACATTTTTCCCTCTTAAATCATGTATACTGGATAGTTCATTTTTGCGGTTTACGACGACATAACCATAATAATATGGAACTCCCATTCGCTCTTGCATGGCAATTGCTTCAAGTCCTTCAACATGTCTGTAGGTAATATATGCTCCTGTTGAAAGTATGGCTATATCAGCACCTCCATTCATCATCAACATACTAATTTCATTATAACTCTTGCGCTGAATTAGAATTACAGGTCTATGAAGCTTCTCTCCAATATAGTTAGCTATTTTCCTATAGTACATAATTGTATCAGTCGGTGATAACACACTTGAAATTGCGATCCGTACAGGAGAGGGCTTGTCATCTTGTGAACCAACAGGCATGGTGTCAGATTCGGAGAAAATAATTTGAGGGCTTGAACGCTCATGCTGACATCCTATTGAAAGTAAAGTAATAAGCAATATAAAAAAAAGCCTCAACCAGTTTATCATACTTTCCTCCATTCTTGCAGGCGAGGGATTTATGTATTATGTGAAAATACCCTAATTGAATCCGATTTACCGAATCCTACTCGATTCAGGGTTTTCAAAATTCATATTTATATATTACTTCAGAACGATCCACGAAATCTATGGAAGATTGTATACAAAACTACTATTCATGTCGAAGTTGTGACAGCAAATAGCCATAAATGTTTTTATGTAGGATATTATCTTACATAAAATCAGATATTTGCTGATAGTTTAACGAGTTGACATATAAGATAATTTAACAAAGGAGGGATGATATAACACAAGTATTTTTGAAAACGTTTCCGACAAGTTGGCCTCTATTGAAATACTAAATTTTATGCCAATCTAAGTTTTTTCCGTAAATCAAAGTAAAGAAATCGAGGTAGATAGTATGTTCTCATTTTTGAAACCTAAAATCGCTACTACAAAAATAGCATCAGACCAGGTTCAAAAAACCTATAGGCTTTTCCGGCTACAATCTTTATTAGGCGTGTTCTTCGGTTATATAGCTTACTATATAGTACGTAACAATTTTGCCTTATCTACTCCTTATCTGAAGGAACAACTCAATCTTAGTGCTACAGAAGTAGGATTATTAAGCAGTTCCATGCTTATCGCTTATGGAATTAGTAAGGGTTTAATGAGTAGTATAGCAGACAAAGCTAATCCTAAAAGGTATATGGTGCTTGGTTTGCTTCTGTGCGCTATGGTCAATATTATGATGGGCTTCAGCACGGCATTCTGGATGTTTGCAGTTCTCGTTGTTCTCAATGGATTTTTTCAGGGAATGGGAGTTGGACCTAGCTTTATTACTATTGCAAACTGGTTCCCGCGTAAGGAAAGAGGAACTGTCGGTGCCATATGGAATATTTCGCACAATATAGGTGGAGGCATCGTAGCGCCTATCGTTGGTGTCAGTTTTGCTATGTTAGGCTCCAATCACTGGCAAGCAGCAAACTACCAGGTTCCGGCTGCAGTAGCTATTGTTATTGCAATGGTGATACTAACCCTTATTAAAGGCTCACCGGTAAGCGAGGGCCTGCCTCCGTTAAGCGAAATCATCAAGGATGAACCCGATTCGAAAATGCAACAAAGGGCTGATTCCAAACCGCCAGTAGACATGAATGCTTGGCAGATTTTTAGGAATTATGTTTTATTTAACAAAAATGCATGGTTCGTTTCCTTGGTGGATGTTTTTGTTTACATGGTTCGTTTCGGCATTATAAGCTGGTTGCCCATTTATTTGTTGAATGTAAAACATTTCACTAAAGAAGAGATGAGTGTTGCCTTTTTATTCTTTGAATGGGCAGCCATTCCTTCTACTCTTCTAGCCGGTTATCTATCAGACAAGTTATTCAAAGGGCACCGCATGCCGCCAGCAATCATTGCTATGACATTGATATTCATCTGTATCATTGGTTACTGGCAAAGTACATCTTTACATTGGGTCACTATTTTCGCTGCTATTATTGGATGCTTGATTTACATTCCGCAGTTTCTGGCTTCAGTACAAACTATGGAGGTGGTTCCACCTTTCGCCGTTGGTTCTGCAGTTGGTTTGCGAGGTTTTATGAGTTACATTCTAGGTGCATCTTTAGGTACTACCCTCTTTGGTGTAATGGTTGACAAGGTAGGATGGAATGGTGGTTTCTATGTATTACTAGCGGCAACTGTATGTTGCATCATATGCTGCATATTGACCCATCGAGGAGCAAAAGAATTCAACAAAAAACAGGTACTTCAATCCTGAAACAACTATATTCTGAGGATATTTCCATTATACAATACTCAAAGTCAGTGTGCTGCTCAACGTAACCAATTTGGTGTCGATGCAGATATAAAGGAGGACGATTTTTTCTCGAACGGGGATCGAGGGTTCTGGTGCAAATATATGAAGAAGAACACGGATAATAGTAGATTTCTAGCGGAATCGTATTTTATGCTATAAGTCCAAACACTTGGTGGATGAACTCTTTTTGATTTTGGACAGACTGATTGGTCTTACCCCCGTCAAGTAGACAACTGTAAAAAAGACTATGCAGCCATCGAAATTCGATATTCAATTGGAGCTCGATGGTTGAGTCTTTTTTGAAATCGTTTGTAATTATAGTGATAGATGTAGGTTTCAATTGTTTGAATGAGTTATTTCTCGTTTTAATAAGAATTAAGATTAAACATTTCAGATTTAAAATGAGAGAAGAATGATTCAATGCAAGCATTATCATGGCAGTTTCCTTTGCGAGAGTGGCTGCCGATGGCACCTAGTTGTTGAAGCGCATGATAATAAGCACGAGATGTATATTGGAATCCTTGATCCTTGATCTGAGTGGATGATGGTTCCATACACATCTCTTTTTTGTGCTGCTAAACCTAATGTTTTTAGAACAAGTTGTAAATCATTGCGATGCGAGAGTTTCCAAGCTACGATTTCATTGTTATAAATGTCTTGAACGACTGATAAATAGAGAAATTTATCTTTGAATGACAAATAAGTGATATCTGTAACAAGTACCTCATTTGGCTTTCGATTTCGGAATTGTTGTTCTACTACATTTGGAAAAACCTTTGAGGATTTACCTTTGAAAAAGCGTCGCTTTTTACGGATGATTGATTGAATTTGGAGTTCTCGCATAAGTCTGTATACCTTTTTGTGGCTCACTAAAAATCCAGCATCTCGCAAGGCAACTTTCATGCGAGGATAACCGTATTCCTTGTGTTTTATATGAATGGCCTGAATCTGTTCACGCAGTGTATAATCTTTTGAAAGGCGTAATTGTCTTTGTATACATGTTGAGCGCCACTTATAGTAACTAGAGCGATTTAACTGCGCAATGATGACAAGCCATGTTACTTTATATTGAGAACGTAGTTCTTCAATAATCTCATACTTAGCTGTTTGGGCAAGAACACCTCCTATAGATTTGGATACCGCTTTTTTAAATACGCTACCTGAGCCTTGTAATATTCTAATTCCTCTTCAACACTATTGAATTTCGTACGAAGACGACCTTTCAAGGGGTTTTTTAAACCACTATTACCACCGTTGTTTCTTCGTAAATCTGAAATGTCGCCTGTTTCTTGATATTTCCGAACCCAATTCATTAACTGTGTTCTACTTTTTAGCTTATATTTTTTAGCTATAGCTGATTGGCTACCCTCACCATTTAAATAACTTTTTACAACTTGTATCTTTAATTCATTTGAATACGTTTGAAATGTATCTACTTTTTTAACCATAATAAAATCCCCTCCAAGTAAAAGTGTAACACCCATGTCTATTCATGGTCTTTTTACACTGTCTACCTTAAGGGGATAATATCAATCAGTCTGTCCAAAATCAAAAAGAGTTCATCCACCAAGTGTTTGGACTTATAGCATAAAATACGATTCCGCTAGGAATCTACTATTATTCGTGTTCTTCTTCAAATATTTGCACCAGAACCCGAGAAATTATACCATCTTCTCGTTACTTTTTCTTTTTCTATTCTTCTACTGGTGCAAAGTGTTCAGTATCTTCTCCACATACTGGACATACCCAATCTTCTGGTAAATCTTCAAAACTTGTTCCTGGTTCTATATCTTCATCCGGATCTCCAATTTCTGGATCATAAATATAACCACATGGTAAACAAATATATTTTTTCATTATAATGCCCTCTTTCTATTATCATATTAAGATTATAGTTTCTCTTTTACTTTGTTCATTATTTCACTTATATTCGTATTTTTCATATCAATCTCTTCTAATGATACTTGTTTTTCAATAGCAGACTTGTAAGGAATGGATGCAACTACTCCTTCCAATGAGATAACACCCACTATTTTATTATCCTTGATAAATAATCTTGTATACTTCTCTTTACCATCTTCTTCAACGATAGTTGTATCACATTGTTTTTCATCAACGAATCCAATTGAAAATAAAGATACATTGAATGCATTAAAGATAGTAGTTGGGATTGCTTTCTTGTAAGTTGCAGGAATAGAAGCCATGTTACTTCCTGCGATTTTCCCTTGATCCATTGCTCGTCCCCATAGCCCGTCAGTTTCACCATTTACCTATGCTACATCACCAGCAGCATATACAGATGCCACATTCGTTTCCATTTTGTCATTAACAACAATACCTCTATTTACATGAATAGGCGTATTATTTACTAAAGAAATGTTAGGAGTGATTCCAATTGAATAAACAACACTATCACATTCTATTAGTTGATCACCGTTCACTTTAATTCCGGTTACTTCTTCTTCTCCAAGAATAGAATCAATAGTAGTATTTAAATATACTTTTACTCCTGCACTTTCAATTTTTTGTTTTAATAGAAGAGAAGTTTTTTCATCTAATTGTCTTCCCATTAGTGTAGCGGCAACTTCTACAATGGATACTTTTTTACCAGCTTTCATGATAGACCAAGCTGTTTCTAATCCTTGTACACCTCCGCCAATGTTTACAACATTCTTTCTATCTTCTAAACATGTTTTAAAGTTATCCGCTTCATGCATGTCTCTAATAGTAAAAACATTTTTTTATTTACTCCATCTACTGGTAGTCTTTTATTATTTGCACCTGTACAAATTAATAGTTTGTAATAAGAAATTTTTTCATTATTTGATGTAACAATATGTTGCTGCTCTGTATCAATGTTTACTACCTTTTTATTTGTGAAAACTGATATATTATTGTTTTGGTACCACTTTTCTTTTTTAATTAAAACTTTTTCACTGTGTAAATCTGAATATAGCTCTTTTGATAGTTTAATTCTGTTATAGGGTAAAGATGATTCTTCACCAAAAATGAATATATTTGAATCCTTGTCATGGTCTCTAACTGTTTTTGCAGCATTTACAGCAGCTACTCCGCTTCCGATAATAACAAAATTCTTTTCCATGTTTTCACCTGCATTTTTCTATTAAATAGAACTTAATAATAAATCTGTGACAAATGTTGTTGCATGTTTAATTCTTTGTGTTTTTTCTTCATCCTTCGGAGAGAATCTTATACGAATAGGGAATTCAACATGAGTCATACCTGTAGATTTAATAACATTTGATGTACTTTGTACATTCATGTTTGTCTCATTTAAATAATCTTGTATTACCTCAATTGCTTCACCACTCCAACCATATGACCCGAACGCAGCTGCAATTTTCCCTTCTAGGTTCATTTCTTTCATTTCTTTTAAAATTTCTTCTAAGTTTCCAATCATATCTGCGTATTTAGTTGAAGACCCAAAGAAAACTGCATCTGCTTCTTGAATGCTTTCTAGAATTTCAGCTTTATCTGATTTATCAGCATTAAATACTCTTACTTTAATATTCTCTGCCTCAAATGTTTCTTTAATGATATTCGCCATTTTTTTAGTATTATTTTTAATTGTTGTATATACAATTGTTACTTTTTTACCTTGAGTTGTATCTTTGCTCATTTCTGCATATAAATCGATATATTTTTGTACATCTTTCCGTAAAATGTATCCATGAGATGGAGCAATCATTTTTACGTCTAAATCTTGTAGTGCCTCCATTAACGTTCTAACATATCTTCTATGTGGATGAATGATTGCATTATAATAGCCAATAAAATCATCTATAATATCCTCATTCACTTCATCATTAAACATTTCATTATTTGCTACGTGAGTACTAAAAATATCACATGGAAATAAAATTTTATCCTCTACGCAGTAGGTAATCATCGTTTCTTCTGTATGGAGATATGGAGTTTCTTTAAATTTCAATGTTTTTCCACCAATATCTAATGTATCACCATCTTTTACAATTAAAAAATTCCGATTATGCAGCTTATACATTTCTTGTATTTCAGGTACTGCAATTTCTGTGCATACAATTGTAGCATTTGTAGCTCTTGATGCTAATGCTGCCAAGCCGCCTGAATGATCAGGTTCTGTATGATTCACTACGATATACTGAATTTCTTGTGGATCAATTAATTTGCTTAAAGAGTCTACAAATTCTCTTCCAAACTCTATATCAACTGTATCAATCACTGTTGGTTTTTCAGTTTTTAGAAGATATGCATTATAAGTTGTTCCTTTTGCTAAAATTAAACGATGAAACGGAACCTCTCTATTATCAATCTTTCCAACCCAATATATATCTTCTGTTAGCTTAATTTCTCTGTTCATATTTTTTTATTCCTCCTAATTGTCATCTGTTAACAATAAATTTATTATAAATATTCTCCTAAGATAAAAAGAGGATTTGAATCACATTCTGAAAGAACAAATAAAAAATACCTTAGTAAAAGAAAAAATTCTTCACTAAGGTATTTTTTATTTGATAGTTATTTTGTAGCTACAATAACTAATGCTGGACCATCAGATGAATATGCTTTTTTCTCGAAATTTGCATATGCTTCTACTGACTGAAAACCACACTCTGTTAATATTGGCAGTAATTGTTGTTTTGTAATAGGATATAATGGAATACTATTTGAGATTTCTTTATCATCGACATTCAATGTTGCAGTAAATAATACTTTTTCTCCTTCTATTGCATAATCTCGCTTAAATGAGAAATGTTTCTTCTTAATAACTGGAAAAATGAACTTTTTTTGATTTAATACTTTTTCATAATTTACAATTTGAATAATCAATTTTCCATTTTTTTTTAGTTTTTTAAAAGATTTTTGAAGAAAATCAGTAATTTCTTTCATATTATCTAAATGAACGATGGTATTTCCAATACAATAAATACAATCAAATATCCTAGGTACATTGTCTATTTGTTGCATTCCAAATGTATTTACATGAAATTTCCCTTCGTGGATTGCAGCTTTCTCACAAATTTTAGCAGCCATCATCTTCTCTGGCTCCATCGCCGTAACAGTAAATCCCTTTTCAACTAATGCTTTGGCTACATTTCCTGTTCCTGCACCTACATCAAGTACAGAATTTCCCTCTTGTAAATAAGAGGTAATAAAATTTAGTTGTTTTCCATTTACCGGAAAAATTTCATCATAATAAGGCGTTAATATTTGATAAAATGCCATTATTTATACAGCCCTTTCAGTATTTAGTATTTGAATAATTATGAATATATGAAAGAAAATTTAATTCAACTTTGATTTAAATCAAAACACCTTAAGACGCTTCTGTATTTTAATAATTGTAAGAAACTATTAGCTTTCACCAATCGAGATTTTACGAGATGAAAAATTCAAATACTAATATTGTTGCAATAAAAAAGTAAATAGAATTTATAATCTCTAAAATACCCACTTTTAAAATCGAAATATTTCTACCATAAAAAACTATAGACCGTATCAAACTTGGGATAAAAATAATGGTAACCCATGGCGATACAATTAAAGTAGCAATCACAAGTAAAGAATGATACCACCATGAAACAAAGCGATACGTTGGATTCTTTTTTTCACGAATCATCGTTTTTACATAAAACGTACTTCCCATAAAATATAAAAATGATATAGTCGCTATCATCAATATATTCTCATCAACTGTTTTCATTGTGAAATAATAACTAATGATTCCCCCTATACAAAACAAAATAATAGCACATATATCATTTAGTAAAGCTCGTTCGTTTTTTTTGCGAGAAAAATAAATATTTATGAAAAAAAATGGAAGCATAATAATAGAAAAGAACACTATACGCCATTCATATATAAGAGCAATGATCGCACACACACAAGCCACGCTAAAATAAAGAAAGAAACAATGTAAGTAATACTTCTTTCTTGGTTGTTTTACATACATTAACAAAGGATATGTAGCCAAGTATACAAATAACCATGCTAACAAAAGGGGTATATGATACCATGTCCATTTACCGATTAAAATACCCAAAACAAAAGGAATAAGCAACATTCCCCAAGCTCCATGCTGCTTTGGAATAATCAATTTCATTCTTTCAACACCTCACACTCAAAATTCTTTATCAACAATTTGATATACCAATGCTAACAAAAAGAATGCATATCATTAACTCTATAAAGTGAAACTTCTATCAGTGGAGGTTCTTCCCCCACCAATCGGAGTATTACTGCTCCCGAATAGCGGAATAAAATAAATTTTGCATACTCACTCTTCTCTTAAATGATAAACTATGCTGAAAAAGGATACTATGAGTGAAATCACTGCATTCTGTTTTTTATACCTTTTATTTTATAAAGTGAAACTTTTAGGTTCTATTGCAAAGTTTTCTAAACTGGGCTAAACTCTGGAAAAAGCAAACGAGGAGCATAACAGATGGGATATTTTAAAGGAAAACAGTTCGAGAAAGGTATTATCTTGGTAGCCGTTGGCTACTATTGTCGTTTTTCTTTAAGTTATCGCGATGTGTCTGAAATTCTGAAGGAACGTGGTATTTCGATTCATCCAACAACGATCATGCGCTGGGTTCATGAATATGGAAATCTTATCTATCAAATTTGGAAGAAGAAAAACAAAAACACATTGTTATCTTGGCGTTTGGATGAAACCTATATCAAAATTAAAGGAAAGTGGTGTTATTTATATCGAGCAATTGATAAAGAGGGACAAACACTTGATATTCAACTTCGTCAAAAACGAGACAAACAAGCAGCATATGCTTTTATGAAAAGACTCGCTCGAACTTTTGGAGAACCAACGGTTCTGACGACAGATAAGGCTCCTTCTTTAGCTTCCGCATTCAAAAAATTAAAGGAGATAGGTCTTTACAAAAATACCTTTCATCGTACAATAAAGTACCTCAATAATATCATCGAGCAAGATCATCGACATGTGAAACGTCGATTTTCCCGTTCCTTAGGCTTTCAAAGTCTTCGCCATGCCTCACGTACTATTAAAGGTATAGAAACTGTTCATGCCATATACAAACAAAAGCGAAGTCTTCAACCAAACTTCGTTTTTTCGACGTATAACGCATTACATGAATTATTAATAGTTTCATAAAACTGGTCCGCAATATTCCCCATCTCTTTATGTCTTCGGAAACTTTGCAACAGAACCCTTTGGTTTTATGTTAGCGAAAAGTGCTTTCATGTACAGAAAACACCTTTTCAGTCTACAACTATTTTTTAACAGTTTAATACTTTTTTCTATGGTCTAAAACATTTTTTTTTGAGACACCAGGGGTAATAATCCCTGGTTTTTTAATTAACAAATAGGAATCTTGGTGCTTTGTTTAAGAATAAAAAATTGTAGCTGTTTTTATAACTTTTTGATATAATTTCGTTGTATTCATTTATAATGAAATTTAAATTTATTAGGTAGGTAATAGAGTTATATGCAAGATATTAAGGTAACAAAGACACATGAACAATTAACAATTGAATGGCAAACTGCAGAAATTAATATTCTGTTAGAGGACATTGTTGAGATTATTGAGGATAATGACTAT
Organism: Bacillus sp. DX4.1; assembly: GCF_030348195.1. Taxonomy (NCBI): domain Bacteria; kingdom Bacillati; phylum Bacillota; class Bacilli; order Caryophanales; family Bacillaceae; genus Bacillus; species Bacillus sp. DX4.1. The sequence continues at coordinate 80,550 of NZ_JAUCFT010000006.1, read as the reverse complement.
GTTCCTGAAAAGAAAAAGTTAGTAAAGATAGGAACACAAAGTGGTGAATCAGATTGTATATTAATTAGAACTACAACTTTAGATTATGCATTATTTACAATTAATAAGATTTCATTTTTAAATAAAATTAGATTGTGAGCATCTCGTGAACTACTCACCTGCTATGCTAACGCTTAGAGAATGAACAAAAAAGAGCGGTTTCCGCTTCTTTTTTTGCTATTAGTTATGTTAATTTTCTTTGTTAATTTTTAACGAATGCAGTTCTTATTTAATGCTTGTACCTACACCTCAACCGAACCAGTTAAAAGGATCTAGAAATATATTTATTTTATAAACATTTCACGAAATAAGTTCTGTATAGATTGATATATAAATATAAGAGGTAAAATTATAGAATTTTTATTTTTTACATGTATTAATGTTTGCTTTTGTAATAATGTCACGTATTTCACTTTGCTTCATCATACGAATAATTAATTTATCTAGATCTTGGCTAAATTTTAGCACCCTAGGATGACAAAAACCATAGTGTTTAACAAGCTCAATTAATTCTTCTTTTCTTTTTTCAATTAAATAATGTAACTTTCTTATCTCCATATTCTTGCATAAACTCCTCTATCCCCATAATATTCCTTAGAAAATTATAGACTAATTTCTTGAATAAGGAAATGGCATAATTAAACATATTAAAACATTTTTATGAACTTTTAAAGGAAAGAGTTTGAAGCCTAACTTTTTAACTATAATTTGTAAAAAGAGAAAATATTGTTGGTTTGAAACATAGTTGAATTATTTGTAAAAAAGTTTCACCAAATGGCTACCAAGTAAGAGGAAAGACAGAATGTCCCATGCCTAAAGGTGGACTAAAGGGTTCTGGTGCAAAAATATGAAGAATAACACGGAGAATAGTAAACTCCTAACGGAATCGTATTTTATGCTATAAGTCCAAACACTTGGTGGATGAACTCTTTTTGATTTTGGACAGACTGGTTGGTCTTACCCCATCACTATCAAGCTAAGCTCATACAACGTCAATTATAGTAGAGGTTGTTTCTTTGTTTAGAGGCTACGTGTAAGGGATTTAAAGATTTGCATACCAAATAAACCCTAACAGGTTTCATTTTTTTGAATTAAGCCGCTTGATTATCAGACATGGTACAATTGTAAACGACACCTAATATATCAAAGACTGTTTTCTTCTCATATCGATGAGATTTTTGTCCGTTTTGCTGTAGAAGGTTGAACAAGCGAATCAGAATCTTTGATAGCTCTTGGGTGTCTTTCTGTATAGCTTGGAAAAGAAGAAGAAAGTAATCTTTAATCATATATATGGCCTTATATTCACTCAGTTCTCGTTTCTTTTTTATAAGAAGTAATTGCCGCATTTGAAACATGGTAGAAGAACAGAGTAGAATGGCAATTAGTTGCCCATACAAATGGCATTCCAATCGTTCGCGTTTTATCTTTTTACAATGATGAATATGAAAGAATGATTTCCACGTTTTAAATAAAATTTCGATTTGCCAACGCAAAGAATACCAGTCATGTACCTGTCCCATCGGGACAATATCTGTAGGGGTGTTTGTCATATATACATTGATACCACTGAGTCGTTTACTACGAGGAGAATACTTCATTCCTTTCTTTTTTTCTCTTACAGCTTGATCTTGTAATCGTTTTTGTTGCTGTTGTTTTGTTAATCGATGAACAATTACACGAGCTGGCACTTTATCAATCATTCCTACATAAGCATCAGCTATTTCACATGTTTGTCCTGGTTGAAGGGAGTTCATTAACGTCTCCATATCTATCTGTATATACTCTGTACCTTTCTTAATTCTTCCATCTTGAAAATAATCAGGGTTAGGATTTTTTTGATAAATACGTGTATTCGACTTGATACGAGAGATATAGTAGGCCTCTTTATCTTGTATATATTGAAGGTCTTTTAAATGAAAATAACCTAAATCTCGGATACATAAATCATTCGCTGTCACAGTTGGGGCACACAGAGAGCCGTAAGTACGATCATGTTGTTTACCTGGACCTGTATGAATATGAAGGAACTGTCCACTTAACAAATCATACTCAAGTTGAATTTTTATCCCAGCTGTATGGCTGCAGCCTCCTGCACCTGGATAAACCGATGAAAATACATCCGGGAGTTGAAATGCAGTTGAATCTAAAATACGAATACGCTTGAAAACAGAAGTGTATGGAGAAGAAATCGGCATAGATGCGGCCAATTTTTTGCTTAGTAGTTCGGCTAGTAGGTGTTGTAAAAGTTGGACGGCCTCCTTATTAAATCGTTGATTCAGTCCCTCAGGACTGATGAGTACTGCTGTTGATGCTTCTAAACAGCTAGATAACTGAGTTAAAGAAGTCATAGCTACATTTTGGCTCACCCATACACATAAAGCTACTAAATCTTTTGCTTGGTATTTACTTGTTCGCTGTACAAACCCAACATCTCTAGCTAGATTCTGTAAGGTATTTGGGGATAAAAGACTCTGAATCTCCTGTGCAAATAGTTGTAGTTCATCAGATACAGAAATAGACATACAAAAAACGCCATCCTTTCCTATGATTCTACAGAAAGAATAACGTATTTTATTCATTTTGAGGGTATTTCTTTTTATTAGCTTGATAGCGATGTGGTCTTACCCCATACCCATCAAGCTAAGATTTTGAGATACCCCCATAACGAAAATTTTGTTTCCATATGGATAGAAAAATGCTTACTTTTATCGTTTGGGGTATTATCTGTTTCTTAAGTTAATGGGTGTACGGTTACTCCCCTTTATAAACTCTATATTTACTAAACAGGTCTTAACTTTGATGATAATTTACCTTCATTTGCTTCATAAACTAATTTTGTTAAATCGTCTTTGAGCATTTGCATTCGTTCCGCACCTATGTTTTCAATCCAGCGCTGTTCTATCTCAGCTATTATCTCCTCTTTTGCTTTCGTTACTAACCAGCCACGTTCGGTTAAAACATCGCTTAATTCTTAATTTTATCAATTACTTAATAAAAAAAGATACAACCCCTAAAATTATACATAATATTCCACCTAATAATTGTCCGAGTCCAGACGCCTCTCCTAAAATTAAGAAATTGAATATATTTTTTCTTGTTTGAGTTTTTCCTACAAATGCATCATCCGTTTTCATTCTATATGTACCCCATAATACTAAGACTACTCCAAAAAGTATAAATAATAGTTTTAAAATCATAATATATTTACCTCTATTCACTATTTATATTTTACTATATTGTTTGAATTGTTCTCGTCAATTGTATTTGTATACTACTATTAGTCAACTTCTTCAAATATAAAAACGGTTCTGGTGCAAAAACTTTAATATACGTGTAAGTAATCTCTAACACTTGGACATACTGATCCTATTACTCTAGAAAAGGTGTGATCGGTATGGCAAAGGAACATGTATTCAAGTGGAAACATTATCAGCCTGATGTTATCTTATTAACGGTAAGATGGTACCTACGGTACAACCTCAGTTTTCGTGATTTAGTCGAAATGATGGAGGAACGGGGCTTATCCATTGCTCATACAACGATTATGCGTTGGGTTCACCAATATGGTCCTGAGTTAGATAAGAGAGTTCGTCGTCATCTTAAGAAAACGAATGATTCTTGGCGAGTAGACGAGACGTATATTAAGGTCAAAGGAAAGTGGATGTATTTATATCGTGCAGTTGATTCAGAAGGAAACACCATTGATTTCTACCTAAGCAAAACAAGAAATCACAAGGCTGCAAAGCGTTTCTTCAAGAAAGCTTTGCAGTCTTTTCATGTTTCACAGCCTCGTGTGATAACCATTGATAAGAATCCCGCCTATCCTATAGCAATTGAAGAGTTGAAGAATGAAAAAAAGATGCCTGTAGGCATCCAAATAAGGCGAGTGAAATATCTCAATAACATCGTGGAACAAGATCATCGATTTATTAAAAAGCGAGTGCGTTCGATGTTAGGATTCAAATCATTTCGTACAGCCACTTACATACTGAGTGGCATAGAAGCGATGCATATGATGAAAAAGAAGCAACTTCATCAAGGGGTAAAGTCTGCCCAAAATCAAAAAGATTTCATTGATAAATTGTTTGGTATCGCATCATAATCTGTAATTTAGTAGGAAATTCAGGTCCTACTTTTTTTATAATTTATTTTTGCACCAGAACCCTTTTATTACCGTATTTCAAATTATTGGACTGATCCTTTATCTAATTCATGATAAATACTATGACTCTCATTAGCTCTGATTAATATTTTCTACTTTCAATAATTTTCTCATTCTTCACACCAGAACTTCCTAAACTGACTTTTTTTTAGGATAATTCTTTATTTTGTTTAAATACACAGCACTATATGTTAATATAATACCCAAAATCCCTAAAAACACAATAACTACAGACATAAGTTCCGATTGTAAGAACGCCCCCATAGTAATACCTATACTAGCAATAATTGATGCCCCTTGTATTGAAAAAGATCCTAAAGCAAAATAAGAAGCTCTTTTATTTTTCGGTATCAAATCTACTTGTTTCACCTGTCTTATTGGGGAATATATTAATTCGCCTATAGTGGCTATAAAAATGAAAACTATCAATATAACCCATTGATTCGAATACGCTACCACTCCATAGCCTAATATATTCATTAATAACCCTACCATAAAAATAATTTTTTCATTACACCTTTTGGTAAAATTACTCACTACAAAGGTTAGAGTTACTACCAATAACGTATTTTCCACCTGTAATAAACTCAACATCTTTATACCGTCCAATTGAAACTTCCATACTTCAATTGGAATAAACTCCTCTGCTAAACGTACACCTATATAATTACCCATTGAAAATTCTGCTGAATATATAAAAATCCCACCACAAACAAACAGCAACCATCGCTTATCTTTTATAGCTAAGACATAATTATGAAACAAACCTTTAATACCTCTAGATTGTCCTAGTTCCTCTAAATTATGATTTTTATTTTCTGTTATATATTTCTGATATACATATGTGGTAACGAACAAAAATATTGTTAATATAGAAAACAATTCAAATTTATAGTTTTTATAAAAAAAACCACCCATAATCATCCCTAAAGCAAAAGCTAAGTTAACCAACCAATAATCGTAAGTAAGCACTTTTTTTCTATTCTGTTCATCTGTTGAATCTACTATAATGGCATCCATAGCAGATTTATGTAAGCTACCAACACAAGCACTTAACATAAAAAACAATAATACTCCCCAAGCCACATTAAATTTTGGATATATGAAAATGGCCATACCCAAATAGCATATGGAGTTACTCAATTGTCCAATTAATAAAACTTTTTTTCTTGGAAATTTATCAGCTAAATAACCACCAACAAGCGATGAGGCAAATTGTAGTATTATATTAATTGTCATCAACATACCCGTTATCAACTTACCTAGTTCTTCAGAAAAATACAATGCCATAAAAGGCAATATTGCTCTCGTAGCCAACCGATTAAAAAACGAACATACTAATCTAATTTTTATATTAGTATGAAATTCTTTGAATATTAAAATTCCATCTTTCTCCTTCATTAGTTATACCAATACTACATCATTGAGATGCTTATTTTTTCTATAGCTTTTTTTGCCCTTGATACCGAACTCTCATCCGAATCACCTGTAGCAATAACATATGCCATTCTACCAACACTGCTATTTAAATTCTTCATAATATCACCTTCTCTTACTAAAATAGATATTTCTTTAATATTTTTATCCGTTTCAATATCTATTTCAGTATTAATTTTTTCTATTTTTCCAGGCAGCCCTTCTTTATACCAAATAGAAGCATAGTGATTATAATTTGATATATCTCTTATTTTATCGATTACACTTTCACCTACTGCATTCCGTGCTGTCATCTCTAAAATATCTATTCCCTCACTTACGATCTCATATAATTTTGTAAGCATGTCTCCGCCTAAACGAATATGTGTTTCTACTACCTTAGGACCATCGCTAGTTAATATTATTTCAGTGTGGGATGGGCCATTTGTTAATTGTATAGCATCTAAAATCGATGTAACAAAGTTTTTTATCCCTTGTTCTTGAGACTCACTTAACACACTAGGAACTGTATGTCCTACCTCTACAAAATTCTCTTCATTTTTATATTTTTGAGTAATACAGTAAATTTTATGTTCATTATTTTCAGTAAAAGCTTCCACACTGTATTCGTTACCATAAATAAATTCTTCTGCGCATATTTGAAACTGTGAAAAGGCTTTTTTATACTTTAAAAAATCTTTTTCAAGCTCGTCATATACTCCTTCAATTTTCCATATACCTGTACTTCCAGAAGAATTCAATGGTTTTAATATAATAGTACCATTCACTCTCTCTATAAATCTTCTCAACTCTTCAAAAGAATTAACAATTGCACTTTTTGTATTATCAATACCTAATTCCCTCAATTTTTCCCTAAGAAAAAACTTATTATTTACTAACTTTATCGTTTCTAACTGATATGCATAATTAACATCTAATTCCTTTGCTATTTGTACTGCTGTCTCACGGAAATTTTCATGAAATGTCGTAATATAATCTATTGGTTTTATTTTATGTAACACTTTTGCAAACTCTACAAAGGCTTCTTCACTCTCTATTGTTGGTACTGCAATCACCCTGTCATAAATTTCAGAATAATAAGGCTTTATACTCTTGGTATCATTAAATATGCTAATTTGAACTCCTAATTTCTTCAATCTCTTATGAATTTCTGAAAATCCACCTAAAATTAAAATGTGTTTCTCCATAATATTTCTCCTTTACACATTATTTTTCCGATAACAGTTCGACAAGATCAATTTTTTTAGATACATCTAAGCTCAAAGCCCGATTTCGAATAGAATTCCTGACCTTAATATATTTCTTTGCCTCCACATTAATTTGTTCTTCTACATTTTTATCTACAATTAACCACTCTGGTTTTATTCCTAATGTTTGGCTTAAATATGGTATATCTATCTGTTGACCTCTTCTATATTTTTTCACCTCTTGTTCAATGGATAGTGAAATATTTTGAGAATATTTATTAATATTATCTATGATTCTTATAATATGTTGTTCATTTTTTTCTAAATTATATCCTTGATAGTATAAACAATTGTTCAATAATTTAAAGATTATTGTTTTTTGCTGATTTGAAAACTGCATTTTACCCAAAAGCGCCCCGATTTCTCTCATTAACTTTTTCAAAAAATGACCTTGATAACTGCTACTTACATCCGTTAAACCATCTTTCACCAAAAATGCAATTGCTCTCAAAAATAAAGTTATTCTCATAGTGTATTCATCATCAAAATTTAGCTCCTCGCTTAAATAAGCATATAATGGTGAAATAGCATCTATTTCTACTACCTTGTCCAAGTTATTTAAAATTAAAGAAAGACGTTCTTGAAAAATTGCAACATCAGAAGTCCAATAACCATTATGATTAATAAAGGAAATTGACCCTAATGGGACACAGCCATTTTTATATTTATAATAAGGGTATGTATAAAAGCCTTTTGGTCTATTATCCCCTATATTAAAAACCTCCATTTTATCCCAAATAAATATTTGTTTTTCAGTTATACCTTCAGAAAGGTATGCATTTTTTATAACATCATTATTAGCTATACGGAATAACAATTTTTCTTTTTGTATCCCTATCTCCCCTAAAAATTCCAATATATGCTTTATTGTTAAGGAAGGCGAGTAATTTTGTTTATTAAAAATGCTTAACGAAACTTCAGTCGGATTAGCTAGAGGTGTGTTTCCTACTCCATCTAACTTATTGCTAAAAAAAACTTGTTGTTTAGTAACAAAGTTTCTATTTATATCTTGCTCATTATTTAAATCATTAAATAAATCTATATTGGCTGCTATGGCAGACATATTAAAATATGTTTCTTCTTTTTTAGAACGCACAATTTTTTTTTCACTTAACAAACTATAATTAACGTTTAAAAAAAAGTTTATAAATTTATTAATAATTTCTTTAGATGTCATATAGTTCATAATAGCCCCTTCTCTTTTTTCACTAAAGTTACATAACCATCTTTAATAATCTTTGATTTATCTATACCCAAAGAAATCATTAATGCTTCAATCCTTTTGATCTCTTTTTCCGTATTATCCTCTGCAAGTAACTCTACTTCAATAAACTCTCCTAACCCTTTAATAACATCAACATTTATAGAAAAGTCATCTTTTTGAAAACTCTTTCTAGATTTATCTATAGTTAAAATAGAGGACATAGAATCTTTTAATAACATTTGGATAAACTCTGCATTTTTCCCTTCTACATTAACTTCAAATTCTTCCCATACCCCTGGTTCAAAAGTTAACTTTTTAACAGCACTAATTCCTTTTACAGAATCATGTCTCATTCTATATATATATGCCCCTTTTTTTTCTTCTTCTTTTTCTAATCCTTTATGCTTAAAATATTCATCTTTTTGAAACGTTTCTAGCAAAAATTCAAACTCTGAGTTTTCCAACTTGTCCAAAATCTCATTTGCATCATCAATTTTAAATCTCAATTCAATTTCTTTCATAAAGGCACCCCACTTTTTTTCATACTTATTAAAAAAACAATTTTTGTGTAAACGCCAGAATAAATTTTACAGTTTTCGCTAATATGAACTTTACACTTTTAGCCACATTTATCGTCCACCTTATTTAGAGAAACAGGTATGATAGCCTTTCTGTAACAGCCATGGTTCTTTTAACACCAAGGCTTCAAGACTATTTATCATACCTGTAGAGACTCCATGTCAAGTGGGCTATATCACAACCTAAAGTGTAAAATTCGCCTTGACGGTTACATTTTGTAATCTTCCTGTGTATTTTTTATTTCTTTAAATTGTTCACTATCCAAAAATTCATCCATTCTCATATATGTATCGCTATTAGTCTTATGTACACATAAACGAACATTGTGCATACCTAATTTATTTTCAAAACGAATACCATAGAAATATTCTCTGCAGGTTCCATTCTTTTTCATATCACAGCTATTACACATTGAATCTAAATAACTAGGCATTAAAATTTTAAATCCTATTTCTTTTTTCCCTGGTATATCATAAAAAATTGTTCCACTTGAAACACCCAGAGTATATTGCCTTCTTTTTTCAACTGCACCATAAAAATTCAAAAAATTCCGAATGGTATTTACAGACTTCTCCAAGAAATTAATTTCAGGTAATATTCTCATATCAATATCGTTTTCGAATGCCCAATCAATTACTTGTTTAATTCTAGGAATATCTTTTTGTGAAGCCATTACCGTATTTAACTTTACCTTTATACCTGCCTTTTTAGCAGATAGTATACTTTGAAACTGTCTATCTTGTTGAACTTTAGTCCACTTTAAAGTACGATCTACTTGAGTTGAGTGTAATTCTTCTGTTTCAATCGCATGTAAACTAAAATTTATACCATCTATTCCAGCATTAAAAATTTCATCCATTATTTCTTTGGTATTTCCTATACTAGTCATTTTCACTATAAAACCATGCTTTTTTAAAAATTTTATAGATTCCACCAGTCCCTTGTACGTACTTGGTTCCCCACCAGTAATATGAATCTCATTTATATTCAATTTTTCACATAAATTCAAGAACTCATCTGCAAATTCACCTTTAAATTCAATATCTTTAGTAATTTTAGGATTCCTTTCCCCTGTTCCTTCATTATGACACCACCAACAATTCCAGTGACATCTATCAGTTATTTTTAGCCTAATCGATCTTAAAGGTGTAAAATTACTATCTAATCTTGGTTTTAAGAATTCCCATACACTTGACTCAGTAAAAATTTCCCCCATGTTCGCTACCGCCCTTTTATTTTATTATTCAGAATAAAACATATAAAGCCACTTAGCATTATGCAACAAAGTTATTATAATTATTATCTTCATTCGAAACATAAAGTTTAAATAGAAATACTATTTAAACTCCCAAATAGTATTCTCAACAATGTATTTTTCGACTTCTTCAGCCCTCTTTAAAAGTTCATCTTGATTTCGCCCTTCAAAATAGACAACTGCATATGAATCTGTAGATTTTTTTGATCCTCCATAATATGTACCTATCATCCCTTTAATTTCATAATTAAAGCACCATTCAAAAGGCAACTCCTGTGGTATTGACATTAGAAAGCCTTTTTTTGGGGGAATAAACAGTTGGCCAGATACATTATTTTTGATAATATTCATATCTATTTCAACATCAGACTGAGCTTGAGTTATTATTTTATCAAAATCTAAATTAAAGGAATATTCGAATAACTTATCGGTTCCAGCTCCAATAGTTCTACTCCCCATTTCACATATTAGAAATTCTTCGTTACTCTTATCATAAAAAACTTCAACATGAAAAGACATATCCTTAGCTAATGGCATTCTGAAAAGAGCTTCTTCTACAAAATTCATTAACTGATTTGCAAATTCATTATCCTCTTCAAATAAAACTGAACCCATTCCTATATTTTCCCTATAAGAAAGACATGTATTTATATAGGCTGAAGAGCAAATAAATTCTATCTTATTATTTAAAATCAATCCGTCTACATGAAAAACTGGAGCTTCTATATATTTTTCTACTAAATAATCTTCTAGAGTATTCGTTAATAAACATTTTTTTAAATCATACTTATCATATAGTACATGTATACCTTTAGATGACCAACTACTTCTTGGTTTTACAATAACAGGATATTTTTCTTTTTCTATAAAATCTATCAAGTCTATCCGATTATTAATTTTTCTGAAATTAGGGATTTTAACACCATTCCTCTGCAAGTGTGATTTCATTAAAAACTTATCTCGAAAATGAAGGGCACTTTCTAAATGTTGTCCTTCAATATTTAAATACTGTCGCAAAGAAGCTGCCCTAATTATTTCACTTTCCTCTAAAGCAATTAAAGCTTTAATTGCTTTTTTATTATGTAATTCTATAACTTCGAGATCCACCAATCCATTATCAGAGAAGTTGTCAAACCCTTTTTTTGTGACATTACTATCAAAAGTATGAAGGGTTTCCTTATGATTTAAAATAATTATTTGTTCTTTTGAATCTTTAAGCCATTCAATATAATTTTTTTTTTCTTTACTTACTCTATTTAATAGAACAATTGTCATTTTTCCCTCTCCTCTTTAAATATTTATCAATGTGACTAAATCATAAAATATAAATAATAATTTATAATATTTACAATAAATTTACAATAAATTTACAATGTCATGAAGTTGAGAAATAAACTAGAGAATATTCTGTCTATTATAACGATACCTAACTTATATAAGCTGACAAAATAAAAATTATTCTTTTGAATGACTAATAAAAAAATACCCCTTATATTTATCTAAAGATGAAATGTTCACGATTATCAAGCATTTCCACTTTTTTAATCCTCCTGCTCACACTGTAAAGGATAAGACACGTTCAATAAACCATCTATTTAACTACTCTAAAATAGAAAACACCGATTGAATTATCAATCGGTGTAAAAAATTCTTTATACTTTACTATTTCCCATAAAAAATTCAATAATATAAATAACAACTTAAATATGGGCAACTTTAACTCAATCCTTCATACTAACCTTGAGTGGTTAATATAGAGATGAAGCTAAATATTCAAACAAAATTCAAAGTCAAAAGCTTACAAACTTATCTAAGCTAAAATACTTATCATTGATAAATTTGGCTATTTTCCAATCAATCCGAAGTATGTAAAACTGTTCTTTTAGTTGATTAATATGCGCTATGAAAAACGTATATTACACCCTACCACAGTCAATGACATTGTTGGGAAATCTTATCAGATTAATGATTATTTGAATAAAAAGAATGAGTGGTTCTGTACTTCCTTAGACAAACAAAAGTGTACATGTTTAGGTTATCGTTTACAAATAAAGCATCTAAAAACTCACTATACCAAAAATGATTTTAAATTTTTTCCGATTTTTTTTTACCTTTTTAAAGCCTTCTTTTAAGTTGAATATAAATACAGTGTTTCGAATCCAAATCCTTACGTATAATGAATGAAATTTTATCGGTCTTACTATACCTTTTTCCTCATATTCAGTTCCATCGTTTAACTCTGTTTCCGTCCTAACTAACCAAGTATTTCCTATTCCTATTTCTATGTACTTCAACATTATCACTCCCCTATGTACATATTATCTTCAAATGCTTATAGCTATTTAATTGTTCATTTCCCTTTGGTTAGAATAAAAGATCAATAAGATTTATATAATATATACTAGTTTTATACATAGCTAGGTATTTTATTAAGTGAGCATTAACTAATTAGAATTCTTCTTTATAATATATCATAAATTTGGAGTTAATATAATCATATGGACACAACGGTTCTGGTGCAAATACTTAGGAAAGATATAAAGAGGCGAAAAGTTTCCTAGTGGAATCTAGCCTTAAGCAGCAATTCCAAATAGTTGATGGATGAACTTCACTTGATTTTGGACAGACTTGTCCAGTAAAACAAGTTGCCCTTTTTTTACCATATGCATAGCTTCTATTCCAGAAATAATGGATGTAGCTGTGCGAAAGGATTTCAATCCTAACATCGAACGAACTCGCTTTTTAATAAACCGATGATCTTGTTCCACTATGTTATTGAGATATTTCACTTGCCTTAGTTGGATGCCTAATGACATCTTTTTTTCTTTTCTCAATTCTTCAACTGCTATAGGATAAGCTGGATTCTTATCTACTGTCACGACACGAGGCTCAGAAATATGAAAAGACTGCAAAGCTTTCTTGAAGAATCGCTTTGCAGCCTTGTGGTTTCTTGCTTTGCTTAGGTAAAAATCGATGGTATTTCCTTTCGAATCGACAGCACGATACAGGTACATCCATTGACTTTTTACTTTGATATATGTTTCATCGACTCTCCAAGAGTCATTGGTTTGCTTGAGATGACGACGGATTCTTTTGTCTAATTCAGGACCATACTGATGAACCCAACGCATAATCGTTGTATGAGCAACGGATAAGCCCCGTTCCTCCATCATTTCCACCAAATCACGAAAGCTCAAGTTGTACCGTAGGTACCATCTTACTGTTTGCAAAATAATATCATGATGATAATGCTTCCACTTGAATAAATTTCCCTTTTCCATACTGATCACGCACCTTTTTTAGAGTAATAGTATCAGTATGTCCAAGATTTCGAGATTACTTGCAATTATCTTGAAGTTTTCGCACCAGAACCCTTCCATTTGAATACATTTTCCTTTTCCATACCAATCACACACCCTTTCTAAAGTAATAGTAACAGTATGTCCAAGATTTATAGATTCATTGCAATTGTCCTTAAGTTTTTGCACCAGAACCAGGTTGATAATGCTTCCATTTGAACAAATTTTCCTTTTTCATACCGATCACACACCTTTTTTAGAGTAATAGTATCAGTATGTCCAAAATTTAGAGGTTACTTGCATGTATCTTGAAGTTTTTGCACCGGAACCGTATGAGCTATGTTTTGACTTAACCAAATACATAAGGCCACTAAATCTTGTGCGCGGTATTTACTTTTTCGTTTAACAAATCCTATATTTTTAGCTAATTGCTCTAAAGCATCAGGTGACACATATCGTTGTAACTCTTTAGAAAACAATTCTAGTTCATCAAAAACCGATAAGTTCATATCAAAAACGCCATCCTTTCCTATGATTCTACAGAAAGAATAGCGTATTTTTTTACTTTAAGGGAATATTGTTTTGATAGCGATGTGGCGAGACCCCATGCCCATCAACTTAAGAAAAGTAAACACCCCCAAAACAAAAAAATGAGCTGACTTCTCAAAATAACTAACTGTAGAGAAAGAAAATTTTCATTTAGGGGGTACTTCAAAACCTTAGCTTGATGGCGATGTTCACGTACCCCTTAAGCGCAAAGTTTGTTACCAAAAAACTAGCCTTTTGAAAAAAAAGATCCCAATATTAGGGGATCTTTTTTTAGTGAGTTAGTCTTAGATAAAGAAATTGTACTTCTTTATCTGTTACAGATAAACTAATTGATGTCTGCACTACAGCATTTATTGATATTATTAATAGAACAAACATGAATATCAAAAACCATTTTGGAATATCATTCTTCTTTTTTATGAAAGATATTAAGAGAATTAAAAGTAATATAACCAAATATGCTATTGATACATACAATTCTAAATTTTGTTGGCTTAATTTGTTAACGGCATTTCGAAAATCTTCTAAGTTCGACTCATTTTCCTTATTTTCCTTTATTATTGAATTAGAACTTTTATAACCAATTTTCCACGTATAATTGTTGTTTTCTTTATCTACAATATAATAATAATTACGCACTTCTTTTTTTGTAATAATTTCTCCATTTGCTAAAGTTTTTGAACTAGGAACCAATATCCCTATAAGGCATAGCACAATAATTAATTTACTCTTCATATTTTAGTCTCCGACATTTAATGTATTTTCATATTCTTTTATTACTTTGTAAAAAGTATTTTTCTTCAAGTCTAGTACCTCCATGAATTGAACCCCAGTTATTTCTCTATTTTTCCACTTCGGATAAGTTTCTTCTATTAGAAGTAATTGCTTTGAGCTTAATGTTGAAAGGTTAAACTGAGGACGTCCTAAATGCTTCCCTTGAGATTTTGCTACTGCAATCCCTTCGGCTTGTCTCTGGTGAATCTTTTTACGCTCTTGATCTGCAACATAAGATAGCAAAGATAAAAATTGATCTTCCATTAATCGTCCCATGTCACCCATCTCACGGAATTTACGACTATCAAACAGCGTCTCATTTTCTAAAACAACTATATCTGCTTGTAATTCTCTCGTTATGTATTTCCACTCCGCAATTACTTCATCATAATTACGCCCCATACGATCTAAGGCATCTATGTAAATAATATCACCTGTACTCAATATTTTTCGTAATAATTGATACTGAGGACGATCAAAATGTCGTCCACTTGCTTTATCGACAAAAATACGTCGGGCTTCCACTCCTCGTTCCATCATCTTATGTAATTGACGTTGTTCATTTTGATCTTTTGTGCTTACACGTATATATCCATAAATATTTGCCACGTTTGGTATTCTCCTTACATTTGTTACCACAATTATACCATTTTCGTTTATAAAGCTGTTCATTGAAAATAAACGTTTATAAAATGTTTTATATAACCTTTATAAACTTGATGTTTCAATGTTTCATAGATATGGACCTACCGTTTATAAAGGTATACCTTTATAAACAGTTGGTCCCATTTCTCATTCGATTTTAAAACGAATTTTTTGAACATCCCTAATTTATAATATTGCACTCTGACTACTTATATTGCGGCTGGATTATCGGTACCATTTAATAAACCGACATAGGGAGATTTAATAAGAAATGAATATGCTAAGGGAAAAATTGAGACAATACTTCGAAGCTTTGTTGATTGGCATTTAAATAGTAATGATTTACGAAAAAAACTTTAGAGTACTAAAGCAGTATCAGAAATTGCAAAGTAAAAACTAAACATGAAATGTTAAAAAAACACATTATCACAGAGCTGTTTCTCAAATCATTTGAAAATCCATCCTGCGATAACGTGCTCATTCATATGTGTAAACGATTAGTATCCCCGAATATCTACTTCAGCTGCTGAAGCATATCCATTTCTTCCGTTTGTCACTTCTAGTTTTACATATTTCGCAGAAACAGGTTCGAATGTTGCAAATTCTTTTCCTCCATTACTTTCCCATGTTCCAGAAGATACTTTTTTATAGTTAGATCCATCCATGCTTGTATAAATATTGTAGCCTAAAATACGACCATTTTCCGACCAATCTTGTCTTGGGAGACATGCTATTTGGGTGACCGTTCGTATTTCACCGAGGTCTAGCGTTAAATTATATGGATATTGATTTGGTGTGCTCCATTGACTATGCCAAATTGTATTTGGATTATCATCAATTGCGTTACTTGCTGGATCACGCCATGATTCCTCACTGTTGGCACTTGCCTTCATTATTTTTTTGGACAATACAGCAAGTGGTTTAACAGGTTTAGCATCTGTCGCTTCCCATATAGGTGCAATTAATGTTGGATTATTTAAAGCTTCTACTTTTTGTCTCGTTTCTTGGGTTGCTTTCAATCCCCATTTATCAAAAAACGGAAGTAAATTTTGTTTTGCTACTTTCGATGTATTGTAAATAAATGCTTGTATTTTATCTTCGTCCGTTTTTGGAAGTTGATCCTCTGGTAACTCTCGATATAGTTTGTGAAGATTTGGATAAAAATCATCGCCATATGCTAAATGAAGCTGCCAAATCATAACAAGTTTCACAAACAGGTCATCAATATTTTTATATTCTTTATTCGTTTGTTTTAAGTATGCAAAGGCTCTATCATAATCTCCCTCTTTTTCTAAACGTGTTGGTTGATTCGGGAATAATTGCTTTTGTGCAGCTAAAGAATATAGATTAACAGTTACTTCACCCATATTTCTTAAATCATTCCACGTCCATGGGTGTTGTTGTCTTGCATGTCCCGCTTCATGCATTTGTCCCCATCCAAATTCATTTATATTTAAAGTACTTTTAATTGCTTCGCCAGCAGTAGTAAATACGGCTCCATCCCAACTTGCATACATACCCCACTCTTGTTTATTAGGATTTTCTACAAAAGCCCAAATACGCTGAGTTGAACGATGTAACGGATTAGGATCTGTTTTAGATAATCCCGATATTTTATCTTGCGCTTGAATCATTTCATCATATTTTTTTAATAGAGGCTCAGGATTCTGATCCACAATATATTTATTGGCACTATTACGAGTGACAGTAAGTACTGCTCGTTCTGATTTCAATTGTACCGCATGTGCATCTGGATATTTGTTCATCATGGCAATCCAGTCTTCTTTCGTGTGCTTCCCTAATTCAAAGAATGGAACAGGACTACCGCCTTGTGTTACTTTCACCTTAACTGTTCCTGTATCTTGATAGTTATCAAATCCTAATAAGCCGCCGTTTGGAGAAGAGATGGTATTAGAACCAGGAGAAAGATCAATTTCTTTTCCCCATTCTTTATCATATTGATGTGTCCCAATAATCGCTCTAATCTTTTGCGTTCCCGATACTTCAATTGTAACCTGTTCATTTGGTTTTACATAGATTCCTGTTGGCATATAGTTTTTTTGCTCACTTCTTCTTTCCCTTTTTGCTTCACCCCAAAAACTACCTGTACCTGGAAGGTCGAACTCCCTCTGTTCATATTGCGTTGCAGTTTCAGCATAAACATTCAAACTATTTATAGCGATAGGTGTAAATAATGTTGTTGTCAAAATAGCAGATGTTATAAATACTTTCTTTGTTTTTTGTAATCTACCATTCTTTCTTCTATTCATATAAATCAGTCCTTTCGTTCAAATCCGTTCTAACGTTCATATGAAATACCAATTTTTTCAATAATTCTACAAGTGGATGTATTAAATGAATACTTATTTTGAACAATATTGATTATATTTTTTGATGAATACGATAAAAAGCATAGGAGTCTAAAACTTCCAAGTCTTTTCTTAATTTTTCCAGATGCATATTACCTCCATTTAATTCCTAAGTCATACATAAATCACTCCTCTAAGTAAGAATTTAAGATAAATGTCTTATCTCAAAATCTTTCAACTAATATTGGACTTCCATATTAAGTATAATTTAAGAATAAAGTTATAGAATTGAGAAAAATAAAAATGTTAAAAATTTACACACGTGTAAAATAAACATAAATTTTTAACATTTATGTAAAACATAATACATTCTATTGGGATAAATTTAATATATATGTTGTTAAAAAATATTTTAAATAGAGTATTTCGAATTCATAAAAGTAAAAAAGATAGAGAAATTCTGTTTTTTATAGATATGGCGGGTCAATGTACGAATCGTTGCCGTACTCCTTATATATTGGTTTGTACCGTACCAAAAGGTATACCTTTTGGAACATAATAAAAAGCCAGATACTGCATAGCATACAGAAATCTGACTTTTTATTGTTATTTTAATCCTATTCTAATGTTTCCATCATGATATAGCTCAATGGCATAACCTACATGAGGCGCATATATCCAAGTATCAAAGCTAACCGCAGTAACATCGTCTATTACTTCTAAAACCTTATCTAAATCTGTCTTAATAATTGGTAATGTCCCTTCATCCCAAATTAAATAAACTTTCTTATTATATTCATCGTAACAACTATTCAAATATGAAGTTATTTCATCAATTGTATTTATTTCAATGCACTGAGTTATTTTTGACCATTCAATACGTCCCCATTGTGTAATAAGAAAAGTAGTTTCAAAATTTGTAAGAACCATTTCTCTTTCTTCTTTAGATAAGATTCTTATATTCTGGCCCAAAGCTTCAATACATTCCTCTAACAATGTTCCCATACTATCACCTACTTGTTTAAATGCTTTAATAATGATATATAAGTTTCTTCGTTCCCCTCAAGTCGAACCATTTTTTATCGGGTTGTAAAGAGATATGAGGAAAAGAGAGTGAAGTAAATAATCTGGTATTATCCCCTCATAGTAGACAGTTGAAAGAAAGTTACTGTACTGTTTATTATGGAGGGGATTTTTTTATGGGGAAAATTAGAAGAACTTTTTCGATTGATTTTAAAATGAAAGCTATTGAAATGTACTTACATAGAGGAATGGGTAGTAAATTAATTGGAAGGGAATTAGGAGTTACATATTCAGTTATAGACAGATGGATTAAAAACTACAATAGTGAGGGTATTCTTGGCCTACAAGAAAAACGAGGGAGATCTAGACAAACAAATGCAAGTTCAATAAAAACAAGTCATGATGATAGAATAGAACGATTAGAAGTAGAAAATGCATACTTAAAAAAGCTCTTAGCTGCGAAAAAGGAGATGAGGTCAAAAGAGACAAATCAATAGAATACGAGATCATTCATACATTAAAGCATAGCTTTCCAATTGTGTTTCTTTGTGAAATTGCGGGGGTCTCAAGAAGTGGATATTACAAATGGGAAAAAAGAAGAACTAATCCCTCTGAAAAGATGAAGGAAGACCAATTTATTATGTCCAAAATAGTGGAATGCGAACTAGATCCAGATATAAATGGTAGTTTTGGTTATCCAAGAGTTTGTACATGGCTCAAAAAGTATTGTGGTTTACAGATAAATCATAAAAGAGTGTACCGTTTAATGAAGAAAATGGGGATACAAGCTAAGATTCGAAAGAAAAAGTGGAGGCATTTTGGCTTAAAAGAACAATGTGTCGTATCAAAAAATCGTTTAAACAGGGAATTTTCAGCCAGCAAGCCAAATGAAAAATGGGTTACAGATATAACCTATCTCACTTTTAACGGTAAGCGTATGTATCTTTCAGTGATAATGGATCTTTATAATAACGAAATTGTAGCCTACCAAGTAAGCGAAAGCAACAATTTAAAATTAGTTATAGACACAGTGAATAAGGCCTTAAGAAAAAGAAATGTCCACGGAACAGTATTACATAGCGATCAAGGGTATCAATACACGTCCAAAAAATACAACCTATTACTTAAAAAATACAAAATGAATGTAAGTATGTCTAGGAAGGGCAATTGTTATGATAATGCATGTGTAGAGAGTTTTTTTAGTCATTTTAAGACAGAATGTTTTTACAGAAATGAGTTTCATGAAAAAGAGCAAGTTTTCAAAGCCATTAGAAGATATATGAGGTATTACAATAACAAACGATTCCAAAAAAAATTAAACAACCTTAGTCCTGCTGAATTTGGAACTAAGGCTGCTTAATGAAAAGGCATCTAATCTTTTACTGTCTACTTGACAGGGGTAAGACCACTGTACCGGAGCCATCTTTTTTAGTGTCCACTGATAACGATAGTAATTATAATCCTTCATGTACTCCTCTATCACCTGTTGAAGAGATTGAAACGTTGGACAATCTTTATAATCTAATTCATCCTTCATATGACCAAAAAAGGACTCCATCGGGGCATTATCCAGACAGTTTCCCCTACGTGACATAGATTGTTTTATCCCCATTTCTTTTACACGTCGCTGAAATTCAGGATGCGTGTAATGTGTGCCTTGATCTGAATGTAAAAGTGCTTCAGGATGAATTGTATCTCCTAATCTATCTTTCAATTTGTCTAATGTTTGATAGACGATATCCATTTGTAAAGAGGGAGAGACGTGATAGGCTAAAATCTCTCGTGTGGTACTATCTTTTACGCAAGATAAATAAGCTTTCTTCCCTTTTCCATAAAATAAATATGTAATATCAGTTAACATACTTTTTTCCGGCTCTTCTTGATTGAATTGACGTTGGAGTAGGTTAGGACAAGCCTTGTGTTCTTGCGTCGCCTTAGCTATTTGTTTGTATGGATTCGCACGACGAGTCTTTGTCACTAGATTGTATTTCCGCATAATCCGAAAGATACGCTTTAGATTCATTTTAATTCCCTTTGTATTTTCTAAAGTCATTTTGATAAATCTCGCACCACATTTTTTCTTCTTTTGGTTGAAAATTTCCTGAATCAATTCATAATCTTTCTCATCACATAATTCTTTTTCAGTGTACATGTCTGCTTTTTGGAGCCAAGCATAATAACCACTTCGACTCACACCAGCTAGTTCGCAAAAATAACGTACCATTCGTGGGAAATTGAAGTGACGAATCATTTGTTCAATGAGCGTATATTTCTCACACGGTGTTAGCGTTTCTTTTTCAGCGCCTGCCTTTCGAGCTCGTCTAACTTTTTTAAAAATTCAAGTTCCGCTTCTAAAAAAGCAATACGCGCTTCCGCTTTCTTTAGCTTGTCATCAGAAGATAACTGTTTTGTGGAAGGACGACCGACATTTCCTTTTCCGCGACGTTCTGTATAAAATCCTTCTTCGCCAAACTGTTCATACGTCTTTCTCCAGCGTTTTAAGCATTGATTTGGCTTTCTTTCGCCAATAATATCTAGATCGAATCCATTCTCTAAAAAGATTTGATTCGGCCCTTTCCCATTCTGATTTTCTTTCACAGCTTTTACTTTAAAATCAGCATGGTAAGTAATAGAACGTTCCGATACTTTTACTACATTTTCATTCTTCTCTAATTGTTTTATTTGAATTTCATTAAAAATAATGTTACTCATTCCCCGTACCTCACTTTTATCATTGTTTTCATTATAACGAGGAAATCGGTGTGAAAACACACAAAAACCCCGAATCATGGACTTTTTTTAAGTGTCCACGATTCGGGGTACAGTTCAATCAAAGTTTCCTTGGTTTTTTAATTTTATTATACTATCAAGCATCTACTTTTTTTGTCTCTTTCTTCTTCCAAAGCTTTCCTGGCCAAAAAGCGAAACGGCCTAAAACGACTGTAAGTGAAGGAACAAGAAGAGGTCTTACTATAAATGTATCCAGAAGTACTCCTATTGCTGTAACAATACCAAATTGAACAAGTACCTGGATTGGTAAAGTAGCTAATACAGCAAATGTTCCTGCTAAGATTAAACCAGCAGACGTAATAACACTACCTGTTTGAACCACCCCGTTTTTGACTGCTTCAAGGTGTGGCTGGCTTCTTTTGTTTTTCCATATTTCAGAAACCATAAATATGTTATAGTCCTCTCCTAATGCTATCAAGAACACAAATGCATATAGAGGAATCGCTCCTTGTATTGCAGGAGCATCCATACCATAGTGAAGTAGTAACCATCCTGCCCCTAATGCAGAGAAGAATGATAATACCACTGTTACAATTAAGTAGATCATCGCCACAACAGAACGTAAATATACAAGTAATAATAATGCGATAATACCAATCATAACAGGAATAATCACATTTTGATCACGTTCAGTTGTTTGTTTCGTATCGTATAATGTAGCCGTCTCTCCTCCAATCCATATGTCGTTATTAGCATCACTTATTTCAGCACTTTTCATTACCTGTTTCAAACTTTTTCTTAACTCAGGGATTTTATTCATCCCCTCAATAGAATACGGATTATCTTTTATTGAAACTTCAAACATTTGTAATTGATTATTCTGTTTCCCTTGCACTGGTTCTGTTACTTGATCTATAAAAGAAAGTTTTGTTAATTCTTCTTTGACAGGTACATCTTTTCCTTTTGTATCAACAACAATTTGTACAGGTGCTAACTCACCAGGTGAAAAATGATCAGAGATTAAATCAAATCCTTCACGTGAAGGCATATCTTTTGGAAATGATTCTAATAAATCATACGTAAATTGGATACGTGGAACAAATGAAGCCAATCCACCTAATAAGAATAGTGTTAGCAGGATAATTGTCCATGGTTTACGAATAACAAGATCTCCAAGTTTTTTGCTTAAGAACCCTTTCGATTCCTTTACCTTGATAGTTTTCTTTTTTTTCTTAGCATATTCTTCATTCATTTCTGTTGTTCTTGGGATGAATGGGAAAAATGCTACTCTCCCCAAAATAGCTAATAATGCTGGTAAAATTGTCAAAGAAGCGATTCCCATAAGGAAAACAGCCACGCTAAAAGGTACTGCAAATCTATGGAAAGAACCTATATGAGCAAGTAATAGAGTACCTAATCCTACTACAACTGTAAGAGCACTCATAATGATAGCTCCACCTGATTCTTTAATTGCAAGCTGTAGCGCTTTAAATTTATTTTGCTCCACAAGAAGAAACTCTCGATATCTTGAAATTAGAAATAGACAATAATCCGTACCAGCTCCAAATAATAGTACAGTCATAATTGAAATTCCTTGCGCATCAGCAGTAATCCATCCTTTATCAGCTAAAAAACCTAAAGTTGGACTAATTATTCCATAAGCAAACCCAACTACAATTAAAGGTAAGATTGCTAATAGCGGCGAACGATAAAGAAGAATAAGTAAAGCTAAAACAAGTAATACAGTTGCAACCAATAATTTCAAATCAGCCTGACTAAATATGCTTACTGCATCAGTCTGAATACCAACTGGCCCTGATAGACGTACATGCAAACCAGAATCGGAAATCTTTCTTTTAAATGGATCATCTTCCACTGTATTCTTTATGACACTCTGCAGTTCAACCATATTCTCTTGCAGCATATCTGTCCCTGCAGTTTTATCAAAAAACACAGGAGTTACAAGAGACGTACCATCTTCTGAAACATTTTTTGCTAACGCTTGGTGCGGTATGGTATCAAAAGGTGGTAACGTTGATTGCCCCTTTAATGGCGAATTTCTAAGTTTTTGATAAGTATCTTGAATTGTCTTAAAATCCTTCTCTTCTAAACCTTCATCTTTATGCCAAACAATAAGCACAGGGTTTCCTGAGTCATTCGGAAATTCTTTCTTAATCATATTATTAGCCTGTTGTGACATAGCCGTTTCAGGAAGATTAGGGGCTGTCTCATCTTCAACGGTATTCACAGCTGGCCAAGTAAACGATAAAACAAGTGTCAACAAGACCCATACAAAAAGGGTAATCCACCTTGCTTTTGGCCCACCGACATATTTCCCCCATGTATAAAGAGGATGTTTTTTCATGATATTCCACCTTTCTTACTAATTTTAGAATTAATTATATATACTGGTTAGTTAATTAATCAAGTACTATTCAACTGATATGTTATAATATTTTTAATTATGAAGAGTCAGGAGAGAATGATATTGGAACAAAAACAACGTCCTTTAGGAAGACCACCTCAAAATAAAAATACAAAATCTACAAAAGATAAAATTGTTGATATTGCTACAAAGCTGTTTTTAAGTAAAGGTTATCAAATCGTCTCTATGGAAGATGTTGCAAAAGAGTGCGATGTAACAAAGGCAACTGTTTATTATTACTATGCTACAAAAGCTGATCTTTTTACGGATACAATGATTCAAATGATGGCACGCATTAGAGACAATATGCATAAAATTCTTTCAACAAGTAAGCCGCTTAAGGAGCGATTACTTGATGTTGCAAAAGTTCATTTAACCGCAACACTGAACATTGATATCAAGAGTTTCATGAAAGATGCAAAAATATCTCTTTCAGAGAATCACTTAATACAAATGCAACAAGCTGAAGATAAAATGTACGAAGTATTGGATCAAGTAATACACAAAGCGATGCAAAAAGGTGAAATCCCTAAAGGGCACTCGCTTTTAAGTACTCATGCCTTTGTTGCTTTGCTATACTTAGGTGATTACAAAGATGTAAATCAAAAGCCACTGATTGCCAATATAGATGATTTAGCTGTAAGCATTGTAGATTTTTATTGGAATGGATTGGGACATTAATTCAGGATTTTTAGTTATGTATATTTCCTTGATATTGGTGTTTACATATTTATATAAAAAGCGACCATACTAATTTTTATGTTAGTATTTTATTGTGAAATACTACATGTTTTACTAACTACGATGCTAGGAGGATATTACGATGGATATTCGTGAAGGATTAATTCCAACTGCATTAGGTACAGCGGTCACAGCTGCAGGTTATGCACTTAAGCAGACACGTGGTTCTAATAAGATGATTGCTAATACGGTATTTGGATTTGGTTTAGCTCATGTTGTTTTAGGGGTAATTGATTTAGTCGAGCATCGTCGTTAGAACGAAGGCAAGCATATTTAAATGCTTGCCTTTTCTATACCAAAAACTTAGACATGCTCATGTGAAAATTTAAATTAGGTATATATTATGCTGAGAAGGTAGTCATACACTATACATGTATACAAAAAATCTTACTATTTCTATTGAATGATTGAATTGATGTACAAGAACTTTTATATGAATATATATAAAATTTATCTGTTTATTTAAGAAGAATTATTTTTGAAAAGTAAAGATGCCCCCCTAAATTACATAATGTCAAATATGATTAATCAAAGTACTTTAAGCTCATACTAACGTATGTTTTATAAATACTAGAAATGGGGTTGATTAAATATGGAATTTGAAGGTAGAAATACTACTGAATCTGCACTTCTTCACTATAAACATGGGTTGGGTTTATTTACGGAAAAAATGCCAAAACTGGCTGAACAGTTTAATTCTTTTACAGAGGAATGCTTTAAAGAAGGTACATTATCAAAAAAAGTAAAACAATTGGTTGCTTTAGGGATAAGCCTTTACTCTCAGGATGAGTATTGCATTATTTATCACACTAAAGGATGTATAGATCAAGGAGCTTCAGAGCAGGAAATTCTTGAGATCATTGGCGTAACAGCTGCATTTGGGGGGGGAGCTACCATGAGCCAGGCAGTCACACTTGTTCAAGAGTATATGGAAGAGTTAAATGAATTAAAGGGTTCTGGTGCAAAGATAAAATAAAAGAGAATATAGCTCATATATTTCTAGCGGAATTCTATTTTATGCTGTAAGCCCAAACAATCGATGGATGAATTCTTTCTGGTTTTGGACAGACTGATCCTGTAAATCAATCTGTTCTTTTTTAATCATATGCATAGCTTCCACTCCTGCAAGAATGGATGTAGCTGTGCCAAAAGACTTGAACCCTAACATAGAACGAACACGTTTCTTAATAAAACGATAATCTTGTTCCACTATGTTATTGAGATATCTAACTTGCCTTAGCTCTATGCCTTCAGGCATATGCATTTCTTCTTTCAACGCTCGAATTGCTACAGGATAAGCAGGGTTCTTATCTACTGTTATCACGCGAGGTTTAGAAACGTACGAAAAAGCCAAGGCTTTCTTGAAAAAGCACTTGGCTGCTTGTTTATCTCTTGATTTACTTAGATAAAAATCAATGGTATTCCCTTCTGAATCAACGGCACGATATAAATACGTCCATTGCCCTTTTACTTTAATATAAGTTTCATCGACTCTCCGCGAGTCATTTGTTGATGTAAGGTGATGTCGTACTTTCTCTTCTAATTGAGGTCCATATTGATGAATCCAGCGCATAATGGTTGTGTGAGCAATGGATAATCCTCTTTCCTCCATCATTTCCACCAGGTTACGAAAGCTCAAATTGTACCGCAGGTACCATCTTACTGTTAATAAGATCAGTTCAGGCTGATAATGTTTCCACTTGAATAGGTTTTGCTTTTCCATACTGATCACGTCCTTTTTTAGAGTACTAGTATCAGTATGTCCAAGTTTCAGAGGTTAGTTACATAAGTCTTATAGTTTTTGCACCAGAGCCGAAAAGATCGTGCATATAAAGAGAAAAAGAAAAGGATAACTTTTAGCGATCGAATTAAAAAATTGCAAGGAATCAATGTGTATGTGACTAATATTCCATCGGAATATGTTTCAAAAGAAGCGATTCATGAATTCTACTCCCTTCGTTGGCAAATCGGCGTGTCCAGATAAGGACACATTATCTAGTTGGTGAAAGTCCAATCGGGAGAATAGACTCCACTCCCGTAGCCTGAGAGGCGCCATGAAGTGAAAGCGACATGGCGAAGCCCTCTGACATCACATGCAAAAGGCATGTGGGCAAATCTCCAGGTTGTAACGTACAGTGAACGTAGACGTAGCCTCGTTACACGCAATTCCGGTGGCTGAGACGGTCGATAACGTGCGAAAGCAGCAAGAACTGACCGAAACGAGTCTGGAACGGCAGTTCTCACCGGCGGGGTATCAGCGGCGACATGGAGAGAAAGATAATGTGGAAACTGGAGAAGCCCTCGACACCCGATGAAGAAACCTCATCGAGGAGACCGTCTCTATAACCGCGATCGGGAAGTGAGAACGGTAGGTGTCAGGGTGGCGGAACGGATCGTAGTACCAGAGATCTGCGTGCAGCAAAACGCGCGGGGAGGGAAGGGTCCGAACCTGCAAATATTTCGTACGACCAAAGGAGGCAAGGGTGCCATGACAAAAACACCTATTACTTTGCAGGAACTAAGGCGACGAATCTATCAAAAGGCGAAGTCTGAACCTACGCATCGGTTTTGGGGACTATTTTCCCACATTACCAAACTAACAACCCTCCATGAAGCACATCAGCATGCGAGGAAAAACGGCGGTGCTCCAGGTATCGACGGTCAAAGTTTCGCTGATATAGAACTAGAGGGAGTTATACCGTTTTTAAAGAACATCCAAGCAGAACTGCAGGCTGGCACATATCAACCACAAGCTAATCGTAAAGTAGAAATCCCAAAAGCAAACGGCAAAATGCGGACACTGCAAATCCCGTGTATACGGGACCGTGTGGTCCAAGGAGCGCTAAAACTCATATTGGAAGCTATCTTTGAGGCTGATTTCTGCCCAAATTCCTACGGATTCCGACCAAAACGCTCCTTGCATCAAGCGCTGGCAGAAGTGCGACGCAGTGTGCTGCGTCGTATGACTACAGTCATTGATGTTGATTTGTCACGTTACTTTGATACAATCCGGCATAACATCCTACTGAGGAAAATCGCAAATCGTGTCCAAGACCACCAAGTTATGCGCCTAGTAAAACAGGTGGTAAAAGCCGCAGGAAAGATTGGAGTCCCGCAAGGGGGACCGTTCTCGCCACTAGCGGCAAACATCTACTTGAATGAGGTAGATTGGACATTTGATGCCATTCGGCGTAAAACGACGGAAGGCAACTATGAAGCTGTGAACTATCACCGATTTGCCGATGATATGGTTATCACCGTAAGTGGGCACTCCAGTAAACGGGGGTGGGCTGAACTGGCACTGCGACGACTGCAGGAACAATTGGAGCCTTTGGGAGTTGAACTGAATCTTGAGAAAACTCGGATGGTCGATGTCTTACAGGGAGAGTCTTTTGCCTTTCTGGGATTTGATTTCAGGCGAGTACTGAACCGAAATAAGACCCGACACTTCATATGCATGACCCCAAAGAAGAAAGCCCGTACGGCAGTGAAAGCAAGAATCCGCGAACTCATTCAAAACGCAGGAGCCAAACCAGCACAAGACTTAGTAAAACAAATCAATGCCGTACTAACAGGATGGGTGAACTACTTTCGAGTTGGAAACTCCAGCGGAGCATTTAGCGAAGTGCGTGACTATACGGAGATGAAAATCCGTACACTGCTGACAAGAAGGAAGCGGCGACGAAAGCGTAGTATCGGATGGCAGAGATGGAGTAATGAATATCTCTATGGTGTACTGGGGCTCTACTGGGACTGGAAAGTCCATTCCCTTAAAAGCGCAAAGGGATACCGATGAAAGTGTCTGCGATTTGATAGGTCTCATACCCCTTTTGATGAAGTTTATGGGGTGAGCTGCTTGAGGGAAAACCTCACGAGCAGTTCTTATGGGGAGGGATTGGAAACGGGTCATAACTGATACCGCGCCAGTTCTTTACCCGACAAATTTTATTTAAAACGTGGAAATCATTCTTTCACATTCATCATTGTAAAAAGATAAAACGAGAACGATTGGAATGCCATTTGTATGGGCAACTGATTGCCATTCTACTCTGTTCCTCTATTATGTTTCAAATGCGGAAGTTACTTCTCATAAAAAAGAAACAAGAGCTGAGTGAATATAAAGCCATATATATGATTAAAGACTATTTTTTTCTTCTGTTTCGAGCAATGCAAAAAGACACCCAAGGATTATCAAAGATTCTTCTTCGTCTGTTTAACCTCCTACAGCGAAACGGACGGAAATCTCATCGATACAAGAAGAAAACAGTCTTTGATATATTAGGTGTCGTTTACAATTGTACCATGTCGGACAATCAAGCAGCTTAATAAAAAAAGTGAAACCCGTTAGGGTTTATTTGATATGCAAAATTTCCAATGATCTACACTGATTTTTAGAAAAAGAAAAAATTTTCTTCTGAAACTGGCCTTTCCTAACCTTAGCTTGATAGCGATGTGGCGGTACCCTTTTTATAAGATTGAAATTCAAAAGATTATATAGAATTTCTTTTAATTTATATAAAAAAATTTATCTTTTGTATAATTAAACTTTACTTTTTTATAAAATAAGTTTAATATAAGTGTTAAGAAAGGAAGGTGTTAACTATGAAGGAAAAATATGGGGATTCCATAGCGAATAAAGTGTATGAATATAGAGTGTTAAAAAGAATGTCACAAAAAGATTTAGCTGACGCTGTTGGAGTTTCTAAACAAACGATATTTGTGATGGAAAAGAATAATTATTCTCCTTCACTTGTGTTAGCATATCGAATAGCAAATTATTTTGAGGTTGATATAAACGAAATATTCTCTTATGTAGGAAAGGAAGATAATAATGATTGATCTATTAAACAAATGGATGTTAGAAAGCACACAAAATTTCAATATCGTTGTAGGATTTATAACACTTCTATTTTTAGGTTCAGTAATTGTACTTTTTATTATCAGCAAAAAATTTGGTCAACCAGATGAAAGAACAAATGCTATTTATCTTAAAATTATTTCTTGTATGTTTACTACTCAAATTATAATGAATGGCATATTTATTTCTTTAGTTGATAAAGATATTGTATATTTCCGTCAATTCTTTATAATGTTTGAAGCCTTTGTATTCTTCGTTGGAGCTATTTATTCTTTTATATTATATAGAAAAGAATTCAAATAATTCACTTGCAAAAACCAATAAAAAAACAGTAGTGATTTTATGCACTACTGTTTTTTTATTGCCCCCTTTTTGAATGTAAACTTTTATATAGAAGTTTACATTCAATACACTTGTTAGCTTAATAATTATCTTTAACAAAATTAATTAATTTTTTCTATCTCTCGTGAATTTCTTTAATGCTTTTTCCTTCTAAAAACGCATGTCCCGTTTTAATTTTTTCTACTGTTTCAAATCCATACTTTTCATACACTTTTTCTACTGTTTCGTTAATTGGGATCACCCAAAGATTATCTAGTCCTCTATTCATTACTTCACTTTGAATAAAGTGAATAAGTTCACCTATTAACCCTTTACCTCTAAACTTTTCAATTGTAGCTACACTTTCCATTCGGGCCTGTTTTTCATGTTCAAAAATACAAGCGATGGAACATGCTACTCCATTGTATCTAAGTAGATAGTGAGTGAATGCTGGATGTTGGAATTCATCTTGAAAAGCTTTTTTTCTAACTTCGCCTCCTAACTCTTTTATATTACATTCAATATCTAAAGCTTCTTCAAAATTTAATTCAGATACCCTTTCAATAGTAACTTTTTCATTTTTATCTTTTTTAATTAATTTCTTATTCCATAATTGGACTGGACTTATTAATTCTTCAAATCCAAAATTCTTTATTTGTAATTCAGAAATCAGTTTTTCTTGCATATCTAAGTTGTATATATAAAATCTAGGTACTATATTTTTAGTCTTATAGAAATGAACTACTTCATCTACTATCATTTGTGGATTTAAACTTACTACACTTACATGTGCATGATTTGCATCATAATAATATGGATTACTTTCATTACAAAATATAGAACCCCATGATTTCTCTATTCGGCTAGTAAAGGTTTCAAGATATGCAAAATCAAGCTCAAGAACATTTTTTAAACTAGTCATACGATATTCCCTCTTCTCTATTTTTTCTTCAATATCTTCTGTACTTTATTATACATTTAAATATTTTAATTTTCAGTTTTTT
Source organism: Bacillus sp. DX4.1 (assembly GCF_030348195.1). Taxonomy (NCBI): domain Bacteria; kingdom Bacillati; phylum Bacillota; class Bacilli; order Caryophanales; family Bacillaceae; genus Bacillus; species Bacillus sp. DX4.1. The sequence goes on along the minus strand of NZ_JAUCFT010000006.1, from coordinate 49,949 downwards.
GGTTAAAATATATCTCATACCCTTCAAAAAATATTTTCAAGAAAAAAATGAAAGTAAACTTTACTATAAAAGTTTACTTTCGATCACATTAAGAAACGCAAAAAAAACGACCTTTAATCGGTCGTTTTTTTAACGTTTCTTTTTTCTAAAACCACAGAAACAATAAGCAACAGGGTTAATATCATAATAAATTTTAAATCACTTTCATCTTTTACAAAAAATGAGTACAAAGTATAAATTACAAGTAATATTCCATAAATAAAATTAATAATTTTATGCACTGAATCCACCCCTTTCGAAATAAACATATATTCCCAATTTTAGCACAAAACAGGGATGGTTAATTCCAATATTCTATAATTACATCGAATGTAAACTTTTACGGGTATGTGAACGATTCAGGTTATGAGGGGCCACCCTGGGACTTAATTACAAATCCAAAATAGAAATTTTTCATACATATATATAATTATATATGTAGTCTGTAATGATAAGTAATTCTCTTATTTATATAGATTTGTAATTTCCTGTTTTTTGAATCCTTGTATCGCAAGGATTCTTTTTTTTGATATTCGTAAAGGTACATCTTTTGAGTTGTTTTATAAAAAACGTCCCAAAAAGTAAAGATTTTGGGACGTTCAAAAATAGAAAAGTTGGATTTATAATTATCAAAAATGATTGTTTTTGATAATGCGAAAAAAGCCAAAATTTTGATCGTATAAATCGCTTAACTTCGTTATCAAAACTATTGTCAAAATCAAATTAACTTTAACCACCCTTTATGATAAAATTATCATGTAAAGGGTAGGTGATTTTATGAATTCATACATTTATGGTTATGCACGGGTAAGTACCCAACAACAAGATTTAATTCGTCAAATAGATATGCTTCAAAATTATAACTGTACTGAAATTTTGACTGAAAAAATGACAGGTACGAAAAGTGATCGTCCAGAACTTATTCGATTGAAAGATAAAATTAGACCTGGTGACACGTTAGTAGTAGAAAGTTTTTCTAGATTAGGCAGAAGTACCAAAGATTTAATTGAACTTGTTGATTTTTTTGAGAATAAGGGAGTTAAGCTAATTAGTATCAAAGAACAATTTGATACCAATACACCTCAAGGGAAATTGATGTTAACAGTATTTCAGGCATTTAGCCAATTTGAAAGAGACTTGATCGCCCAACGAACACAAGAAGGTCTTGTAAGCGCAAGAGCCAGAGGAAGAGTTGGTGGGCGTCCTCGTGTTAAAGATACCTATATTCAAAAGGCATTAAACTTATATAAATCAGAGCAATATAGCATACAAGAAATTGTAAACATGACAGGTATTAGTCAAGCTACACTCTATCGATACATACGAAAAAATAAGCAAACCGAAAAAGGCGAACAAGCTAAAGAACAAACAGCCACTATTCGTATGTTGTTACGTGTGGAAAATAATAATAAATTTGTACGAGGAAAGGGGAAAGTTCGAAAGAATATCGAATCCTTTCTCATATCACAATACAATATGGAACAACATTCGGGAGAGTACAAATTCTATGTTCCTTACACCACAATTCCAGATTTAGAACAAAAGGTAGATAACATAATTCGTGAAATTGATTTTGAAGCGGATTTACAAAACTGTTTTACGGAGTTAGATGTGTACTGTGATGAATTGGAGCTACAATGGGAAAAGTAACATTTGCTTATATAAAGAATTACATTATAAAATAATAAGAAGAAAAGAAAGACAGGGAGAGGAAACCCATGTCCACAAAATTAGTAAATTTACGAATTGATTTCGCTTTTAAACAGTTATTTGGAACGAAGGGAAACGAAGAAATTTTAACTGGCTTTTTGAATGCTATTTTAGAGGAATCTTTAGATGCACCTATTGCATATCTACAATTGGAGGACCCACATCTTCATAAGGCTTATGAAGATGATAAGTTATCCATTTTAGATTTATTAGCAACATTAGACAACGGAACGCAAGTGAATATCGAGATACAGCTTCGCAATACACACGATATGGTGAAGCGATCTTTATATTACTGGAGTAAACTCTATACATCCCAAATGCAAGAAGGGATGCCGTATCGTTCACTTCGGAAAACAATTACCATTAACTTATTAGATTTTATATTATTCTCCCAGGATGATTCATTTCACACCATAGGACAATTATGGAATCCCAAAAAGCAACAGATACTAAGTGGTGATATTGAAATTCATTTTGTAGAAATTCCAAAATTGGTCAAACAATGGCATGAAGAAAAAGTAAATCCATGGGAAAATGCATTTGTTCGTTGGATGTTATTACTACCAGCACATGAAGATGAACATTTAACTCAAACATTGGAGGAGATTGCGATGAATCAAGATCCAATTTTACAAAAGGCAATGAATAAATGGGAAAATATGAGCCATGACTCCTCATTCCGAACAGCTTATGAAGCTCGTGAGAAGTTACTTCTAGATGAGCAAGCTAAGTTGGCACACGCTCGTGAAGAAGGATTAGAGGAAGGTTTAGAAAAAGGGGTCCAAAAAGGAAGAGAAGAAGGAATTGAGCAAGGAAAAATCCAATTAATCCGTGGTATGCATAAGAATGGTATGCCATTAGAAGACATTGCAAAATTCACAGGTCTAACTACGGAAGAAATACGAAAATTATTATTATAATACATGTAATTAAAAAAGCTTTGCGAAAAATCACGCAAGGCTTTTTATTATTAATAGGATTCACTATACATTGCCATCAAGCTTAGGGTTTGAATTACTAGGGGTCACCATACATGTCCCTAATAGTAGCAATTCCATTTCTTCATGTCGAAATTTAGTTAGTGTATATCTTTATGAAAGTATAGGCTCTATCCCTTATAGGATTCTGTTGCAAAGTTTTCTAAAGTAAGCTAAACTCTGTAAAAAACAAACAAGGAGCGTAACAAATGGGATATTTTAAAGGAAAACAGTTCGAGAAAGATATTATCTTGGTAGCCGTTGGCTACTATTGTCGTTTTTCTTTAAGCTATCGCGATGTGTCTGAAATTCTCAAAGAACGTGGTATTTCTATTCATCCAACAACTATCATGCGCTGGGTTCATGAATATGGAAATCTTATCTATCAAATTTGGAAGAAGAAAAACAAAAACACATTGTTATCTTGGCGTTTGGATGAAACCTATATCAAAATTAAAGGAAAGTGGTGTTATTTATATCGAGCAATTGATAAAGAGGGACAAACACTTGATATTCAACTTCGTCAAAAACGAGACAAACAAGCAGCATATGCTTTTATGAAAAGACTCGCTCGAACTTTTGGAGAACCAACGGTTCTGACGACAGATAAGGCTCCTTCTTTAGCTTCCGCATTCAAAAAATTAAAGGAGATAGGTCTTTACAAAAATACCTTTCATCGTACAATAAAGTACCTCAATAATATCATCGAGCAAGATCATCGACATGTGAAACGTCGATTTTCCCGTTCCTTAGGCTTTCAAAGTCTTCGCCATGCCTCACGTACTATTAAAGGTATAGAAACTGTTCATGCCATATACAAACAAAAGCGAAGTCTTCAACCAAACTTTGTTTTTTCGACGTATAACGCACTACATGAATTATTAATAGGTTCATAAAACTGGTCCGCAATATTCCCCATCTCTTTATGTCTTCGGAAACTTTGCAACAGAACCATATGCGTTCTACTTGTCTTGAGGCGCTCTCCGAAGAGAATACTTTTCTTTTTTCTGATTTTTTTGATAAAACAATTAGATTATGTTATGTTAGCTGTTTAATGCATAAAATTCAATTTGGAGGATATTTCTAATGAATTCAACAAGCTCATCTTTACTATCTGCTTTTGGAAAAATATTCACATCGATTGACGTTCTATTGTTTTTAGGTCTATCATTTCTTTTACTTTTGGTTTCAGCCTACTTTTATAATCAGAAATTTCCAAATCATAAATATCCAGTATTACTTGAATTCTTATCTTATGTAGCTTAACTTCTTTTACATTAAGATTTTTGTTTCATTATTTATACTGAAACAAAAAAGCCGCCTCCACAAAGGAGACAGTTCTGGTGCAACAATGTTAGTTAGAAATATAGAGTAGCAATTTCCTCTACATTTCTAGCTTATGAGGCTAACCCAAACAGTTTATGAATAATTTCTTTCTGTTTTTGGACAGATTGGTCCTGTAAATCAATCTGTTCTTTTTTAATCATATGCATGGCTTCTACTCCAGAAAGAATGGTTGTAGCTGTGTCAAAAGATTTGAACCCTAGCATAGAACGGATTCGCTTTTTTATAAAGCGATGATCTTGCTCTACCATGTTATTCAAGTACTTTTGTTGTCTAAGTTGCATACCGTCAGGTATGCTTTTCTCTTTTTTCAACTGTTCAATTGCTATAAGATAAGCCGGATTCTTATCGACTGTTATGACACGAGGGTGCGCAACATGAAAAGACCGCAAAGCTTTCTTGGAAAAGTGCTTTGCAGCCTTCTGATCTCTTGTTTTACTTAAGTAAAAATCGATTGTGTTTCCTTTCGAATCAACAGCACGATACAGATACATCCATTGCCCTTTAACTTTGATATATGTTTCATCGACTCTCCAAGAGTCATTTGTTTGCTTGAGGTGACGACGAATTCGTTTGTCCAATTCAGGACCATACTGATGAACCCAACGCATAATCGTTGTATGAGAAATGGATAAGCCCCGTTCCTCCATCATTTCCACCAAATCACGAAAGCTGAGATTATACCGTAGGTACCATCTCACTGTAAGAAGGATAATCTCAGGCTGGTAATGCTTCCATTTGAATACATTTGCCTTTTCCATACTGATCACACACCTTTTGTAGAGTAGTACTATCAGTATGTCCAAGTTTAGGAGATTACTTGCAAGAGCTTTAGAGTTTTTGCATCAGAACCGTAAAATGAGAAATGATATTTTTATGTAAAAGTGAATAATCTGTAGTCGAATTTTAAAATAAACAAGTTAATTAATCTAGCTTGTTTATTTTAGTTTAATATTATGCAATATTTTCATGCAAACGATTGCGTTTTTCGTATATAATGAAAACGGATACATAAGTGTTTTATAAATTTAAAAAAGGGAAAAGGAGAAAAGGGATGAAAAAACAGTTTCAATATTATGGTATTGTCATTTTATCTGTCTTGATGTTATTTGTATCTCTATTAATTCCACAAGCAAGTTTTGCAGCCGTAAATGGAAAAGGAATGAATCCGGATTACAAAGCTTACTTAATGGCACCATTAAAAAAGATTCCGGAAGTAACAAATTGGGAGACATTTGAAAATGATTTAAGGTGGGCAAAACAAAATGGTTTTTATGCTATTACTGTTGATTTTTGGTGGGGAGATATGGAAAAGAACGGGGATCAGCAATTTGATTTTTCATACGCACAGCGTTTTGCTCAATCAGTAAGAAATGCAGGTATGAAAATGATACCTATTATTTCTACACATCAGTGTGGTGGAAATGTTAGCGATGATTGTAATACACCAATTCCTTCATGGGTTTGGAATCAAAAAAATGATGATAGTCTTTACTTTAAATCTGAAACCGGAACCGTTAATAAAGAAACATTGAATCCACTTGCTTCAGATGTAATTCAAAAGGAATATGGTGAACTATATACGGCATTCGCAGTAGCTATGAAACCGTATAAAGATGTAATCGCAAAGATATACTTATCTGGGGGACCAGCTGGAGAGCTGAGATATCCTTCCTACACATCTGCTGATGGAAGCAGTTATCCATCACGTGGAAAGTTTCAAGCCTATACAGAATTTGCAAAATCAAAATTCCGTTCCTGGGTATTAAATAAATATGATTCCTTAAATGAAGTGAACAAAGAGTGGAGTACAAAACTTACTTCTGTTTCAGAAATTTTACCACCAAGTGATGGGGAACTGTTTCTAAAGAATGGATATAACTCTTCATATGGAAAAGATTATTTAGAATGGTATCAAGGTGTTTTAGAAAGTCATACAAAATTAATTGGTGAATTGGCACACGATGCCTTTGATCCAAGTTTTCAAGTACCAATCGGCGCAAAGATTGCAGGAGTACATTGGCAATATAATAATCCGGTTATACCTCACGGGGCAGAAAAGCCAGCAGGGTATAATAATTATAGCCATTTACTTGATGCTTTCAAAAGCGCAAAGTTAGATGTAACATTTACTTGTCTAGAAATGACAGACAAAGGTAGTTATCCAGAATATTCAATGCCTAGAACATTAGTACAAGAAATTGCAACATTAGCTAATCAAAAGGGAATTGTATTAAATGGTGAAAATGCTTTAAGTTTAGGAAATGAGGCAGAGTATAACAGAGTTGCAGAAATGGCTTTTAATTATAATTTTGCTGGATTTACGTTACTTCGTTATCAAGATGTAATGTATAACAATTCATTAATGGAGAAATTTAAGGATTTATTAGGTGTGACTCCTGTTATGCAAACGATTGTAGTAAAAAATGCTCCTACAACAATAGGAGATACTGTTTATATTACTGGGAATCGTGCGGAATTAGGAAGTTGGGACACGAAACAGTATCCAATTCAATTATATTATGATTCTCATAGTAATGATTGGAGAGGAAATGTTGTGTTGCCAGCTGAAAGAAATATAGAATTTAAAGCATTTATTAAAAGTAAAGATGGAACGGTCAAATCATGGCAAACCATACCACAAAGTTGGAATCCAGTCCCACTGAAGACTACCTCTCATATAAGTCGGTGGTAATTATATTATGTAAACAAAAAAGATCCTTTAATATGTGATAAAGGATCTTTTTTGTTTTTGAAGGAAAAATAAATCTTAAAAAATGTCACATTCCTCTTTCTAGTTCTGTTGCAAAGTTTCCGAAGACATAAAGAGATGGGGAATATTGCGGACCAGTTTTATGAAACTATTAATAATTCATGTAATGCGTTATACGTCGAAAAAACGAAGTTTGGTTGAAGACTTTGCTTTTGTTTGTATATGGGGTTCTGGTGCAAAAACTTTAATATACGTGTAAGTAATCTCTAAAACTTGGACATACTGATCCTATTACTCTAGAAAAGGTGTGATCGGTATGGCAAAGGAACATGTATTCAAGTGGAAACATTATCAGCCTGATGTTATCTTATTAACGGTAAGATGGTACCTACGGTACAACCTCAGTTTTCGTGATTTAGTCGAAATGATGGAGGAACGGGGCTTATCCATTGCTCATACAACGATTATGCGTTGGGTTCACCAATATGGTCCTGAGTTAGATAAGAGAGTTCGTCGTCATCTTAAGAAAACGAATGATTCTTGGCGAGTAGACGAGACGTATATTAAGGTCAAAGGAAAGTGGATGTATTTATATCGTGCAGTTGATTCAGAAGGAAACACCATTGATTTCTACCTAAGCAAAACAAGAAATCACAAGGCTGCAAAGCGTTTCTTCAAGAAAGCTTTGCAGTCTTTTCATGTTTCACAGCCTCGTGTGATAACCATCGATAAGAATCCCGCCTATCCTGTAGCAATTGAAGAGTTGAAGAATGAAAAAAAGATGCCTGTAGGCATCCAAATAAGGCGAGTGAAATATCTCAATAACATCGTGGAACAAGATCATCGATTTATTAAAAAGCGAGTGCGTTCGATGTTAGGATTCAAATCATTTCGTACAGCCACTTACATACTAAGTGGCATAGAAGCGATGCATATGATGAAAAAGAAGCAACTTCATCAAGGGGTAAAGTCTGCCCAAAATCAAAAAGATTTCATTGATAAATTGTTTGGTATCGCATCATAATCTGTAATTTAGTAGGAAATTCAGGTCCTACTTTTTTTATAATTTATTTTTGCACCAGAACCCTTATTTGTTTGTATCAAATAAAGGGCCGAAATTAAGCCGCATGACCGTAAATGACATGTTTAAAAAGTATAGTAAATTGGCTGGATTAACCATATCACTAAAACCACATGATTTAAGACATTATTTTTGTTCCCACGCACTTGAAAGTGGTTTTGATGTACATGAAGTAGCACATATAGCTGGTCATTCCAATATACATACTACATTGCTTTATACAAACCCATCTAGAACAAAAATGTTAGATAAATTGAACCTATTATAAAATCCAAAAAAATCTGTTTCTAAACTGAACTAGAAAATACCTATGAGATAAATCGAAGATTTCTTATTATATGGAAGGAAAAAATATTGGAGTAGAAAAAAATCCTTTCTACTCCTTTTATTTGTAATAAAATCCCAGAGTGGCCCCTCATTTCCCGAATCGTTCACATACCCCTTATTAACCTAAAACCTCCGTTTTTGGTTAATTGAAGTCCAAGTCTTACCCGATAACTTTTAGATCGTTTTTCTATGACCAAAAGTATCACCAAAATCAAATAACCAATATTTCGTTGGCTGCACCCCATGCCCATCAAGCTAATATTTTGAAGTATCCCCAAAACGAAAATTTTATCTCTTCATAGTTGTCCATGGGAATTCAGCTCATTTTTTTGTTTTGGAGAACAATGCATTTCTTAAGTTGATGGCTGTGATATTGTGACCCCATATAGGTGAAATAATAAAAAAGCTAGCAAAATGCTAGCTTTTTTATTATTTCGAAGTAAGAGCAACTAAAACATCTACTGGATAATTAACTGCTTCTTTTACTTTGTATTTAAATGGTGCTGGTTTACCAAGCAATTTAAACACTTGATTTGTAGGATCATTATTTTCCCAATCAGACATCCATTTTTGTAATCCTGCACCTGGAGCAACTGAATAGTTAGCTACTTGTTGATATAATGCAGTTCTATATTGATCATATGCATAATCAGGTTTTGGATTAAAATCAAATGTTTTCGTAACTGTCTCTTCTGAATTTAATGTAATACCATAACCGAAACTTGCAGTTAATGATTGATTTACTGTTGCAATTCCTTCAAGTCCTACTTCCATCCCAATTGTATAAGATAACCCTACAGTTACATTATGAGAAATACCACTTGTTACAGATTTACTCCAATGATAACCCGAATTTTTATCTATTACATTTGAATCAATTAATTTCCAACTCACGTTTTTCTTTAATTTAGTATCGGATACAGCTGGATTAGTTTTAGGAATTGCTATTGAATATAATACCTCTCCTTTATTTGCTGTTTTACTATATGATTCTCCATCTTGAAGCCAAGTCCCATCCGCTTTCAAAATTCTGTAATCTTTATATCTAATTACATCATTGATACTCGTCCCATTCTCATTAGCAACTACATCTACATATACATAATCAATTAAAGCTCCATCGCTTGTAGACACATGCCATTCATTAGGAAACTCTTCATAAGGGCCTGTAGGAATGTAAGGAAGCGCCATACCATTTTGCTGAACTTGTTCTGCCGTCATAGGTGCTTTTGCCTCTTGGGAACTTATTACTACTGGAAGGTTTCCTACGTTCGTAGGAGTATCAGTAGCCGCAGAAGAAAATCCCGGTGCTACAAATAAAGCTGAACTTAATACAAATGCTGCTGGGATTACTTTTTTTATACGTTTCATGTTATTTCCCCTCTTCTTTTCATTATTTCTACAAGATTACAAAAGATGAAATTATACTGTACATTGCTTATACTATTACTTTTGAATAAAACAAAATCACTTTTGTTATGTAGAAACTTAGAATGCTATTTTTACAGATATGATACTTTTGTGATTCTAGATGATCTCCACACCACGCCTATAAAGAATGAATATTTAGTTAATCCTTCTAGCATGATGTTACTGACAATTCCCCTCAACTTTTATTGGCTTGATTTTCTCCCCTTTTAGTGGTCATACCAATTACACTTTTATTAAAACATTAAATTTTTAATGCGTAAATAGTAGAATTTTGTCGATTATATTCAATAATTTAATTATTACATATTAGTGAAAATAGAAATCTTATACTATTATAATTACTTTTTAATTTCATTTAAGTAATTGTAATAGTTATAACTTATTATATATGGTGAAAAAATAACTATTTTAATATACAAAGAAATAGTTTAATTTTACTTAAATGTTATTAATATAATTTAATCACATTCTGTATACTAGTTCCCTTTATTTGGATATGCAATATTGCATAAAAATATATATATCATTTATGAAACAGTCTTAGCGTACGAAATTCACGTTTTGTTGGTGAGACTCCAGATAAAATTTTTGTTTTTGGGATACTTCAAAACGAAATTTTTATTTCTTTACAGTTATTTATAGGGGTCACCATACACATCCATCAACTTAAGGATTTAGACTATTCTCTTATGTTAATAAGAAAGGGTGACGTGCTTTTTATGAATATGAATCAAAAACAAGAGTTGTTTTTATTTGCCGATGAGTTATATCAATATATGTCTCCTGCTACACTTAATTAATTAGCTATATTTATTAAACTTCAAAGTGAAAATGAGTTTTGGCAACACTCATTATACAAAGTTTAATATAATGGAGCACAAAAAGTATCAGTTACTTTAAACTGATACTTCTTGTCCAATCGTACTAATTATCTTTTTCTCTATAAATGGAGTTTAGATTCATTCTAGCAAAAGAAGATTTATCAACTTTCATCTTTGGCTGTTTTGCGTCAAACGATGATCTTTCCCCTCTTTTTTTCTTATCATTAGAAATAAAGCGTGTATTGTACTGTTCTTTTATACCTTGAATCATAAGGTGAAGAACAAATATTGAAATTGTAAAAAATAACAACGGAGCTAGTACAATCCAAGGTGCCATTAATAATTCATTTTTATTTAATCCAATTAAACTTGACCACTCATTCGTAAGTGAAAATACTGGTTCTGGTGCAAAAATCATTTAATAGAGACATAGAGAACCTACACAATCTGTTCAATTCCAGATTATGATACAATTCCAAATAAGTTATGTACAAATTCAACTTCATTTTGGATAGACTTCACCTGTCGGTGAAGTTGTCCTTTTTTCATCATATGCATGGCTTCAACACCACTCAATATAGAAATTGCTGTTTTAAATGACTTGAATCCCAACATAGAACGCACACGTTTCTTAATAAAACGGTGATCTTGTTCCACTATATTATTGAGATATCTAACTTGCCTTAGTTGTATGCCTTCAGGCATATGTTTCTCTTCTTTCAACTCTTGAATCGCTACAGGATAGGCAGGGTTCTTATCTACTGTTATCACGCGAGGTTTAGAAACGTACGAAAAAGCCAAGGCTTTCTTGAAAAAGCGCTTGGCTGCTTGTTTATCTCTTGATTTACTTAGATAAAAATCAATTGTATTACCTTCTGAATCGACTGCACGATATAAATACATCCATTGCCCTTTTACTTTAATATAAGTTTCATCGACTCTCCACGAGTCATTTGTTGATTTAAGATGATGTCGTACTTTCTCTTCTAATTGAGGTCCATATTGATGAACCCAACGCATAATCGTTGTGTGAGCAATTGATAATCCTCTTTCCTCCATCATTTCCACTAGGTTACGAAAGCTCAAATTGTACCGTAGGTACCACCTTACTGTTAATAAGATTAGTTCAGGCTGATAATGCTTCCATTTGAACAAATTTTCCTTTTCCATACTGATCACACACCTTTTGTAGAGTAGTAATATCAGTATGTCCAAATTTAAGAGATTTTTTGCATCAGAACCTCCTTAACTCATTGTTTCATAGAATTGCTCTTTATTTCATAAAATTACTTCTTTTTATGTGAGACAAGAAAAAAATCTCGCCTCATACTCTAACTTCTTTGATTTGTAACGATTCTGTTTGTATTCGTCGATAAAATTCATTTGGATGAATTATTGTTACTGACTCAAATCATTTTTATAAATTTCTTAAGTTGATGGATGTGGGGCATGTACACAAGCCTCATTTTTATGTTCTTTCTTACTTTTCAAAATAAGCCGCACCAAAGTTCTCATTAAATCTCTTACACCATATAGAAACCGAACCGTATGTGCTTACATCTATCCCTTCAGGAATTTCATAGTTTTGGTCTCCTTTGTTTCCCTTTAACTTTCCTAATTCAATATACTGATGGTTTTTAACATCTTCATTATTTTTCAAACGATTCGTAGGAACTAATACAACTCGAACATCTGGCCCATTAGAAGTTGAAAAATTTGAAAGTCGTAAAACACGTTTTCCATCCCCTAATTGATGGATCGTTGCCATTCCAGTTGTTTCATGAACACCGTTTTGAAACTGACCTGTACTTATTACTCGTTCTTCTTGTTGTTTTGTTTTGTTTGATTGTATTTCTGTTTGTGGCGATGCTTCATTCACTTGCTTATCAATAAATAATTTCTCGGGGCGGAACAATGACCATAAAATTCCCCCAACAATTATGGAACCTCCTATAAGCAATACATATTTTCTTTTCATAAAGTAAAAGTCCTCCTGTAGTATACTGTTTAGCGGTATGGTAACAAGAAAGTCTTTCGTTTCTATAATATAAATATTACAAAAGTCTTTCAGCAGTCTTATTTTTTTCTGATGTGATGGGAAGAGTAAACCAAAATTCACTTCCCTGTTTTCCATCTGAGCGATCTCTCACACCAATTTCTCCTTTGTGCATTTCAATTAATGATTTTGTAATGGCGAGTCCGAGACCGGAACCTCCAGATTGTGAACTTCTGGATTGATCTGTTCTAAAAAAGCGTTCAAATACGCGTAATTGGTCATTTGGAGTAATTCCTTCTCCTTCATCACGCAAAATGAATTGGACTTGTTGCTTCTGCTTATTTTCCTCTACAATCAACTCAATTGTTCCGGAGACAGGAGAATACCGAATCGCATTATCTAACAAATTACTGATAACCCGTGCTATTTTACACGGCATGATTAAAAGCCGAGGTAATGTATCAGGAACATACAATTGTAAATCAATTTGTTTGTTTGCTAATAAGACAGAATATGACTCCAGTACATCTAATAGGATTTTGTCCATATGTGTGAAACTTGGATAAAAATCTACTTGTCCAAGTTCTAACTTCGAAAGATCAAATAAGTCATTGATTAATCCACTCAATCGTTTTATTTCTTTTAAGGTCGTCACTAAGTACTGCTTTTTTATTTCAGGATCTTCAACCAGGTCATCTTGTATTGCTTCTATCATCAATTGCATGCTAGCCATAGGCGTGCGTAAGTCGTGTGAAATATTCGTAATCAGCTCTTTACGTGCTTTTTCCCCTTCTTCTAACTTAGTAAACCCTTCTTCTAACTTTTTTGCCATCTGTTGAAAGGCTGTTGCTAATTCTTTAAACTCCCGTGGTCCTTGCCCAATTATATACATCGTTTCAAATTGTCTATCACTAAATTGTTTCGTTAATTCTATTAAATTTTGGATAGACCTCATGATAGGGCGTGTCATTAACCAATAAATAAACGTTGAAATAATGAATGCTACAACTGCGATTACTGTTAATAACCGTGTTTGTTCCGGTTCAAGTAACATTTTCGTCTCACTATACCATATAGCTATTACCATGATACTGGTACTTAATAAATTCATTAGTAACAATTGAATACGTAATCTCATGCTTCATTTCCTCCATTTGGCTCAAAACGATATCATATCAAAAAAACCGTATGAATCCAACGATTCTTTATCGTATGCTTCTCCAGTTTGTCACGTAAACGACTCACTAACACAGTGACTGTGTTAGTAGCCCCTTCATGTTCAAAATTCCAAATAAGTTCAAAAAGTTGCGAGCGAGAAGATACTTGTTTTGGATGCTTTGCCATGACATAAAGTACTTCAAACTCTTTCACCGTTAACTCAACTTCATTTTCACAAACAAGCACACATTTCGTCTTTGGATAAATTTTCAAATCTGGAAATTCTATCACTTCTGATAGGGATTCTTTTGCTTTTATCGGTATCTGATTCCCTCTCTTAGTAGAGTTTGGTTTGCTTAGCTTAAATACAATGCTGTTCCTCACTCTCTACTTGTACTTTTTAATAACGGCTGATATAAAATCAATATCAGTAAGTTCATCTTAATTTAAAACTCTTACATCTTTCTCTCATAAATGTTACAAAACTCTTTCAGAGGTTTTAATGGGTTCACAATTTATTTTTTATTCTATGTAAATATCTGACGGACTAGAGCACGAACCGTCTTACTCCCCCTCTATGGAACATTAATCAAAGATTCACAATTATATCCCAATAGAGTCTATCTTTTTAAACGGTTAATTCCTTTGAAGAATAAGCAAATATGTACCTAAAGCTATTTATTTTTCAAGTACATTCCTAAAATATATTTTTGAGGTTTTGGAACGGTTTTGCAGACGTATCAAGATTTTTCTGTATCACTAAATCTATGAAAACATAAAAAAAGGAAGAGAATTTTTATAATTCTCTTCCTTTTTTTATGTGTTGTGATGTGTTCATAAACATAATGTATCTATATTTATAGAAAATACATAACAACTATAGAAAAATCCTCATTCTATCTATTTACACACGTACAGCTGTACCGCTTACCGCAACCATTAACATTCCATCACGAACCACTTCGTAGTCTACATCGATACCAACGATTGCATTTGCTCCTTTTTGCGTCGCAAGCTGTTTCATTTCGTCCATCGCAATGTCACGAGCTTCTTTTAATTTACTTTCATAAATGTTACAAAAGTCTTTCATTGATTTGAAAGGCCTGGAAATTTCTAAAATACACTTATCAAACTCAAATTATAGTATTTACTCTCAGAATGACCCTTGAACCCAATAGTCGTTTCCGTTTTACTTGATTCCGCTATTTGCGGTCAGTAAGACTTCCACATCAAGATTCAGAGAGAAACAAAGAAGATAGGTGGGGGATGAAGCCCCCCACCGTTGGAAGTTTCACTTTATAACATACATAACTTTTGCCATGTATAAGTGTATTTTGTTATTTGTTATTCACGTACGTATCAAACCATAAATGAATATATCCAGCTGTAATACGCTGTGCTTCCATTAAACGTTTTCCTGTTACCGGTGTTACTTCAGCACGCCATTTGTCAGCAGAGTCTTGTGATACCGCTGCTTTTAGGAACCAACTTTTCGTATTATCATTAACAATTGATGGGAAATCAGCTTTTGCTGCTGATGCTGATGCATGAACCCACTCTTCTGGATTTGCACTTTGCCAATTCCAATAGCCATTTCCATCCGTTACTTTGTAATTGTCTTTCACTGTATCAACGAAGTTTTCATATTTTGAGTGGAAGCCGAATGGATGCGAAATGTTAGTAAAGTTTGCTGCATGCATTGGTTGGTTGACATCCCCTAAATAATGAAGTGATAATCCTAAATAAAAGAATGCATTTTTCATATCTTTATTTTGATAAGCTTCACCAGCTAGCTTAAAATATTTCGCTCCTGTTTGCTTTGCTTGTTTAGCAAATGGAATATACGTTTTTCCTGAATCAGGATCATAGAAGTGTGAAGCGAATGTGGAATGATCATAGTATGGGTTTTTATAATCCGCAGAGTAAATACCTTCCTCTAGATTAGTACGCCATTCATTTAATAGAGCTGTCTCATTTTGCTTCACTACAGTCGTATTTTGGGACATAATATCAATAGCTCTGTTGACAATCCATAAATGAGAACTTACTCCTTCATTATGTATTGATTCTGCTGACCATCTTTGAGCAATAGGTGGATCATACTGATGATCACTTTCATGTGCAAACGCCACACTTTGAATAGGAGCTGTTAAAGCAATTACAGAAGCTATAGCAAAAATTTTTCTTTTCATAAATATTCCTCCATTTGATATATAATTTAACTTTCCTTCATAGCGTTTTCTCTTACCTTACCGGAAGACACGTTAAATGCTAATAGGTACAGTTATATAAAGCGGAATGTAACAAATACCCTATTGTAAAGGTACCAATTCATAACCAGATTGATATGGCGGCGCAGAACTTCCCCATAGTTTATCTTGATTTGAAAATGGTTGCTCTGAAGTCTCTAGCTCAAAATATGATGTAACTCCATACTCAGAATTTTGTGGATCTGCACTGTACCAATCACAAGGTCTACCCATTTTATCTCTAAGATAATCAGTTTTACCTGTTATTAAATTGATTTCCTTTGCATTTTGTTCCTGAACTGTTAACGTACTTTTTGATTGATCGCTAAAATAAATCCAGCCGCGATTCCCTGCATTGACATATTTTTTAATTCCTCCTGCCTCAGCATTTGGTCCCCCAATCCACATTGACATGGTAACTGGCGTATTATGTCTTATATATCCATCACTTTCTACCCCATCTGGAGTTTCAAAATTGATAGGTGTACCATAGTACTCATTACCTTTTGTATCCTTATGAGTCTCAGCAGTACCATAATAAGATTTATCTTTATACTGAATTACATAATGCCAACCCGCAAACTTCTCATAAGTTACTCCAAGTCTCTTCTCACCTACACCTGCATAAGCAGCATACCGAGGCTTACCATCCCAAATTTTACGTACCATTATATAATCTTTAGATGTCTTGACTGGATCCCCATAAATATCAAGTATACGACTGTCCTCAGCTGCATAAGCAGAATTTGTAGGGAAAACAGTAACGATCAAACTAAATATGAATGCTAAGAATGTAAGTATTGGTAGTTTCCTTTTCATAAACATGTCATAGTCCCTTCTTATTTTTACTAATGGTTTTACCATCTGCGCGCATCGTCTACTAGTAGATAAGCCTCATCCTAAATAACAAATCTTTCATTTCTCTTTCATAAATGTTACAAAAGTCTTTCAAAGGTCTGACTTCTTTGCTGGTGAAACTAGCACACAAAGAAGGAAACCTGCATGTTCATTGGCTTTATCGTCAATCTATTTAATTATATATATAAATTATATATAATTATGCAATATTGCATATCAGAATGTGTTGATATTAATGTAAGCGCTTACTATAATAAAAATATAAAGATGTACCACATCTTAATACATAAAAAGAGGAGGAAATAACATGGCAATCGCAATGGCAGTTTTAAAATTTTTAGGTGGAATCATCCCGTTCGTAGCAGAGCTTTTAAAAGCAGTAATGTAAGTTCATTATTCCGCAATTGCAATTATATGTAAAAAAATATCATACAAATGATCTGTATATCAAGAATGAATTGATGTGCAGATCATTTGTGTGAGCAAACTTTAAACCAGAAAAAGAATCCCAGAAATCATAAGGGATTCTTTTTCTGGTTCTGGTGCAAAAACTATAAGGCTCATGTAACGAATCTTCGAAACTTGGACATACTGATACTAGTACTTTAAAAAAGGACGTGATTAGTATGGAAAAGCAAAACTTATTCAAGTGGAAACACTATCAGCCTGAACTCATCTTATGAACAGTAAGATGGTACCTGCGGTACAATTTAAGCTTTCGTAACCTGGTGGAAATGATGGAAGAACGAGGAGTATCAATCGCTCACACAACCATTATGCGTTGGGTTCATCAATATGGGCCTCAATTAGAAGAGAAAGTACGATATCATCTTAAATCAACAAATGACTCATGGAGAGTTGATGAAACCTATATCAAAGTAAAAGGTCAATGGATGTATTTATATCGTGCTGTAGATTCCGAAGGGAACACCATTGATTTTTATCTTAGTAAATCAAGAGATAAACAAGCAGCCAAGCGCTTTTTCAAGAAAGCCTTGGCTTTTTCGTATATTTCTAAACCTCGCGTGATAACAGTAGATAAGAACCCCGCTTATCCTGTAGCAATTCGAGCGTTGAAAGAAGAAAAGCATATGCCTGAAGGCATAGAGCTAAGGCAAGTTAGATATCTCAATAACATAGTGGAACAAGATCATCGTTTTATTAAGAAACGTGTTCATTCTATGTTAGGGTTCAAGTCTTTTGGCACAGCTACATCCATTCTTGCAGGAGTGGAAGCTATGCATATGATTAAAAAAGAACAGATTGATTTACGGGATCAGTCTGTCCAAAACCAGAAAGAATTCATCCATCGATTGTTTGGGCTTACAGCATAAAATAGAATTCCGCTAGAAATATATGAGCTATAGTCTCTTTTATTTTATCTTTGCACCAGAACCTTAATTCTTTATATGAGGAAAATAAGTGTTTATCTAATAGGGATACGGAAACGATTCGTATACTGACCCGCCACATCTGTAAAAAATAGAATTCCTGTATTTTTCTTACTTTTTTTGGAGCGAAAATACTCTAATTGAACTGTTTTTAATGTGGTATCTATTTAAAATCTAAGACTATTCATCCCAATTGAGTACACTCTATTGGGATGGCGGACTATTCCTTGAATCGTTGCCGTATGCCTTCTAAGGTTTGTTGTTTTTCATTACTGAGTGTTTGTGTTTCCCATTCGTTTTCTATTTTTCGAAACCATTTTCCTATTTTACTTTTATAATATCTTTCTACTTCCCCATACGGAATCCAAATTTCTCTTTCATGTATTTGATGGGTGTTTTTGCCCATCCCCCCGAAAAGGGGGAATAAGCTTAATTCATACGAAATTTAAACGTCATGTCAAAAAGTGTACCTTTGCGAACACATAAAAAGAAGAATCCAAAATGGACTCTTCTTTTATAAATTTAAATGGGTAAGATTTAGATATGTCAGAGCATTCCTCAAATCATTCTGTAAGTAAAGAGTGGCACCTCATTCCCTAAATCGTTTCCATACCCCATATACTTGTGGCCAAGTAAAAAAGCGCCCTGTAAACAGGGCGCTTCACTTTTACCTAATGACTAATATTAGCACTTGGGTATAATGTCGTTCCTCCAATTGAAACTTTTATTTCATTTGTTAATGGAACATTTTGTTCATTAATAATTGTTCTCCACCATTCCCATGCAAGACCTGTACATTCTCTCGCTACGACTTTTACATTTTTTGAATTCGGTGGAAGTGGTATCACTGTATTGAAATGAGCAGTTCTGTCTCTGCCGTTTCCTTCCCAAGTTTTATGGGTTAGTACTTCTTTGCCATTTTGATCATATGAGAATTCATCCCAAGATACATCAAATTGAGCAACATATCCACCAGTATGATCAAGCGTCATTTTAGCACTAGAATATTCTGTAGTTGTAGTCTCAATATAATCCGTATTGTTATGAACAGCAGCAGTTGCGTTATCTTTTACGAAAGTGCTTGTATATGAAATTGGGTATGCTGGATTTTTAGGACTTAATTCTGCATTATCTTTAACGATATTTCGTATTTCATTAAAATCTTTTGTAACAACCTTGTTATGCTCTTTTGCATCTCCGCCTAATACTACAGCGGTAAAAGTACTGTCTTCAAAAATATCTTTGTACTGTCCACTCGTTTCGACGCTGTTATTCTTAATTAAGGCTTTAAAGGCAGCTTGTACATCTTTGCTCTTAGATGTTGTTTCTAATTTCACATAAATTGTTCTGCCATAAGCTACATTTGACACCATAACAGGCGGAGCCGCATTACTTACCCCTTTACGAGTTAACTCACCAAAAGTAACACTATTATCAAAAAGATCTGATGGATTGTTAGGTAGTTCTGCACTTACGGTATAAAATATTTGCTTATATGCCGCAACCATCACTTTTTTCTCTCCATTTGCAATCGCATTAAAGTCAATGTTCAGCCCATTATCAAGATATTTAGCGTTAACATTAAGAGCACTTGCTATTTGAGATTTACTATAAACCATAGATTCTGTATACTGCATTCTTGCAGGTAACGTATGTGTTGTTGAATACTTTTCATTCCAAGTAGATACTAAATCATCTACTGCTCCAGACACATTACTATATGTTGGATTTTGGACAGTTATTGTATTTTCTTTTCTCATGCCAGGTAAGTCTATACTAATATTCAAAGGTTTTCTCTTAGCCACTAATAAACTAGGTTGATTATCTGCAAAAGCTTTATTTGCAAGTTGTACTGCTCCTGGATAAGTACGATTAGCCACAGAATCAATAATTGAAATATCCACTGGTGAAGTTGTAAGTGATTTTTTCTCACGTTCAACTACTACAAATTTACCATTTGAATTTGTACTTTCTTTCGGAACAAAACTCTCTACTTTATCACCATTTACTGCTAAAACCTCTTGATTATTATACTTAAGATTTCCTATGCCAGTATCAATGTTAATAGCTTTTTTTGTTGCATCATTTGCATTACCTGTTTTTGTTTCTGCGAAGGAAATAGATGAATAATTAATAGTGCATAAACTAACTAATAAACATGTTAGGAGTTTTATTCCTTTAGTATTTTTCGTAATTTTCAAAAAAATCAACCCCTTCTTTTTTTCGTATTAAGGTATGATAATTATTTATAAATAATTGCTAAATAGTGAACTTACATAAATGCTTTTAAAAGTTCTTGAACTAATGGAATTGCTCCACCTACAAATTTTAAAATTGTCATTGCGATTGTCATATTATTTCCTCCTCTTTTGTTGTTGATAAGATGTGATTTATCTTTATGCTCTCATTATAGTAAGTACTTATATATATATCAACACATTCTGATATGCAATATAACATCTTAAAACCATGTTTTATACTGTTATAATAAAATAGGTAAATTCTACAGCATTTTTCGATGAACTAAACAGCTAATGAACATGAAATTTCTCGTAAATAAAAAAGGAAGAGAATTATAAAAATTCTCTTCCTTTTTTATGTTTTGTGATGTGTTCATAAACATAATGCATCTATATTTATAGAAAATACATAACAGCTATAGAAAAATCTACATTCTATCTATTTACACACGTACTGCTGTACCGCTTACCGCAACCATTAACATTCCGTCACGAACCACTTCGTAGTCTACATCGATACCAACAATTGCATTTGCTCCTTTTTGCGTTGCAAGTTGTTTCATTTCTTCCATCGCAATGTCACGAGCTTCTTTTAATTTACTTTCATAAGCACCAGAACGGCCACCTACAACGTCACGAACAGAAGCGAAGATGTCGCGTACGATATTTGCACCCATAATTGCTTCACCGTTTACGATGTCTACATACTCAATAATTTCTTTACCCTGAATAGTATTAGTTGTTGTTACGATCATTGCTGACACACTCCTATAATCTCTAAAAATTTATTTTCGTTTTTTATAATCTTATTATTCATTTATACTTGAATCGTCTTTTTTGTATGTGAAATTTTCCCTTAACGTACAATATTTTTTTGTCGTGTCGAGCTAAATATAGCATACATACAACAAGGGAATGCAGTATAGATCAGCATACAAGCATTCCCTTGTTATTTTTATGTTATTACTTTACATTTTATGTCCCCACTGGTCAAAGTGATAATCTTTACCGTCGATTTTAAACCAACCGTCTGAATAAAGTGAACCATCTTCTCTAGCACAATACCAAAGGTATCCGTATGCAAGAGGCCAAGGTCTATATCCGCCACCAACGTTGAACCATCCTGTTTTAGCTGCCCCTTTCTCATCGAAGTAATAATATTTATTATCGATAGTTTGCCAGCCCGTTTGTGCTACGCCGTTATTGTCAAAATGGTATATCTTACCATCGATTTTTTCAAACCCTGCTCGGTTAACTGATCCGTCTTCATGAAAATAATATTTTTTTCCGTCAATGTTGTCATAATCATTGAACGTATAATTGCGGCCATTTGTGAAATAGTAGTTCTTACCGTCTATTATTTTCCAACCGGTATAGAAATCTCCATCTTCTAAACTATAATATTCCACTATTTTCTCTCTTTTGTTGATCCCTGTTTTAAAAATCGAACCGTCATGATTAAATGCTAATATTTTGTTGTCAAGCTGAACATTAATCCTGCTGTTTATAGCTTCTCCATTTAGATTAGAAACTCTCTCAAGCACACCTTTGTCGGAAAAGTGAAGGATGGCATCTTGATCTTCAAGACGTAGTTCTTTTTTATTTGGCTCGAAGTTTTGGAAGTAATAAATTTTACCATCTATATCTTTCAAGCCTTCTTTAACAAACGCTCCAGAGGCATCAGAATAGTAAAGATTATCCCTCCATGCTGAGCGTTGCAAAACACCGTCATCATTAAAATGGTAGGGCTTATTGTCGATCCATGAATCAGTTCCACCTCCCGAAACCATTTGGCCATAAGGCGGTGTAAAATAATAAGTCTTCCCTTTAATTTCTTGCCAGCCTGTCAAAAGGGCTCCATCAGCATCTGCAAAGAAATACTGATTCTCTCGATTTACCCAGCTGTTCTTTATCACGTTTCCAGAGGAATCTTTTGCACTATATTTAGTAGGGTCCTTTTCATTCTTTATCATCTCTATTTTGTCATACTTCTGTCTCTCATTTTCTTTACCCGGATACCACTCTATTAACCAATTGTGAATTTCATTGTTGCTTTTATCAGAGAAACGAATTTCAGATTTGAAACTCCAGTCTGTACCAAATTGAGAAATATATTGATTACCAGCCAAACTTACCCCATTTTTGTTATTCAAACGGAACTGAAATTTGCCATTGTAAGAATTTCCTATCTGAACAAGTTCAAACACTTCATCATCGCCAAGCGAATCGGAATATTGAAGTCCCTTTCCTTCTTTCCCCGAAAGATATTTCGAACCTGTTTTTACGATTACTTTATTCGTTCCTTTTTTATAAGGGATAATTTGATAAGGTTTACCATCATTTAGTTTAATGAATGGTAGTTCCATAGATGTCTCTAGGACGTTAGTACGCTCCGCCAATACATCAGATAATCGATCATAAAAATCTGCACGAGCTTTAGGGTCATTATTAACATAGTTGTCAAGGACATCTTTAGATACTGGCTTTGAAGTCAATGTTATCAATTGTTTTTGCTTATCTGATAATTTATTTGCTATCTGATCAAATAGATAATCTGAATTTCTAGCAATCACCGTCCAATCGCCAAAGGAGTCGCCGGAATATTTTTTGTAAAGTGGACCAAGAAATCTTGGGTTTTTACCAGATGCTTTTTCTACAAATGCATGTTGGCCTTGATTTATCACAACTCCGGTCTTTCCTTCGTCTAATTGTGCTTGTGTAATGTAAAGAAGATCGTGTTCTGAGACATTTGCTCCATTAGGGTTTAGATCTATAATTGCACCTGCTTCAGTAATTTTAAGCTGCTGCCCAGATCTTAGTTGATGAATTTCAATTCTTCCATTTGGATAGCGTACTTTAACTGGTTTAAGAAAATTCGAATCACCTTGTGTATGATACATGGAAATATTAAATTCCCCAGATGTAAAACTAGGAGCCTGGTAAGTTTCGTTTTCTGCATATACATCAATGTGAGTGCCAGGGTCTCGATCCCCTGGGCTTATTCCAAGTGCTTCATAAGTGTTTGCTACAGCACCTAATACAGTAATACTTATATCTATTACCGTACCTATCCCTGCGCTAGCTTTGTTTTCTGCAATAGGAGCGACAGAAAAAAGAATACCTAATGCCGCTGCAGTAGGAATTACTTTCTTTCCAATTCCAATTGTTTTAAATTTTTTCTTCATTTTTGTTGTCCTCTCTTAGTAAGGTTTAGCCTAAATTGCTTACATGTAACACTGTGAAAAATAAACATATAAAGACTGCTTTATGTTTATTTAAATATATAGAATCAATATTTATAAGTTCATCTTAGCTTAAATACCTTTCAAATGTCTTTCATAAATGTTACAAAAGTCTTTCGTTAATATTTTGTAAAATTATGAGTTTTGTAAGGTGTTCTATATTTCTTCAGCTTGGTCCCATGCTCATTAACCGAAGATTTTTAAGTATCCCCAAAACAAAATTTTTATTTGTAAAATGAATGAAGTAGTAAGCAAGAAAGGCTGGCAAAATGCCAACCTTTCTTGTTTTTTGGGTCTTAATTTTTATTTTAATAAGATATATCGGTGGTTTACTTATGTATCAATCATTTTATTCCTATCGGTATGTCCAATTTTCGGAAATTACTTACAAGAGTCCTGAAGTGTTTGTATGAGAAGCAATGAAAGGGTTTTGTAATATTTATGAAAGACTTTTGAAAGGGATTTAAATTAAGATGAACTTACCGATATGAATGTAAATATGTTGGAAATAGTATAAATTAGAAAGTCAGGAGCACATCCATGAAGGAAAAGATAAAGAGATGTATAAAAAAAATTCCCCCTGTAGGAATAGCGATGGGGATTGTATTCAGTTTTAACCCATTTACAAAACATAAAGCGAAAGCAGACGTTGATACAAGAGAAACGATTCTTACAACATTTGGTGATACCTATGATACGTTTCTAAAAGAGCCTTTTGTTATTTTTTCATCAGAACAAAGTGCTAAAAATGATTATATAGCTAACAATGAAAACCGTGCTTACAAAGCTCCTACTTTTAACAAAGGAGCATTTGGTATTAGTGCGTTTGATTATTATAAAAACCAAAACTTTTCTAAGAGAATTAAACTTTTCTATAAAGATGGGAAAGTTGAATATAAAACGATAAAACATGGTCAACAACTTCTGATTAAGCAAGCTGGTATCATAGTGGACTTAAATCCTGATGAACCAGTACTATCTAAACATGATATTTTGTATATTACACAAAAACAATTAGATGAAGGGAATACGGGTATTGCGCTTACGAATTGGCAAACATATTACTTAAAAAGTGACAATAGTGGTCAAATGAATGGGCCTTTAGCTTTAAAATATATTAGACAGGATTTTCCAAATACAAAACCAGGTAGTGCTTCTTTTGACCTAATGAAACTTTTTCATGCACTACCGGAAGAAAAGCGAAAACTGGCAACGATAACTTCAAATCCAGTAAAAGAATCTGGAATTTTTAGTTATACCTCTGCTGAACTTGCTGAGATAAAGAGACATAAGCTCGCTGTCGTTACACAGCATAAAAATGAAGAATATTCTTCTATTTCTGTGAAAATTAGAAACAGGGATAACGTCTTGCGGACATGGGAGGATAGTACGAATATTTCTGCTTCATCTAATTGGATCCCAGAAGATAGGAGCATATTTACAATTATTCCAATTGAAAAAGGATCTAACAAGGTGTACATAGAAGCAAATGCAAC
Source organism: Bacillus sp. DX4.1 (assembly GCF_030348195.1). Taxonomy (NCBI): domain Bacteria; kingdom Bacillati; phylum Bacillota; class Bacilli; order Caryophanales; family Bacillaceae; genus Bacillus; species Bacillus sp. DX4.1. The sequence continues at coordinate 24,873 of NZ_JAUCFT010000006.1, read as the reverse complement.
CTATCTTACATCAGCAAATGATGAGGTGGGCGTTACAGGATTTCGCGCTTATGGACAAGTATGGACACTTGTCAATTATGGATTTGAAAGCTTCTCTTTAAAAAATAACCACGGACAATATTTATCTGTTCATGATACATCCGTATGTCTTACTGACAAGCCTGATAAAAACACTATATTTGCCATTACTATTCAAAAAGATAAATGGAATGAGTGGTTAGCTAAATGGTATTCTAGCAAATAAAATGCAAGTTGATTTAACCTCTAGAAGCTTTACAAACATTTTTAACGAGTAATGAACCAACAAGCCAATTTTCTGTACGTTAAGGAAACTGGCTACACAGATCCCTAAGTTATTTTTAATCAAGCTTTATTTCAAACCAAAAATAATTCGCCCTTACGTTGAGTATATGTATTCAAGGTAAGGGCCCTTTTAAATTTATATTTTAATTTTCTTGGTTAAGATAACGTACATATATCGGCTGAACCCCTTATTCCCCCTTTTCGAGGGGATGGGCAAAAACACCCTTATATGGTTTTTCATCGACACTCCTCCCCATTTACTGTCAAAATGAATATATAACTATCGTATCATATTTAAATTGAAATGCTGTTACATGGACGTATTTCGCAATAAATCTATCCAAAATCTAGATTGTAAGCACCATTTTGTAAGGATCATTATCCAAAAGACACATTTTACAATCCATTTATCAGAGAGATGCCGCAATAATTAAATGTAGACTAATTGTTTCATATATTAGTTTTTATTAAAAAATACGGTATGTGAAATTATATTGTATATACAAAAAAAGCTCCCTATATTTAGGAGCCTTTCGTTTTTGATTGTATCCAGGATCTCTTATTTAACCTGGTATGCTTGCAACTGTTTAACCAGGTACTCTGCACCTTCTGGACTTACAGTAATCTTTCCATTTGCTAATGACATATTACGTTCTGAAACCTCACCTGTTATCACACAAGCCCCACCAGCTTGATACTTCTGTAAAACAATTTTTTCTCCCTCTATAAAAATCTCTAATGGTGATTGTTCTTTAATACCAAGAGTATCCCTCAATTCTTTTGGGATCACTACACGCCCTAATCCATCTACTTTTCAAGTCATTCCTGTTGATTTCATTTAGCTTCTTTCCCCTTTTCATTATCTTTTGCACCCAATATAATTCTATTTTATTGTAACAAGCTTTCTCCAAATATAAAAAACATTATGATCCAAAACCAAACAATCAAGCTGAGTGTATTCTTGAATCCTCCCCACAAAGAAAATATTTCCTCTTTCACTTCTAACACCCTTTCTACTTATTTTTTGGCTCTCCAAACCATTCATACATTGCCTGACGGCTTATGATCCATTCCTTGCGCTTTCCTTCAGGATGCAAAAAGTACTTGATTAAGCCCTCCTCTAACATACGTTGTAAGTCTGCTTCTTTCTTTTCATTCATACCTGAAGGACTGAATTTGTGCTTCAGTGTTTCACGAGGAATCCCCCAATAGAACGATGCTTCAGCTGGTGTCATGTATTTTTCGATCTCTTTCATGAAAGTCTCCTTTGTTGTTTTCCTTCTATGCTATAATAATTAAGAAGGGAATGTACTAGATTCCCTTCACTTCTAGGTTACTTATCAGATACCCTTTGTTTGCTTTTGCAACGAAGGGTTTTTATTTTTTATACTTATTTTGATTTTCTAAAACAGCTAAACGAATTAGCTTTAGTTTGATCTCTCCGCTTAAAGATAGCCATTCAGATGTATAGATTTTCATAAATGCCACTCCCTTCAGCCTTTATTTTAACCACTACAGCATTTCCTTTAGCTTCATTCACATGTAAATGATAGTTCATACCTATTGCTTCTAATGCGTTACAAAACATTCGTTGGTACTTGAAATCAGTATGGTCTAAACAAATTTCACCTTGTGTTATCAAACACCGTAAGTCCTGGGTTACCTCAAAAGTTTTCTTTTTCAATGTAATCACTCCTTACTATAATTTGACCTTGTAAGGTAATTATATACCAGAATCAACGACCTTGCAAGGGCTGGATTGGACGTTTTTAAATATTTACTCCGTGTAATTCAGAAATAATAGCTTATCTTCTTTCGTTTTGATTAAAAATATATAGAACATCTTTAAAAGCCCTTAAACGTACTTATATGGAATTTCAATGAATTTAAGACTAATTACATTACATATATAGTTAAAATTGATTGCGGGCTAATTTGAGAGGTTGTTTTTCTATGAGAATGAAATTTTCGAGGTAAAAATGGAAATACCTTACTAAAAGAGAAAAAAGAGCCGGAAATGGTCTTCAGCTCATTTATTTATTGGCTCTGTATGATTACAAGTTGGAAATTGAGAACATCCGAAAAATTTGTTTCCATTTTTCTTTGAATTTCTAACAACCAAATTACTTTTACATGCCGGACATTTCCGTTCTGCTGGATCTACACCTTGATACACATCTTGGGCTGAATGTTCTGGATTGATTCTATTAATCAATTTCTGAAGTTCAGCACGATCTATTAATTTTACATCACATGCTGCTGCTAACTCTTTTGCTTGCTTTGTATACACGCTGTTCGTGACAACCCATGCCTCGTGAGCCGTGTAATATGCTTTTGCTGCATAAATCTCCTGAACTGCACTAATACCAACTCGATTCTTCATCCCGTATCGTTTCGCCTGAATTACAATGCGATTCTTTCCTTTTAATATCAAATCAGCACCGTAGTCTCCTGACTTCCTTGTGACTTCCGGGCGAAAATCTAACTCTCGAAAGAGAGCTTTCAAATACACTTCAAATTGGTGACCGTCCATTTTATCGATATATCGAATACCCGACCTTGCCATTTGCTTCAGCATTCTTTTTTCCTGGATGATTCGGTACACAAATTTACAAATATGAAAAAGAACATAAAGAATAAATGCATAGATCAAAAACTGTAATATGTTTGGCATAGATGGTACATTAGACACTTCGCTCCACCTCTTTGATTGGCTTGATTTTCTTTGGTTGAACCGTTTCTTTCTTCGGTTCTTTCTGTTGTTTTTGCTCCACTGACTTTTTCAAAACATCGTTCCAATCCTTTTCAACCGTTGGAATATCTTCTTTAAATATCAACATATCTTTCATTTTTTCTATAAATTTCTTACCAGCCTTATCATTATCTACAGCCAAAACAACTTGTTTGATATGATGCCCTTCTTTTTTGGCATCAATGAGGGATTGAATCACTGTTTTATGCTTTAAACCGTGCATCGATACCAAGCGTGCATTTTGGATTTGATTTTGTTTTAAACTCCAATGAGATAACATATCTATTGGATCTTCGTACACATACATCGTTTGCGGCTTTCCAACATCTACGGTAAAACCTGCATCGATCTTTTCATAATTCGGTACAATTTGTTTAAATGTACCTTTTTTATTGTTCATTTTTACAGTACCTTGACGGCTTAACCCTATAATTTCGCCTTTTCCACCTTGTTCTTTCCACTTAAACACCACATTATTTCTCTTATCCTGTGCAATAAGATCTTTCTTGATGAGCCAATTCACTAAACGTGGATCTATTTTACGCTCCTGGATCAAGTACTGTTTGATTTCTGTTTGCTTGTTCACTTCTAGGTGTTTTGGATAGGCGAATGGCTGCTGTTCTTTCTTTTGTTCCTCTTCAGATTTAGAACGATTAAACTCTTTGTAATCTCCTTTATTGATGTCTAATACTGCTTGTGGAAAAGACATCTTATAGTACATGATCGCAAAGCTAATGGCTCCATAACCTTTCTCACCACGGCTATTCCATACATACTTATTGTCTCGAATGAGAAGGCTGTCATGCTCCGTATGTCGATAATAATTCCCTTCCTTCTTAAACTTTTCCCCTTTGGCCTCTAGATATGAAATCAAATCCACATCTCTCGCTTTCATCGCATCCTCCGTACTGACATGTGCCATTACGGAATCCCCCCCTTTACTCTATAAAATGAAATAAAAAAGAGGACTATTCCGTTACATAGTCCTCTTTTTGCCATTAGATTGATTTCATTTTTATTTGCCGAATAGGAATTTGAGCCGTTTTTCTTGCACACTGTACGATAAGCGAGCATCAAACGTTTTACCGGTTTTATTCGATACAAATCCTTTAATTTGGTCCGTAACATTCTTTTCTAACAATTTTTTCACATGATTGCTACTTAGATTTTTTCCTGAAAGTGTACCAAAAATGATAAAATCACAACCGTTTTTATATTTCTCACATAAATAGTTACTTTTCCCTACAATTACTCTACTCTTACAGATTGGGCATTTACCTATCGTTCGATCATCTGTCGTTGGAAAGCGAAATTTCAGACCACCATCTTGCATATAAATAGCTGCCGTGAATTCTCCTTTTTCTCCTTGAAAGCCGTTAATGAAGTCAGTTGTTTTATGTTGAATGAGCTTTTTCATTTGGTTACCTGGAATGGCTTTTCCTTTTATTTTTGCTGGTAACATAAATTCACAACCATTTTTATGCTCTGTGCATCCATAAAATGTTTTACGGTGAAGGATCTCTCCTTTTTTACATGTTGGACACTTACCGAATGATAGCTCTTCTTCAGTTGGAAACTGGAACTTTATTTGTCCCTCATGCAACACCAGGTATGCGGAAAACTCTTTTTCATTGGATTTGAATCCTTTTATGAGATCCGTCTTTTTGTCCTCAAACAGCTTTTTCACTTGTACTTCAGGAATCGCTTTTTCTTTGATTTTCTTTGGTAAGGAAATTTCACATTCAGGATAGTTGCTGCATCCATAGAAATTACCTTTATGAAGGATCTTCCCTTTTCTACAGGGGCATTTGCACACTTCAATCTGCTGATTCCAGGTGTTAATGATGTTGTCCGATACTTTATCATCCATTGCACCTAATTGCTCCACCGTATCTTTTACGAATGTATTTGTTTTCTCTACAAATTCCTCATAATTCAGCTCTTTATTTTCGATCATATGAATCATCCCTTCCATTTCAGCTGTATAGGCTGGATTTTTCATCTCATCTACTGGAAATGTATCAATAAAAGCACGACCGATATTTGTTGTTTGAATTTGACTATTTGTAACAGAAATATAGCTTCGTTCCAGGAGCTTTGGAATAAACGTTTCTTCCGTTGCGACTGTTCCAATCCGTTTTCCTTTCATGAGTTCTTTCAAATGTTCATCATCCAATTTGCGCCCTGCTGTTTCCATGAAGGTTAAAATCGAACTTTCCGTATGGAAAGCTGGCTTCTTTGTTTTGGACTCAATCAAGTCATACTGAACGATTCTGAAAGAATCTCCTTCCTGTAAAACTGGTATTTGAAATGCCTCAACCGAACCCTCTTCAATATCCTCTTGAAAAACACTCAGAAACCCTTTCTCTTGTAGGATTTTTTCTTTTGTACTGTATGTGTTGCCTTCTTGATCTATAAAATGTACTTCTCGCACCAGGTAGATTGCTGGTTTCATAAAATTTCCGATAAACCGTTTTACAATCAATTCGTATAACTGTTTTTCTAATGGGTTTCGGTTGGTCCCAACATATAATTTGGTTGTTGGGATAATAGCAAAGTGACTACTTACCAACTCATCATTAAAAGTAGCGTGTTTTTTCGTTATCCCAGAAGTATCAACCGATTGGACTAAATCTGTATACACGCTATTGTTTAATGTACTCATAACTTCTTTTACTCGATCTACTTGTTCCGTTGGTAAATGCCGAGATGATGAGCGAGGATATGTGATAAATCCCTCTTCATACAAACTCTGGATGTACTTTTTGGCTGTCTCTGCATTCACTTTCAGTTTTGCATGCGCATCTTTATAAATATCTGTTAAGTTATATAACAGTTTTGGTTTCTTCTTTCTTGTACTCTCTTTAAATTCAGTTACGATTACATTCGTTTCTTTCAAGCTATCTCCAAGCCTCTGTAAAGGAGCTGGATCTATAAGTTGATCTTCTGTTTTCATCACTGGTGACAAACCATTTTCCGTTAAGAGCTTCAAATTATAATAGGTTTGTTCTCTATAATTTTGAATAGCAACCTCTCTTTGCCGGATCTCATTTAAGATGCACATTTGAACTCGACCAGAAGCTAATAAGAACTGGTTTTTTGCTAACTTTGCCGTACATCCCCTGGTAACATTAATCCCAAGAATATAGTCCAGGTATTGTCTTGCTTTGGCTGCTTGTGCAAGTCCATCATAGTCTGTTCCTGGTTCTAAACGATTTAACGCACCTTCTAATTCTGCTGGTTCATAAGAAGAAATAAAGAGCCTTGATTCTCGTTTATTGACTCCTGCATATTCATAAATTTCACGGTAAATGAGCTCGCCTTCCCTATCTGCATCACAAGAATTGACCACATGATCCACATCTGAACGTTTTAATAGCTCCACTAATGTAGTAATCTGTTCTATAATGTCTGGTTTCGCTTTATATTCTGGCTCCAGAATAATAGGCAAGTGTTCAAACTTAAATTCTTTATATTTTTCATCCATTTCTTCAGGATTTTTCAGCTCTAACAAATGTCCACGGCACCAGCTAATAATGTAATTTTCATTTTCATAATAGCCATAATACGGCTTACTACCTGTATGTTTTTGTGAGTTTCTAAATCTAGGTGACTTTAATAATTCAACTGCTACCTTCGGTTTTTCCGCAATAAATAATGTTTTCCCCATGATTGGAACCTCCTATTGATCTATCATTTCATTTTGACGCTTCAGTTTCTTGCTTCTCAGCTTTTTAACCACTCCATGACCAAACAGCAATAACAAATTTAACAAGACCGCCACAAGGAACATACAGCCTGCAAATAGCCATACATTCATGACACGAACCTCGATTCAAGGTTTTCCATTCCTTTTGCTCCTTTCATTCTCAAAATAAGAAAGAGAGCGTTTAGCTTCGCTCTCTTTTATCTTTCTAATAAAAAAATCATTTTTCGTTCACTCAATTGAGTAACAAAAAATGATTCATTCTACTTTATCTTCAAATCCTTTTTGATTGGCTTGCATCAATCTCATACGGTTTCCTCTTTCCTATACGTAATCTATATTTTTTATCGCTCCATTTCCTGTTCTTCCGTTTTTGCTTTCTTTGTTACACCTTTGAATCGATTGAATATCTTTGAAAAGCTGTTTTGTTCCTTTTGACCTTCCTCTTTCCCCTGGTCTTTGTTAGATGCTTGCTTATTATTTTTATCGTATTCTTGTTTTTCTGTATCCAGGGCTTTTTCTAATTTTGATAACTTTTCCCTTTGAGAATCTGTAAGATTCATTTCTTTGATCTCTTGAAGAGCCTCTTTTTTTAACTGATATACTTCAGTGAAGGAATGTACTTTTTCAAATTCTTTCATTTCTTTCACACGATCCTCACGACTTTTTGACGGTTTTCCCTCTTGTTTCACAGGTTCCTTTTTCTCTTCATTGGATGATTTTTCTGGTTTATCTGTCGTTTTGTCAGGTGACTTCTCCTTATCGATTCCTAAAAGCTCTAACACTGCAATTTTGTACTGGTCTTTATAACGTTCTTCCTCTTTTGAAGGAGCAATTTCTTCGAGTACTTGCTCTTTATACTGTTCTTTGTATGGTTCTTGGGACACTGAAGTGGGATGATTCGTTTGTGTAATTCCTTCTTTACTCAATTTCTCTTCCACTTTTTTTTCTAATTTCATCACATATTTCTGGCTCACAAGTTCATTGTCGATGGATACATCTTTTGTTGCATAATAACGTTCTTCTGCCGTTACACGATTCACAATACTATCGATATCGTTTGCCGATTCAAGATGCTGTGCACGCTTATACGTTTCATATTTCGCACTCAAATCCTTTTCTAGTAAAGAAGGTTCATTTTTATCTTGTTGCTGAAGTTGTTGATTTAGAGAAGCAATAGGCGCATATCTTTTCTTCCTCACTTTTTTATATAGTTCCACTTCTTTTTCACTAAACGTTGGATTTTCTTGCCCCTTTTCTTTATCAACTAAAGCACCATATCGCTCTGTTCTCACAATTTCATGTAATTTCATATCTGCATCCTTTTGATGTACGACAAAGGATTGATTCCCTCTCCCATCCAAAATAGAATGCTGGACTTTTTCGTATAATTTTTCATTCAACATCATATCCAAAGGAAGCTTACCACGTTCACCATTCTCTCTCATTAGAGGCACAAATAAATCACGGTTTGATGAATCTGGATGTAACACTGGCACCTGGTGTATATCTTTTGAAACAGCATCCATCATATGCATGATTCCTACTGTTTCATCTTTCGCATTTGGCAATGCTTCAATTGTTACTAGCGGTGTTTTATACGCTGGTTCTATTTCACTACCGTCTTCTTCATACACTAAACCTGCTTCTCTGGCTTCTCTTTCTTTTAATTCCCGAATAGAAACATACTCATATTCTGGAGGATTTATGCCGTCCGATCTCAACATGGAAAACATTTTCTCCTTTGCTGGTTCCATAGGCGTATGCTCTATTACATCATCTCGTAACGCATGTTTCACTTCATCTGATAAAAATGTTTTTTCATTTAATACTTGTTGATAGGGAGATGTATAGGCACCATCGCCGAGATCTAACCGATCCATACTGACTAACTGCATTCTTCCAAAATCCTCATCTACGTCCTTTGGAATCACAATATGATACCGTGTTATGTCGTAACTAACATACTCACCTTTCGCTTCTGCGATTTCTTTTGCTTCCTCAATTTTTGTAATAGCTGCTGTCATTTTTTCATTTGCTTCTCCAAACGGAATCAATTCATTACTCTTAAAATTTTCATTCTCAGACCACTGAATTAACATCGTTGGACGGGTAATCTCATTTTGATCTAGTGCTGCAAATCGTTCTTTATTGGATTCGTTAAAAGCATCTATAAATTCCTTACCATGTAATTGTTCTGCATTCTCTATCGGTCTAAATGCTGTGTCTCTAGATGCTCTTTCTTTCAACTCTGAAACAGAAACAAGCTCTTGCGTTGTATTACTCAATCCCGTAAATTGCACTAACAGAACGTTCTTTTCATCCACTGATTTTGCCAAACCTTCCACCTCTTTTTCATGTGATTTTTCATTTTCTTTATTTAAATTACTTTCAATTGTTTCGATAAATTCCATTGACGTATCATGTACTTCTTTCAATAACTTTGTTTTATCTTTCAGCTCTCTTCCTTGTGTCCAGTTTGCTAAGTATCCTAATGAATATTCGCTTGTATCAATTCCAAAATAAGAAGCAACGGTATAAGCTGTCATTTCAGCTTGAAACTCTTTTTCTGGTGCGGTGTAATTCATATGTGTCTCTTTTGTATGAAGTTTCGCATGGGCTAACTCGTGGAGAAGGGTTTTCACATTTTGTAATTCTGAATTTCGAGGATTGAGTGCAACCTCTTTTGTTAATGTATAGCTCACACCTTTTGCGGCACCGAGTTCTTCTTTTGGTGCAATGATTTTTACACCGTTTTTTTCCGCAATGGCTTCCATACCTTTGTACAATAATTTGTAATCCTCTATGCTTCCTTCTAGCCAACGATTCGGAAAAATACTTGGTAAATCTTTTGCGGAAGCATCCGTTTGCGAAACGTCAAATACATTTCCGATTGAAAAATAAAGACGTCCTGGTTGAACTTCAGTTTGTCCTCTTTCAACTTTCTTTTTTTCTTCCTCACTTGCCTTATTAACTGACTTCCATTTCCCTTCTTGATCTTTAAACTTAGGTACTGTTCGATTAGGAACGAGAATCTGAATTCCCTTCTCACCCTTTTGAACAGAGAAGCCTTTTTCTTTCCAAAAAGAAAAGGAACCCACTGCCGTGGCTCCCTGGAATTGCGTTTGAATGAGTGAGATATTCGAAATCGAATACTGATGAAAATTTGCCCTAAACGAAAGATATTCTTTCATATCTTCTGGTGAACGAAAATAACCTTCTACGTTTTTTCCATCTTTTTTGTTAATGCTTGAATGGCTTCTTTCTTTTCTTCAGATGATTTTGTTTGATATTTTTTTTTATAATTTTTACTCATGACCTTCCCCTACTCTTTCACTTGCTTTCTGTAATTCTTCCATCTCCTCTTCATTCCACTTTTCACTTGTATCAAAAAACAGTTCATGTGTTTTTACATTGATGGGAAGCAACATATTCTCTTGATTCATTACATGCAACGTGAGTTCATCTTCTTGTTCTTCTGTTAGCTGGATTGTTAATTCCTCATCTTTTACCAGTAATACAATTTCACCTTCTCCAATCGATTTTATAACCCCTAATACCATGTCTTCATTAAAAAATAACATCCAATAAACCTAACTTACATTGTTCTTTGATGCCTCATGATCCAATCGTTTTTGTCTCGAATGACTGATTCGATTTCCCACTACTTGCTTCGCTGTTTTTACGCCTTCCATTTCTTCCACTTCTGTTGAAATAATATTTTGTACACCTTGATGAAAGAGTAATCCATTCATTAATTCAATTAAGATTTGCGTATTTTTATCCGCACTATTTGAGCCAAGACGAATTTTTGTTAACTCACTCTTTAAAACCTCATGCAAATTTTTTGATACCACTTCAGTAATATAATTGAGCGACCATTCATTACTCTTTGTTGCCTGATGTTCTTTACAAATTCGTACAATTGCTTCACCGTTATATCTGATATTGTGTTCCTCCATATACTCCTTAATATAAGTATCTGTTTCTTCATCCAATGTAACTTGCATTCTAAAATCTTTCATCTAATAACCCCTTTCGTTTTCAAACTCAATTTCTTTTTGCATACGTTCATAGTGTTTTTGGTTTTTCCAACTTTCATATTCACTTTTAAAAGCACGTTCTACTTTTTTCATAGAATATTGAATGGATACGTTCTGTTGAAATTTTTGATACGGCTTTGACTTTTTCGTGTGATGAATTTTTTTTTTGTTCTTTATCGTATGCCTTCATTTCTTGTAAAAAAGCGTTCCCCATTCTTTTATAGAGATCGTTAATTTTGTTTTTCTTATAATTCTCATACAGCTTCTTATCGTATTTCCCTTCTCCATATGCTTCTTTAAAAACCTTAACTTCCTTATCCAAACTTTTCATAAATTGTTCGTAATCTTTTTTATGATGCTGCTGAATGTACCTTCTACTTAATTCATCAATTTCAGGCTTTAATGGCTGGATTGTATTGTAGCTATATTGCCATTGTCTTTTATCGGCTGGTAACTGTTTATAGATTTGAAGAAACAGTGGTTTCAAGTTGTTGTTACGCCAGGTAAATGTAGAATCTTCTTTTTTACTTCCTACCATGTTGCTTCGAATGAGGTCATTGATTTGTTTTTGTTCTTGTTTTCGATCTAGAAGATTATTGACTACTTTTCCTCTCATCGCATCAAGTGTTTTTGGCTTTCTCTTACCACGTTCTCTTGTGGGATACGGCTCAACAGTTGCCACATGAATATGAACGTTTCCTGTATTGTAATGAATGGCTGCCGACCAGGTAGAACTTTTTTCTAAGCCCTCTCGTTTCTGCATTTCCTTCATTGCAAGTCGTGTCACATCCATTAGTTTTTTCTCATCAACTGTTTTCGTTTTCGCATCATAAATCCCTTGTTCTTCGAGCCAAGGATTGTGAAAAGAAATGACATCTTGCCACATAATACTTCCATTCTCATGAGCGGTTTTAAACATTTCCTTTACAGCTCTTTTATCACTTTCTGTTAAACGATTAGAGTGTTCCGTAAAGAGTGCGGAAGTCTTTTCCGGGTTCCCCATATAGTCTTGATACAGCGAAAACATTTTTTCATTTAACTTCACTTCACTTTTTGCTTCTTCCCGATCTACATACTCAATATAATTTTGAAGCGCATCATTACTTGGTAGAACAAATTTTGTTTTCAAAACAACACCAGGCGTAACTAAAGGTTGAACAGCTACCGCATTATTCATTTCCATCACCTTGCATCATCATTTCTATAAACTGATTCATTTTTTGCATTTCATCGGTACACTTATTCATCATATAGATGTTTTTTTCGATTAGACTTTGTAACTCCATCTCTCTTTTGTTTTGCTCCTGAAAAAATGCGATCATTTCAATTTGACCTTTCAAAAACTTCTGCCTTGATATCCCTTTTCTTTTTGCCATTTCATCAATTTTATTTACCGCTACAGGATCTACTTCTCTAATTCTTATTTCCACTTTTCTCTCTCCTTTCTGAAATTCTGGGTAGAGCACTAAAAATAGTGAGAAGAGCATAAGGGGTTTTTGTTCCCACCGAAGGTGTGAAGCTAGGCGGAGCCTAGCAAAACGATGGGAACAAGGAAAGAAGGGAAATGTCCCCTTTACGTCCCCTTATTTTTCTTCAATGTCTCCACTATGTCCCCACTACTTTGTTCAGTTTTTATTAATTTCAGTTGCCTTTTGCTCTAACTTTTTGATCTTATCTCGTGTGCTTTTTTGTTCCGCTTTAAACAGCTCTATGCTCTTATCCGAGGTTTTAATGCTAGATTCTAAAACTGAAATTTTTGATTGTGTTTCCATCTTTTCAGCTTCCGTTTGGTACTTCGTTTCCTCCTTCAGATCTCTTATTTTTTGGTCAATTTGTTTCGCATTTTCTTCCTCAATCTTGATTGCTTTTCCATAGTTTTCAATCTTTGTATTCCAATCTTTCTTATCTCTTGCGATGAAATCTAGTTCATATGACTTCTTATCATTTGCCAACAATTCATCATTTGCTTTTGTTTTTCTTTGATCAGTAAAAACGGTTTGGATGAGCTTATTTGGATTTTGCTTGCTCGTAGTTTCTTCTTCATATTCAGAAGGTTCTTGCGTGAATTTCCGAATATCCATTTTTTCTATTTCGCTGTTTTTGTTGTAAATATCTAACGCTAAAGCTCCCCAATTGGGAGATAATTGTTGTACTTCCACCACGTAATTCCCATTTTCTTGATACAATACTTTGACAGGTAATTGAGCACCTGGATTTGTTTTTTCTTGTGCTTTAAATATAAAATCAGTTTCTTCATATCCTTCTATTCTGAATCGAATTTCAATGAAGTTTTTATGCGGATTGTACTCTCTTTTTTCCACTAATAACTTTCCTGTCCCAGACAACTTTACGACTTTATTTGTTTCTGTATGAAATAGCTTTTCATTATTCGGCATGTAAATTTTAGATGTTAGGAAAGCGAAAAAACCGAGTAATAAAAAGCTAATAATTGCTCCATAGATCCATGACTTATCCCGTCTCAAATTCATTCTTTCGTTTTTTTTACTGATAGCACCTAACACATTCCCACCTCACCGTTTTTTCGTTATAAAACTTTTATATTGAGTTCTTCTACATTCGTGACTTGCCATGTATCCTTTTCTTTTTTCGCCGTAACTCGTAATACATTATTAAGTTTTTCTTCTCGATTTTGTGATGGATCAGTCGTGACATTTATAAATTCAGCTAACATCTGAACTTCATCTTTATCTGGATCATTTTCTTGTAAATAGAATTTCATTTCAGTTGGTTTTGTTTTATACGTATCCCCAAGTTCGTATTTATCTGTTGGATAAAATTGTTGTAACAGCTCTTCACTCATAATGTTTTTTGCTTGTTTTTTTCTTTCGTTATATCCCTCTTTTTCTCGATGAAAGGATAACTGTATGAACGTTTCAACTGTCGATAAATACTCTCTTCTTTGTTGTTCTTGCGCCGAAGGAAGAACCTTATCGAGCCTTTTTTTCAAATCTTCATTCTGTCTTGTTAAAAATTCATTTGAAAGTTTTAACTGTTTTTCATTTCCATCGCTCATTGATTTTGTACTCAAATAGACGTTTAAAATCGTAACGCCTGCGACTATAATCGCAAGCGCTATGAACAAAACTTTTCGTTTATCTTTCATACTAAAAGTCTCCTATTCTTTCGATTTTTAGAACCTTCTTACATGACCAGAAAAGACTTTTTTCCAGTACGGATTATTTAAATCTTCAATGGAAACTACTTTATTTGTTTGGCAGCCTATAAAGGTATTTTTATCAATCACAATTCCAACGTGACCGTCTCCTTTATACGTATCGAAGAAAATAACGTCGCCAGCTTTCATATCATTTGAAGAAACTTTTGTACCAATTTTATTCAGTGTTTCTGTACTTGTGCTTCCAAGATCTCCAACGTTCATTCCCACTTGTTCAAACGCCCAGCGAACAAAACTACTACAATCAAAAATCCCTCTTTCTATATCTGATTTGGTACGTCCTCCGCCAAAAACATAGGTGGAACGACCAATCCAAACACGCCCAACATCGGCAACTTTTGAACCACTATTGCCTCCTTTATCTCCACCTGAAACGACTGAACCAGGTGTATAATATTTCAAAACTGCATCAACGTACATGTAGAGTAGGCACCCGGCGCCTTTTCACATTGCTGTGATAGGTTTCCAAATGCTCCTCCCCGAACCGGACTTACATCTCTCAATGTATCCGGCTCTCCATCTGTCTCCTGCTTATACTTCTCCTTTGTGCCTTTTAACGTGGCACTCCTTACATAACGCTATGGTTTTACGATTCCTTGAAACCATACGTTTCTCTAGGAAGGATTTATTCGGCTTATTTTTAATGTCTTTCAACCTTTTTACGTGATGCATATGAATTATGGTGTTAGTTTCCCCACACAATTCACATCGTTCTGCTTTGATTCGATCAGAAAGTCTCGTTTCACTTAACACATATTTTGTATCTGGAATTAGGTCTAGATTCGCTTCTTTTGACCTTTTCTCTCTCGGAAAACTACGTTCAATGAAATAAGTTTGTTTTTCTCCTCGAGATGTTTTATATGTGACAGTAAATCGCTTATTTTTCTCATATCGTTTTCGAATCTCTTTCGTCCGAACTCTATACTTAGATGCAAATGTTTTCAGCATAGAGTAATACATAAAGTAAGCAAAACGATGTATATGATTACTCACGTTTTCTGCTAGCCGATAATAGTTGTATAACCCTCTTATTTCACTGTTATATTGAGCGACAATCTCTAAATCTTCATTATGAAGGAAGTATCCTCTATCTTTTGGCATCCATGTGCCATCGGCACTCATTTTGATAGCTTGGTATTTCTTCAACTTGTTAACCCAAGCTTCGTGAGGCATTTTTAACTGAACTTTTCCATTAAGGTATCTACATACTCTGCCAATCGCATCTTTTCGAGGTTCACTTCCTCTAAAAACACGAATGTTATAACCGAGAAATCCTGCATGTTTTTCGGAAGCATGGGTAATAAGCGTTTTCTCTTGTGACAATTCCAATTGAAGTGTCTCCATTAGATACTCAGTCAGTGTTTCCTTAATATTTCTAGCGTCATACTTTGAACCAATCACACCGATTAGAAAATCATCAGCGTATCTGACATAAGTAAGACGTTTATAATTTGAGTCCATTGGATTGCTATATGGAATTGAGCGTAATTCCTTCTTTAACGCTTTAGCTTGTTCTAGCTGTTGCTCTGCTTCTCCCATTTGTTCATTTTCTAATGCAATTTTATACTTCCGAATCGCTTTTCTCATTTGAGTATATTTTCGTTCGTAGTCTGGATTTATCTTACGTTTCTTTCCTTGATTGAATTTTTGTATAAAATCCATCATGTATTGGTCCAGTTCGTTTAAATAGATATTCGAAAGAAGTGGACTGATAATACCTTTAGCGGTGCACCGCTAAAGGTATTATGAAATTTCCATTCTTCCATGTATCCAGCACGAAGAAATTTCCATATCAGTTCAATAAATGCCTCATCTTCAATACGTTTTCTTAAGATGCCAATCAGAGTATGATGATTTATGTTATCGAAAAACCCTTTAATATCCCCTTCAATAAACCATTTGCTACCAGTAAACGTTCTTTGGATTTCTTGAAGTGCCGTGTGACAGCTTTTTCCTTTTCGATAAGCATGTGATGATATGGAGAACGTTGGTTCATATATCGCTTCCAATATCATTCTCACAACTTCTTGCACCAATTTATCCGCAAAACTAGGTATACCCAATGGTCTTTTCTTTCCGTTTTTCTTAGGGATATATACTCTTTTTGATGGAAACGGTTGATATGTCCGTTGCTTAAGAGTTTCTATAAGTTCTTCAATAATTTCTATTGAAAATCCATCAATAGAACGTTCATCTACACCCATTGTGAGTGCTCCATCATTTTTACTAAGATTGTCATACGCCGTGAAATAAAACTCTGGATTGTACAAATTTCGATAGAGTCGTCGGAATTTATAGTCTTCCTTCTGACTCTGTTTTTGCAGGTTTCTTTTTTGCCTAAGTAAAACAAGAGATCAGAAGGCTGCAAAGCACTTTTTCAAGAAAGCTTTGCGGTCTTTTCATGTTTCACAGCCTCGTGTCATAACAGTCGATAAGAATCCGGCTATCCTATAGCAATTGAACAGTTGAAAAAAGAGAAAAGCATACCTGACGGTATGCAACTTAGACAACAAAAGTACTTGAATAACATAGTAGAGCAAGATCATCGCTTTATAAAAAAGCGAGTCTGTTCTATGCTAGGGTTCAAATCTTTTGACACAGCTACAACCATTCTTTCTGGAGTAGAAGCCATGCATATGATAAAAAAAGAACAGATTGATTTACGGAACCAGTCTGTCCAAAAACAGAAAGAATTCATCCATCAATTGTTTGAACTTGCAGTATAAAATACGATTCCGTTAAAAATCTACTATTATCCGTATTCTTCTTCATATATTTGCACCAGAACCTGTTTCTTTTCTATACTGATCACACACCTTTTTAGAGTCATACTATCAGTATGTCCAAGTTTAGGAGATTGCTTGCAGGAATCTTAGAGTTTTTGCACCAGAACCATTAACATAGACTAATCCCCCAAACTTATATTTTCTATTAAACTACCCTTATTCATCTTAAATAATTTACTTGAAATACAGAAAATATTACATAATATTAATTATGTAAACTATATTTTTCTATTAATCTCTAAAAACAAAAAATTTCTCCAACCAATCGATTATATTTACGCATAAGATTGGAGAAGATAAACAATGACTCCCCTCATAGCTTGGTAAATAGCTAACAAAAGTATCTCCACCCCAAGAAGAGCTCACTTCAAACGAACCGCCAGGTTGTAAACTGGTGAGTCGTGCACATAAATATCAATGTTATGTAAATAAATGAACCTCAATTAACCCATTTCAATAAAATAATTAACATTAACATGTCAACTGACATTGACATGTTAATAAGAAACAAAGGAACAAACGTTAATCTCATATCAACTGCAATCTAGTTTATTAAGTATTTATCAACATAAAATTAATGAATATTTTATTAGAAGGATTTTAACGCTTTACCCGAAAGAATTCTCCTTCCTCAAGCGTGTGCAGGGCGATAGCCCAACGGTAGGTGGGAGATGAATTTCGGTTTGGCATTAGCCAAAAAATACTTGCTATTATTTTTATTTTCGCTCTGATATAATCAGTCTTATAAAGTGTAAAGGTTGGTATATCAATGAAGTTAGATAGTAATAATCATTCAGTATTCTCGCTTTATTATCATCTTATATTAGTTGTGAAATACAGAAGAAATGTATTTGATGATGATATGTCTAACTATGCAAAAGATATGTTTATAAGGCTTTCAGAAAGCTATAACATAACTTTAGTTGAGTGGAATCATGACAATGACCATGTTCATATTTTATTCAAAGCACATCCAAATACAGAAATAACAAAGTTCATCAATGCATATAAAAGTGCCAGTTCTCGACTAATCAAGAGAGACTTTCCACAAGTGAAAAAGAAACTTTGGAAAGAGATGTTTTGGTCAAGAAGTTTTTGCTTACTCACTACTGGTGGTTCACCAATAGAAGTAGTAAAAAAGTATATCGAAAATCAAGGTGAAAAGTGAGGTGAAATGATATGACAATACACAATAAAGCGTACAAATTTCGTTTGTATCCAACAGAACAACAAGCACATCTTATACGTAAAACTTTTGGGTGTGTGCGATTTGTATACAATAAGATGTTGGCTGAACGAAAAGAAGTGTATGAGAAGCACAAAGGTAATAAGGAAGAACTAAAGAAACAAAAATTTCCTACTCCTGCAAAGTACAAGGAAGAGTTTGAATGGTTGAAAGAAGTGGATTCATTAGCATTAGCGAATGCTCAATTAAACTTGCAAACTGCTTATAAAAATTTCTTTAGTGGTCAAAATGACTTCCCAACGTTCAAAAGCAAAAAGGGTAGAAAATCTTATACAACGAATATGGTCAACGGAAATATTATGTTGCTGAATGGTCATATCAAATTACCGAAATTGAAGCTTGTAAAGGTCAAACAACATAGAGAAATATCCCAAGACCATGTGATTAAGTCATGTACGATTTCCATGACACCGACTGGGAAATACTATGTGTCTATCTTGACTGAGTATGAAAAAGCAATCGTGCAGAAAGAAGTTGAAACTGTTGTTGGATTAGACTTTGCCATGTCTGAATTATATGTTAGTAGTGAGAATGAGAAAGCCAATTATCCTTGCTTCTATCGTCAAGTATTAGAAAAATTAGCAAAGGCCCAACAAGTATTATCAAGACGTACAAAAGGCTCAGAGCGTTGGAATAAGCAACGTATTCGTGTAGCTAAGTTGCATGAAAAAGTAGCAAACCAACGTAAAAACTTCCTTCATCATAAGTCAAAAGAATTAGTCAACAACTTTGATGTTGTAGCAATTGAAGACTTGAACATGAAAGGGATGTCACGAGTACTTAACTTTGGTAAAAGTGTTGCTGATAATGGGTGGGGGATGTTCACGAATTTTTTATCCTATAAGTTGCAAGAACAAGGCAAACAACTTGTGAAAATTGATAAATGGTTTCCTTCTACAAAAACATGTAGTAGTTGTGGAAACGTAAAGGATTTAGCACTATCTGAACGAGTGTATGCTTGTGATTGCGGTACGTCAATAGATAGAGATTATAATTCTGCAATCAACATCAAAAATGAAGCGATACGCTTGTTAGCATTATCATAAAACGTATCAAAGAACCTATGGAACATGGGAGATAGCTTGTGGTCTTATGACTAATTCGTTAGCTAATAAAAGTAACGACTAACCGAGAAGCCCCCACTTCAAACGGCTCGTAAGAGCGTTAAGTGGTGGGTAGTTCACTTATCTCAGCTACCAATAAATCACGTATCATTATCACAAATTCAAAAAACTATCGAGCGAATAATACCTTACGGGGTTGATATATCTGTAATAGAAGACGGAACTATTTCCACAGGAACTCACTAAAGAAACTATTAAATTAAAAAGTGTTAAAGATCCTCTACAAGTAATCTCTGGTAGATTACTTATGAAAGGCATCATCTTTAACACTAATGATAATCGTATCATATTTTTTCTACAATTTTATAGAAGTGAACCTTAAAATGCATACATCACTATCAAATAATGTTTCAGCAATCACTTTAATTTTTCATCATAATTTAAGAACTTACTATGCTCATTTTCTACAAAACACAGTAATACAACATTGCTATTTATATGTTTTTTAGTTGATATAACATTAACAACCTGACGGAATTATAATTTCATAGTTACTATCTTGTTGATATACTCTTGGTTACATGTTAATTTCACATTTCATGTTAATGTCTGCTTTAGAAGGTATTCGAGTGTTAATATGAGCAATAAACGTTTAACATGTCAATTTCATATAATCTAAATCACATGAATAACAGTCGAATTCAATCCATATCATAGATAACGGGGAACATACTAGCAATACAGAGATTCGCATCACTCCAAAAGTAATTACACAGCTAGGTAGACATTAAATCCAATTGAGGATCAATAGTTGAACAAGATTACTTTGAAAATCTTATTCTTAACTCAAAGGCCTCTATACAACCTATTATTTATATAGTTATTCATTTTATATTGTCTTGTATTATAAAATAAGCTTACCAGCCACACTACATTAGCAGTGTGGCCTTTATTCTACCTTTTTATACATTAAAATTTAAGAACTTACTATTCTCTTTTTCCACTGAATAAGGTTTTGATATCCTCATAATTTGTTTATAAAATCTCTATATTTCTGTTTTATGAACACTAGGCAAACTAATATGTTAATCTCATGGCAACTATACGTCATTTTACTAGCGTAAAATACGCTCACTATCATTGATACAACATTGATATGTATGTATTTTTAGTTGATATAACATTAACAATACGGATGAATTATGATTTCATAGTTAATGCCTTGTTAATACATTCTCGGTTATATGTTAATCTCATATTTCATGTTAATATCTGTTTCAGAAGGTATTTGAGGTGATATGAGCAATACACATTCAACACGTCAATTTCATATGGATAACAGTCGAATTCAGTCTATAGGCTCAATAATATTTCGTACTCAGTTACTTACAGACGCTTATCCGTACATAAACATACTATTTTGTGTGCTTTATACAAGCTTACTCGTAGCTAATTAGAAGTACTAGACTCATTAAATTCTATACTGTGACAAAACACACTTACGTATTTATATGAAAGAAGGAACAATGAACTCCATATCATAAATAACGGGGAACATACTAGCAATACAGAGATTCGTGTCAATCCAAAAGTAATCACACAGCTAGGTAGACATTAAATTCAATTGAGGATCAATAGTTGAACAAGATTACTTTGAAAATCTTATTCTCAACTCAAAGGCCTTTATACAACCTATTATTTATATAGATTTTCGTTTTATATTGCTTAGTATTATAAAATAGGCTTACCAGCTACACTACATTAGTAGTGTAGCTTTTTTTCTATCTTTTTATACATTAAAATTAGAATTTAATAACTTACTATTCTTGGTTCACACAGAACAAAGTTATTATATCCTCATAATTTGTTTACAAAACCTCTATATTTCCTTATCATTAATATTAAGCAAAATAACATGTTAATCTCATGGTAACTATAAGTCATATTTCTAACACAAAATAAACTCACTATCATTAATATAACATTACTATTTATGAGTTTTTAGTTAACAAAACATCAACAGATTGCAGATTTATAGTTAATGTTTTGTTAATACACTCTTGGTTATATGTTAATCTCATATTTCATGTAAATACCTAAATTAGTAGGTATTTGTATTGATATCACCGAAATAACAATTAACATGTCAATTTCAGTTCACATGTTAATTTCAATCCAAGTGTTTATTTGATGATTTTTTAAGGAGGTAGTTACAATGATTGATCAAAAAAACGATTCACAAGACCATCAAACACACGATGATGATATATTAAACGATAATGTTTTTGAGAAGGCATGGAGGATAACAGAATTCTCTAAATTAGTCGGACGCCACCATAATACCGTATATAATTGGTTCAATATTTTAGAAGAAAAAGGGCTACATGAAACTTTAAGAACCAATAACACCAACGAAAAACTCTATAATACTTTAGATCTTGAAATTGCTCTTTTCATAAAACAAAAAAGAGATGAGAAATGGTCTCTAGATGCCATTATTGAACTTTTACCACATCAATTTGATTTAAGACCAGTATCATTAGAGAATCAAATAAATGAAGTATCTGCTCAATTAAACCTTCAAGCAACTACAGAAATAATTGAAAAAATGGTAAATAAGCAGATAGAAGAAAAAATAAAAAATATTGAATCTCAGTACGAGGAAAAGATAGGAAATATATTAAAACAGTTACCACAACCAGAAGATGCAGAAGCTTTAAAATTACGTCAACGGCAAGAAAGACTAGACAATTTCATTATTGAACATAGAGCACGCCAAGAATTAAGAAAAAAAGCGGAAGACCTCTGGAGTAATAAACCTGATGAAGAACGTATTAAAAAGGTAGGATGGTTTAAAAAAGAAGAAGACTTAGCTAAAAAGCAACTCTTCATTGAGCAGTACATACATGACAATATTATTGATTATATGAAATCTCTCATGAATACTACAAAATAACAAAAAGTCTGGAGCTATCTCCAGACTTTTTGTTATTTTGTAGTACCAAACATCTTATCTGGATCTAAAAAATCCGCAAATTCAGCATCATCTTCATTTGCTCCAGCTTCTTTATTTTCTTCGTCACTACCCATATCGATAAAATCTCCAAATGCAAAACCTAAGTCCTCATCATCATCTACACTTTCTATTGTACTAATTTGAGACTTTTTATATTGAATTTGACTTTGTTTCTCTTTAAATTCATTAAACTCTTCAACTAATCCTTTAGATAACCTTGATGGTAATGCATCAGTTTTATAGAACGTATATACACTTCCCAAGAAATCATTCTTACTTACTAAATACCCGTTAAAAACGGTACCGTTTATAGGTAGATTATTTGAAACTTCTACTTTAGCATCATCCATAAAGGAATCATCAATGTTTTTTTGTTCATCTAGGATAGCAAGCATACCAAAATGATGCACTTTTGATGCTTCAACAGAACCATCATTATTCTTTTTCATCAAATCAATTGGATGATGGAAAGAGCTTCCGCTTAATGATTCTTTAAACATCTCTACAATTGTATGGCTATTTTCTATCTGGTTCATATTACGTGAAATCTTATTAATTACTAAACATCCCGTTTTCTCAAGTAAAATACGTTTAAAGTCTTGCGAATCAAGTATTACAGATGTACCAGAGCCATTTGTAGCTGTATTTAGCTCATGAATAATTTCGCTAATGCGTTGATTTGCATAATCACGCGCATTGGCAATACCTTTTTTCTCATTTTCATTTAGCTCTTTAAATTCATCGTAAAAGTGCTGATTATCAGCAAATACTACAAATGCTACACCTTTTGATTTATCGTTAGCTAATTTCCAAATCTCCTGAGAAAATTTATTAACTTGTCTTAGTACATCCGGTCCATCTGCTCTTACTGGAAGGGTTACAACAATCCCCATTTTAATAAAGTCTTTACGCTCAATAGCATTTTCAAAAGCTATTCTTGCAAATTTTGCTTGATTAGCTTTTATCTCTGCCATTGGATATTGCTGTGCAACTGTTTGTAATTCTTGTCTGATTATAGGCTTGTTATGAAAAGCGGAAAACTCTTCAATCGCCTTAATAATTGTAGAAGTTCCTGTTCCTCCACCTAGGCCTGCAAAAAATAAAACAAGTTCATCGGATGGTCTTACACGTTCTGTGATAAATTCCTTTAATTTTTCTTTTGCATCATCATTTGAATCAAGCACTTTTACCGCACGCTCGGGGTTTTTACCTAAACCACCTAATTTAAGTGATACTTGATTGCTTTTTGGTACATTTTTTAGTTCTGCTAGATCTCCATCATTACTGTTTAATGCTAAGCAATTATATACTGCTGTTCCATCTGTATGTTTATATTCAGCAAATTTATCTACCATTCTAGTACCAGCCTGACCAAAACCAACCATCGTCATCTTAACTGCTACTTCATTCTTCAAGAAATTTTTCGCCATTATTTTATCTCTCCTTATTAATTTTTTTTCTTTTCCCTAACTCAATAAGTACTTGTTGCCCTCTATAAGTTGAAATCAAAAATTTATACGGGTGCATAACCTTTTCATAGATTAAGGACATTGATGATAATGTACTAACACTTATTTCAGCTGAACGTCTTGATATATTTGTGCGCTCAACTTCTAATGAATAAGATTTGCCTTTTGTTTTCTTTACTCTCCTATCTATGACTACATTTTCCACTATTTCATTAATCGATATGCCCCTCATGTAGTTGGTTTCTTGAAATTGTGTATTAACTACGTTCCCTATGTATAGAAAGACATTATATAGTATCTCGTCTTGTTCAAGAATGTCTGCAAACATGTTCACTACTTCATCTGTAAATCTTATCGTTTGATACTTTTCACTTAAAACCTCGTTCAAGTTGTCCCCCCCTTAAAGCGTTGGTTAATTATTCCTAGAAACATAGTACATCATTATAAGACGTATATCAAGTCATTATATATAAAACTTACATATAGAACTTATATGTAGGACTTATAAATGTCATCATCAAAAGAACCTTTAATTTACAAAGGTTTATGTATACGCCTTATATATACAGCGTATACATACTATGTTAATCTTTTATTTCATGTGATTCACATTCTAAACTTTTAATAGAAAAGATTTCACTATCATTACTATATTCATTACACATATCCCTAAAAAATAGTACTATACGTTGATATGAAACTCACATATTGTATAACATGTCCATTGTACACTGTATATACAAGGCTTATTTACACAGCGTATAATAAAGCCTTTCTATAAAAAGGTTTTACCTTCTTATATATCAATTTTATATCAATCTTAATATAATAAGCAGTATATATAAGACTTATATATACTGCTTATTACGAACAAAAAAATGCAATGCTATAACAGCATTGCATTTTTAGTGTTTATGCTAAATAACTTTCATTTAGTGCCTCGAACAACTCATGCTGAGTATCTTTCTTGATTAACCGTTTGGTTCTATACGATACATCTCTTGTTAGGGGAGAGGTTGTCAATGTCATGTTATATTGACGTATCTCTTCACTTAACTCTGTTGTTAGTTCACAAAGTTGTATATACAGCAAGAAAAAATGTGCTTCTTTTGGATCTAATTCGTTATCTTTTTCAGTCATTTCTAGAAATTTATTTGTGAATGTTGTTAATTTCATATCCACAAAATCATTCTGGCTTACCTGTAATTCCATAACTGTTAGTAACGGTGGTAAAATGGTTCTTCCGCAATTTTGGTGAAGCCTTCTCATGATATTATAGTAATAAAAAAGGC